>NZ_AP022577.1:4844384-5449932 GCF_010730955.1 Mycolicibacterium aubagnense | reverse complement strand
AAGAACAGCCGGGAGGCGATGGCCAGATGACCCGACGACGACACCGGCAGAAATTCGGTGAGCCCCTGCAGGACGGCCAGCACGATCGTCTGCCACCAGCTCA
Source organism: Mycolicibacterium aubagnense (assembly GCF_010730955.1). Lineage (NCBI taxonomy): Bacteria > Bacillati > Actinomycetota > Actinomycetes > Mycobacteriales > Mycobacteriaceae > Mycobacterium > Mycolicibacterium aubagnense. Next base: position 5,449,829 of record NZ_AP022577.1, on the reverse strand, counting down.
TGGCTGCCACGTCAGTCACGCCGACGACCGTACCGTGAGCGGCGCGCGCGGGCTTTAGTGGTTGCGCGGCACCGGTTGTGCGGCGGCGACGGCGTCCCGCACGGCCGCGGCCAGGCTGCGCTCGTCGTGCACGTCGACGTGCGCGAGGCTTCGCGAGGACACCGCGACGATGTCCTCTTCCTGGGGCACCGGACCCGACAACCGCGGCCGGTAGATCTCGACAATCAGCACGCGTTTGTCGTCCAGGCGAAAGGAAAAACTCCGGCCGTCGCCGACTTGGCCAAACCCGCTGGCCCGAAGACCTGTGGAAAGGTCTTCGATAGCAAAATTACCGTTGGCAAGATCGCCGTCGGTGGCAATGCTCATACTTCCGACCATACCGCTCCGGTACGGAGCGTACCCACCGGAGAATGAAATTTGACGCCGGAATATTTGCCTAGACTGGCAATTCGCGATCGCCCGCCGCTCACCCGACCGAAAGACAGCCCGTGTCATTGGATCACCACCGCATTAATTGTCGGCGGCGTGAATATCTGGCCAGCGTAACGCGATTCGCGATGGCCGGCCTGGCCGTCGGCGCCCTGACCGCCTGCTCGTCCCATCCGGCCGATACGCCGCCACCCACCATCTCCCCCGCACGCGCCGCGGTGTCACCCGTGGTCAGCGGCGCGCCCGACGGTGTCGTCCGCGCCCTCCCCGGCCCCGGCACCGGCGCGACCTTCGACCCGGCGACGTCGTCTCTGGTGGTGCTGGGCACTGATGGCACTGGACGTCCGGTGGTGACCGTCCCGGGTACCCCACCGGTGGTGCTGCCGGCCGCGGCGACGGGCGTCACGGGCGACGGCGCGGGCACGGCATTTCTGGCCACCCGGGGTGGCTACCTGCGGTTCGACATCGGCAAGCGCGCGGTGCAATCCGTCACGGTGGACGGCCAGTCGGGCACCGACTTCACCTCGATCGCCCGGAGGGCCGACGGGAAACTGGCCCTGGGCACCGCCGACGGCGCGGTGCTGATCGTCGACGGCACCGCGGTGCAGTCCCGGATGAAGGCTTTCGCCCGGGTGGACGGCCTTGCCGCCCAAGGCAATACCGTCGTGGTGCTGGACCGCGGCCAGACCTCGGTGACCGAGGTGAACGCGGACGGCACCGATGTCGCCCAGGCGCTGCGCGCCGGCGAGGGCGCCACCACCCTGGCTGCCGATCCCGCCGGCCGCGTACTGGTGGCCGACACCCGCGGCGACGGCCTGCTGGTGTTCGGCACGACGCCGCTGATGCTGCGTCAGCAGGCGCCGGTGCGGGGCGCGCCCTACGGCCTCGTCGGATCGTCGAAACTCGCCTGGGTTTCACAGACCGCGACAAACGGTGTCGTTGGTTACGATCTTTCGACTGGTATCCCCGTCGAGAAAGTCCGATATCGCACCGTGCAGCAGCCCGACGTCCTCGCCTTCGACGAACGCACCGACACCTTGTTCGTGGTGTCGGGGTCGGGCGCCGCGGTGCAGGTGATCGCCAATGCCGCCGCCGGACCAGAGCCGCACGGGCACTGATGCATCGGGGGCGGATGCCGGCGGCGTGGGCAGAGGACTTGTCCGACGACTACGAATGGATTCCGCTCCGACTGCCCCCGGAGGTCACCAGATTGTCGGCGTCCATCCGGCTGTCGATCGAGGCCGAATATCGTGGTTGGGAACTGACCCGGGTGCGCCTCTACACGGATGGTTCGCGCCGCGTGCTGCTGCGTCGTCGCAAGATCAGGGCGAGCGAAGCGACGGGAAATGTGCCCGATAGATTGACGCCGCCCGAACAGCCGTCGATGTGAGGAGCCGTTGATGTATCGCGCCCTGCGCTGGGTGTTCTTCCGGGTGTCCCCGGAACGGATTCATACCTGGGTGTTCGCGCTGTTGCGCGTGGCAACCGGGTTGGGCGTGAGCCGCCGGCTGCTGGCCAAGTGGCTGGCTCCCTCGGATCCGGTGTTGGAGACGACCGTATTCGGCGTGACCTTCCCCGGCCCCGTGGGCCTGGCGGCAGGCTTCGACAAGAACGGCAGCGGCATCAACGCCTGGGGCCCAATGGGTTTCGGCTACGCCGAGGTCGGCACGGTGACGGCACAGGCGCAGCCCGGTAACCCGGCGCCGCGGCTGTTCCGGTTGCCCGAGGACCGCGCGCTGCTGAACCGGATGGGCTTCAACAACCACGGTGCCGGCGAGCTGGCCATCAAGCTGACCCGCAGCCAGTCGACCGTGCCCATCGGCGTGAACATCGGCAAGACCAAGGTCACCCCGCCCGAGCGCGCGGTCGACGACTACGCCGAGAGCGCCCGGCTGTGCGGCCCGCTGGCCGACTTCGTGGTGGTGAATGTGAGCTCGCCGAACACGCCCGGGCTACGCGACCTGCAGGCAGTAGCCTCGCTGCGACCGATCCTGGCCGCCGTCCGCGCCGAGACCACCAAGCCGGTGCTGGTGAAGATCGCGCCTGACCTGTCCGACGACGACGTCGACGAGATCGCCGACCTGGCCGTCGAATTGGGACTCGCGGGCATCGTCGCGACCAACACGACGATTTCCCGCGAAGGCCTGTTGACCCCGGGTGTCGACGAGCTCGGTCCCGGCGGCGTGTCGGGCCCCCCGGTGGCCGCACGGTCGCTGGAAGTGCTGCGGCGGCTGCACAAGCGGGTCGGCGGCCAGCTGGTGCTGATCAGTGTCGGCGGCATCGAGACCGCCGACGACGCCTGGGAGCGGATCACCGCCGGCGCGTCCCTGGTGCAGGGTTACACCGGCTTCATCTACAGCGGCGGCTTGTGGGCCAAGCACATTCACGACGGCGTGGCCGCACGCCTGAAGGCCGGCGGATTCGCGTCGCTGGCCGATGCGGTGGGCTCGGCGGCCTAGAACGGCCTAATAGACCGCCAGCGGCGTGACGCCGAGTTCGTCCAAAGTCTGCTGGACCCGTTCGCGGAGAACCGCCTTCGTGTTCTCCGCGCCGACCTGGTAGCCCACGACGCCGATGGTGACCTTGCCGTTGTGGCGCAGGGCCGTGACGACCAGCAGGCCGCCGGGCTGCTCGATGTCGCGCTTCATGACGTTCTGCTCGACGCCCCAACAGATCAGATAATCGGCCTGGTGGACGCCGTCGATGCGGCCGACGAGTTCCGGCACGTCGCCGACATTCGAGCACGTGACCGGCAACTCGCCGAGCACCATGGCCGCGGTCCGGCGGACCGCCCGCCGCGGGATGAACGGTGTCAGCGGCAGCAGTTGGAAGGATTCGTCGGGCTGCTCCCTTGAGCCACGCAGCGCGGTCCGGATCGCGCCACGAAGCTCGGTGAGGTCGGTGGTGGCCGTGGCCGGGTCGACGGTGAAGGTGGTGAAGGTCATCGCATTGGCCCGGGTGTCATCGAGCGAGGTGCGGTCGTTGATCGAGACCATCAACGAGACGGCGCCGTCCCGCGCCCGCTGCCGTCCCATCCGTACCCCGAGGCGGGTGGCGAACGCCGAGACCAGCGAATAGTTGTTGCCGCTGAGTTCCGCTGCGCGCGCATCAAAGTGATCGCCGTCGATGATGGCGGACGCGAACGGCACGTGCACGAGTTCGTCGCCGCGGGCCGAGTCGTCCGCCGACGGCTTTGCGGTCATCTCACCGCGACGCTCGCGGGCAAGTTTGGCGGCGACCTTGACCGTCCGCCGGACCTCGGGCAGGTCTCTGAAGGTCTGGCGCAGGTCGGAACGGATCGCCTGCCAGCGGGTGCGGGACCGCGGCCGCTCGTAACCGAGGTTGCGTTCGGTGCCCAGGATCGCGTCCATGAACGCGACGACTGATCCGGTGCCGTCGATCAGACAGTGCGACAGCGCAATGGCCACCCCGGTCGAGCCGTCGGTGAAGGGCTGCACTCCCAGTGTCCAGCCCGGCCCATGCTCCGGGTCGATCGGGATCTGCGCGCGCTCCTCCAGCCAGTCGCTCAATGCCGAACGCGGGCGAGCGGTTTCGGCGATGTCGAGAGGCCGCGGGGCGCCAGACGCGGTCACCCAACGATGCCGGCCGAACGGTACCGGGGACCGTTCGATGTACCGCGCCACGAGCCCCTTGCCGAAGTTCTCGTGGAACCGGCGCAGCCCATCGAGATCCACCGGACCTTCGTAGAACCACAGCGCCATGCCGACCTGAACCCGGCCATTGGCCCGATACGAAAGGAAGGTGGCCTGGTCGATGTAGTCGAGCCGGTCTGGCTCTGGCGTCCTGGACTGTTTACTCGTCTGGGCAGACGTGGACAACGTGGAACGGCCCCCTCATATCGGAAGGCAGGCGAGCGTCGCGCCACCGGCCTCGAACCGATAGTAGGGCGGCAGGTACCGCCCCGCGACTCGGCCCGAGCTGCTCGCCTACTTCTGCTCGTAGGTGCCGTGGATGACGGCCCGGGCGATGGCCTGCATGAACAGGTTGAAGCCCAGGAACGCCGGGGTGGCGTTCTCGGGGATGTCCAGCTTCTCCACCGGCAGTGCGTGGACCGCGATGTAGTACCGGTGCGGCCCGTGGCCGGCCGGCGGAGCGGCACCCAGGTAGCGCTTGAGGCTGGCGTCGTTGGTCAGCGTGATGGCGCCGCCGGGCAGTGCATCGCCGTTGCCCGCGTCGGCGGCGAGCTCGGTGACGTCGGCGGGCAGGTTGGCGACGGCCCAGTGCCAGAAGCCCGATGCGGTCGGGGCGTCGGGGTCGTACACCGTGACGGCGAAGCTGCGGGTCTCGGCCGGGAATCCCGACCAGCTCAGCTGCGGCGAGACGTCCTGTCCCCCGGCACCGAAGATGCCGCTGACCTGTTCGTTGGCCAGGGGGCCACCGTCGGACAACGACGTCGAGGTCAGGGTGAAGGTCGGCAGCTGCGGCAGGTTGTCATACGGCGAAGCAGTCATGATGTCCTTTCGGTGGCGGGCAGAGCTATCAGCAGTGCGTCAGGAAGTGTTCGAGGACTTTGGCGCCGAACTGTAGTGCGTCTACGGGTACCCGCTCGTCGACCCCGTGGAACAGCGCGGCGAAGTCCAGCTCGGGCGGCAGCCGCAACGGCGCGAAGCCGAAACACCGGATACCCAGGCGGACAAAGGCTTTCGCGTCGGTGCCGCCCGACATCATGTAGGGCACAGTGCGGGCGTCAGGATCGACGGCCAGGATGGCAGCGTTCATCGCATCGACCAGGTCGCCATCGAAGGTGGTTTCCACACTGGGCAGGTCACGCTCCCAGGTGCGCGTGATGTTGGGCCCGAGCAGCGCGTCGAGCTCGCGTTCGAACGCCTCCTTTCGGCCCGGCAGCACGCGGCAGTCGACCATGGCCTCGGCCGTGGCCGGGATGACGTTGGCCTTGTAGCCGGCCTTGAGCATGGTGGGGTTCGCGGTGTCGCGCAGGGTGGCGCCGACGATGCGCGCGATGCCACCCAACTTCGCGATGCTGCCCTCCAGATCCGGCGAGGCCGGGTCGAGGTCATAGCCGGTCTCCTCGGAGACCGCCGCCAGGAACTGCTCGACCGACTCGCTCAGCACCAACGGGAACTGGTGCCGGCCCAACTTGGCGACGGCTTCGGCGATCTCGGTGACGGCGTTGTCGTCGTGCACCATCGAGCCGTGCCCGGCCCGGCCGCGGGCCGTCAGCCGCATCCAGGACAGGCCCTTCTCGGCCGTCTCGATGAGGTACAGGCGGCGTTCGCCGCCATCCTTGGTGGGGACGGTCAGTGAGAAGCCGCCGACCTCGCCGATGGCCTCGGTGATGCCGTCGAACAGCTCAGGCCGGTTGTCGACGAGCCACTGGCAGCCATAGGTGCCGCCGTGCTCTTCGTCGGAGACGAACGCGAACACCAGGTCCCGCGGCGGGACGATGTTGTTGCGCTTCAGATGCCGCGCGACGGCGATCATCATGCCGCACATGTCCTTCATGTCGACCGCGCCGCGACCCCACACGTAGCCGTCCTTCACCGCGCCGGAGAACGGGTGGACGCTCCAGTCGGCGGGCTCGGCGGGGACGACGTCGAGGTGGCCGTGGATGAGGAGGGCGCCGCGACTCGCTTCGGCACCCTTGAGCCGGCAGAAGACGTTTCCGCGGCCGGGCGCCCCCGCTTCGACGTACTCGGTGGTGTAGCCCACCTCCCGCAGTTTCTCGGCCACCCAGCGGGCGCAATCTTCCTCGCCTTTGGTGGTCTCCGGCTCGCCGGTGTTGGACGTGTCGAACCGGATGAGCGAGCTGACGAGATCAACGACTTCGTCTTCGGGCGCAGTCACAGTCACATTCGTACCACCCTCGGTTTTGGACTGGGCACCTCGATCCGTTAGCCTAAGCTGCCCGGCCAGACGGCTGGGCAGGTCCGAGTGGCGGAATGGCAGACGCGCTAGCTTGAGGTGCTAGTGCCCTATTAACGGGCGTGGGGGTTCAAGTCCCCCCTCGGACACAATTTTCTTAGCGATATACAGCAAATACGCTCTACAGCTCGTTTTAAGCATTTGCTGCAAAATTACGCTCGCGACGAATGGCCTCAAGCCCGTGTCGCAGATGGCCAAGTCGCCTTTCTAGATGGCCCTCGGACGCGTCCGCCAACACGGCCGAAGCCGGCGGTCGCCGCGACGCGCTGCCCGCGCGAGGTCATCATGAGCGCCTCGTTGACACCTGGTGCCGACCTGGCCCTAGATCGAAACGCACCCTCACCAGCGATGAAGCCCGCCGCGACGCCCGGTCGCAAGCGATACAACCCGTATACAGGTGCTATTAACTGTAAACGATTTGTTTGTGATCGGAGGTGCCGATAGCCATGGAAGCACTAACCCCACGCACCGCACAGAAGGTCGGATTGTCGCGCGGCGCCTTCTACCGGGACGCACGCGAAGGCCGCCTCGACCGCATCGCACGGGGCATCTACCTACCCGCTGACGCCCCGGCAATGGACTGCGATCTGATCGAGGCCTCAACCCGCCGAGCGGACGCGACCATCTGCTTGACCTCCGCGCTGGCCCACTACGACCTCACCGACGAGATCCCCGCCGCTTTGGATGTCGCGATCCCGCGGGGATCCCGCACCCCAGCAGGACGCGCCGCGATCACCTGGCATCACTTCGATGCGGCCACCTTCGAGATCGGACGCGACCAGATGACGATCCCCGGCTCGAATCAAACGATCGGGATCTACTCCCCCGAACGATCCATCGCCGATGCGTTCCGCCTGCGCGGCACAGTCGGGTACGAGCTCGCCCGTGATGCGCTGCGGCAGTGGCTGCGCGCAGGCGGCAAACCGGCACTGCTCATGGACATCGCTTCGCGCCTGCCTCGCGCGAAAACCCCTGTCCTGCAAGCACTAGAGATGTTGTCATGAGTCGCGGCGACGAGGTGTTCCGCCAGCTCCAGGCCAGAAGCCTTCCACGATCTCGGGGGAACCACACTGGCATGAGAGATGAACCATACATAACGCGCTGTACCTCAATACATAACGTGCGCGCATTGGCAGACGATTAGCTGGCGGCAGGTTACATCGGTGAGACAGATGGTCGGGATCGGTTCACAGTCCAGCGGTCGCTGGCAGAATTCCGGCCGCTGCTGCACGCAAGTTAATACAGGCGCGGTCCCACCGGCGACGAGCCCGTTCGGCATCTTGGTCGACAAAGCTCACGAGCAGAATTCCCCGTAACGCATCCATCGCTGTGTACACGATATTTCGGAGTTCTTTCGGCGCATCGTGATGGGGAAACTGTTGGGCAATCGCCGTGATCAACGTGGCATTGACCAGAGGCTCGACGCGCTCGATATGACGAGCCAGGATCGGGTCAGTACGAGAAGCAACCCAAAGTTCCAGGCTTGCAGTGAACATGGGTCCCTGGTGGGCCTCCCAGAGGAACTCCAGCGCCGCCCCAATCGGATCGGGGCTTGTATGGAGTCGGTCCAGGTCACTCATCGCGGCTCGCGTGCGCTGCTGTGCCAGATGCTCGATAGCGGCGACGACGAGGTCCTCTTTCGAACCGAAATGGTGCACCTGCGCACCCCGGGTGACCCCCGCCATCTCCGCGACCCGGGACGTGGTGGTGCCGCTGTAGCCGTACTTCACCAGACACTCGACCGTGGCATCCAGCAGGCGAGCACGCATGACTGCGCTGCGCTCGGCTTGGGTGCGGCGCTTGGCTTGCCCACCGGCGTCTGAACCCATCTCCATATCCTACGCACACGGCCTGCACGAACCTAAGCAAACAGCCTGGATGGTATGTAAATCTGTTTCGGTTCAGCCCGTTTGAAGCCGCGGCACCGACGCCGTACCGCTTTAGCCCGGATGCCGGTTTTCATTCAATTGGCTCGGCCCAACACGGGTGTCTGGAGATTCGAATCCGACGGCTTCGTCGTCGGCGGTCTGGGCGGAACGCAGCATGTAGTTGTCGAAGATCGGTTGCGCTTCGAGTCGTTCGCGATAGCGGCTTGGCGTCCACGGCCACAATTCCGGCAAGCCGTCGGTGCCGAGGTACCAACTGGTGCAACCGGTCGTCCAGACGGTGTTCGGCATCGCATCGCGCATCTCGGCGTTGAACGCATCGGTGGCGGCTCGCGTTGGGGCGACCGAATCGAACAGTTGATCACGCCACCGGTCGATCCAGTCCCTAATGTGGTTGGCCTGCATCTCGGCGATCGCCGTCACCGAGTAGTTTCCGACTGGACTATGTGGGCCCATCAGCATGAATAGATTCGGGAATCCTGGCATCGCCACCGCCAGGTGGGCTTTGGGTCCGTCGGCCCAGGCGTCGCCGATTGTGACGTCGTCACGGCCAATTACCCGCATCGGTCGCATGAACGCATGCGCGTCAAATCCTGTGGCCAGCGCGATGACATCCACCTCGTGTAACACGCCGTCTGCAGTGACTATGCCGCGAGACTCGATGTGGTCGATATCCTCAATCACCAGATCGACGTTGTCACGTTGCATGGCGCGGTAGAAACCCGATGAGACGACCAACCGGCGACACAGCGGCTCGTAGTCGGGTGTGAGTTTGCGGCGCAGTTCGCGGTCACGCACCGAACGCAAATTGGCCCGGCAGATCGAGCTGATCAGCGTCCGTCGCCAGCCCGGTCGCACCACCGCATGCGACAGGAACTCAAAAATATCCCGGTAGCTGCGATAGGCCGATCTGCCCAATACCGGCATTCGCCGGCGGATCCGATCTGACAGACCCCAGTACGGCAGATTCGGGACCGGAGCGACCCATTGCGCGCTGCGTTGAAACAGTTCGAGACGATCGACGGTCCGCGCGAGTCCGCACACGATCTGCACGCCGGTCGAACCGGTACCGATCACCGCGACCCGCTTGCCGGCCGTGTCCACACTGTGGTCCCACCGCGCCGAGTGCATCACTGGTCCTCGGAAATCACAGATTCCCTTGATGTTTGGGTACCGCGGCTCGCGTAGGACCCCGGTCGCCAAGATCAGGAAGTCGACGAGCTGTTCATCTCCCCCTGCGGTGCGGATCCGCCATCGGTGATCGATGAAGGTGGCGTCGACGATTTCATTGTTGAACCGGATTTGATCGCGAAGACCGTAGTCGCCGGCGACCTTGGCGAAGTAGTCCTGAATTTCGGCGCCCGGCGAGAAGAAATGACTCCAATCCGGTTTCGTGGCAAACGTGTATTGGTAGAAACGGGATGGGATGTCACAGCTCAGGCCGGGGTACGTGTTGTCACGCCACGTCCCGCCGACCTCGGAAGCTTTCTCGTAAAGAGTAACGTCGTTGATTCCCGCGTGGCGCAACGTAATCGCCATGCACATGCCGGACATGCCCGCCCCGATGATAGCGACCGAAGGCATGCGCCTGTCGTTAATCATGATCGAACTTCCAAGGTGCCATCGACCAATGCGGAATCTGCCCCGGCTTGTGCCTCATCCAGTCGGAATTCGAAGCGCGGCAAGGGGATCCCGTGGTTATCCAGGATCGCTCCTCGCGTGCCGATGCCAGCCTTTTGCCGACGACAGCGGTCGTCGAATCTGTTGGCAGCGCCGGTGATCCGCATGCCCTGGGTGCGGTGATCGCGTGCAGGTTTGTCGGACTGGGGCTTCGTCGTCATTCAGCTAACGGTATGCGTCGCCCGGCCTACCCCGGAATGCGCGAAACGGTCAGATTTTTGATCGAAACAGACAGCAGTCGGAGATCGATCGCTTCGGCGGGACGTTGTGATGGCCAATACGGAAATCGTGACCGCTCTGAGGACTCGAGCGTATCGGGCCTATGTGCCGCACTACCAACCCGTACTGCTGCGGTCCGAGCATCATTGCACTCGCGGAGCCTGCACTCGCGCACCCAGTCGGTTCTGTGCAGCGATACGGGTGGCGAACTCGGTTGACAGCCACGATATTTAGCGAATTGAGGCACCCGCCTCATCGAAGTTCTCACTACTGGCCTCATGTCTGAAAATATCAAAGTAACGTCCGTAGTTGTCATGGCAGCCGACACCGCGCACCCGTAACGTGATCAGATGTAGCAACAACGACATTCGCGCTCGGTACGCACCGCCAGGTCTATCGCCTTTCCATCCAGATCAACTATCGCGCATCGAAACTTCAAGGAGTCCTATGAATTTCCCGTTCCGGTCGGCCGTGGTGCAGCCGCTGGTTCGCCCGACGGCGCGTTCGACAATTGCGCTGGATGTCAGGCAGACAGTGCAAGATCAACCCGAGCGGACGCGAAATCACCCGTGCAAGAACAGTTCAGCCGCGACCTCGATCGAAAGTCAGAGCTGATCGATGCGCGACTATCGCGGCCGGACCATCGTCATCACCGGGGCCGGCAGCGGCATCGGGCAGGCTCTCGCCCTTGAGTTCGCACGTCGCGGCGCTCAGCTCGCCCTCTCGGATCGAGTCGAGACTGGCCTTGGCGACACGATGCGACAATGCCAGACCCTGGGCGCTACGGCGCGTAGCTACCAGGTGGACGTCGCCGACCGCACCGCGATCTACGACCACGCGGACGTGGTAGCCGCCGACTTTGGTGCGGTCGATGTGTTGATCAACAATGCCGGCGTAGCGGTACATGGCCGGATCGGCGAGACACCGGATGCCGACCTGGAGTGGTTGATGAACGTCAACTTCTGGGGCGTCGTGCACGGCAGCCGGGCTTTTCTACCGCATCTGGCCGCTACCGGACACGGCCAGCTGGCGAACGTGTCGAGTATTTTCGGATTGATATCGACGCCAAAGGATTCCATCTATAACGCATCAAAGTTCGCTGTCCGGGGGTTCACCGAATCGCTACAGCAGGAACTGCGACTCGACCGAGTACCGGTATCGGTAAGTTGCATCCACCCCGGCGGGATCAAAACCAATATCGCCACCAACGCCCGGGTCGGCCCCGGCGAGTCGGCCGATCAAGTTCAACGGCTGTTCGCCCGGGCGGCCGTCACCAGCCCGCAGACTGCCGCCCGCACCATCATCGGCGGACTCGCCCGGAACCGGGCCCGCATTCTGGTCGGCTATGACGCCTATCTGATCGCAGCGCTCCCCCGGGTTCTAGGCCCCCATTACGGTCGTCTCGTCGAGACAGGGGCGCGCCTTGTCGGCATCTAGCCGAGTCACGGACGACCCACGCGAACCCTTGGCACATGTCCTGCATCAGCGGGGACCGTCGGGGGGGATCGACAGCAACCGCGCCGCATGGCAGTAACCGTCGGATAGCGGCTGACGGACTACCTCGAAGACCACATCGCACCGCCACCAATCGCCGCAATCATCAGCTCGTCACTTTCTCCCCTTGGACAGGAGCTCTCATGGCACAGCACCAGAACGCCTCCGACCGCATCGTCGCCATCACCGGCGGCGCTCGCGGCATCGGCGCTGCCACCGCGGCCGCCTTCGTCAATGCGGGCGCCACGGTGGTGATCGGCGATATCGACGCCGAACAGGCTCGGAGCACCGCTGAGAAGTTGGGGCCTACCGCGCACGGCCTGGCCCTCGATGTCACTGATCCCGTCGGAGTCAGCGAATTCCTGGACCACGTGGAGGGTCAGGTCGGACCGATCGAGGTGCTGATCAACAACGCCGGCATCATGCCGGTGGTGGCATTCGCCGAGGAACCGGTGGCCTCTGTGCAACGTCAGCTCGCCATCAACGTCGCTGGAGTCATCTACGGCACCCAGGAAGGAATACGCCGTATGCGACCACGCGGACACGGGCATATCGTCAACATCGCTTCGGCCGCAGGCAAGATCGGGTTTCCCGGTGTCGCCACCTATAGCGCCACCAAGTTCGCGGTTGTCGGCCTCACCGAGGCAGTGGCACTCGAGTATAGGGACACCGGGATCGAGTTCAGTTGTGTCATGCCGGGGCTGACCAATACTGAACTCGCTGCCGGCCTGAACGACCACTGGCTGCTGAAGACCTGCCAGCCTGAGGACATCTCCCAGGCGATACTGGCCGCTGTGGATCGCCCCCGCCACCGCATCTATGTGCCCAAACATCTGGCGCCGCTGAACGCCTTTTACAGTGCGCTCCCCCACGCTCTCGGGACACGCATGATGCGTCTGGTCGGGGCGGACCACCAGATCCTCGACGGTGCGGGCGACGCGCGGCGCGCCGTCTACGAAGCCCGCGCGAGCGTCAGCGCTGGCGAGCAGCGGGATGATCTGTAGGTCACTCAACAGTGCACTCACTCGTGCCGCCCACCGCATGCTGAGCATGCATCGGTCTGGCTACGGAAAGCCCTGCAGCTGTTGAGAATTCGGTAACGACCCATCGAATTGCGCTAGGCTAGCCGGGCCGTCGTTTCCTCGACACGATCCATACGCCCGCCAGCGACATAGTCGGCGGCCACGTATCGACCGCGGAATATCCGTCAGCCCCGAACCGGGAATGTCGGAAGTGTTTCTGGCGCAGTTGCGTCACTTTCTACAGGATCACGCCGACCAGGAAATGATCGATCAGCTCGCAAACTGGACACTGGCGCTGGCGACTCCGAGCAATGGTGCGTGACCTTGCCCATGATCCGACGATGCGCCGTTTCACCACGCTGCGTCTGATACTGCCTGATACTGCCGCCCGATCTTGCTTTCACCTCTGGACTTTCCCTGACCAGCCGGTGCTCTTTCCTCCCCTTGGTGACACGCCACCGCATGGAACTGTGCAACTGCAGAATCTGATCGCCAACCACGTGACCATCGCGCATCGTCATCTCCGAGTTCTTATGCTGCAGGTGGCACTACGCCAAATGAATCAGCACTCCATCCTTGAGCAAATGGCTGGCCGGGCGGGCCGCACCCGGTGGATTTGGTTGAACTGCAACGGATTTCCTCGCACAGGCCAAGGCGTGCGAACCGTCGAACTTGGATAGGGAGGGTTCGCCATGTTGCACACGGGCGGGGGCGTTGTCCGACTGCTTTCTGCTTGACCGCGACGAGCAGAAGATGGCCGTAGATGCATGGCGGCGAGCCAACCCCGGACACACCACCATCAGCCTGGCTCAGCGCAAGCTGCCGATGGCCGCGGCGGCATCGGCATGCGGGATCAATCCATGCAGATGGGAATTATCTCAGCTGAAGGTCCCACGAAGAATATGTTTACTTTTTACCGGCATCGCTGCGACACCGGATTCGCCACCGCCGAGGTATACCGAAAAATATCGACGGTCTGAGTGACGATGCTGATGTGTTGGGTTTCGCCGGGGCAATCTCGGAAAAGATCCACAAACCCAATACCCGAGACTACTCAAGCAGCCTGCCGCTCAAGCAATCTCGGGTATCCCGAATATCGGTCCAGCTGTCACCTCAGGTGGCCAGCAAGCTCTCCCCGCTCGCCGAACAGGGCCTCTTGCCACGTAGTGAGCAGCTCGGTGTTGTCGATCTGGTCAGGGTGAAAACTGGGGTTCTTGAACGGCTTCATCGACTTGTAGAAACCCTTCCACATCGGATTGCGAAGCATCTGAACTGTCTCTTTGATGATCCGCACCGGCTGCCTGCGGCCCTCGTGGTCGGTCGTGGCGATCGAGATCCAAGTGAACAGCACCAGGATCGGGATACCGAAGTGCGATGCGAACGTCATCCAGCGCAGCCGGGTGGACTCCGGGACGCCGACGGCCCGATACACGTCGAACGCCACCGACTTGTGCTCCAATTCTTCTAGCGCATGCCAGTTCAGCAGGTTGCGGATCTCGGGGGCATACATCATCGTCTGGATCTCGGGGCTTTTGAGGATGTTCTCCGCCCACACCGCCGTGAAGTGTTCGGCGGCCACGGTGAACCCAAGGAAGAAGCGCCGCAGCCGGGGCAGCTGGTCTGGATCGGGGTACTGCTTGTCGGTGAACTTCTCCATCCGCTCAGTGCACTCCAACAGATACTCGAACCACGCGGTGGGATAGCCCATCGCCGCGAGCTGCTCGTTAAGCTCACGATGCTGTAGGCCGTGCGTCTTCTCCTGTCCGATGAAGGCCGCCACCCGTTGCTTCAGGTCGGGGTCGATGAGCTGATCTTTGTAACGACGAACCGAGCGGACGAAAAGTTCTTCGCCCGGCGGGAAGATCGCTGACAGGACAGCGACCATGTGACTGAATACCATGCTTCCATCGGCGAAATACTTATTCGCCGGCGCTTGGACTCCGAACCCAAAGTTCATGCGCCGCACCGTCGGATGCGCTGTTACATTTGCCATGCCAGTGACATTAGGCGCGGCGTCGTGGACGCGGAATGAGCAAAGCGGACACGAAATTGATGATTTCGGACATTCCTCGTCCAGTAGGACGCGTTGCCCAGCTGCACCGGTTAGAGTGGCGACGCCGTTCCACGGTGTCGGCTTGGCCGGGTGCCGGTCCATCGAATGAATGCTCGTGTGAAAGCGGCAGTCTCTGAATAACCAAGTTGGCGCGCGGTTTGCTCCACGGTGAGCCCGGATTCGAGCAGGGCTGCAGCCAACGTGGCGCGGACTTCGTCGATCAGTAATCGGTAGCTGGTGTTCTCAGCTGCCAGGCGCCGATTCAAGGTGCGTTCGCTGATGCAGAGTTCGCCGGCAATGGCCGCCATCGATGGCTGCCGGCCGGGATCGCGCACCAGTCGGGTGCGGACCAGTGCGGCCGTTCCACGGCGTTGGCGGCGAGCCTGCAACAGGTCCTCGCACTGCTGCACGCACATGGCTGCGGTGGCGGCATCCGCGGCCGGCATAGCTTGGTGCAACACCTCATTCGGGATGATGATGGCGCTGCGGGTCGACGAGGTGTCGATCTCGATGTTCAGCCCGGCAAAATCGAATCGATCCCACGGTGGTTCGATGCCGGGCAGCTCGACTCTGATTGCCTTATCTGATTCGAGTTGCCCGAGTAACAACGGTCCGAGGTTGAACAGCGCGTGGAGATCGCGTTCGACCATGAATTCCCGGACATCGGAGGGCATGTGGCTGTTGTCGAACTCGATGATGGCGCCGGTGGCGGTGTTGTGCCGGGTGACCCGAAGATAGCTCGATGACAACACCGCGAAGCGGCAGCCAACATTGACCGCGTCGCTCAAGTTGGAGCTTGCCAGCAGGGCGTAGCCAAAGATGCCCATGTTGGCGATGTTGTACTGGAGCCCAACGTCTCGGGCGTATTCGTGCGGATCGGGCACGCGGGCAAGGATGTTGCGGAGGACCGCTAGTTCTTGACTGGCCTGTACCTCGGTTGCGGTGTTCTCGATGTCAGCCAATGTCAAACCGGTGCCGGCCAGGCAGTCAGAAGCAGCGACGCCACACGACCGTGCCGCCTCAATCATGTGCCGACTCGTAGTTACCGGCCTCGGAACGTCCCAATCCGCACCGATGAGCTGAGCATTATCGGCGACCGCCATGTGTCTGAATATATCAAATATGTTGTCGCATTGGTCATTCCAGTCATTCCGGCGGGTCACAACCGCTCCACCTGGCGCGCGCCGCCGCCACGGATAGCACCTTCAGGGCTTGCGGCGTTTGGGACGGAGTACGACCGAACCTCGGTGCGGGCGCCGGCTGGCGGACGCCGTCAACCTCGATGAAGGATCCGCGGGCCACATGATGTGGATGGTCGGGCGCCTCCCAAGGTGACAGCACCGGGGTTATACAGGCGTCGACGTCGCCGAAGATGTCCGCCCACTCGTCGCGGGTCTTCGTTCGGAACTTCTCGGCAAGAACTGCTCGCCACCGTGGCCACGAAGTCGGATCGAGCTGAAAACCGAGATCCTCGTCGTCAAGATCGAGAACGGCGGTCAGCGTGGCGAAAAACTCTGGTTCTACGGCGCCGAGTGCCACATGTTTGCCGTCGGCGGTCTGATACGTGTCGTAGTACGCGGCGGCGCCGTCGAGCATGTTGGACCCACGCTCGGCGTTCCACATTTGTGTGTCGTACAGCCCGTGGATAAATGTCATCAACAAACTGGCCCCGTCGATCATCGCCGCGTCTACCACCTGGCCGAAGCCAGAGCGTTCCCGTTCGAACAGTGCACCCATGACTCCGGCGGCCAACAGCATGCCACCGCCGGCGAAATCAGCGATCAGATTGGCCGGTGGCACCGGGCGTTCACCATGACGGCCGATGATGTCGAGCACGCCGGTCAGCGCGATGTAATTGATGTCATGGCCCACTCGCAGAGCCAACGGGCCTTCCTGCCCCCAGCCCGTGAGCCGTCCGTATATCAACCTCGAATTGAGCGCGCACAGATCCAACGGTCCCACCCCGAGCCGTTCGGCGACACCCGGCCGGAAACCCTCCATGAACACGTCGGCCTTGGATACAAGTTCGCGCACGAGCTCACGCCCGGCAGCATCTTTGAGATCGATCTCGATGCAGGACTTTCCGCGGTCCAGGGGTCCCGCGGGCGGGGCATACCGGGAACTGCTGTCAATGCGCACCAGGTCAGCGCCAAGGTCGGCGAGCATCATGCCGGCGAACGGCACTGGCGCGAGCCCGGCGAGCTCGATCACCCGT
This sequence comes from Mycolicibacterium aubagnense, assembly GCF_010730955.1. Classification (NCBI taxonomy): domain Bacteria; kingdom Bacillati; phylum Actinomycetota; class Actinomycetes; order Mycobacteriales; family Mycobacteriaceae; genus Mycobacterium; species Mycolicibacterium aubagnense. The sequence goes on along the minus strand of NZ_AP022577.1, from coordinate 5,432,927 downwards.
ACTCCGTGCAGTGGTCCCATAGTTGTCTACTTCCCCGTCAACTGGTTTCGCAGCAATTTGCCTGTGGCGTTCTTCGGCAGTTCATCGACAAAGATGATGTCTCGTGGAACCTTGTGCCGAGCGAGGTTCGCCTTCACGTAGGCCTTGATCTCATCAACCGTGGGCTCGCCGTCCGTGTTGACAATGACGAAGGCGCGCAATCGCTTTCCGAACTCATCGTCATCCACGCCGACCACAGCGGCTTCGACGATATCGGGATGATCGGTGAGCAAATGCTCGACCTCAAGCGGGAATACGTTCTCCCCTCCGGAGACGATCATGTCGTCATCGCGGCCGTCGACGAACCACAGACCGTTGGCATCGAAATGCCCGACGTCCCCGCTCGACAGCATCCCGTCAACCACCTCCTTGTGCCCGCCGTCGGTGTACCCGCTGAATGACAGCCCGCTGCGGACGAACAACGTGCCGACGCGTCCTGTTTCGGTGATCCGATTCCGATCCTCGTCGTAGCACGCCAACCGGCAGCCCAGCGGCGGTCTCCCAACGGTTCCGGGTGCCTGGCGCAGTTCAGCTGGTGTGGCGATAGCGGCAACGGCCACCTCGGTGGAGCCGTACAGGTTGTACAGCACGTCACCAAACGCGTCTGCAGTCCGCCGACACAGGTCCGGTGAGAGCGCCGAACCTGCAGCGAACACCACGCGCAGCGAGGACGTGTCGTAGCGTGACAACACATCCTGCCCGAGGTCGAGGATGCGCTGCAGCATTGTGGGTACCACGATCAGGGCCCCGGCACGGTGTTCGGCGATCGAGGCCAGCGTGGACTCCGGGTCGAAGCGGCGTGCGAGCACCATTCGGTTGCCAAGAGCCAGTCCCAGTGCACAGGTGGCTAGTCCAGTCGCGTGGAATAGCGGTGCGCTCACGCAGTAGACGTTGCGGTTGGGCCAAGGGATCCGGTCCAGCAGCTGAGCGGACTGCAGAGGATCAATGTCGTTGCGCGGAGCGCCTTTTGGGGTGCCGGTGGTTCCGCTGGTCAGCAGCACCATACCGCCGGGACGCGGCGGCACTGGTACCCGGCTCGTCGTCATCCCGTATATCAGCTCATGAAGGTCGAGGCGCTCGACGGTAGCCGGCAGCGCGCCCAGCATCTCATCAAATTCATCATCGGTCAGCAGCACACCAACCCGCTCACGGGTGCAGACGTCCGCCAGCTGCGGTGCGGCGAATCCGGTGTTCATCAAGACCACTCGCGCACCGATACGGTTCGCCGCGCTCAGCGCCAGCAGAACACCGCATTGGTTGCGATACAGCACGGCAATCACCGAGTCTGCGCAAACGCCGTGCGCCTGTAGGCCTCTGGCCAACGCATTCGAAGCGTGCTCCAGGTCAGCGAAAGTCATGGTGCCCCGGTCGTCGGCGAGCGCCGGGGCGTTGCCGTAGCGGCGGGCGGCATGCGCGATCAGCCCGCCAAATGGTCCGTAGCGACGGACAGCGAGCGCTGCGTGAACAGCGCGGTGCGGTCGTAGCGGCTCGACCATGCCACGTCGACTCAACACCCGTACCGCGCGTAGCTGGTCAGTCAACATCTAGCCCGTCCTCTCAGGTTCTCGATCTGTTCCAGCAATTGCACGATGATCCGAACCACCTCGGCCGGGTTATCCAGCTGTGGGCAGTGCCCCGAGCACGGCAGAATCAGCAGATCGCTGCCGGGGATCTCTTGGTGCAGAATGCAACTGGAATGCACAGGGATGATTCGGTCCTTGGCTCCATGCACGATCACCAGCGGGCAAGCGATCCGCATCCCGCGATGCCCCTCCGCAGATTCGTACGCATACTGGAATCCATAACGGGCCAGATTGGCGACATCCGATATCCGCGATACCGTCCGACTCCAGTGCTTCATCACCTCCGGATCGGGTCGCATCCCAGGGCCATAAAGCAAGTGCGGTGCCAGCCACCGAGTGGCGCTGCGCACCACCGGCGACGGAATCGGCACGTGCCCGAGCCCTGACCAAAACCAGGCGGGGATATCCAACGATCGGGCGAGCCGCGCCGGCCAATGTTGCGCGGCCAATGGATAATCCAGGGCCACCACCGATTGCACTGGCGCGCCGCGCCGCGCAGCCGCCCGCACAGCGGTGGCCGCACCCAGCGAATTGCCGACCAGGATCGCCGGCCCGATCTCGGCCAGAACGGCGTCGACGAACGCATCGAACTGAGGCACCATTGGCCCGGACCGGCGCGGTTCGGCCTGCCCGAATCCAGGCAGATCGACTGCAATTGCGTTACGCCCCAAGGCATCCATGTGCATCAGCACCCGACGCCAGGTATCGGCGCTGTCGGCATACCCGTGTAGCAGTACCACGGGGGTGCCGATACCCGACACGGACAGCATCCGGGTACCCACCCCATCGAACCTGGCGCGGGTCTCGCCGATCACGCTCTGAGCAGACCCTTCGCGATGTGGGTCACCTGCACCTCGTTGCTTCCGGCGTAGATCATCAGCGACTTGGCATCGCGGGCAAGCTGCTCCACTCGGTACTCGGCCATATATCCGTTGCCGCCGAAGAGTTGCACCGCGTCCATAGCCACCTCGGTGGCCGCCTCCGAGGAGTACAGCTTGATCGCCGACGCCTCGGACAATGACGGCAACTCGCCGGCTTTGATTCGCTCGAGTGAGCCGAACACCATGTTCTGCACATTGATCCGGGCGACCTCCATATTGGCCAGCTTGAGCTGGATCAACTGGAACTGCCCGATCTCCTTGCCCCACAGGGTGCGAGTCTTGGCGTATTCGACGCATAGCCGATGGCACTCATTGATGATGCCGAGTGACATCAACGCAACGCCCACACGTTCGGCGGTGAAATTCGCCCGCGCGCTTTCGCGGCCGTCGCCAGCGGAATGTTGCTCAGTCTCGCCCAGCAGCCGATCCGGGGTGAGTCGGACGTTGTCGAAGAACAGTTCGCCGGTCGGCGAGGACATCATGCCCATCTTCTTGAACGGCTTGCCTTGGGTGAGCCCTGGCATGCCAGCATCGAGCACAAAAGACAGCACGGGGCGGTTGCGCTTCTCGACTTCAGACACGAGCTCGCGCGAGGACCCTGTTGAGGAATCCCTGTCGTCCAGTTTTGCGTAGACCACCAGCAGATCGGCATCCGGCCCGTTGGTGATAAAAGTCTTCTGGCCGTTGAGAATATAATTCTCGCCATCGCGTTTGACGTAGGTCTTCATGCCGCCGAAGGCATCCGACCCGGCATCCGGCTCGGTGATCGCCCAGGCCGCAATCTTCTCCAGCGTCACCAACTCCGGCAGCCAGCGCTCCTTCTGCGCTAGGGTGCCCCGGCTCATGATGGTCGCCGCACCCAGACCGAGGCTGACGCCGATGCTGCTCAACAGGCCGATGCTGACCCCGGCCAGTTCGGAGACCATGACCGCCGCCATCGACGCCTGCGCGCCGATTTCGCCAAGTCCGCCTCCAGATTCCCCCTTCTTCACCGGGGCTTCACCCGTGGCAGTTGCCTCCGCCTTGGCGCGTTGCTTGTCCAGCATGTTCTTAACCGCCTCGGCCGCCATCTCGTCCAAGCCGAACTCGCTGAACAGTTTTCGCGCGAATCGGTACGGCGACAGTTCGCCGCTTTCCAGTCGATCCAGGTGCGGGCGGATCTCTTTGTCGATGAACTCCCGCATCGTATCCCGCATGATCTCGTCGGTATCGGACCACTCGATCATGACGGCAGCCTTCCGGCGATGTCGTCGATGCGCCACAGGCCGTCGGTCTCGATTGTGTCGACATCGTGCCAGCCGCCCAGTTGCGAGATCGCCCCGCCCTGAACGGCATACACCTGACCGGTGACGGGACACTTCTCTGTTGCCAGGTAGGCGACCAGCGGAGAGATGTTGGCAGGGCTGAACAGATCGACCTCGCCCTCATCGGTGGGCTCGCCCATCATCGCGCCCATGCCCGGGGTGGCCAAGGTGAGCCGAGTCCGTGCGATCGGCGCGATGGCGTTGACTCGCACGCCGTAGCGCTCCAACTCATCGGCGGCGACCAAGGTCAAGGCCGCGATGGCGGCCTTGACCGCCCCATAGTTGGCCTGGCCCGCGTTGGGGACGGTGGTTCCCGAACCCGACGCGGTGTTGATCACCGCTGCATTTGGCTGATTACCGGCCTTGGATTGGGACTTCCAGTAGTCGGCCGCGTGCCGCAGCACCGAGAAGTGGCCTTTGAGATGAACCGCCACCACGGCATCCCAGTCCGCCTCGCTCAGCGTGGGTATGAAACCGTCCCGCAGGATACCGGCGTTGTTGACGACCACATCGAGTCGACCGAACTCGCCGATCGCCAGGTTTACCAAAGATTCCGCGCCGTCCCAGGTGGCGATGTTCTCGGTGTGGGCAACGGCAGTGCCGCCCGCAGCGCGGATCTCGGCGACCACCTCGTGCGCCGGACCTGCATCCGTGCCTTCGCCCGCGTTGCTGCCACCCAAGTCGTTGACGACGACGCTGGCGCCTTCGGCGGCGAAAAGCAGCGCATGCTCGCGGCCGATACCACGACCCGCGCCGGTGATCACCGCCACGCGGCCTTCCAAAGCTCTCATTGGTATTGCTCCCTTGTCTTAGTCGGCGATGACGGCCAAGCCGTCAGTGATGGCGAATTCCTCGCCGGCGTCCCCGTTACGGGCAGTCTCGAACGCGAATGTCGTTGCCCCGCCGGTGCGTCCGGTCTGCCAGATCCGGGTCTCCAGATCGTCACTCGGCAGCACCATCTTGGAGAACCGGACCGCGAACCGCTTGAGTCGGTTGACGTCCGATCCGCCGACCTCCGTGAGCACCGCCCACGAAGTGAACGCCATGGTGCACAGCCCGTGAGCGATGATGCCCGGCAGACCGGCATCCCTGGCGGCCTCCTCGTCCAGGTGAATCGGCATCGGATCACCTGCGGCCGGCCCGTACCGGAAGGTCTGATCAGCATCGACATGCTGCACCAGCTTGGCCATCGGCGCCCGGTCACGCAGTCCGACATCGAACTTGTGGTGGGGCACCCGATCCCCCACCGCCTTACCTGCGTTGACACCGCGATAGAACCCGATCAGGTACTGCTCATTGACCAGTTCGTCATCCGCGGCTCGGGTCTCGAGATGAATCGAAACCCGAGTGCCCGAGTCCACTGTGTCGTAGCCGATCACTCGCCCACGCGAGGCTAGCTTGTCGCCCGGCCGGATCGGACGGTGAAAGTGGAAATCCTGTTCCCCGTGGACAATTCGACCAAAGATCTCGATCGGCACCACATCGAGCACCGGTGCCATCATCGCGTCGAAGGCAGGTACGATCGCAAATACCGGCGGTGCGACGTCGCCGGCACGGTGCGCCTCGATCGGATCATTGGTTGCCGCGGCATACTCAGCGATCCGCTCTCTGGTGACCTCGAAGCCCTCTGGATCAGCCCAGGAATTCAGACCCGAATTGTCGAATTCGGTAATCTGCTCGGCCATCTCAGCTCGCCGCCGCCACTGACCCGAGCTGAGCCAAGGTCTTGTCCAACTGCTTGGCGCCATCCTTCTCGACCGCCTTGGCGAGCGCACCCTTGACAAGTGCTCCCTCAAAGTCGCCTGCCACGCTGAACTTCGAGCCGCCATCTGATGGCGTGACCGAAAACTCGAAGTGGCACTTCACTCCCGCCATGCCCGTGCCGGACAGCGACAAGCTGTTCGGGGCGTCGAGTTTGTCGATCTTCCACTCGATCTTATTGGCCATCCCAAGCATTACGATCTTGGCGGTGAGCGTAGTGCCTTCGGTCAGCACGGCCGGCGGTTCCTGCAGCCACTTCTCGTGGATGGTGAACCACTGGTCCCAGCTGGACAAATCCGAGATTGTGTTCCACAGGGCCTCCGGGCTGGTCGACAGTTCCTTGGTTGCTTCGATGTGTCCCATGATTTCTCCTTGATTTGATGGTGTTGGTTGGGATTTCAGCGCTCGGCGCGCTGGTAGGCGGTCACGACGGCGGCACCGCCCAGTCCGATGTTGTGTTGCAGGGCCGCGGTGACCCCGTCCACCTGACGCTTGTCGGCAGTGCCACGCAATTGCCAGGTCAGCTCGGCGCACTGCGCTAACCCGGTAGCACCCAGCGGATGCCCTTTGGAGATCAGACCACCAGAGGGGTTGACCACCCAACGTCCGCCATAAGTGGTGTCGCCGTTGTCGAGCAGCTTGTGCGCCTCACCCTCACCGCAGAGCCCTAGCGACTCATACAAGAGCAGCTCGTTGGCCGAGAAGCAGTCATGCAGCTCGATTACCCCGATGTCTTCTGGACCCAACCCGGACTGCTCGTAAACCCGCTGGGCGGCAGCAGCGTTCATGTGATGTCCAATCAACGCCTTGCAGGTGCCGTCGAAGGTGTTCTCGAAGTCGGTGGTCATAGCCTGCCCGACAATCTCGACCGCCTGCGACGCCAAACCATGGGAATCCACGAACGCCTCCGATGCCAGGATCGCCGCGCCGGACCCATCCGAGGTCGGCGAGCACTGCAGCTTGGTCAACGGGTCGTAGATCATCTTGGCCGCCAGGATGTCATCCAGGGTGTATTCGTCCTGGAACTGCGCATACGGGTTGTTCACCGAATGCTTGTGATTCTTGTAGCCGATCTTGGCGAAATGTTCTGCGGTAGAACCATATTCCTTCATGTGCTCGCGGCCGGCCGCGCCGAACATCCACGGCGCGGGCGGGAACAGCACCTCCGAGATCTCAGCCAGGGCCATGATGTGCTTGTCCATCGGCTGGGCGCGGTCGTCATATGAGGCTCCCAGCGAACCCGGTTGCATCTTCTCGAAACCCAGCGCGATCGTACAGTCCGCCGCGCCGCCCCGAATCGCCTGTGCGGCAAGGAAAAGCGCAGTGGACCCGGTCGAGCAGTTGTTGTTCACGTTGATGACCGGAATCCCGCTCATGCCAAGCCCATACAGCGCGCGCTGACCCGAGGTGGACTCCCCGAACACGTACCCGACGTAACCCTGCCCTACTTCGCGGTAGTCGATTCCCGCATCGGCCAACGCCTTCGTGCCCGACTCCCGCGCCATGTCCGGGTAGTCCCACACCGAACCGTCCTCATTGAGACGCCGGCCCGGCTTCTCAAACTTCGTCATCCCTACGCCGATAACGTAGACCCTGTTCGACATCACGTTCCCTTCATCGGGTTGCCATCTGCTGGATAAAACATACACACCCGAATGTATATAACACAACCGCCCCTGGAAGAGCACTGCCGAAAAATCGCGATACCTGGCGACGAGCATTGCAAATGCAGCTCGACCCACCACGAACCCCAAGCGTGGACAGGGCGCCCGTTCAGCCCACGCCGCGGAGGTACTTGATCCAGCGGAACATGTTGTACGACACGGTATTGACTCGGAAGCTGCCGAAGTGGCGGTTGCGTTCAATTTAGTCGCCTAGACGTCTGGCGAAGACCGTATCCGCAGCGCTGCTGAAGGATCGTCATTGTCGCGTTGCGAAGACGTTGACCGGCTCTATTTTACATACCGAATAGTATGTAGAAATCTAGTCGACAATGCAGCAGTGTCTGCCGATCGATGATGGCGATACCAGTTCGACACACGTAGTCGGGACCCAAGACAGGACAACGATTCGGCGCTCCCCTGGCCTCCCACGGACGGACGTGCTACCGCATTCGGCCAATAGCATTGCGGCTCAGACTGATAACTCTGATGTCCCGCACTTGCGTTGCGAGTCTCTATGCGAATAGTAGTCGAATCATGTTATGGGAGTGCATTTTTCATCGCCCGCGTCAGAGATGGACCGAGTACTGCATCGCCTGGCCATGGTCCATCAACGCAAGAACTGCAGGATTCGGACCGAACGGCTCACAAGTTCGCCGTGGATGCGCCGCGGCATACCGAAACGCGAATCCATCGCGATCAGTCTCTGCACCCCGATGGTCTGTGCTTCGGTGAAGCGCAGCAGCCCCGGTGCGCCGTGCCGCCGCCCGATACCCGAAGCCTTCATCCCGCCGGCCGGTGCTGAATGCGCGCCGAACGCCGCGGTGTAGCCGTCATTGACATTGACACCGCCGGCCCGGATCCGCTGCCCGAGTCTCATCCCCTCTTTGATGTCTCGAGTCCAGATACTGGCGGATAGCCCATAGGCGGTGTCGTTTGCCAGCGCGATCGCCTCGTCAACGGTGCCGAAGGGGTAGATCGCGGCAATCGGACCGAACACCTCCTCGGTGTGCAGCCGCGCTGACGGTGTCGCGCCGACCAGGATAGTGGGCTCATAGCACTGTGGCCCGATGTCGGGACGAGGCCGGCCGCCGGTCAGCACCGTCGCCCCCGATGCCTTGGCTTGCTCAATGTAGCCGCAGAGCCGGTCGAAGTTTGCGCGAGTGGTGATCGATCCCATGTCGTAGTCGAATGTGTAACCGCTACCAAGCCGCACCTTCCGTGCGTGCTTCACGGCGAGGTCAGTGAACTCGTCGATCACCGAGGTATGCACAAACACCCGCTCAGTTGTCATGCACAACTGGCCGGCGTTGGCGAAGCTGACCCGTGGCAGAGCCGCCGCGGCACGCACGAGGTCGGCGTCGGGCAGTATCACCATCGGGTTCTTGCCGCCCAGTTCCAGCGAGCATCCGATCAGCCGTTCACCAGCACGACGGCCGATCTCACGCCCCGCCGAGGTTGATCCGGTGAACGCGATGTAGTCGGCATTGTCGATGAGCGCGGCTCCGATCGATTCCCGGTTCCCCAGCACGACCTGAAATACTTCGGCCGGGATGCCCACTTGGAGTGCGAATCGGCGCATCAACAGCAGAGACAATGCCGTCTGGTTATCGGCCTTCAGGATTACCGCGTTGCCGGCAATGAGCGCGGGCAACGCGTCGTCGGCACCCAAAGCGACGGGGAAATTCCACGGCACGATCACGACGACGACACCGTGCGGCTGATATACCAGCCGCGCCTGAGAGAGGCACGGTACCGGACCAGAATGTTGTTGTGGCGCAAGCAACTTGGTGGCGGTGTTGACGTGGTGACGACACGCCAGTAGCGCTTCAGCCAGATCGTAGACCGCGTCGATGCGAGCCTTGCCCCCTTCCCGCTGGAGAACGTCATAGAACTGCTCGCGACTTCGATACAGGAGATCGAGCAGTCGACCGATCGTGCGGGCACGATCCGCTACCGACCGCGCGGCCCACTCGGGCTGTGCCTGTCGTGCACGGCTAAAGGCCTGGTCGATCTCATGCTTCGACATCTGCGGAATCCTGGCCAACTCGTCACCAGTAAACGGCTCACAGATCGAGACCGAGTCCTCGCCGACGGGCAGGGTCGCCAGCAAGTCGTCGTGCAGTGTCACAGGATCAGCTCCTCAGGTTCAGGCCGAATCTGCGTGCCCACTGATGCGGTCGCCGCGTCGTCGCAGATCATTCGCTGCATCAGGCCTATTCCGTTGCTGTGCAAGGTATATCAATTTCCGGCTCGCACATTTTGGTCACGGCGCAGCCGCACCGATTCGGTCAAACAGTAGGGGCCAGGTCTCCTGGAGATAATGATCGAACTGGACAACTCATTGACAATTTCGGACATCCATCACCCTGGCTTTGCGCGGGCGCTGGGTAAGCGCATCCAGCACCGCACCTGGTCAACCCGCACACAGACACCAGTGGCTTCCCAGTTGAGTGCGGCAGACGGCCTGCCGCCCGCCGCTGCCAATTCGCGCTCGGACTAGACAGCCGCGTCACGCGGTAGGCCGAGCATCCGTTCGCCGATGACGTTGAGTTGCACCTCGGTGGTGCCGCCGTAGATCGTCATCGCGCGCGTCGTCAACGTGTGGTCGATCCAGATGCCGGCCGGACCGGCACCCGGATCTACCAGCCCGGACGCGCCGAGTTCAGCATGGCAGAAGTCGGCTACCTGTTGTCCGAACCGCATGTTCAGGAACTTTGCGACTGCCGAGGTGACGCCGGCATCGACTCCACTGAGTTGTTTGAGCACCGCGCGCCCCATCAGCAATTGCAGCGTTTGGTTCTCGGCAACCAGTTCGCCGACCCGAGCCAGCGGCGGCGGGTCGGCCTCCCTGGCCCGTACAAACTCGAGAAGATCATCAACCGCTGGGTAGATCGGATTACCCTTGCCCAGTGCCACCCGCTCGTAGGACAGAGTGTCGCGGGCGACGGACCAACCAGCGTTAACGGCACCGACGACACCGGAATCGGGGATGAAGACGTTGTCGAAAAATACCTCGCAGAACATCGACCCGCCGTTCATCTCCTTGAGCTGGCGGATTGTGATGCCGGGCGAGTCCATCTCGACGACGAAGTAGGTGATGCCGGCGTGTTTAGGGGCCTGCGGATCGGTGCGGGCCAACAGTGCACCCCACTCGGCGAGAAATCCCAGCGAAGTCCAGATCTTCTGCCCGTTGACACGCCAGCCGCCGTCCACCTTGACCGCCTCTGTGCGCAGGCTGGCCAAATCGGATCCGGCGCCAGGCTCGGAGAACAGCTGGCACCAAAAGATGTCGCCGCGGAGAGTGGGCGCAACCAGTCGTTCGTACTGTTCCGCGGTGCCACTCAGCGCGACGGCGGGGATCAACCAAGCCGCCAATCCCAGTTCCGGAGGGACAATCCCGGCACGCTTGATTTCTTCGCCGATGATGACCTGCTCGACGGGTCCGGCTGCACGACCGGCCGGCCGCGGCAGAAATGGCATCACCCAGCCGCCATCCCCGAGTCGTTCGCGTTGTGCCTCGTCGTCCAATTCGGAGATCTGCGCCAGTTCGGCTCTAATCTCTGCGCGCAGTCGCTCGCTTTCCGAGGGTAGGTCGAGAGCAACCTCGCGGCGCTGGCCTTGCAGCGCGAGTCGTGCGACCCTCACGGCACAGTCGCGGCTACGGCCCAGCAACCCGCGCAGCACCAGCGCGCGGCGGTAGTACAGATGCGCATCGTGCTCCCAGGTGTAGCCGATCCCGCCGAGTATCTGAATTGCGTCGCGAGCTCCCCTCACGGCGGCGTCGGGCGCGATCATGGCCGCGACCGCTGCCGCATATCCTGCGGTGTCGTCCCCCTCGTCGAGCGCCCGTGCCGCATCCCACACCGCAGCGCGGGCCTGTTCCAGCGCGATCCCACCCTGTGCACAGCGGTGCTTGACACCCTGGAACTGCCCGATCGGCCGCCCGAATTGTTCACGTACGGTGGCATATTCGGCAGCCGTGGACACGCACCACGACGTGACACCGACAGCCTCGGCACCAAGGATCACTGCCGAGACGGCTCCGACCACATCGTCATCGACGCCAGCCAACACTCGGTCCGCAGGCACGCACACACCGTCGGCGACCACGATGCCCAGCGGGTGCACCACATCAAGCGCATCGTCGGGTCGCACCGTCAGCTCCGCCCGGTCGACGACGACCCAGCGCCGCGCACCCGCGACGTAGACACCGAGCACGACGACGTCGGCCAACAACGCTCCAAGCACTGGCGCTGTGCTGCCGTGGACGATCAGCGAACCGCTGCCGTCGTCGATTCCGCAAAGCCCGGGCTCCAACCCCACTCCACCGACCACCGTGCCGTCCGCAAGACCCGGCAGAAATTTCCCTTTGACTTCCCCACTGGACGCAGCAATCACCGCAGATGCCATAACGGAGGACACATAAGGACCTGGCGCCGCACTGCGACCGATGGCCTCCAGCGCCACCGCCGCTCCAACAAGGCCTGCGCCCTGGCCGCCGTAAGCTTCGTCGAGATGCAAGCCCAGCAGGCCCTGCTCTGCCAGCGCCGACCAGAACGCCGGCATCGCCCCTGGCTCGTCCACCGCGGTTCGCAGCACCTCGCGCGGCACCTCGCGAGTGACCAGTCGGTGTACCGCGTCAGCCAAAGCGAGGTGTTCGTCGGAAATTGCAATGCCAAGCCCGTTGTTCGTTGCCATTCCTAATGCTTACCGTCGGCGCCGACGTGGCCCCATGACCGAAAGACTCAATATCGCTGACCTTTCCGCGCACAGACGTAGACCCGTGCTTCAAGCTGTCCATGCCCGAGTAGCGCCGCGCCTACGTTCATCCGACACCGCGGATGCGGTCCGGCTCTGGGAGAAACTGCGGTGGAGGCGGCTAGCGTGGGAAACGCCCTAAGGTCACCGCATGAGCTCAGGCACAATGGCGATCCAGTTGGTTGCGTCCATCAAGGTGGTGTACGAGTCGGACCTGATCAGCGGTACCGGCGTGTCGTAGCCGAGTGATTGAAGGTCATCGCGTGATTCTTCGAGAGACCGTCCAAAGTCACTCGAGCAAAGGAATCGACGCGATGACCACTGCCCACAATATCGATCTGCCCACTGTGCTGGCCGAACGACTCACCACTGCCCATCCCGACGTGCTGCGCGAGCTGCTGGCCACGTTCATCCACACCCTGATGGGCGCCGAAGCCGACGCCCTATGCGGTGCCGGCTACGGCGAACGCTCGGCTGAGCGCACCAATTCCCGCAACGGCTACCGACACCGTCAATTCGACACCCGTGCAGGGACTTTGGATCTTGCGATCCCGAAGCTGCGGCAAGGATCCTACTTCCCGGACTGGCTGCTGGAGCGCCGTAAACGCGCCGAGCGGGCCCTGACCACGGTGGTGGCGACGTGTTACCTGCTTGGTGTCTCGACGCGGCGGATGGACAAGCTGGTCGAGACCCTGGGCATCACGTCGTTGTCGAAGTCGCAGGTGTCGGTGATGGCCAAGGAACTCGACGCCGCCGTGGAGGCGTTCCGGACCCGGCCGCTCGATGCCGGCCCGTATACGTTCGTCGCTGCGGACGCTCTGGTGCTCAAGGTGCGTGAAGCCGGCCGGGTGGTCAACGTGCACGCCCTGATCGCCGTCGGGGTCAACGCCGAGGGCTACCGCGAGATCCTGGGAATCGATGTCACGACCGCTGAGGACGGGCGGGCTGGTTGACGTTCTGGCGGTCGTTGACCGCCCGCGGCCTGTCCGGGGTCAAACTGGTCACCAGCGACGCCCACGCCGGGCTGGTCGCCGCCATCGGGGCCACCCTGCCCGGAGCGGCGTGGCAGCGCTGCAGAACCCACTACACGACCAACCTGATGTCCGTCACTCCCAAGAGTTCGTGGCCCTGGGTGCGCACCCTGCTGCACTCGGTGTTCGACCAACCTGACGCTGAATCCGTTGCTGCTCAATATGATCGGATCATCGACGCATTGTCCGACAAGCTGCCCAATGTCGCCGATCACCTCGAAGCGGCGCGGCCGGATCTGCTGGCGTTCACCGCGTTCCCCAAGCAGATCTGGCGCCAGATCTGGAGCAACAATCCCCAGGAACGACTCAACAAGGAGATCCGCCGGCGCACCGACGTCGTGGGCATCTTCCCCGACCGCGCGGCCCTGATCCGTCTCGTCGGAGCAGTGCTGGCCGAACAACACGACGAATGGGCCGAGTCGCGGCGCTACCTCGGCCTCGACGTTCTGAGCAAATCACGCACCGTCAACGACACCCCAACCGAACAGGAGGCTACCCCCGCGGCACTGCCCGCCTGACCCAACTACCTCGAAGAATCACACGACGACGTCATACACCACGTCCCTGGACTTGACCATCCAGTTCGTTCGCGCGGCGTTGGAGACCGCACGAGCTAACGGCATCGACCTGGCGGGACCGCTGACTGAGGTCATTAACCCTGCGCTGATTAGCCACGACCTGGCCCGGGTAACCTCAGACCAGGTCGTCCAGATGGCCCAGCTCTTGTGGCATCACACCGATGACGAACTATTCGGCCTAGCCCCGCGTTCTATCCCGCGGGGGACCTTCCAGATGGTCACTCTGGGCGTGATCCACACTCCAGACCTGCGTACCGCGCTAGCACGTCTAGGGGAATTCATCCGTATAAGCACTGGCGTGCCAACCAGACTTGTTGACGAACCGGATACACACCTCGCGCGATTCGAAATCGATATGGACTTCGCCGCCAGGTTGGATCCAGTCATTGTGGACATTGGCCTTGCTGTCATACATCGGTTCGCGTCATGGCTGATCACCCACCAAATTCGACTACACTCCGTCGAACTCCCGTACCCCGAAACACCCTATGACGGAGACTATCCAACGGTATTCGGAATACGTCCGAGCTTTGGTGCGCGGCGCACCGCACTGAGTTTCGACAACAGGTACCTACAGATGCCGATAGTCCACACCGATTCCGAGCTGAAGCAATTCATCAGAAACTTCCCTGCCGACATCTTCGCCCGGCGCGAATACGTCGCGAGTACAGCACACCGGGTGCGCCGCATTTTGGAGCGCAACCAAGGCGGCCCCTGGCTCTCCGCCGACAAGGTGGCGGCGCGGTTATGCTTGAGCCCACAGCATTTACGCCGTCGGCTCAGCGCGGAAGACACCACCTTCCGGTTAATCCAGGAGCAGATTCTGCGGGACCGCGCAATTGAAAGCCTCACTCGCGGCGACGAGACAATCGACGCACTGGCGACCCGGTTGGGCTACTCCGAACCCAGCGCCTTCCGCCGGGCATTCCGACGCTGGACCGGTACCCCTCCCGGAGCCTATATCGCGACTACGGACCACCTCGATCACTGATCACCACACCAAAGATGTTGGCGAACGCCCGTTACTCGTCGAGATCAAGCCAGCCATCAACCTAGCCGCGCAGCGTCGAGTCGCCTCTTCTCCATCGAGAGTGTCGGCGGGTCAAGTCCAGGGACGTGGTGTATGACGTCGTCGTGTGATTCTTCGAGGTAGTTGGGTCAGGCGGGCAGTGCCGCGGGGGTAGCCTCCTGTTCGGTTGGGGTGTCGTTGACGGTGCGTGATTTGCTCAGAACGTCGAGGCCGAGGTAGCGCCGCGACTCGGCCCATTCGTCGTGTTGTTCGGCCAGCACTGCTCCGACGAGACGGATCAGGGCCGCGCGGTCGGGGAAGATGCCCACGACGTCGGTGCGCCGGCGGATCTCCTTGTTGAGTCGTTCCTGGGGATTGTTGCTCCAGATCTGGCGCCAGATCTGCTTGGGGAACGCGGTGAACGCCAGCAGATCCGGCCGCGCCGCTTCGAGGTGATCGGCGACATTGGGCAGCTTGTCGGACAATGCGTCGATGATCCGATCATATTGAGCAGCAACGGATTCAGCGTCAGGTTGGTCGAACACCGAGTGCAGCAGGGTGCGCACCCAGGGCCACGAACTCTGGGAGTGACGGACATCAGGTTGGTCGTGTAGTGGGTTCTGCAGCGCTGCCACGCCGCTCCGGGCAGGGTGGCCCCGATGGCGGCGACCAGCCCGGCGTGGGCGTCGCTGGTGACCAGTTTGACCCCGGACAGGCCGCGGGCGGTCAACGACCGCCAGAACGTCAACCAGCCCGCCCCGTCCTCAGCGGTCGTGACATCGATTCCCAGGATCTCGCGGTAGCCCTCGGCGTTGACCCCGACGGCGATCAGGGCGTGCACGTTGACCACCCGGCCGGCTTCACGCACCTTGAGCACCAGAGCGTCCGCAGCGACGAACGTATACGGGCCGGCATCGAGCGGCCGGGTCCGGAACGCCTCCACGGCGGCGTCGAGTTCCTTGGCCATCACCGACACCTGCGACTTCGACAACGACGTGATGCCCAGGGTCTCGACCAGCTTGTCCATCCGCCGCGTCGAGACACCAAGCAGGTAACACGTCGCCACCACCGTGGTCAGGGCCCGCTCGGCGCGTTTACGGCGCTCCAGCAGCCAGTCCGGGAAGTAGGATCCTTGCCGCAGCTTCGGGATCGCAAGATCCAAAGTCCCTGCACGGGTGTCGAATTGACGGTGTCGGTAGCCGTTGCGGGAATTGGTGCGCTCAGCCGAGCGTTCGCCGTAGCCGGCACCGCATAGGGCGTCGGCTTCGGCGCCCATCAGGGTGTGGATGAACGTGGCCAGCAGCTCGCGCAGCACGTCGGGATGGGCAGTGGTGAGTCGTTCGGCCAGCACAGTGGGCAGATCGATATTGTGGGCAGTGGTCATCGCGTCGATTCCTTTGCTCGAGTGACTTTGGACGGTCTCTCGAAGAATCACGCGATGACCTTCAATCACTCGGCTACGACACGCCGGTACCGCTGATCAGGTCCGACTCGTACACCACCTTGATGGACGCAACCTGTCGGCGTGGCACCGCGCCGAGACGGTTCGCGTCGGCGACGTAGAACCGTGTCCACCTAACCTGACACGACTCCTCGGCCATCCGGTGAGCGCAGCAACACAGTTTTAGCTACACAGATGGAAGATCCGCCCGGGACTCCACCGGAGCTGTCCATCTGGCCAGCGCGTTGGCGGTCGGCGACCCCGGCCTGATCCTCGCCGTTTGGGATAGACGCCTGCACACCGGAGCCCAAGCCGCCGGGTGTCGAGTCGCCCCCGCCCAACTCGACGCGTAATCCGACCGCTCGACATCAGACGTGGCTCAACCCCAGCACGGACCACGATCAGATACCGATTCGCCAGGTCACAGCCCGTCGTAGGTGGGCAAGTCCCCCTCGCACACAATTTTCCTCAGCTGCAGATCCCGGCACCCGTCGAGCATCAACTCAACTCTGGCCCGGCAACCGATTCCGGGCTCGACTCCGGCACTGCAACCAATTCCGCCTCGCCCGAACCCAATTCCGACTCGGCCAGCTGACTTGCGAGATGCTCGGCGAGCTCGCCGATGGTCGGGTAGTCGAATACCGCAGTCGCGTTGATCGTGAATTTGCCGCCGAACTGGCTATGCAGCCGGTTGCGAAGCTCGACCGCCATCAGCGAGTCGGTGCCCAGGTCCAGGAACCGGCTGGTGGCGGCCGGCGGCTGTGCCAGTCGCAGGAAATTCTGCACCTCATGCTGGAGGAACTCGGCGACAAAACCGGTCCGCTGTGACACCGGAATCTCCATCAGCTTCTTGAGCAACTCGCTATCCCCGGTCACATCTGAAACGGCGCTCGGCAGCACCAGTTCGAGGATCGGTGGACGCGAGCTGCCCAGCACCTTCGCGGCACGCTGCCAATTGGCCTTGATAACGGCGGCCTGTCCGGTTCCGTTGGCGATGACCTCGGCGAGCGCGTTGAGTGCAGCCGATGGATCGAGCCCTATCAGGCCCTGCGCGCTGATGTTGGCTGTCGCAGCCGCCGACGAGGCCATGCCGCCCTGCGCCCACGGGCCGAAGTTGACGTCCAGGCCACTTTCTACATGCGCCGAGCTGCTCGATCGGCAAAGTACGGTCCGAGGAATTCGGGAGCCAACAGCCGAGAAGCTAGCTCGCTTCCGCTCTCTGGGAGGTCCAGCAGCCAAGCGCTGAAAGCCATCCGATGTACGGCGTCCGCAACGGCCTCCGCGCTGGGACGGAAATCTTCCGGCGATTTCGCTTCGAGCAGTTCCCGCTCAAGTTGGCCATCGGAGCCTCCACGACCGTATCCGAAGTCTTGTTCGAGCCGATTCAATTCCCACTCGTTCCAAGGCCAAACGCCCCATTCCGCCATGCCCGCCGTGAGGACCGCTCGCACGCGCTCGGGAAGAAAAGTGCTGCGCTCCGACAGCAGCCACGCGATGTACTCGGGGTCTTCGTAGAAGCGCATTGGCGGCCCGTTCGAAACATAGTTGCCCTGAACAAATCCGCACGCAATATGCCCAGCGCTATACCTGCCGAATTCGGGATCCCGGAACACATACTCGTCATCGCACCGGGGTGGCAATCCGTCGTCAGTCAACCCGCTTCCAGCTCGATCCTTCCGCTTCCGACTCTCGAGTCCCCTGGCCAACGACTCCTCGTATAAGCGCTGCAGCTCCAACTCAAACTGGCCGCCAAACCCAGGGATGGCCAGCTGCGGTGCGTAGGCAATGAGATACCGGGGAAAGGCATGGCACGCCGCCTCAAGCCCTGGTGTCTCCTCGATGAACCGGTGCACTTCCTCCGGGGGCGTCACCTGGGTTATGGGCGCCCTGGCAGCGACCTTCTGCCATTCCATCTGAGCTGCCGCCCAGGCGAGCCGGTATCCGCGCTTTGCGGGTTCAGTCGAGCTCTCGGGCAACGGGAAGCCCCACCTACCCCAGCCCATCGGTTCCTGCCAATCCCCTTCCATGTCATTCGATTCAGACGCTGCCGCTACGTCGAGCCACCAGTCATCTGTCACTACTGGCGGGCTGTAGCCCATGTCGATGAGATGGTCGCGCGCTATGACGAGGGTCGAGCCCTGGGGTCGGATAACTTCACAGAGTTGGCGAACCACCTGGTCAATCCCGCTCGCGCTTGAAACGGCGAACTTGTCGGCAAGCGGTGGTGAAAAAGCGATGATCTCGTCCCTGTTGACGCCGTGCCAGACCGGCAGCAACACTCCCCCAGTTTGAATGTCGCGTGCGACCAGCCCGTCAAGTTCCCATTGGGGCCAGCTCTTCCCGAAAAAGCTAGGACTCAGAACCACGATACCGAACCGCGACTGAGCCAGACCTTTGTCAATCGACCTGCGGAGCGAGTCTCCTATTCGAAGGGTGAACTCGTCATACCAGACCTCGATGTGCTCGTCCCGCAGTCGCTCCGCGAGGGGTCGCACGAAGTCGTCTTTGTCCTCGCTGGCGTGGCTTATGAAAGCGTCGTACAGCATTAGCAAACGCACCCAGCAGTTCCAGTCATGCACTGCATTATTGCCCGCGGCACCGAACCGATCGGGCCAGCGAGGCCCGCTCGACATGTCGTCCTACATAGGCCCCGACGACGTGGCGATGCTGACCTCAACGGATGGGGCACTTCTGAACGAATTTCGACGGTCAACAACCTCGAAAAAGAGATCGCAGTCATCGCGGGCTGGTTGGTAAGGGAGGCCAATCAGGGTCTCGCTCACCGACAACCCATTCGCCGTCCTGATCCAGGGTGATGAGTCGCCAGCCGTGCGTTCCGAATTCAGCGCGCTCAAGACGCGCTCTGGCGAGCTGCGGTCTCAGAACGCTGCGGCCGTCTGGCCCGAATTGCGCGAGCACTGCATCCAGCTGAAGGTAAAGACCAAACTCCATTGACTTATAACGGTATTCGAGGATATCGATACGTCTTGAGTCTTCGACCTGCTGCCAGAACCAACCGAAGAATTCGCGCACTCTGGTCGAGTAAGTCGCGATGGGAGTCATGACGTCGACATTGTCACCAGTGTGCGACGTGATGTACTTGCGCCCTTTCGACCGCCAGCCGTCCCACTTGAGCAACTCAGTCCGGTTGACCGTGATGGTGTTCCATAGCGCCATCGGGCCACCGCCGCCGGTATTGGACCAATTGGTTGTCATAGATGTGACGGGGATGGCGTAGTGCAGAGAGTAGTTCCGCAGGTCAACCAGAAACGTGGTCGGCTCGTCGCTCAGCAGTTTGCCAACCTTTGGCGTCCACACCTCCACCTCCCATCTCGTGCGCTTGTCCTCGGTGCCCGGTGCGTGGCGTTCCGGCCACACTCGACGGTGGATGCCGCGCATAACGTCGCGGAGCGTCGCCAGGGCGGCGAGGTAGTTATGCAGCAGGCGGGCAGCTTCGGTCCCGAAATCATCAGGCAGTTCACTTACGAACATTTGTTTGCCGACGAACTGCGTGAAATGCTTTTCGAGCTCGACGCTGTTACCAGCGAAGACGCCGGACGCGCGGTTGAGCTGTTCGAACCAGTCGCGGAACACCCTGCCGGGCAGCGCCTCGAGGTGGGCGTTTCGACTATCCATCATCCGACCGAACGGAGTCTAGGTCGCCGCGTCATCGTTGCGGCCGGGGCTATCCACATCGCCGAAGCTACGCTCCGTCGGTGATCGCGGCGGCAATAACCGTCGTTGAGGCCGAGATCCTCGTTCAGCCGCTCGACTGGAACGGTGTGGTTCGCAGTGATTGACCGCCGAATGCGAGAGCGCAGGCAATCAGCCGGTCCGCAGCACCGGACAGGTCGCCTAGTCGTGCCCTCGCTGATTGCACCCTCCTCGACAACTCACGCCGTAAATTCGCTAGTCAGCGATTCAGTTGGAAGGTCTCAACTCGTGTCGCAGGTGGCCAAGTCCCCCCTCGGACACAGATGTGGTGAGTCGAGTCATGGGTTACACATGAGTCGAGTCATCGGTTACAGAGAACCCCGGCCTTTTGGCCGGGGTTTTTTGTTGGTGGGGCCAGTAGTTTCGGTCGGGGTTGATGTGGTGGTCGGCGATCGGGGTGTAGCTGGTTGTGCTGATCACGGTGACGGTGCTGGTGGCCACCAGGATGAGCACGGGTGTGCCGGCGTGGCGGCGTCCGATGCCCAGGTGGTGCAGGCGGCTGCCGTGGCGCAGGGTGAGTTTGCCGAATTGGTCGACGGTGTCGTGGCGGATGCGGAAGTGTTCGACGGTGCCGGTCGGGGTGGCTTTGGGTCGGGTGGTGTAGGCCTGCGCGGGGGTGGTGGCCGCTGGCAATGCGCGGTGCACTCGGGCGGTGTTGTAGATGACGGTGAATTCGTCGAGCAGGCATTGCAGGTCGGCCAGGGTCGCTGGTCGGGGGCGGGCGGCGAGCCAGCGTTTGAGTGTTTGGTGGAACCTCTCGATTTTGCCTTGGGTTTGGGGGTGTCCGGGGCTGCCGTTCTTTTGCCTGACTCCCAGGGTGGCGATGAGTCGTTCGAAGTCGTTGTGGCCGTGGGTGAATCGTGATGTGTAGACCGATCCGTTGTCGGTCAGGGTGGATGCGGGCAGCCCGTGGGTGTCGATCAAGGTAGTGAAGCTGGCCACGACCTCGGTGACGCTGACACTGCGGAATGCGGTGCAGTACAGCAGATACCGGAAATGGTCATCGAGCCAGTTGAGGATCTCGGTGTCGGTGCCGTCGGCCAGGGGCCAGTGCGTGAAGTCTGACTGCCAGCATTCATTGGGCTGTTCGGCGGCGAACCGCCGGAAGGACCGTTTGGGGCGTTTGCGTGGCTGCGGGGTGATCAGGCCGTGGTGGTGCAGGATGCGGCGAATGGTGGAGGTCGAGGGCACCGGGAGCTGTTGTTCAGCTAGGTGCGTTTGCAGGGTCACCGGCCCGGCGTCGAGGCCGTTGGCGGTGAGCTTCTCGCGCAGCAGCACGATCGCGGCGATGACCTCATCGCTGACCGCGCGGGGATTGCTGGCCGGACGCCGTGACCGCGGTTCGACCGCGTCGAGGCCGCTGTCGCGGTAGCGCTTGAGGAGGCGGTAGATGTGCTGGCGGGACATCGAGTAGTCGCGGGCGGCGGCGCTGACCGACAGATGCCCTGAGACGACTTCCAACACCACCACGCGGGCTTTCGACATGAGTCATGACTGTCACCTATGACGCGACTCATCGAGTGTCGTTCCAGGTGTAACCCATGACCCGACTCATCTGTCACCTATGTCGTGACTCACGACACCCCCTCGGACACAGATGTGGTGAGTCGAGTCATGGGTTACACATGAGTCGAGTCATCGGTTACAGAGAACCCCGGCCTTTTGGCCGGGGTTTTTTGTTGGTGGGGCCAGTAGTTTCGGTCGGGGTTGATGTGGTGGTCGGCGATCGGGGTGTAGCTGGTTGTGCTGATCACGGTGACGGTGCTGGTGGCCACCAGGATGAGCACGGGTGTGCCGGCGTGGCGGCGTCCGATGCCCAGGTGGTGCAGTACGGGGTCGGAGCCATTCATAGGTGCAGAAGCCGAAATGCCCTACGATGCCCCGCGCCGGGACAACAGAGCCTGATGAGCATGACGATATTCGCGGTGACGGCGCTCGCCGCAATATTGGCGGCCTCCGTCGTCGACAACGCCGACACTTAGGACCAGCAGTGCCTCAAATTGGTGCATTCAAACGGCATCGGAGGCCACGACACTGTACGGAATGGACGTCATGCCGGACACGGTTCATATCTTGAAGGTCCGCCGCAACACGTGTGTATTTGTATTGCCCAGACAAGATCGTGATATCGCCCTCTAAGTCGACTGTGGGTCTACCGCACATGCGTGCCGAAAGGGGCACACCAGGCGCGGCGACGGTCAGTGGGAGAGCCACCGGCGGGCAGCCGAAGCAGAGGCGGCAGGTTTGCAACCTGCGGTGGAACATCCACTGCTCGGGGACCGCGCCTTCGACCCGAAGGCCACCTCAATTGGCGATTGCCGCAGCGAGTAGTGGCGGTTGCGACAGGAGCGGTCGGTAGCAGCGTATTCAGGCGATACGGCACGCGAGCAAAGGTATAACTACCCTATCGACAGAAGTCCGTCGCAGCCGATTCTGAAACGACACGGCTGTCCGAAGGGGTGCGGCGATGACATTGGCGACGGAGGTCTGTCCCAACGGTCACCCGAACCCGCAGAACCAGCATTTCTGTGGGGACTGCGGAGCTCGGATTCGAGCAAGTACCGAACGGCTCGTCAATGAGATCGGTGCCAAATTAGATGATTTCGAATCAGGCCGGATAAGCCTGGGCGAATTCCAAGGATTTGTAGACCACGCCGAATCGGCGTTGCCCGAAACTGCCGAAATTAGCGGCAGTGCGTCGAAGATGGCAGTGCCTCTTGCGAACTCGGAGCCGAGGGCTTCATGGCCTAGCTGGCCGCCGAACGCTCAAACCTACTATCGCCCGACCTTGATCGCTGCCGTCGCCGCCAGTGCCGGCGTCATGATCGGCACCGTCGGTCCATGGGCGAGCGTCCTGCTCTTCAGCCTGAGCGGTCTCGACGCTGGAGACACGGGCAAGACAGCATTGGCCTTCGGCGCAGTGGCCTGCGTCGGTCTACTCATTGTGTTGTTTTGGCCGCGCACACGTTTCAACCCGCGATGGGCCCTACCACTCGCGTGGTTCGCGGCTGTCGCGGGCGTCTCGTGCGTCACTTTCGCGATCCTGACGCTCATCAGAATCATCACCATTCCTAAGGCTCGCTTCTTTGGCATTCCGATCGGCGCCTCCGCCGGATGGGGACTGTGGTTACTCGCTTTCTCGTCTGCAGTGCTGTGCGTAACGGCTGCAATCGTGGCCACCGAAATTGCTCGCTATGTAGACGTGATTCAGTATCGTGGGCGACCACAAACCGCTTGGACGCACGGTTGGCGGCGAGCGTCAGTCATCGCATCCGCTGCCATTGTGATTTCAATCGTCGCCGACTTCTCGACCCACTGGGGCAACGACTCCTCCGGCAGCGGCCAAACCTCACCGATGGAGTCGACGTCCGTTCCCAGCTTCCCGTCGTTCACGGCTTTACCGTCATTTCCGAACTTTCCATCACTTCCTAGTTCCTCCGTGCCAACACACGCATCGACGCCGAGTTCCCGACCGACGGTCCCTGAACCGGCCACGCCAACGGCGGTTCCCACAGATCCTGAGTCCGACAGCTTCAGCCAGCTCAAAGCCATCGCCAACGACGACCGTCACTATGTGGCCAACTGGCTGGCCGATCAGTGGGTCCCCCAACTGAGTTCTAAGCGGCCAGGATTGGTCGCGGAAGGCATCGTTTGGGACAACACAACGACATTGCGTGAATACCTTCAGCTACGACAAAAGTACCCAGGCGCGAGACTGCTCTGGTCCGGCGACTGGTCAACGTTCTCTTCACGGGACTTCTGGGTCACAGTTGCGGGCGTAGGCTTTTCGGACCCCGACAACGCCCTCGCATGGTGTACCGACCACAACCTAGATCGAGATCATTGCTACGCCAAGCTGATTAGTACAACCCAGGCGATCGACGGTAGTACCAGATACAACTGATCCATCCCTAGCAGGGATGGAACCCGACCACTACGACGTCGATCGGGTCAGAGCTCCCAGCCGCACTCAAGAAAATTTCGAAAAAGTTGTCCCGCGCATCCGGGCTCGTTGCTCATACCGGTAGCGCGGCCGCCCGGCAGCGCACTGGACAAAGGACACCTTCATGAATGTCACGCTGAACTCCACGACCAAGCGGCTCATCGCAGCGGTGGGCATGGCAGCAGCCGGCGCTGCCATGCCCGCCCTGCTCCCCTTGGGTGTCGCAGCCGCCCATGCCGATGCCTGTTACGGCGAGCTCCAATATTCGTACTACTGCTCGCCCGCGAGTGGAGCGCAGTCACAGGCCCCCGAGCTCAATCCCTTCTCCGGGCCGCCGTCGACCAACTTGTGGTCGGCCCTCCCGGGTTGCACGGGCGGGGTACTCGCGGCCCTTGGGGGCGAATGCTGACAGTTCCTTGAGCAGGCGCCGCCCACCCGGGCGAGTTCCTGGACCTGAAGAACATCGCCCGACCGCTGACCTCGTTGCGTGGGCAGTGCGGTATGTCCGTCACGCCGGCTCAGTTGTCGGCACTGTTCGACGCGCTGTCGGCGTGAGCCGGACGGGGCCGCTGGACTCAGTGCCAGTAGCCCCGATGCGCTTGTGCCGCTTCGTCTTCCAGTAGCGGTCCGATGACGGTGATCGGCCGGTAGCCGTGCTGCAGGATGTCGCGGCACGGCAGGGCGAACGCCGCGTTTTCGGGGTCGTCTCCGGTGAAGTGGAACAGCCGGGTGTTGGACATGCCGTACACCACCCGGCCGATGCCGCTCCAGTAGATGCCGCCCGCGCACATTGTGCACGGCTCGGTACTGGCGTATAGCGTCGCCGATTTCATACCGTCATCGCCGAGCGCTCGCCAGGCGCTGCGGATGGTGACCATCTCCGCGTGATCGGTCGGGTCACCGCCGTCGACGGCTGAGGTGTTGCCGTGCTCGGCGACGACCTTGCCGGCGGCGTCGGCGACCAGCGCGCCGTAGGGTGCGCCACCGCGCAGTCGAGCCTGTTCCGCCAAGGCGAAGGTCCGCCGCAGGCGAGCCAGATCTCCCGGGCCGGGATCGGGCTCTGCGAGGGCAGGTCCAGCGCTCCGCAGTGCCGCGGCGGAGGCACCGACCAACAGCCCGGCGCCGCGCAACACGGCCCTCCGGTTGGGTTCCGGCATGGCCATGAGCGCTACTTCGTTCCGAAGATGCGGTCGCCGGCATCGCCGAGACCGGGCACGATGTAGCCGTGCTCGTCGAGCTGCCGGTCCAGCGCCGCGGCGTAGATGGGTACCTCGGGGTGCGCCGCCTGCATCGCGGCGACTCCCTCCGGACAGGTCAACAGACAGACGAACTTGATGGACCGCGGCCGGTACTCCTTGAGGCGGTCGATAGCGGCCACCGCGGAGTTGCCGGTGGCGAGCAGCGGATCACACACCACGATGTCGCGCTCGTCCAGCTCACTCGGCATCTTGAAGTAATACTCCACCGCTACATGGGTTTTCGGGTCGCGGTACAGACCGATGTGGCCGATCCGCGCGGCAGGCACAACGCTGAGCATGCCGTCCAGGATGCCGCTGCCCGCCCGCAGGATGGAGACGAAGACGAGCTTCTTGCCGTCGATCACCATGCCGGTGGTGGATTCCAACGGAGTCTCGATCTCGATCTCGTGCATGGGGATGTCGCGCAGCACCTCGTAGGTCATCAACGCGGAAATCTCGTTCAGCAGCTGACGAAAACCTTTGGTGGACAGGTCTTTCTGCCGCATCAGCGTCAGCTTGTGCTGGACCAGCGGATGGTCGACGAGATGCAGGTTACCCATGGCGCCCTCCTAGAAAACCGTGCCGTCACTGCTGATGGACAATGGCGGGTTACCGGCCCGTAGCTGTTGCGCAAGGGTGCGCCCGGCGGCCCAGGTGCCGCCCTCGAGGACACAGGCCAGGGGCAGGGCCTGGGAGTCGAGGCCCAGGCGGGCGCGGACCAGCGGCGCGAGGGCGTCGAGAAGCGCGACGGTCAGGGCGCGCCATTCGACCACGAATTCGTCGGCCACCGACCAGGTTCGGCCCGAGGCCGCGGGATCTCGCAAGCGCAGTACCCCGGTGTCGAGCAGCAGGCCACCGTTGCGGTACTCGGGCAAACCAGTCAGGGCGTCCAGCCCGGTGACCGTCACCCCTGCCCACTCGAACGGCTCCAGCAGCGAGTAGGTCAGCCACTGCGACAGCTTGTGGAACGGCATCCACCCGAGTGACAACCCAACCCCCGGAACCGCAGGGTGCGGCCAGCAGTCGCCGAGTGGGATACCGCCAATATCGTTGTCCGCCAGCCAGACCCCGGACAGAGTGTCCAGGAGCCGGACCAGGATGTCGTGCGCACCGACCGCCGGGCCGGCCTGCACGTCGAACAGGCCACCAGGACGCCCCTGCGGACCGAAGACCTCGGGTTGACTGGCCAGGGCGGCACCGAGGCGGCGCAGCAGCTGCACCCTCCCGCTGAGCCCCACCAGCGGATTGCCCGGCCCAGCCTGAAATGCCCGGCCGAGGGCAGCGTCGTCGACACTGCGCAGCCGTTCGGCGTCGACCTGCCATGGCTGGGCCGGGTCACTGGAGAACGCCCCGTCGACAAAGGCATGCCAGCTGGCCACCCCGAGGCCCTCGGACCGCGTAAAGCGTTGCCCGGTAGCAGGTTCCACGTAGCCCCAGTCCGGCCCGGCACCGGCGTCGAGCAGCACGCTGACCACGGCGAGGTCGATCATCGAGCGGGCCTGAGCGGCCGCGTCCAACGTGGCCAGCCGGGCGCGTAGGTCGGTGGTGCGGTCGATGCCGCCGGCCTCGAAATGACGCCAGCGGCTGTGATACGGGATCACCAGATCCGGATATCGCGTGCGGGTGACGTCGGCGACGAAGTCGGCGGCCCCCGCGAGCGAGTCGTCGTCGACGACGAACCAGCGGGACTCCCCCGCCCGTGCGCGGCGCAGCAGGTAGTCCGCACGGTCGCGGATGGCGTCAGTTCTGCGCAGGATGCGGACCGCGACGGCGCTGTCGGCATCGGTGCCGATATCGGTGCCCGTTGTCATGGCGTGAGTCCACGGCCCTTGGCGATCTTGAGCTCATCGGCGTCGGGCACCGCGCCGGGCGTGAAATAACCGGCGGCCGTCTTGGCATCGATCTCGACGCGAGCATCGGCCGGGATCAGGTCGTCGGGGATATTCACGCGTTCGACGACCTCGATACCCGAACCGGTGATGGCGTCGTACTTCATGTTGCTCATCGACACCAGCCGATGAATCTTGCGGACACCCAGCCAGTGCAGCACGTCCGGCATGAGTTCCTGGAAACGCATATCCTGCACCCCGGCAACACATTCCGTCCGGGCGAAGTATTGGTCGGCGGTATCGCCGCCGACCTGGCGCTTGCGCGCGTTGTAGACCAGGAATTTGGTGACCTCACCGAGGGCACGGCCCTCCTTGCGGGAATACGCCACCAGCCCGACCCCGCCCCGTTGGGCACCCAGGATGCACTCCTCGATGGCATGGGTGAGATACGGCCGACAGGTACAGATGTCGGACCCGAACACATCCGATCCGTTGCACTCGTCATGCACGCGCGCGGTCAGTTCCACGTCCGGGTCGGCAAGCTCACGGGCCTCGCCGAAGATGTAGACGGTCTGTCCGCCGATCGGCGGGAGGAACACCTCGAGATCGCCGCGCGTGACGAGTTCGGGGTACATGCCGCCGGTCTCCTCAAACAGCACGCGGCGCAGTTCCGTTTCACTGCAACCGAATCGCGCCGCCACGCCGGGAAGGAACCAGACGGGCTCGATGGCCGCCTTGGTCACCAGCGCGGCACCGTTGTCGAGCAGCACCCGACCGTCCGGGCGGAGCCGGCCTTTGGTGATCGCGTCGGCGACCTCGGGCAGCATCACATGGGCCTTGGTGATGGCGATGGTCGGCCGGATGTCATGGCCGCGACCCAACTCCGTGGAAAACGCCTCGGCGACCATGGCGCCCCACGGGTCCAGGCTCACGATCGCCCCCGGTTCGGCCCACTGGGGATACGGCCCGATCACGTCGGTGGGTGCGGTGTTGGTCAGGTCGGCGCGGTGCTCCGGCGAGAGCGCACCGGCAGCCACCGCCAGTGCCCGGTACACGCTGTACGAGCCACTGTGGGTGCCGATCACGTTGCGGTGCGCTCGCGTGGTCGTGGTTCCGATCACCGGGCCGCGCTCGGCGGCGGTAGCGGCGCCCCAGTGGATCGGCAGCGCATCGGCGCCGCCGCTGTGGGACGTCAACCTGATGTGACGGGCCGGGTTGCGCGGCGGGGCCACTGACGCGGCAGGACCTGATGCTGCGTCTGGACCTGATGCTGCGTTGAGACCTGATTCAACGACCATTCGACATCGCTCCTTCCCGGCATGCTCCAGTCAACCCTGAAACGGCCGGGTGTGCAGCGGTACCGCCGGACAGGCCGGCAGGCAGATCAGTAAACGTCGCGGACGTAGCGCCTGTCGGCAATCAGCTCGCGTTTGTACTCGTGCGCCGCCGATTCCGACACACCGCCGTGAGACTTGATGATGGTGGTGAGCGTCGCGTCGACGTCCTTGGCCATGCGGGCCGCGTCGCCGCACACGTAGAAATGCGCGCCGTCCTCGAGCCAGCGCCACAGAATCTCGCCGTGCTCGCGCATCTTGTGCTGCACGTACACCCGCTTGGCCTGGTCCCGGGAGAACGCGGTGTCCAGCCGGGTCAGCAGCCCGTCGGCGGCGAAGGCCTCCAATTCGTCCCGGTAGTAATAGTTTTCGGCCCGGTGCTGGTCACCGAAGAACAGCCAGTTACGGCCGGTGTGGCCGAGCGCCCGGCGCTCGTGCAGGAACCCGCGGAACGGTGCGACACCAGTGCCGGGACCGACCATGATCATCGGCGTCAACGCGTCCTCGGGCGGCCGGAAGTGCGGCGCCGACTGCAGGAACACCGGCACCGTCGCGGCCCGGTCGGCCAGGTATGTCGACGCGACGCCGTGCCGGATGCCGCCGCGCGCACCGTGGTACCGCACTACCGACACGGTCAACTGCACCTCGTCGGGGCTGACGAGCGGGCTCGAGGATATCGAGTACGACCGCGGGGCAAGGCGCACCAACGCATCTCGCCATTCCTCGGGTTCCGCGCGGACCTTGAACTCCTCGACGAGGTCCAGGCCGGTCCGGCCGTCGAGCCAGCGCTCGCGTTCTTCCCGGGGCGCCCGCAGAATCTTGGCGTCGTGCCGCTCGGCGAGGAAGTTGATCAGGGTCGGCGATACCTTGCAGATGTCGTACCACGTGGTGAGCGCGTCACGCAAAGCTGTTTCCGCGCCGTCGATCTCGACGATCTCATCGCCGGACAGCCCGGTCGCGGTCAGCCAGGCACTCACCGCTTCCGGAGCGTTCGCCACGACCACGCCCAGCGCGTCGCCGACACCATAGCTCGCCTCGTGCCCGGACAGGTCGAAGCCGATCTGGCGGACTTCCTTGGTACCGCCCGTGGTCAGCAGAGTGTTGCGGCACAACGGAACCGATAGCGGGTTGTTGCGGGTGAACGGCTTGGCGGGTTTGGGAGCGGGCTTGGCGGGCGCGGCCGCCGCTGCGGGAGCGACCACCGGTGCTGCAGGCGCGACGGCGACCGGGTCCGCCGCAGCCAATTCGACAACGGCGTCGGCCCATCGAGCGAGCGGTTCGTCGTCGTAGGCCTCGCAGTCCGCGCGGTCAAGTAGCGCGGTGGCCCCCAGCTCGGCGAGCCGGCCGTCCACGGACTTGGCATAGCCGCAGAAGTTCTCGTACGCGCGGTCCCCGATCCCGAGCACGGCGTACCGCACCCCGCTGAGGTCCGGCGCATCGGCGGCGCTCAGTCGCGCCCAGAAGTCCGCACCGTTGTCGGGAGGTCCGCCGTCACCGAAAGTGCTTGTCACGACCAGGACTTCGCCCGCTGCGGCGAGCTCGTCCAGCGCGGTGTCGTCCAGTACCTGCAGCCGGGCCCCGGTGATCTTCGCGGCCAGGCCGGCCGCGAATTCTTCGGCGGTGCCGGTCTGCGACGCCCACAGCACCAACGGGCCCGATGTCGTGGGCGCCGGCACGGCGCCAGCCACCGCGGCGGGGGCCGAGACACTGTGCGCACCGGCCAGTGCCCCGTTGACCCACAGCCGCACCGCCGGTGTGACAGGTGCCCACGCGGGCAGCACCGGCACACCGGTGGCTTGCCGGATACCGCTGAAAAAGCCCGACAGGTAGACCTTTTCGGTGTCGTTGAGTGCCGGCGGCCCGCCCAGGCCCAGTGCAGCGGCCAACGGATGGGCGCCGGCAACGGCTGAGGTCACGGCGGGCGCGACCGGCGCTCCTGCCACGGGCTCGATCACGACCGGCGCCAACCGCACGGCACATACCTTGAATTCGGGCTGCAGGGAATCCGGGTCCACCGCGTCGTTGGTCACTGCGTTGACGGTCAGCCGCTCGCCCTGTGCGTCGTTCCAGTGGAACGGTGCGAAACAATTGCCCGGACGCACTCGGTCGGTCAATAGCGCCGGCAGGACGGCCGTGCCGCGTCGCGACGAGATCTCAACGGACGCACCGTCGGCGATACCGAGATTTGCCGCATCGGCCGGATGAATCTCCACGAACGGAGCCCCGTTGAGTTTGTTGAGCTTGGTGACCTTCCCGGTCTTGGTCATGGTGTGCCACTGGTGTTGCAGCCGACCGGTGTTCAGTACCGACGGGAATTCGTCGTCGGGCAGTTCCGCGGCGTCCAGGTGGGGACGGGCGTGGAACGCCGCCCGCCGCGACGGGGTCGGGAAGGCCAGCCGCGGCCGGTGCCCTTCGGCGTCGACGAACAGGTCCTGGCTGACCCCGTCATTGAGGTAGCGGATCGGGTTCCGATCACCCCCTTCGGTCGGGCAGGGCCATTGCAGCGGGGTTTCGCGCAGCCGCTCGTAGGTCACGCCGCCCAAGTCGTAGCCGGTGCGGCGATTGGCGAACTGGCGAATCTCGGCGAACACGTGCTCGCTGGACTTGTAGTCGAACTGATCGCCAAAGCCCATGTGCCGGGCTACATTACAGATCAGTTCCCAGTCGGGCCGCGCGTCGCCGGCGGCCGGGATGCTCTGCTGCAGCAGCGTGAGGCTGCGTTCGGAGTTGACCATGACGCCGTCGGCCTCGGCCCACAGGGTGGCCGGCAGCACGATGTCGGCGTACGCGTTGGTCGCGGTGTCCTGGTAAGCGTCCTGGGTGATCACGAGTTCGGCCGCCTGCAGCCCGTCGATGACGGTTTGCCGATTGGCCACGGTGGCAACGGGATTGGTGCAGATGATCCACACGGCCTTGATGTCGCCCGTGCCCAGCTGCCGGAACATCTCGATGGTGCCGGGGCCGACGTCGGTGCGGATGGTGCCGGGTTCCAGCTCCCATTGCTCTTCCACGAATGCGCGGTCCTCGGCCGACGTGACGGCGCGTTGCCCGGGCAGACCGGGTCCCATGTACCCCATTTCGCGGCCGCCCATGGCGTTGGGCTGGCCGGTCAGCGACATCGGGCCGCTGCCCGTGCGGCAGATGGCGCCGGTCGCGAGGTGCAGGTTGCAGATGGCGTTGGTGTTCCAGGTGCCGTGGGTGCTCTGGTTCAGGCCCATGGTCCAGCACGACATCCACTCCCCCGCCTCCGCGATCATCTCGGCGGCACGGCGGATGTCGGCTTCGGGGATTCCGGTGATCTCGGCGACCGTCGCCGGTGGATAGTCGGCGAGAAACGCGGGCATGGCGTCCCAGCCCTCGGTGTGCTCGGCGATGAATTCCTGGTCTATCGCGCCATTTTCGACCAGAAGGTGCAGCAGACCGTTCAGCAGTGCCAGGTCGGTGCCGGGTTTGATCTGCAGGAACAGATCGGCCTTCTCGGCAGTGGCGTTGCGCCGGGGGTCGACGACGATCAGCTTGGCACCTTTGGCCAGCCGGTCGGCCATGCGCAGGAACAGGATGGGGTGACAGTCGGCCATATTGGCGCCGATGACGAAAAACAGGTCGGCAGAGTCGAAGTCAGTGTATGACCCAGGTGGGCCGTCGGCACCGAGAGACTGCTTGAAGCCGGTGCCGGCACTGGCCATGCACAAGCGGGAGTTCGATTCGATGTGCACGGTGCGGATGAAGCCCTTGGCGAGCTTGTTGGCCAGGTACTGGGCCTCGATGGTCATCTGGCCCGAGACGTACAGTGCCACCGAGTCGGGACCGTGCTCGTCGACGATGGCCCGCAGCCGCCGGCCGGCCTCGGCGGTGGCGTCGTCGACGGCGACGCTGACCGCTTCGGCGCCCCGACCGTGCCGCACGAGTGCCGTGGTGAGCCGGCCGTCGTCGGCGCCCATCAGCTCCGCATGGGTGGCACCCTTGGTGCACAGCCGCCCGAAGTTGGTGGGGTGCAGCCGGTCTCCGGATACCCGAGCGATGACCGGCAGACCGGTACCGGCGTCGGTGCGGGTCTCGACCGAAATGCCACAACCGACACCGCAATAGGAGCACGCGGTGCGCGTGGTGCGCGCTCCGGAAGCGGTCATGTAACAGTTCTACGGGCCGTCAATTCCGCAACCGTTGCGCGACCATGTACTACGCGTCAACCCATACTCACTTGGTCATCACGCCCTGGTGCACAGCATGTTTCATGCCGGAATCGCGGCGGAAACGTGCCGGAAATCTGTGACCTGGGTTACGCACCCTCCGGCGCCCAGCCTGGTCCGCGGAAAAGGTGTCCCCAGCGCTGTTTCCAGCTCCGAGCGGCTCGAACATCTCGCCAAATCCCTGCGTATTCATGCGTGGCGACCCGCAATGGATTGAACGTCTTGATGTTCTTGGTCAAACCGTAGACAACGCGCTCGCCTTCCGGCTCGAAACTGCCGAACAACCGATCCCAGATGATCAGGATGCCACCGTAATTCGTGTCCAGATACTGACTGTTGGAACCGTGGTGGACTCGGTGGTGCGACGGGGTGTTCATGACGAACTCAATTGGCCGCCAGAGTTTTCCGACGCGTTCGGTATGGATGAAGAACTGGTAGAGCAGGCTGATGGACTGCTGCAGCAATATCATCCACGGCGAGAAGCCGAGGAACGCCAACGGCAACCAGAACGGCAGCGCGGTGAACGGCGTCCAGGTCTGCCGCAGCGCGGTGGACAGGTTGTAATGCTCACTGGAGTGATGCACGACATGACTGGCCCAGAACACCCGAATCGTGTGGTGGGTTCGGTGGTACCAGTAATAGAGGAAGTCGTCGGCGACGAAGAGCGCGATCCAGGTCAGCGGGTTATTCGCCGGCAGGTGGAACGGCGCCACCAGGTACGCCGCGCTGTAGGCGGCCAGGACCGCCAGCTTCCAGCCGATGTTGATGATGACGTTGCCGATGCCCATGGTGAGACTGGTTCGGGAATCACGGAATTCGTACCCGACCTCGTCGTCGTCCGGCAGGAAACGGAAGGACAGCGCTTCCAGCACCAGACAGATCACGAACACCGGCACGGCGTGCAGGATCAGATCGAACATGTGGGATGACTCCTAGAGCTGGCGAGCGGAGAGGATTTCGACGACGCGGCCCAGCAGCTCGTCGGCCAGCCGGTGAGCGGCGTCGGCATCGCGCGCGACGAGGTGCTCGGCCAGCGTGATGTGGGCGTCACGGTCGGCCAGTTCGGCGGAGGTGCCGAGCTCGGCGATCACGCCGAAACCGATGTCGGCGAATGCCGCGACCAGCGTGTTCAGTGCCAGACGGTAGGCCAGGTTGCCGCTGCCGTCGATGATCGCGGTCCAGAACGTCAGGTCGACGGCGATGGATTCATCGGTACGTTCGGACGGGTACGCAGCGGCTGCGGTGGCGATCGCCGCCAGCTCGCCCTCCGTGGCGTTCAGTGCGCACAACCGGGCCGCATCGGCGGCCACCGACCGGCGCATGACCATGATGTCGCGCGCGATCTGCAGCGCAGGCACCGCGCCGGTGGCAGCGAGCGTGCTGAGCACGTCCAGACCCGCCGTCTGGCGCCAATCCTGGACCCGCGTCTTACCGCCGTGGCTGATCCGGACCAGGCGGGCCTGCTGCAGCCGCTTGAGCGCTTCCCGGATGGCGTGCCGATTCACCGCGAACGCCAGGGCCAGCTCACGCTCGGACGGCAGGGCCTCGTCGACCGCAACGCGTCCGGACAGGATTTCGTCGACGAGATGCGCGAACACCGCATCACTGACCGCCGCGCGGGAGACGGGTGCGATGTCCATGCACCGATGATCGAGGGTCTATCGGTAACTGGTCAACTGGTTGGACCAGTTATCTGGATCACACACGTGAGAATGCCCCGCGGGAAACTCCCGCGGGGCATTCCGGCCAACTGACTAGGTCGCCGGGACAACTCCCCGGCCGACGTGCTCCCCCGTCGCGGCACGCAAGTGCGGCTGGCGCAGGAACACGAACCAGGTGACGACGCCGCACACCACGTAGAAGGCGAGGAACACCCAGAAGGCGGTGGTCGCCGAGTGCGACGGCCCCGCATAGGACGTCCGGAGCACGATGTTGACGAGCACCCCACCGAACGCGCCGACCGCACCGGCGAAGCCGATCAGGGCACCGGACATGCTGCGCGACCACAGCATCTTCTCCTTCGCACCGAGCTCGTCCTTGCTCTGCGCCTTGGCCTCGAAGATCGACGGGATCATCTTGTAGGTCGAGCCATTACCGATGCCGGTCAGGATGAAGAGCACCATGAACGCCGCGATGTAGAGCGCCATCTGAGCGCCGGTCGCCGGGCCCTTGGTGGCGTCATCCCACATGCCGCCCGCGACCAGGACGCCGGTGACGGCCGTCATCGCGGCGAACGTGTAGAGCGTGATCTTGCCGCCGCCGATCTTGTCGGCCAGCTTGCCGCCGAACGGACGCGAGATCGAGCCGAGCAGCGGGCCGAGGAACGCGATCCACGCGGTGTGGATGGACGCGTCGAAGTTGGCCTTGGCCAGCTCCTTGGCGGCCTCCTTGGGCAGTTTGGCGACCGATGCGACGTGATACTTGTCCAGCAGCGGCGCGACGTCCTGCGCGGTGAAGTTGATGTTCAGGATCTGGGTGAACGCGAAGCTGAAGCCGATGAACGAACCGAACGTGCCGATGTACAAGAAACACATCACCCACGAGTTGCGGAACTTCATGGCCTCGACCATCGCCGACAGGTTGGACTTCTGCCCTTGGATGTTGTCCATGAACAGCGCGGCACCGATGGCCGCGGCGGCCAGCAGGACCAGGTAGATGGCACAGACGACCTCCGGGCGACGGTTGCCGAGGGTGGCGATGACGACCAGGCCGATGATCTGGAGGGCCGGGACACCGATGTTGCCGCCGCCGGCGTTCAAGCCGAGCGCCCAGCCCTTCAGCCGCTGCGGGTAGAAGGCGTTGATGTTGGTCATCGACGACGCGAAGTTACCGCCACCGAAGCCCGCGACCGCCGCGACGATCAGGAACGTCGTGTACGACGTACCCGGATGCATCATGAAGTACATGGTCAGCGCACACGGGACCGCCAGCATCAAAGCGCTGAAGATGGTGAAATTGCGGCCACCGAACTTGGCCGGCCCGATGGTGTACGGGATGCGCATGAACGAACCCACCGCGATCGGGACGGCCCCGAGCACGAACTTGCCGAGCGCGTCGATGCCGTAGACCGCCTGCGGCATGAACAGCACCATCACCGACCAGATGCTCCACACGGAGAAGCCGACGTGCTCGGCGAAGATCGACCAGATCAGGTTGCGCTTGGCGATGTCCTTGTTGCCGGCATCCCACGCAACAACATCCTCCGCATCCCAGTGCTCGATGTCGCGGTTTCGACTCAACAGACTCACGAAGCCTCCCAGTTCAGTAATTGGTTGGCTACATATGTACGGGCGCGCGATTCCGCAGCTGTTGCCCTTCGATGTCAGCAAAGTCAAGAGGGGCTCATTTACCCTCGTGGGCCCGCGTGACCGGCGCGATTCACGGCCGTCGTATCACCGCAACAAGCACGAAATAACCCGGCAGGCGACGAGGCTCTGCTGTTGGGCCTGCACTCAGGGCGCATTTATTCGAGTGACATGCGCCCTGCCTACCGGGTCAACGAGTATCTGAGCGGTCGCGCAACCGACCCTGAAACCAGGTCTTCTGATAGCCGACGTCGTCCTCGACGGCACCCTGTCCCGCGCCCCGCCGGGAAAGCGCCGTGACGGCGATCAACGCAAAAAGCACCGCCGCGACGGGGACTCGTCGCGGCGGTGACTTCGATGGAAACTGGGAGCGCCGGGGCTCAGGCCTTCTTGGGCTCGTCCGCTTTGACGTCTTCGGCGCCCTCGGTGTCGGACGCCTCGGAGTCGCCGGCTTCGTCGGCTTGCTCAACGTCCTTGGCCTCGTCCGCCTCTTCGGACTCCTCCGGAGCCTCGGCTTCGGCGGACTCTTCCGAAGCCTCTTCGGCAACTGTTTCGGCCTCGGCACCATCGCCCTCAGCCTCTTCGGCCTCGGCTTCGCGGGCCTCGGCTTCGTCGGCGCCGTCTGCCGAAACCGCTTCGGCGACAACCATTTCCGGCTCCGCGTCGGTCGCGTCCTCGGGGTAGTCCTCGGCGGCCGCTGCGACCGCATCGTCACCGGCGACAGCGGCGCCGGTGGCGTCGGATCCGGCCTCGGAAGCCGCCGCACCGCCGCGCGAGCGTTCCCGCAGCGCGTCGACGATGAGCAGCAGGACCCCGATGACGCTGGCGCCGATGCACACCCAGGCGATCAACTCGTTGCTGGTGACGATTGCGGTCACCAGCGCCGCCAGGCCGATGAGGGCAAGGACCAGGGCAATGATCAGCATTGGTCAGCCGTCAGCTGTTGCCCCGGTTGAACTGGCCGAAGCCAGCACCTTCGCCGCCGGCCGACGAGTCCGCCGGCGCAGCCGAGCCGCGCTGGCCGAGCTCTTCGAGCTGGGACTCCAGGTAGGTCTTGAGGCGGGTGCGGTACTCGCGCTCGAAGGTGCGCAGCTGCTCGAGGCGGCCTTCCAGCACGGTGCGCTGCTGGTTGATGTTGCCCATGATCTCGGTGTGCTTGCGCTCGGCATCGGCCTGCAGGGCGTCGGCCTTGTCCTGGGCCTGACGCAGCTGGGCTTCCGACCGGGTCTGCGCGTCGGAGAGCATGGCCTCGGCGCGCGCCTTGGCGTCGGCGACCGTGGTCTCTGCGGTGTGCTTCGCCTCGCTGACGAGGGCATCGGCCTGCGCGCGGGCGTCGGCGAGGGTCTTGTCGGCCTCGGCCTTGGCCGAGCCGGTGAGGCGGTCGGCGGTGTCCTGGGCCAGGCTCAGCACCTTGGCCGCGCGGACGTGGTGGTCCTCGCCGACCGGTGCGGCCACGGGAGCGGCCACCGGGGCGGGCGCCGCGATGGGGGCCGCGACAGGCTCGGGCTCCGGCTTGGTGAAGACGGGAGCCGCCACCGGCTGGCCGGTGCGCGCGGACTGGAGCTCGGCGTCGAGCTCGGCGACCCGCTGCCGCAGATCGCTGTTCTCTTCGATCAGCCGGGTCAGCTCGGTCTCGACGAGATCGAGGAACGCATCGACCTCATCCTCGTTATAACCGCGCTTGCCAATCGGCGGCTTGCTGAATGCGACGTTGTGGACGTCAGCCGGAGTTAGCGGCATCTTCTGCCCCCTTGCAGTCTGGACCGTCAATCGGTGTCAAAGTGTAGAGCGATCAAAGTGTAGAGCGATCGTGGAGTAACTGGCGTCCATCCTGTCACAGCAGACCCGTCGGTTGCAGGCGAGGGCCGGAATTAAGAACGAATTTCAATGTTTCATTGGAATTTCGCGAGCGCCGTCGGCGCCCGTCGCAATTGACCAAAACGAAAGAAGCGCATTAATTACATAAATGTAATTAATGCGCTTCTGCAGGTCAGGGGAACGTCGCGCTCAGGCCCCGACCTGATCGAAAGACAACCGCATGCCGACGAACACCACCATCAGCAGCACCACGATGGACAGATCGACCCGGACCGGCCCGATGGTGAGCGGGGGGATCAAGCGCCGCAACAGCTTCACCGGAGGATCGGTCACCGTCATGATCCCCTCGAGGATCACCACCGTCAGCCCCCTGGGCTGCCACTCCCGGCTGAATCCGCGGATGAACTCCACCACCACGCGGGCGAT
The DNA here is from genome assembly GCF_010730955.1 of Mycolicibacterium aubagnense. Lineage (NCBI taxonomy): Bacteria > Bacillati > Actinomycetota > Actinomycetes > Mycobacteriales > Mycobacteriaceae > Mycobacterium > Mycolicibacterium aubagnense. The sequence goes on along the minus strand of NZ_AP022577.1, from coordinate 5,395,081 downwards.
CAACAGCAGCCAGAACACGAACAGCGCAAAACCCAGGATGTCGAAGAACAGGGTCAATGCAACAGACCTCACTAGCGCGGGAAAGCGCCGACTGATGTCGGCGCTTGAAGACGAGCCTACCTAACGCAGACCCCTCCGGCCGGTGGCCGAAGGGGTCTTGCGTAGAGCTGCGTAGGTGTTACTGGTAGCTGTAGAAGCCCGCCTCGGCAATCCGACGACGCTCTTCGGCACTGACGTCGACATCGGCCGGCGACAACAGGAAGACCTTGGTGGCGACCTTGTCGAACGAGCCGCGAAGCGCGAAGGCCAGGCCGGCGGCGAAGTCGACCAGGCGCTTGGCGTCGGCGTTGTCCATCGACACCAGGTCCATGATCACCGGGGTGCCGTCGCGGAAACGCTCACCGATGGTGCGGGCCTCGCTGTAGTCCTTGGGCCGCAGCGTCGTGATCTTGGCCAGCGCACTGCCGGCCTCGAACAGTTCGGCCATGCGGCGGGGCTCCATGGCAACAGCGCCACGGGTCGCACCACGCAGGGTGTTGAAGCGCGGACGCTCGAACTCGCGCGGGCCGCGGGCCGGCATCTCGTCGTAGCCACCGCGGTAACCCATTGAGGCGCTTTCCATTTCGCGGCCGTATTCGCGGCCCACGCGGTCGTCGTAGCCGCGCGGCTCACCACGGCCGTAATCGTCGTCTTCGAAGCGCTCCTCACGGGGCCGACGTGGGGCCGCGTAAGCGCGCGCCGGGCGTTCTTCGTCGTCGTAGTACTCGTCGTCATAGTCGTCCATCGGCGCCATACCGAAGTAGGCCTTGACCTTGTGCAGTGTGCTCATCGGATGCCCCTAGCTAAGAATGTGGTGTCTGGTGACTGTGATGTAAGTGTGACTGGAGTGACTACTCATGGTGACGTTAGAGGACGCGGTCCCATTAGCGCGGTACCGACACGCACACACGTTGACCCGTGTCGCACCGCAACTTCCAGGTCATCTGACATGCCCGCGGACAGCCCCAGTCGGTGCGGGTATTGCGTTTGGACTCTGAGCAATTCAGCCTGCAGTCGCGCAAACTCCGCCTCGGCGTCACTGGCCAGCGGCGGGATCGCCATCAAGCCCGCCAACCCCAGGCCCGGAGCGGTGTGCGCGGCGGCGCACAACTCATCGACCAGGTCGGGGCGGTCCACCGGCACCCCGCCGCGGGCCGGGTCCCCGTCGAGGCTGACTTGGATGTAGACCTGCAACGGCTCCGACCTGCGGCCTTGGTCCAGCGCCTCGACCGCACCGCGGGAGAGCGCCGCGATCAACGGCGCCGTGTCCACCGAATGCGCCACGGCCGCCCAACTCGCCACGGCCCGCGCTTTGTTGCGTTGAATTCGGCCGATCATGTGCCACCGAATTGTATTGTTCGACTCTATGTTCGATGACGAATCCAACAATTCGCCCGGCGATGTGATCAATTTCTTGTTCGACAGCGCGGCCAAGGCTTCGGTGACTTTGGCGATCTTTGCTGTGGCTTCCTGCTCCCGCGATTCGCCGAATGCCCGGCACCCCAATCCATACAGCGCAACAACATCAGTCGCCGGAAAGAATTTGGTCACCGGAAGAAATTCAATGTCGGCCCGATCCCGGCCGGCAGCTGCCGCCGCGGCGTCGATTCGCGCCTGAATCCGGGCCAGCGACGCGGCCAGTTCGGCCTCGCGCGGCGCGCTGGTCATTCCATCCACACCACCGACGCCAGCCGCCCGGTCGGGGCGCCACGTCGGTGACTGAACAGGTTCGGGTCGTCGACCGTACAGCGGGGGTCGACGTCGATGGCTTTGATGCCCAACCCCGCCAATTGCGTGGCGATGCCGGCTCGCAGGTCCAGACCCACGGTGCCGCGGGCGGTGGTGGTGATGCTGCCGGGCAGCACGGCCTCCACGTCGTCGGCCATCTCGTAAGGCACCTCATAGTTGCGTCCGCTGACCGCGGGGCCGAGCAGCACGGAGATGTCAGCGACCTGCGCGCCGAGCTTCTGCATGGCCTCGACCGTCCGTAGCACCACGCCACCCGCCGCACCGACCCGCCCGGCATGCACGGCAGCCACCACACCCGCGTGCGCATCACCCAACAGCACCGGCACACAGTCGGCGGTGATCACCGCGAGCGGCAGCCGCGGCGTCGCGGTGACCAGAGCGTCGGTGTTGTCGTAGGCTCCCCCGGCTCCAGTTCCAGGGCCCTCGACAACTTCGACATGGTCACCATGTACCTGGTTCATCCATACCAGCGGGCCGTGCCCGATGGCCTCGGCCAGCCGAGTCCGGTTGGCCGAGACGGCCTTTGGATCGTCGCCGACATGGTCACCCAGGTTGAACGTGTCGAACGGGGCCTTCGAGACCCCGCCCGCACGCGTAGTAGTCACTCTGCGGATACGGAACGTCATGATTCCGAGTATCCGTGGTATCCGCGTCCCGCGGTCACAGTCAGTGCTTCATGAACGGCGGCACGTCGACATCGTCGTCGTCGTCGCCACGGCCGCCCACACTCACCGTCACACCATTGGTGGCCGCCGGCACGCTGCCGGGGTCGGTCCCGAAGGCACCGAGCTTGCCCGCGCTGGCGGTCGAGAACGTCTGAGCCCGGTGGGCACCACCCGCGGCCGGCGCCGTTGCGGCACCGGGCACCGCCGAGGTGACCGGCTTGCGGCTCTGCCCGGCGGTGTCGAACCCGGCCGCGATGACCGTGACTCGCACCTCGTCACCCAGCGAATCGTCGATGACGGTTCCGAAGATGATGTTGGCTTCGGGGTGAGCGGCGTCCTGCACCAGCGACGCGGCCTCGTTGATCTCGAACAGGCCCAGGTCACTGCCACCGGCGACCGACATCAGCACGCCCTGGGCGCCGTCCATCGAGGCCTCGAGCAGCGGAGAGTTGATGGCGATCTCGGCGGCCTTGAGCGCGCGACCATCGCCGCGGGCCGAGCCGATGCCCATCAACGCCGTGCCGGCGCTGCTCATGACACCCTTGACGTCGGCGAAGTCGACGTTGATCAGACCTGGGGTCGTGATCAGGTCGGTGATGCCCTGAACACCGTTGAGCAGCACCTCGTCGGCGCTGCGGAACGCGTCCATCAGGGAGACGGCGGCATCGCCCATCTGCAGCAGGCGGTCGTTGGGGATGACGATCAGGGTGTCGCAGCTCTCGCGAAGTGCCTGGATACCCGTTTCGGCCTGGTTCGAGCGGCGCTTGCCCTCGAAGGAGAACGGGCGGGTCACCACACCGACGGTCAGCGCGCCGAGCTTCCGCGCGATGGAGGCGACGACGGGCGCACCACCGGTACCGGTGCCACCACCCTCACCTGCGGTGACGAACACCATGTCGGCGCCGCGCAGCAGCTCCTCGATCTCGTCCTTGGCGTCTTCGGCAGCCTTGCGGCCGACCTCGGGGTCGGCGCCGGCACCCAGGCCACGGGTCGAGTCGCGGCCGACGTCCAGCTTGACGTCGGCCTCGCTCAGCAGCAGCGCCTGGGCGTCGGTGTTGATCGCGATGAACTCGACGCCACGAAGGCCCTGTTCGATCATGCGGTTGACGGCGTTGACGCCGCCGCCGCCGACGCCGATCACCTTGATGACGGCGAGGTAGTTATGCGGGGGTGTCATCTGACGTCTTCCTCCCTGGCTCGGTTTGTCCTGAGCAAAACTTCTCGAACTAGAACCCTAAACCTCAACCATAGGGTTAGAGTTATGTCAAGTTGTTCCGCGCAAACAGAACGGTAGGGTGCGGCCGCGCCGCAACCGCGCAGGCGCGCCGAGAGTTCGCGCGATTTTTTGGCCTTGGGCGAGCGAAGCGACGGGATTGGCCGGGAAGCGGATGAACTACTTCACAGTCGGCAGGTCAGGACTGGACACGTCATAGGTGTGCCCCGGCTGGGTCAGTAGTGCGCCCAGCTTCAGCGCCTTCTCGTCGGTGCGGTCGGTGGTCCCCCAGATGACCTCACGGCCGTCGTTCAGGGTCAGGGTCACGCCGGCGACCGACGGCGCCCCGACGCGCGCCACCTGGCTGAACACCTCGGGACGCAGCGACAACAGCACCTCGAGCGCGGCCAGCGTCGCGGGATCCTTCGGCCCGGGATTGTCGGCGTCGAGGTACGGCACCCCTTGCGGCGGCGGTTCGGTCGCGAAATCCACCCCGTCCCGGTCGAACAGGTGTGGACCGTCCGGGTACTCCTTGGCCGCCACCGGAACCCGCTCCACCACCGTGATGCGCAGCGTGGACGGGTACTCCCGCTGCACGCGGGCGCTGGCCACGCGCCGGATGGTGGCGACCCGTTCGGCCACCGCATCGGTGTTGACCTGAAGCAGCGGCGTGTCCGGTTTGACCGCGGCCGCCGCCGTCACCTCGGCCTCGGTCAGGGTCGCCACCCCGGCGACCACCGTGTGCCGGACGGCCATGATCGGCGTGAAGTACAGCACCAGGCCCAACGTGACGGCGAGGACGGCCGTCACCGCCGACCACAACAGCAGCTTCAGGCCGCGGATGACGCCCCGCGTGGGCGCCTTGGGCTGCTCCGAGAGGCCGGCCGCCCGGCGCCGGGCCTCCTGGCGCGCCTGCTCCAAGGCCCGGGCCCGTTCCAGCGCGATCCGCCGTTCCTCGCGTTCACGCCGGGCGCGGCGACGTGGCCCTTCGTAGTCCGGTGACGCGGGATCGACCGACGCGGGATCAACCGATGCGGCGTCCGGCGCGCCCTCCTCGGCTGCGGGTTCTGCTGCCGCGGGGTCCGGCTCGGTCGCCTCAGGTGCGACGTCTTCGGTCGTGTTGTCCTGCGTCACAACCGGATCCGGCTCCCCCGAGCCATCCTCCACGGTCACGGCGTGGGCCGTCCCGGAGCGGCGCGGTCGGCCTTGACCTCCAGTGCGGTCAAGATTTCGCGCCCCAACAGGGTGACGTCGCCGGCGCCCATGGTGACGATGACGTCACCGGGACCGGCCTTGGCCGCCACCTGCTCGGCGACCGCCGAGAAGTCCGGCACGTAATGCACCGGGGCCGAGACGTGTTCGACGATGCTCGCGCCGCTGACCCCGGCCATCGGAGCCTCGCGTGCGGCGTACACGTCGAGCACGAACACCTCGTCCGCGCGGTCGAGTGCCTGGCCGAACTCCTTCGCGAAAGTCTTTGTCCGCGAATACAAATGGGGCTGGAACACCACGATGGATCGCGACGTGCCGGCCACGGCCCGCAGCGCTTCCAGAGTCGCCCGGACCTCGGTGGGGTGGTGCGCGTAGTCGTCGAAAACCCGCACGCCATAAGCGGTTCCGACGGCCTCGAAACGGCGACGCACGCCTTCGAAACCGGTCAGTCCGTCGAGGACGGCCTCGGGATCGGCGCCGACCTCACGGGCCGCCAACAGCGCGGCCAGCGCGTTGAGTGCCATGTGCTTGCCCGGCACCGACAGCCGCATACCGCGGCGGTGCGGCTCGCCCGCGAGCTGGATGGCCGCCACCCCACCGGTGCCCTGCTGCTGCCAGTTCAGCAGCGTCGCTTCCAGATCCGTGCGCTGCGCACTGCCCATGCCGTACCGCAGCACGCGGACCCCACGCTCGATCGACCGCTGCGCCAGGGCTTCCGAGCCCGGGTCATCGGCACACACCACGAGCGCACCGCCGGGACGCAACCGGGCCACGAAGTCGTCGAACACCGCGGTGTAGGCCTCGACGCTGCCGAAGTGATCCAGGTGATCGGCCTCGATGTTGGTCACCACCGCGACGTCGGGCGTGTATTCGAGCAGCGAACCATCGCTCTCGTCGGCTTCGGCGACGAAGCAGTCACCACTGCCGTGGTGCGCATTGGTGCCGGCCTCGCCCAGATCGCCACCGACGGCGAACGAGGGATCAAAACCACTGTGCTGCAACGCCACAATGACCATCGAGGTCGTTGTGGTCTTGCCGTGGGTACCGGTCACCAGCACCGAGCGGTAGCCGTCCATCAGCTTCGCGAGGACGACCGGGCGCATGATCACCGGGATGCCGCGCCGCCGGGCCTCCACCAGCTCGGGGTTGTCCTTGGGGATGGCGGCGTGCGTGCTGACGACGACGGTCGGACCGCCGGGCAGCATGTCCAGGGACGACGCGTCGTGCCCGATCCGGATCTCGGCACCGCGCGCCCGCAGCGCAGCCACACCACGCGACTCCTTGGCATCCGAGCCCGACACCCGGCCGCCACGGTCCAGCAGGATCCGCGCGATGCCGGACATGCCGGCGCCCCCGATGCCGACCATGTGCACCCGAGCCAGCTCGGGTGGCAGCTCGTGCGCCGTCACCGCAGCCCCGATTCGGATGCCACGCCGGCAACTTCCAAGGCGATCTGCGCCACCCGCCGGGCCGCGTCGCGGTGGCCGGCCAGTGAAGCCGCCGTCGTCATCTGATCCAGCGCGGCGGTGTCGCCCATCAATGTTCCGATCCGTTCGGTGACGTAGTCCGGTGTCAGCTCGGCGTCGTCGACCAACAGGCCGCCGCCGGCGTCGACCACCGGAAGTGCATTGAGTCGTTGCTCGCCGTTGCCGATCGGCAGCGGTACGTAGACCGCGGGCAGACCGACCGCACTGACCTCGGCGACAGTCATGGCCCCGGACCGGCAGATCGCCAGATCCGCTGCGGCATAGGCCAAATCCATGCGATCGAGGTACGGCACACCGACATACGGCGGGGTGCCCGGTGCCGGCTCCGGCAACTCCAAGGTGTTCTTGCGACCGTACGCGTGCAGGACCGAAACGCCTTGTGCGGCGAGGTTCTTGGCCGCGCCGGAGACGGCCCGGTTCAGCGACTGCGCGCCTTGGGAGCCCCCGAACACCAGCAGCACGCGAGCGTCGGGGGCGAAACCGAAGAATTTCCGCGCTTCCACGCGCAGCGCGGCCCGGTCCAGTGAGGTGATCGACTCCCGCACCGGGATGCCGACGACCTCGGCGCGCCTGAGACCTGAATCCGGCACCGCGGCCAGCACCCGGCGCGCCGAACGGGCGCCGACCTTGTTTGCCCAGCCGGCGCTGGCGTTGGCCTCGTGCACCACCACCGGAACCGTGCGGCGGCGGCGCAGTCCGCCGCCGCGAGCCGCGAGGTAGGCGGGCAGCGAGACGTAGCCACCGAAGCCCACGACGACGTCGGCCTGGACCGAGTCGAGGATGTCACGTGTCTCGCGGACCGCGGCGCGGATCCGCAGGGGCAGCCGGGCCAGATCAGCAGAAGGCTTGCGCGGCAACGGAACCGGCGTGATCAGCCGGAGGTCATAGCCACGCTCGGGGACCAGGCGGGTTTCCAGCCCACGGGCCGTGCCGAGGGCAGTGATCCGGACGTCGGGCCACAGCGCCACCAAGGCGTCGGCGACCGCCATCGCGGGCTCTATGTGACCTGCGGTACCGCCTCCGGCCAGAACCACCGAGATGCCCCGGGTTTCCCCGTCGCTCCGCTCGCCTCCGGGCGTTTCCCCGTCGCTCCGCTCGCCTCGGGACCTTTCCCCGTCGCTCCGCTCGCCCAGGCCCGAACTCACACCCAATCCTGACTCACCCGTACCGCTGACCTTCCAATGTGCGAACCCGTGGGTCCGACCGGCGCGGGTCACGTCTTTGTTGACCCTTGAGGTCACCATTTTGCCTTGTGCGCCGTCCGGCGCCGTCGCCCGGTACGGGGTTGCCACGCTTGCTGCGGCTGTGGTCCGCGCGCCGGTCCGGTTCCTCGGTTCGTCGCGTCCGCCTCGGGGCGTCGCTCCGGCGCTGTCGGGCGGGCGGCTCCTGCCTACCGGCCTGACGGGTGGGGCGTGCGGACTTCGTGGGCTTGGCCGGCTTGGCGGGCTGAGGCTTCCGCGCGGCCGGCTTGCGGACGGGCTTGTCGCCGCGGCCACGCGACCGGTCCCGGGCCGAGTCCGGGTTGGTCGGCGAATACGGCACGGGCGGAGGCAACCGCAGGATCCGGTTCATCCGGTCGTCGCGGCCGGCCCGCAGCGCGGCCACCGCCTCGGGCTCGTGGCGCGCCGCGTTGGCGATCAGGCCGATCAGCAGAAGTGTTGTGGCCGTTGCTGTTCCACCGGCCGAGATGAGCGGCAGCTGGATGCCGGTGACCGGCAGCAGGCCGAGCACGTAACCGACGTTGATGAACACCTGGCCGACCACCCACAGCGTGGTGGTGGCGGTCAGCAACCGCAGGAACGGGTCGACCGACCGGCGGGCGATCCGCATACCGGTGTAGGCGAACAGGCCGAACAGGCACAGCATGCCCACCGCGCCGACGAACCCCAACTCTTCGCCGATGATGGCGAAGATGAAGTCGTTGTGCGCATTGGGCAGGTAGTTGAACTTCGCGGTCCCCTGCCCCAGGCCGTCGCCGAACATGCCACCGTTGGCCAGCGCGTATTTGGCCTGACGGGACTGGTAACCGATGCCCAGCAGATCGGAGTCGGGGTCCAGCCAGGCCCGCACCCGGTCCGATCGGTAACCGGCGGACACGGCGAGCATCGCGGCCGCGCCGACCGCCGCCAGCAGCGAGGTGGCGAAGATTTTCAGCGACAGGCCGGCGTACCAGAGCAGTCCCAGCAGGACGATGCCGACCGACACCGTCTGGCCGAGGTCAGGCTCGGCGACGATCAGGCCGAGGGCCAGCACCGCCGCGGGTACCAGCGGAAACAGCAGTTCCTTCAGTCCGGCGTGCTGCATGCGGCGCGTCGCCAGCAGGTGCGATCCCCAGATCGCGAAGGCGATCTTGGTCAGCTCGGAAGGCTGCATGGAGAACCCGGCGACGACGAACCAGCCGCGGGCACCGTTGGACAGGTGGCCGACGCCCGGGATCAGCACCAACGCGATCAGCACCAGGCTGACGATGAAGGCCGGCAGCGCCATCCGGCGGATGAACGAGATGGGTAGGCGCAGAGCGATGTAGAACGCGAACAGGCCGATGATCGTCCAGAGCACCTGCTTCGCGAAGATCGTCCAGGGCGAGCCGTCCTCGTCGTACGAGTGCACGCCCGAGGCGGAGAGCACCATGGTCAGGCCCAGCGTGATGAGCAACGCCGCGCAGGCGATGACCAGGTGGAACGACGTCATCGGCCGGCTCAGCCACGCCCCGAACCGGGCCCGGGGCCCCTGCCGCTTGGGCGCGGCGGGCTGGGCGGTGGCGTCTTTGGCGGGCTGGCCGCCGTCCGAAGCGGTGGCGCCGTCAGCCGGCGTCGAATCGTCGGCGCCTTCCGGGCCGGCTTTGCTCCGACGGAGCTTCGCAAGGATATCCGGCATGTGACTACCCGACCTCGTTATTCACATTGGTCACAAAAACCACAACTGTCCCTTGCATCCCAAAATCCTCCCCTGTCCCCGTCGTCGGGCGCGGCACATCCGGCGCGTGTCGCCGGAATGGGGTGATTTGCCAGCAACTTGTGACGTCACACCGTCACGAATGCGCAGCCAGTGCGTCATCCCGGATCGAAGAGCTGGGCGCACGCTCGCGGGAACCCGCGACGCGGGTCAGCTCTTCAATGCCACAACGGTCTTGACGAGCACGTCCTTCGCAACCTGCGGATCGATGTCGGCCTGCACGACGGCAACCGTCTTGTCGCCCATGACCGCGGTGTAGGTGGTTTCCTCGACGGCCTTGCCGCCCGCGGTGATGTGCGCCTGCACACCCATGGTCTTTGCGCCCGCGATGTCCGGCCCCGGGACGCGTTCGACCGTCGCGGTGACACCGTCGGTCGTATCGACCGTGATGTGATCGCAGCCGGAGTGGCCGAGTTCGCCCACGGTCTTATCGGCCTCCGCCACCATCACGATGATGGTGTGGGCCTCCTGGTCGCTGCCGATGAAACCCGCCGTCTTGGCCCCGACACCGGCCGGCGCGAGCGGCTTGAGCAGCGGCGCACACTCGGCGGGAGTGACGACCGACGGCGGCGTCGTGGTCAGGGCGCCGACACCGGGCGCGTCGAGCTTCTCCTGGGTGACGGTGTCCCGTTCCAGATCCATGGGGTCAAAACCCGGCGGCAGGCTCGACTTGGCGCCGCCGACCTTCGAGATGTCGTACTTCGCCGCGGCCTGGCTGCTGCCTCCGGACGTGCTGTCCGAACCGCCGCAGCCGGCGACCAACGCCGCACCAGCCAGCACGACGAGGGGCCCGACCAGGTATTTCTCGACACTCATGGCGCGACCCTAACAGCGGCTGCCGGCGCCACCGCGCAACTGCTGGATGTTGGCTGGGAGCCGTGTCTAGCGGCCACCGGCCGACAGCCACTCGCTGTAGAACAGCGCCACCCCGAGCCCACAGGCAATGGCGGTGAGCAACCAGAACCTGATGATCACCGTGGTTTCGGCCCACCCGGCCAGTTCGAAGTGATGATGGAACGGCGCCATTCGGAACACCCGGCGACCGGTGGTCCGGAACGCCAGAATCTGCACCACCACCGAGGTGACCTCAGCGACGAACAGGGCGCCGAGCACGATGGCGAGCGTCTCGGTGCGGCTGGTCACCGACAGGCCGGCGATGATGCCACCGAGCGCGAGGGAGCCGGTGTCGCCCATGAAAATCTTGGCCGGCGCGGCGTTCCACCAGAGGAAGCCGATGCAGGCGCCCGCCGTCGCAGCCGCGACCAGTGCCAGGTCCAGCGGATCGCGGACGTTGTAGCAACCCGGTCCCGGGCTGGTGGCGCACGCGTTGCGGTACTGCCAGAACGTGATCAGCACGTACGCGGCGCTGACCATCGCCATGGCACCGGCCGCCAGGCCGTCCAGTCCGTCGGTGAAGTTCACCGCGTTGGACCACGCGCTGACCAGCACCACGACGAACAATACGAAGAGCAGCGGGCCCAGGGTGACGGTCGCGATCTCGCGCACGTAGGACAGACCGGCACTCGCCGGCGTCAGGCCGTTGGCGTTGCGGAACTGCAGCACCAGGGCACCGAACAGGACGGCGGACACCAGCTGACCGACGGTCTTTGCGGTCTTGTTCAGGCCGAGGTTGCGGGATCGCCGGATCTTGATCAGATCGTCGATGAAGCCGACCGCACCCAGCGAGGTGGCGAGGCCGAGCACCAGCAGACCGGAGGCCGACGGCCCTTCGCCGTCCACCAGCAGCCCCACCACGTGGGTGCCCAGGTACCCACACCAGATGCCGGTGACGATCGCGACGCCACCCATCGACGGCGTACCGCGTTTCTTCTGGTGGCTGGCCGGACCGTCCTCGCGGATCTCGTGGCCGAAGCCCCGCCGGGTGAACAGCCGGATCAGCACCGGCGTCAGCACGATCGACACCGCGAGCGCGATACCGACGGCGAACAGGATCTGGATCACGCTTGCCCCTCCCGCGCCAGCTCCTCGGCAAGTGCGCCGAGCCCCGCCGAATTCGAGGCCTTGACCAGCACGACATCGCCGGGCTCCAGCTCGGCGCGCAGCAAATCGAGCGCGGCGCGGGCATCGGAGACCGGCGATACCTCGCTGCCCCACGAACCTTCCATCACCGCGCCGTGTTGCATGGCGCCCATAGTCCTCCCGGTTCCGACGACGACCAGTCGTGACACATCTAAACGCACGGCCAGTCGACCGATGCTGTCATGTTCGGCAATCGCGTCGTCACCCAGTTCGGCCATCTCGCCGAGCACCGCCCAGCTACGCACCGGCGCACCGGTCTCGGCCCGCGCCGACTTGGCCATCCAGGCCAGCGCCTTGAGGCCCGCCCGCATCGAATCGGGATTGGCGTTGTAGGCGTCGTTCACCACGACCACTCCGTCGGCGCGAGTGGTGACTTGCATGCGGTGCTTGGAGACGGGTCCGGCGGCAGCGAGCGCGTCGGCCACCTGCTGCAGGGTCGCGCCACATTCCAGCGCGACCGCGGCCGCGCTGAGCGCATTGGACACCTGATGATCACCATGCACCGCCAGTGCGACGTCGACCTGCTGCTCCCCCGCATGCAGGGTGAAGCGTGGGCGGGCCAACTCGTCGAGGGTGACATCACCGGCCCAGACGTCGGCGCCGGGCGACCGGGAGACGCGCACCACGCGGGCCGCGGTGGTCTCCGCCATCGCCGCCACGGCGCCGTCGTCGGCGTTGAGGACGACGACACCGGTGGCCGGTACCGCTTGCGGCAGCTCAGATTTCGTCGCCGCGATGACCTCGCGCGAGCCGAACTCGCCGAGATGCGCGGTACCGACATTGAGCACCACACCGATCGACGGCGGCGCGATCGCGGCGAGGGCCGCGATGTTCCCGGGGTGCCGCGCGGACATCTCCAGCACCAGGAAGTCGGTGTCCGGGGTGGCTCGCAGCACCGTCCACGGATGGCCGAGCTCGTTGTTGAACGATCCCGGCGGCGCGATCACTTCGCCCAGCGGCGCCAGCACCGCGGCCAGCAGATCCTTGGTCGACGTCTTGCCCGACGACCCGGTGACGCCGATGATCCGCAGTCCCCCGGCAGCCAACCGGTCGGCCACCGCGCGGGCCAGCTTGCCCAGGGCGGCCAGCACCGCGGCGCCTGAACCATCGGTGTCGTACTCGAGGGCACCCGAGGTCGAATCAACCTGTCCGGCAACCGGTTTCACGATGATGGCCGGCACGCCGACCGGACGGGCCGCCAGCACCGCGACGGCGCCGGCCGCCATCGCGCCGGCGGCGAAGTCATGTCCGTCCGACCGGGCGCCCGGCAGGGCCAGGAACAAACCACCCGCGGTGACGGCCCGCGAGTCGAACTCGACGGTGCCGGTCACCCGGGTCGAGGCCGCGGCGGCGGCGGTGATGTCGGACAGCTCACCGCCGACGATGTCGGCGATCTCTGCCAGGGTCAGGTCGATCATGCGGATGACTCCCCAGCTTTCCCGGCCGCGGCATCGAGCGCGGCGGCCAATTCGTCACGATCATCGAACGGCCGGGTCTGCCCGGCGCGGGTCTGGCCCGACTCGTGTCCCTTCCCCGCAACCAGGACGGTGTCGCCCGCGCGGGCCCAACCGACGGCATGGTCGATGGCCGCCCGCCGGTCACCGATCACCACCACCTCGGCCGAACCGTCGGCGGCACCCGCCGCGATGGTGGCCCGGATCAGGTCGGGGTCTTCGTCACGCGGGTTGTCGTCGGTGATCACGACCAGGTCCGCGAGTTCCGCCGCGATGCGTCCCATCGGTTCGCGCTTGCCCGCGTCGCGGTTGCCGCCGGCGCCGAACACCACGGCCAGCCGGCCCTGGGTCTGCGGGCGCAGCGTCTGCAGCACGGCCTCCAGGGCGCCGGGCTTGTGCGCATAGTCGACGAGGGCGAGGAAATCCTGGCCCCGGTCGATGCGCTGCAGGCGGCCGGGCACGCTGGCGGTGGCCAATCCCGGCGCGGCCTGCTCCGGGGTGACACCCACGGCGTCGAGCAGCGCGACGGCCAACAGCGCATTGGCGACGTTGTAACCGCCGGGCAGGCCGATCCGCAGCCCATGCCGGACGCCGGCGGGCCCGATAGCGGTGAACCGCTGACCACCGCGATCGGCCTCGATATCGGCGACGGTCCAGTTGGCGTGGCCTGCGGTGCTGACGGTCACCGGGGCGGCGGCCCGGGCGGCCATCCGGCGGCCCCAGTCGTCGTCGACACACACGACCGACACCGCGGCATGGTTGGGCGAATCCGGTTGGAACAGGCGGGCTTTGGCGTCCAAGTAGTCCTCCATCGTCGGATGGAAGTCCAGGTGGTCCCGCGACAGGTTGGTGAAACCCCCGGCGGCGAAGCGCAGCGCGTCCACCCGGCCCAGCGACAACGCGTGGCTGGACACCTCCATGACCACGGTGTCCACGCCACGCTCGACCATGGTGGCCAGCAGCGCCTGCAGCGCCGGCGCCTCGGGGGTGGTCAGGGAACTCGGCAGGTCACGGCCGTCGATCCGGATGCCGACGGTGCCGATCAGCCCGGCCACCCGCCCCGCGGCGCGCAGCCCGGCCTCCACCAGATAGGTGGTGGTGGTCTTGCCGGAGGTCCCGGTGATGCCGATGACGCGCAGCCGCTCGGATGGGCGGCCGTAGATCTCGGCGGCGATTTCGCCCAGCACCGCGCGCGGGTCGGCATGGACGAGAACGGGAACGCTCACCGCAGGAACACTGGCACCGAGCAGCTCCAGGCCGTCGGGGTCGGTCAGCACCGCCGCGGCGCCGGCAGCGACGGCATCGGCGGCGAACCGGGCACCGTGTGCGGCCGATCCCGGCAGCGCCGCGAACAGATCACCGGCGACGACGTCCCGGCTGCTCAGTGTGACGCCGGTGACCCGCAGTTCCCGGGCCTGCGCCGCGGATGGCAGCGCTGCGCCAACGTGGTCGGCCAACGAGCCCAGCGCGGCTCCGACAGGGTCAGCGGGGCGCAAGGTAGGCGAAGACATGGCCATGACACAGTACCGGGCCTCTCGCGGGCATCCCGCCGGTCAGGTGGCCTGCAGGACCAACGGCGGACCGGGGTCCGGCGACAGCGGCACGTTCTCCCGCTGCATCAGCCATGCCGCGATGTTGTGGAACAGCTGCGCCATGGAGTGTCCCGGCGTGCCGTCGGCATTGCGCTGGGGGTTGTTGGCCATGATTCCGACGACGTAGCGCGGGTCGTCGGCCGGTGCCATGCCCGCGAAGGTGATCCAGTAGTGGTCGTCGTCGTAGTAGCAGCCACATGCCGGGTTGATCTGCTGTGCCGTACCGGTCTTGCCTGCGATCTGGTAGCCCTCGACCGCTCCGGGCCAGCCGGTGCCCTGCTGGGTGCCGCGCGGGTCACGCTGGAGGGTCGCGCGGAACATGTTGCGCAGCGTCGCCGCCGTCTGCGGGGACACGACCTGGACGCCCTCGGGCGCCGCCTGGTCCTGATGCGTGCCGTCGGCCGAGACGACCGACTTGATGATGCGCGGCGGAATGCGCAGACCGTCGTTCGCGATGGCCTGGTACATGCCGGTCATCTGCAGCAGCGTCATCGAAAGACCTTGGCCGATGGGCAGGTTCGCGAACGAGCTACCCGACCACTGATCGATCGGCGGAACCAGACCCGCGCTCTCCCCCGGCAGTCCCGAACCCGTGCGCTGGCCGAGGCCGAACTTCGTCAGCATGTCCGCGAAGCGCTCCGGACCGACCCGCTGGGCGAGCATCAGGGTGCCGATGTTCGACGACTTCCCGAAGACTCCGGTGGTGGTGTACGGCTCGACGCCGTGGCCCCAGGCGTCGCGGATGGTGACGCCACCCATGTTGTAACTGCCCGGAACCTGCAGCACCTCATCAGGATTTGACAGCCCGAACTCGATGACCGAGGCCGCGGTGATGATCTTGTTCACCGAGCCCGGCTCGAAAGGCGACGTCGCGGGCAGATTGCCCATCTGCTTGTCGTCCTGCCGGCTCAGCTCCTGCGCCGGGTCGAACGTGTTGTCGTTCGTCATGGCGAGAATCTCGCCGGTCTTCGAATCCAGGACCACCGCAGAGACGTCGTGCGCGCCGGAGACATCCTTGGCCTGCTGCACCTGCTGCTGGACGTAGTACTGGATGTCGTTGTCCAGGGTGAGCTGCACCGTCGCGCCGTTGATGGCGTCGTGCCGGTCCCGGTAGCTGCCGGGAATCACCACACCGTCCGAACCGCGGTCATAGGTGACCGATCCGTCGGTGCCGGAAAGCTTTGCGTCGAAGGAGTCTTCGAGGCCGAGCAGGCCGTGGCCGTCCCAGCCGATGTCGCCGACGACGTTCGCGGCCAGCGAGCCACCCGGGTACTGCCGGATGTCCTGCCGCTCGGCACCGACCTCCGGGTACTTCTTGGTGATGGCATCAGAAATAGCTGGATCGACGGCCCGCGCGAGGTAGACGAACGAGTCCCGGCCGGTGATCTTCTTGGCCAGGGCCGCGGCATCGGGCTTGTTGTTCAGCAGACCGGCCACGCCGACGGCGATCTCGTTCAGCCGCTTGTCCGGGTCCGGCGCCGCCGGGGTCTTCGCCTTCGCCTCGGTCAGCTGCTGACGGATCCGGTTGGGCTGGAAGGTCAGGGCCCGGGCCTCGATCGTGAACGCCAGCTTGGCGTTGTTGCGGTCGACGATGCTGCCGCGCACCGCTTTCTCCACGTCGGTGACCTTGAGCTGACTGGCGGCCTCGGCGCGCAGACCTGCCGCGCGCGGGCCCTGCAGGAAGAACAACTGCACGGCCGCCGTCACCAGCACCAGCGCGATGACGATGTTGCCGGCCTTGTGCCGGAACCCGAACGAGCCGGTCCGCCCCTCGGGTACGACGGCCTCGCGGGTCCGTCGGTCGTGGGCCGAATGCGGTTGCGCGGTGCGCGGTTTGGCCACGGGCTGCCGCTTGCGCGGCGCGCCCGTCTGCGTAGCGCCGGGCTTGCGCGGGCGCGTGCCACTCATGCGGGAAGGCCGGGGGCAGGCTGCACCGGCAGGGGAACCGGAACCTGAGCCGGGAGCTGCGCCGGGGCCGGAATCTGCGCGGCCGGCGCGGGCAGCGCGGCCTCAGGCTGCAGGGCCGGACCAGGCAGGGTGCCCTGCCCGGGCACCGGGAGGGCCGGCGCGGCGGGGACGGGTGCCGCGAGCGCGGGAGCCGGGACCGGGAGCACCGGAGCCGCGGGCGCCTGCGGATGCACGACCTGCTCGCGCGGGTCCACCACGAGCGGTGCCGGAGCGGCGGCCGGGGCCGGAACCGCGCCCGGGACCGGAACGGTTCCCGGGACCGCAAGAGCGCCCGGGACCGGAACGGGCGCGGCAGCCGGCGCCGGGACGGGGGCACCGGCGGGCGCCGGGACCCGAGCAGCCGCCGGCGCGGGCGGGGCCGCCTCGGGCAGCGGCGTGTTCAGCGGCGGCGGCGAAACCCCCTGCGCCGGCTTGGGACTACCGACCAGCAGCCAATTGCCGGTCGGATCCTGCACCAGGTGCGCGGTGTCGCGAGACGGGATCATGCCGAGGTTGCGGGCCGCATCGGCGAGTGCCGGTGCGGCCTGCGCCACCAGCACGTCGCGCTCGAGGGCCTCTTTCTGTTGTTGCAGAGCCTGATTGATCTCTTTGGCGCGGCCCAGTTCGTAGGACCGCTCGGCCGCGGAGGTCGACAGCCACAGCGTGACGCCGAGACCCATTCCGAGCGCACCGATGATCAGCACGACGAAAGGCACCCGCGCGATCAGGCGCCGCGGGTTCAGGTCCATCTCGGCGATGCGCATGATCAGCCGCTCCCGCAGCGGAGTGCGAATAACCTTGGGCGCCTTCGCCTTACGCGCCTTGGCTCGCGCCTTGGCCTGAGAGGCACTCTTGGGGCGCGACGGTGCCGCCGTCGGCCGGGCGAACGGCGTGGTCTGCGGACCGGCACCGGCGGGCTTGGACCGCTGCGGCCGGACGTCGCGCTTGCCACGCTTGACGCGGGCGTCAGTCTTGTTGTCGCGCACCGCTTCCCGCTTGCCGACGTCGCGACGGGCCTCGGGCTCGTCACCGCGGCGGGTCCGCCCCCCGGTCCGCCGGCGCGGGTCCGGGTCGGTACCCCGCCGAGTGCCGCCGCCGCGTACCGGTGCTGGCTGCTTTGCCATCACAGACCTCCCCTTGTGACAACTTTTTCCAGTGCGCGCAGCCGAACCGATGCGCTGCGTGGATTCAATTCGAGTTCGTGTTCGTCGGCCCGCTCGGCGCCTCGCGTCAGCGAGGTGAAGAGCGGCTCGTAGCCGGGCAACTCCATCGGCAGGCCCTCCGGAGTGCGCGATGCAATGGCATCCGTGAAGTAGCCCTTGACAATTCGGTCTTCCAGCGACTGATAGGCCTCGACCGCGATGCGACCGCCGGGCCGCAGCGCGTCCAGCGCCGCAGGTATCGCCGCGCGCAGGCAGTCCAGCTCTCCGTTGACCTCGGTGCGCAGCGCCTGGAACGTCCGCTTGGCCGGGTGTCCACCGGTCCGACGGGCCGGGGCCGGAATCACCGCGTACAGCAGCTCGACCAGTTCGGTCGTCGTCGTGAACGGGCGACGGGCGCGTTCCCGGACGATCGCGCCGGCGATGCGGGAGGCGAACTTCTCCTCGCCGTAGTCGCGCAGCACGCGGGTGAGCGCCTTGGCGTCGTAGGTGTTCAGGATGTCCGCCGCGGTCAGACCCGAAGTCTGGTCCATCCGCATGTCCAATGGCGCGTCCTGCGCGTAGGCGAAACCGCGTTCGGCCTGGTCGAGCTGCATGGAGGACACCCCGAGGTCGAACAGGATGGCATCCAATTCACCTGGGCGGTAACCAGATTGGGTCAGGGCGTCGTCGATGCCGTCGTACGCGGTGTGCACCAGGTGCACGCGGTCACCGAACGGCGCGAGCCGCTCTCCCGCCAGCCGCAGCGCGGTCTGGTCCCGGTCCAGACCGATGAGCGTCAGGCCGGGAAAGCGGGTGAGAAAGGCTTCGGAATGTCCACCGGCGCCCAACGTCGCGTCGATCATGACGGCGCCGCTGCCGTCGGCGTCGCGCCGGGTGAGCGCGGGAGCCAGCAGCTCGACGCAGCGGTCCAGCAACACCGGGATGTGCGGCCGGCGATCGGTCAACGCAACACCCCCAAAAGGCTTCAGCTGGTGGATTTGTGCGGCCCCTGCAACGAGGTCTCTGTCCGAGTTGACGGACCTGACGTTGGGGAAGTACGCCAGGGCCGGTTCGGGCAGAGGCCACGTTGCACGGGCCTGCAGGTCAATGGGTGCTGCCGAGCGCTTCATCGCTTGCCGCGGAGAAGTTCTCTTCGTGTGTTTCTTGGTAGGTCTGCCAGGCCGCGGCATCCCAGATTTCGAGGTAGTCCACCGCACCGATCACGACGCACTCCTTGGTCAGGCTCGCGTAGCGACGGTGGTCGGCGGACAGGGTGATGCGGCCCTGAGCGTCGGGGTGCTGCTCGTCGGCGCCTGCGGTGAAAACGCGCAGGTCGGCACGAGCCGCGGGGTCATTCCGGGGAGTGCTCGCCACGCGGCGGGCAATCTCTTCTTCGAACTCAGCCCTCGGGTACACGGCGAGGCTGTGATCTGGACTTTTGGCGACCATCAACCCTCCTGCCAGTGCGTCGCGGAACTTGGCGGGCAACGTCAGTCGCCCCTTGTCGTCGAGCTTCGGCGTGTAGGTACCCAGGAACATCAGGCACCTCCCACTACTCCGGAGTCCGGTCTCTCCGATGTCC
Organism: Mycolicibacterium aubagnense; assembly: GCF_010730955.1. Lineage (NCBI taxonomy): Bacteria > Bacillati > Actinomycetota > Actinomycetes > Mycobacteriales > Mycobacteriaceae > Mycobacterium > Mycolicibacterium aubagnense. The sequence continues at coordinate 5,376,004 of NZ_AP022577.1, read as the reverse complement.
GCCACATTACCCCACAATCCCCCACTTCTCTCCATTCAAAGTCTAAAAATGGCCTTATTCGCCCCACCTTGGGCAGCAATCGCGAGAACTGGGCAGCGGCGGACGGCCTCAAATGACCTGGACATGAGCTAAAACCACAGGTGGGTGCCCGTACGGCAGCGCGGTGGGGCGTTGTGGGGAGCCGCGGAGCCCAGCCCCTTGAAAAATCACCGCGCGCGCGGCCGCCGGCAAATTTCGCTACGAACCCGGCGTGTCGGGTGTCACACTGTTCCGGAGCGGCGAAAACAAAAAAACAGGGGCAGCCGAATCGGCTACCCCTGCGTCACGCGTCCGCGTTTAGTCGTCGAACCTGCGACGGAACCGGTCTTCCATGCGATTGGTGAACGAATTGCCGGCGCGAGCACGCTTGGACTTCCCGCGGGCCGGCGCCGACTTCTCCTTGGACAGCACCCGGGGGCCGGTCACGGCGAACACGGCACCGGCAAACATCACCACGAAGCCGATCACGCTCAGGATCGGCAGCTGGTTGATCCACAGAATCCGAAACGCCACGCCCAGCACCAGCAACGCCAGACCCAGGACGAACAGCCCCGCCCCCTGCAGCCGCCGACGTGCCGACGGCGCGTGCAGCGTGCCGCCCCGGACGCTCGAAGCGAACTTCGGGTCCTCGGCGTACAGCGCACTCTCGATCTGGTCGAGCATGCGCTGCTCATGATCGGAGAGTGGCATCCGCGCCTCCCAACTCACACCGCTGCCCGCAGCGGCTCCTGACGTCTGCACCCGTGGTCACGGATCCCTAACAGTCATGATACGAGGTCACACAGACACGTACCACATACTTCAGACTCCCGAATTGTAAGACTGGGACGTCGGCCGGGCGACAGCGCCTGCTGTGCAACCCGACATCACCGTTCCCACCCACCTCCCAAGACCTCCTTGCCGCACCGAAAGGCCCACACCGTGGCGACGCTGCTGACCGATCTGTCGCCGGCTGACATGCAGAACCGACTCGACGACGCGTTGTCCGTCTACGTCGACGCCATGCACTACCCGCGCGGCACCGAACGCCAGCGTGCCTCGATGTGGCTGGAACACACCCGACGTGACGGCTGGACCGGCGTCGCCGCGTTCGATGTTCCCTCGCCGGAAATGGCAGAAGGCGGGTCGATCGACTCGGCGCCCATGCTCGGCGTCGCCTACGGGTACCGCGGCGCGCCCGATCAGTGGTGGTACCAACAGGTCGCCACGGGGCTGCGCCAGGTCGGCACCCCCGGCGAACGCATCGATCAGCTGATGAGCGGGTACTTCGAGCTCACCGAGCTGCACATCCACCCGCGGGCCCAGGGGCACGGGCTCGGCGAGGCACTCACTCGCCGGCTGCTCGCCGGCGCCGCCGAATCCCACGTCCTGCTGTCGACGCCGGAGATCCTCGGCGAAGGCAACCGGGCCTGGCGGCTGTACCGCCGGCTGGGATTCCACGACGTGATGCGCAGCTACTTCTTCCCCGGTGATCCGCGGCCGTTCGCCATTTTGGGCCGCGCCCTGCCACTCTGAAGCCCTGCGCACGCCCCATCTGGCACGATAACGGCGTGAACCGCCGCCGCCACCTGCGCGCCTTGCTGCTGTTTCTGATGCTGCTCCCCCTGGCGGTCGGCTGCGTGCGCGTCCACACCTCGCTCACCGTCTCGCCGGACGACCGGGTGTCGGGTCAGATCGTGGCCGCCGCCAAGGCCAAGAACTCGGACGACAAGGGTCCACAGCTGACCAACAACCTGCCGTTCGCCCAGAAGGTGGCGGTCTCGGACTACCGCAAGGACGACTACGTCGGCTCCGAGGCGGTGTTCTCGGACCTGAGTTTCTCCGAGGTGCCCCAGCTGGCCAATCTGAGTCGCGACTCGGCCGGCGCCGACATCTCGCTGCGCCGCGCCGGCGACCTGGTGATCCTCGAAGGCCGCGTGGACCTGACCACGCTGAGCGATCCGGATTCCGACGTCACGCTGTCGGTGGCGTTTCCCGGCGACGTCACGTCGACCAACGGCGAGCGGGTGGCCAGCGACATCGTCCAGTGGAAACTCAAGCCCGGCGTCGTGAGCACCATGAAGGCCCAGGCTCGCTACACCGACCCGAGCGCGCGCTCGTTCACCACGGCCGCGATCTGGATGGCCATCCTGGCCTTCGCGGGCGCGGGCGTCATCGGCGGCCTCGCCTACTGGAGCCGCGACCGGTCCCCCAAGTTCGCCGCAGTGTCCGATCAGTGACTTTGTCGCAGTGTCCGACCGCTGAGCCGGCACCCTCTAATCTGGATGCACGATTCCGGGGTCAGGAGAGGGGACGCGCGCTGAGCGTCGATGCCGCAGGTCCGTCGGCTGGCGAGCTGGCGAATGCCATCACAGATCAACTGCGCGACTATCTCGCCGAACGCCGACGGGACAGCGCCTACATCGGCGACGCCTATGCCGAGGTGACGGGAGCACTCGAGGAGTTCGTGCTGCGCGGCGGCAAGCGGGTCCGCCCGGCGTTCGCCTACTGGGGCTGGCGCGCCGTGGCTCCCGACCCCGGCCACCCGGCCGACCCGGCGGTGTTGCGCCTGTTCTCCGCATTGGAACTGCTGCAGGCCTGCGCCCTGGTCCACGATGACGTCATCGACTGTTCGGCGACCCGGCGCGGCCTGCCGACGGTGCACCGCCTGTTCGCCGAGCGGCACCGCCGGCTGAGCTGGCGCGGCTCGTCGGAGCAGTTCGGATTGTCCGCGGCCATCCTGCTCGGCGACCTCGCGTTGTCGTGGGCCGACGACGTCGTGTCGAACGCCGACCTGTCGGCCGACGCGCGGCGGCGGGTCAACGAGGTGTGGGCGCACATCCGCACCGAGGTCCTCGGCGGGCAGTATCTCGACATCGTCGCCGAATCCAGCGGTGCCGACACCGTGGCTTCCGCCATGAACGTGAACCTGTACAAGACCGCGTCGTACACCGTCACCCGCCCGCTGCAGCTGGGCGCCGCGGCTGCCGCCGACCGGCCCGATGTGCAGAAGATCTTCCACGCGGTCGGCACCGATCTGGGCATCGCGTTCCAGCTGCGCGACGACGTGCTCGGCGTATTCGGCGATCCGGCCGTCACCGGCAAGCCATCGGGTGACGACCTGCGCTCCGGCAAGCGCACGGTCCTGCTGGCCGAGGCCGTTGAGCTGGCCGAACGCGCAGACCCCGGCGCGGCGAGCCTGCTGCGCAACTCGATCGGCACCGATCTGACCGACGGTCAGGTCAGCGACCTCTGCGGCGTGATCGAGTCCGTGGGTGCGCTGGCCGCCGTCGAACAGCGCATCGCGCTGCTCACCGAACGCGGACTGGACGCCCTCGCGTCGTCCCCCATCGACGACCAGGCCAAGGCCGGACTCACCGAACTCGCCCGCCGGGCGTCGAACCGGTCCGCGTAAACACCGGCGATGACCACCTCGACTACTGCGCCCGGGGCGCTGGCCCGGCTGATCGCGTTCGGACGGTCTGACGAGGGCCGCCCGGCGCTCCTCGGCTTCGCGGGCGCCATCCTGATCGCCCTGGGCGGGTTGGGCGCCGGGAGCACCCGACAGCACGATCCGCTGCTGGAGTCGATGCACCTGTCGTGGTTCCGATTCGGTCATGGACTGGTGCTGTCGTCGATCCTGCTGTGGACCGGCGTGGCCCTGATGCTCGTCGCCTGGCTGGCGCTGGGCCGGCGCGTGGTGGATCGCACGGCGACCGACTACACGATGATCGCGACGACCGGCTTCTGGCTGGCTCCGCTGCTGCTGAGCGTGCCGGTGTTCAGCCGCGACACGTACTCCTACCTGGCCCAGGGCGCGCTGCTGCGCGACGGGCTGGACCCCTACCTCGTCGGGCCGGTGGACAACCCGAACTCGTTGCTGGACAACGTGAGTCCGATCTGGACCACCACCACCGCGCCGTATGGGCCGGCGTTCATCCTGGTGGCGAAATTCGTCACCATGATCGTCGGCGACCACGTGGTGCAGGGCACCATGCTGCTGCGGCTGTGCATGCTGCCCGGTCTGGTCATGCTGATCTGGGCGGCGCCCCGGGTGGCCCGCCACGTCGGCGCCAACAGCGCTGCCGCCCTGTGGATTTGCGTCCTCAACCCGCTGGTGATCGTCCATCTGATGGGCGGCGTCCACAACGAGATGCTGATGGTGGGGCTGATGATGGCCGCCATCGCACTGACCTTCGAACGGCATCCCATCGCCGGCGTCAGTCTGATCGCCCTCGCGGTGGCGGTGAAAGCCACCGCGGGACTGGCACTTCCGTTCATGGTGTGGGTCTGGATGCGCCAGTTACGCGAACGACACCCCTGGGGCGCGGTCCGCACCTGGATCGCAGCGACCGCCGCATCCGGTGCGATCTTCACTGTGGTGTTCGCCGTGGTCACGCTGGCGGCGGGCGTCGGGCTCGGGTGGCTGACCGCGTTGGCCGGCTCAGTGAAGATCGTGAACTGGCTGACCATCCCGACTGCGGTGGCCAACCTGATCCACGCCATCGGTGGGCTGTTCACCACCGTCAGCTTCTACGCGGTGCTGGACGTCACCCGCATCATCGGCATCGCGATCATCGCGATCTCCCTTCCGTTGCTGTGGTGGCGATTCCGCCACACCGACCGGGAGGCGCTGATCGGCATCGCGCTGGTGATGGCCGTCGTCGTACTGTTCGTGCCCGCCGCGCTGCCCTGGTACTACACCTGGCCGCTGGCGATCGTCTCGGCACTGGCGCAGAGCCGGTCGGCGATCGCGCTGATCGCCGGGTTCTCGACCTGGATCATGGTGATCTTCAAACCCGACGGATCGCACGGCATGTACTCCTGGCTGCACGTCATCCTGGCGACGGGATGCGCTGTGGCGGCGTGGTACTCGCTGGCCCACGCGCCGGAGCCGCAGATGCAGACGGCGACCGCCGAGCCGGCTAGTAACCCATAGCCTGGGCGCGCCGCAGCACTTCCCTGGCCTGGTGCGAATGCAACGCATCGACCGGACGGGCGTTGACGTGGCGTTCGGTGCTGCCGTCGCGGGTAAGGGTCAGCGACTCGTCGGCGGTGAACAGCCAACGCACGATGTGGGTGTCGTCGTACCCGCCGTCGCGCAACAGCACCAGCAGGCCGGGCAGCTGCTTGACCACATGGCCCTTGGCGTCGAAGAAGATCTTCGGCACCACGACGGCACCGTTCCGGCGGACTCCGATCAGGTGACCATCCCGCAGCTGCTGGTGCACCTTTGTCACCGGAATACCCAACATGGATGCCACTGCGGGAAGATCGTAGACCGCTTCATCGGGATCGATAACGTCCTCGGCGGCCGGAATGCTGCTCACTCGGGAGATTCTAGAGCCGTACGATTGCCAGGTGCAGCCATCCCGCCAACCTGACCCACTGATCGGTGCGGTGCTGGACGGGCGCTACCGGGTGGATGCACCGATCGCCAGTGGTGGCATGTCGACCGTGTACCGCGGTCTGGACACCCGGCTCGACCGGCTGGTCGCACTCAAGGTCATGGATTCGCGGTACTCCGGTGATCAGCAGTTCCTGACCCGGTTCCAGCGCGAGGCCCGGGCCGCCGCCGGTCTGAAAAGCCCTGGGCTGGTGGCGGTTTATGACCAAGGCGGCGGAGACATCAGCCGGGCGGCGCCTTTTCTCGTCATGGAGCTGGTCGAGGGCGGCACGCTGCGCGAGTTGCTGCGCGAGCGCGGACCGATGCCTCCGCACGCGGTGGCGGCCGTGCTGGCCCCCATGCTCGACGGCCTCGCGGTGGCCCACCAGGCCGGTCTGGTGCACCGCGACATCAAGCCCGAGAACGTCCTGATCTCCGACAGCGGTGAGGTCAAGATCGCCGACTTCGGGCTCGTGCGCGCCGTAGCTGAGGCCAAGATCACGTCGACGAGCGTCATCCTCGGCACCGCGGCATACCTCTCCCCCGAGCAGGTGAGCACCGGTGACGCCGATCCGCGCAGTGACGTCTACTCCGTCGGCATCCTGGCGTACGAACTCCTGACCGGCACCACGCCGTTCACCGGCGACAACCCACTCAGCATCGCGTATCAGCGGCTCGAGCAGGACGTGCCACCACCGAGCGCCGCAATCGCCGGTGTGCCAAAGCAATTCGACGACCTGGTGGCCTGCGCCACGGCCCGCACGCCCGACGATCGCTATCTCGACGCCGGCGACATGGCGGCAGAGCTGGCCGCGATCGTCACCGATCTGGACCTGCCCGAATTCCGCGTGCCGGCACCGCAGAATTCTGCGCAGCACACCGCGGCGGCCGCCCAACGGGGCCGGGCTGAGCGCACCACGGTCGCGACGGGCCGGGCACCGGCACCGAAGCCGGCGCCGCAGCACACGCTGCAGTTCACCATGGATCCGGCGATGGACCCTGCGCTACTCGAATTACCGGTGGTGGCAAAGCAATTCGCGGGCATCGACGTCGACGACTTCGCCTGGGCCCGGCAACGCTCGCGGCGCGCCGTGCTGTTCTGGGTGATCACGGTCCTCACCCTGACGGCGCTGGTCGCCGCCGGCGCCTGGACGCTCGGCACCAACATCAACGGGTTGTTCTGACGGAGCGAAGCCGCTAGTCGCGGAGCATCTCCGCGACCAGGAACGCGAGTTCCAGGCTCTGCTGGGTGTTCAGGCGCGGGTCGCAGGCCGTCTCGTAGCGGCCGGCCAGGTCGTCGTCAGAGATATCTTGCGCGCCACCAAGACATTCGGTGACGTTCTCGCCGGTGATCTCGACGTGGATACCGCCCGGGTGCGTACCCAGTGCCCGGTGCACCTCGAAGAAGCCCTGCACCTCGTCAACGATGCGGTCGAAGTGCCGGGTCTTGTAACCCGTCGAGCTCTCGTGGGTGTTGCCGTGCATGGGGTCGCACTGCCAGATGACCTGATGGCCGGAGGCTTCCACCTTCTGGATGATGCCCGGCAGCACGTCGCGCACCTTGCCATTACCCATCCGGCTGACCAGCGTGAGCCGGCCCGGAATGTTGTGCGGATCAAGGCGTTCCACGTACTCCACGGCCATCTCGGGCGTCGTCGTGGGGCCGATCTTGATGCCGATGGGGTTGGCGATGGTCTCCACGAACGCGATGTGCGCATGGTCGAGCTGACGGGTGCGCTCACCGATCCACACGTAGTGCGCCGACAGGTCGTACAGGCGCGGTTCCTCGAACTCGGTGGACAGCCGCAGCATGGCCCGCTCGTAGTCGAGCACCAGGGCCTCGTGGCTGGCGTAGATCTCGGCGGTCTGCAGGTTGCGGTCGTTGACGCCACAGGCCGTCATGAAGTTCAAGCCGCGGTCGATCTCGCCCGCCAGCGCCTCGTACCGGGCACCCGCCGGCGACGTCCGGACGAACTCGCGGTTCCACTCGTGCACCTGCTGCAGCGACGCCAGACCCGACGAGGTCAGCGCCCGGACCAGGTTCATCGCGGCACTCGCGTTGGCGTAGGCGCGCACCAGACGCGACGCGTCGTGCACTCGCACCGCGGGCTCCGGGTCGAAACCGTTGACCATGTCACCGCGGTAGGACGTCAGGCCCAGCGAGTCGGTGTCCGACGAACGCGGCTTGGCGTACTGCCCCGCGATGCGGGCCACCTTGACCACCGGCATGCTGGCGCCGTAGGTCAGCACGACGGCCATCTGCAGCAGGGTCCGGATGTTGGCCCGGATGTGCGGCTCGGTGTTGTCGACGAAGGTCTCGGCGCAGTCGCCGCCCTGCAGCAGGAACGCCTTGCCCTGCGCCACATCGGCCAGCTGGAGCTTGAGCTTCTCGATCTCGGACGGCACGGTGATGGGCGGCACGCTCTCGAGCACCTTGCGCATCGCGGCAGCCTGGTCCGCGGGCCAGCTGGGCTGCTGCGCGGCCGGGCGGGACAGGGCGTCGGCAAGGCGCGCGCGCAGATCCTCGGGCAGCGGGGGCAGCTCGGGCAGCTGGTCGATGGGTACGTCGACGGTCCAGTTCACGTGTCCATGGTACCGGCGCCGACCAGCGAGTATTTACCCGCCAATACGGCCCTGGATCGACGGATTCGGGACCACCGGGAGAAAACCGGGCCCGGTGCGCGACTATTGACGATGTGGAGTGCGAGATTGCTCGGGAGGCGCTGTCCGCGCGCATGGACGGCGAGCACGAACCCGTGCCCGCGCGCCGCGTCGACGAGCATCTGGCGTCGTGCCCCGAGTGCCGGCAGTGGCAGGACGAGATGAACAGCCAGATGCAGCTGCTGCGTGGGCTGATCGCCTCTGACCGCACCCGGATCACCGCCGTCGCCGACACCGTCTCCCAACCTGCCCTGCCCGACAACGGCGCCGGTATCGACTGGGTGCGCGGCAGCCTCGCGGCGGTGGGCGCCATCCAGATCGTGCTCGCAGTGCTCCAGGCCGCGGGCGTCAGCATCGGCGTGCATGTCGGGCATTCGATGGGCGAGCACGTGGTCAACGAGTCGACGGCCTGGTCCGTCGCGCTCGGCGTCGCCATGCTGGTCGCCGCCGCCCGGCCCGCCGCGGCGATGGGCCTGGCCATCGTCGGCGGGGTGTTCACGTCGGTGCTCGCCGGCTACGTCGTCGTCGACGGACTGACCGGCGCGGTCGGCGTGGTTCGCATGCTGAGCCATCTGCCGGCGCTGGCCGGTGTGGTGCTGACCGTGCTGGTGTGGCGTCGCCACACCCTCGGGCCGCCCCGGCCAGATCGCGACGCGGCGCCCACGCTCGACGACATCACGCTGCCGGACAACGCCTCGCGCGGGCGCCGCCGGGGCCATCTCTGGCCCACCGACGGCAACGCGGCCTGAGCCACCAGTTCAGACCATCACGGCGAACATGATCGCCATCCCGGCCGCCGCCATCGCCTGGCAGGCGATGGCGAACCACAGGTGCGCCGGAGCGTCGGGACGCTGCTGCCGCACCGTGAAGTAGCGGACGGCCCACCACACTGCCGCAACGCCGAACACCGCGGTGACCGCCCAATTCACGACGCCGACCCACGCCGCTGGGTGCCCGCAGCCACCCATCGGGCCGGAATGCGTCGCCCCGCCGGACATGTCCATGCCGGGCATGGACGGCATCGACGCCGCCGCCCGTGGCGCGTCGGCAGCCGTCCCGGCGCACTGAGCAGGCAGCACCTGCCCGTCCATCACCGCATACATCCACGCCATCGCCAGCATCATCACCGCGTGATAACCGTCGGCGACCCGGTGTCCGGTGCGCACCAGCAGGACCACGACGAACCAGCCGGCCGCCAGCAGGAAGAGCACCATTGGCGGCCGGTTCGGCACAGCCATCCCCGCCGGCCATGCCATGACCAGCATCGCCACCGCCATCAGCAGATGCAGCACACGGCTGGTCTGATCGAGCCACGTCCGGTTCTCGCGGGCCGTGACCAGGGCATACCCGCATTGCGCCGCACTCACCAGGAACAGCCCGCTCACGAGCAACCGGAGCCAGATGTCAGCGATCACCGGGCCACCGCCCGGCGGTGACGCCAACCGAGGACCACGTCGACCGCGACGAAGAGCGCCAGCGTGAGGCCGAACAGCGGGGCGAAGTAACCCACGCCGGCGAGAACCAGCACGAGCAGCACCGCCTCGTACGGACGCAGCGCCGACAATGCGCCGCGCCGCTGACCGGTGGGCAGCGCGAACCCGTCACCGCGGGTCGGCCGCCGGCGCCACCACATGCGGTAGCCCAGCAGGATCGCCACGATCATCGCGATGGCGACTGCGATCAGTGCCAGCTGGTTGGCCAGGCCGAACAGGATGCCCATGTGGAGATCGATGACCCAGTCGGTCATCTTGGCCATCACCGGCCACTCGGCGAAGTCGAGCCGCGACGTCACCTTGCTCGTGGCGGGGTCGACGACGATCGCGTCGTACTGCGTCGGCCAGTCGCGTTTGCGCTCGGCCACCTGCCAGCCCTGTCCACTGGTCGCCGGCGGATACATCCACATCGGGGTCCTTAGGTGCGCATCGCGAGCGACCTGCAGCGTCGCGTCCGCTCCACGCAGCGCGGTGGCCTCGTCGAGGGCCGCGCCGGCGGCCTGCCCCGGCAGTGCGGTGTCCACGGACGGGCTGGTCCAGCTCAGCTGCGTCCGCAACTGGGCGACGTTCTCCCCGGCGAACCGGGACCACGTCATGCCCGACACCGCCAGCAGCGCGACCGCCGCGAGGATCCAGACCCCGAGCGTGCCGTGCCACGACAGCAGCCGGCGCCGCCCCGTCGCCCGCACATCCGGGACGACCAGCCGGCGCGGCTGTCCCTTGTTGTGCCCGATCCAGAGCAGCAGGCCGACACCGGCGATCACCCACGACCAGCTGGCCGCCAGCTCGCTGTAGTTCCGCCCGAAGGCCCCGAGATGCAGGTTGCGGTGCAGTTCGTCGAACCAGGCCCGCACCGGCAGCCACTGGCCGTACGTGGTCAGGGCGCCGCGGACCGCACCCGTATACGGGTCGACGAACACCGTGCGCGCGTAGTCGGCCGGTACGTCGTCCACCGCGAGCGTCACCTGCGTCGTCTCGTCCGGCGCGGCGGGCGGCCGGATGCTGGTGACGGTGCCCTCCGGGTGGGCCGCGCGGACCGACGCCAGTTGGGCCGCCAATGGCAACTGCCGGTCCCCGACATGGTCGACGGTGAGTTCATGCCGGTACACCGCGCTGTCGATCTGCGGGATCAGCGCGTACAGCAGCCCGGTGACCGCAGCGATCAGGATGAACGGCGCGACGAACAGACCGGCGTAGAAGTGCAGCCGCAGCAATGCCGGGCGAAAGCGCTTCCACACCGACGGATCAGACGTGGCGGGGACGTCCGATTCAGGCAGTTGAGTCTGACTCACAACTTGTATTGGTCGGACCGCGTCGCCAGGAGTTCCTGCGCCCGGGAAATTTCTACGACACCTGGTCGTAGACTGGGCGTGATCAGTTCTTCAGGTGGAAGGCCGGTATTCCGATGGGCACGGACGAGGCGCCGTCGCCGCGCCAGGCCGGCAGGTTCGCAGCGGGGCGAGCGAAGCGACGGGGGCAGGCACCGGGGCGAGCGAAGCGACGGGGGCAGGCACCGGGGCGAGCGACGCGACTGGGGCAGATACTGCCGTTGTTGGGTTATCTGGCCGCGCTGGTGGGACTGGTCGCCTACGCACTCATCTCGGGCGACCAGCGCTTCGTCGCCACGGGCGACAGCTACCCCGGAACGCTCACCTCGTGCGCCGAACCGGTGGGGTACTTCACGGCCGTCCTCGCCGGCGCGATCTGCCTCGGCGGGCTCTTCTACATCGTCACCACCGCGCGACCCGATTCCAACGGCATCATCGACCCGCCGGCCTACCGGATCCACCTTGTGCTGGAACGGGTTTCACTGGTGTGGCTCGTCGCCTCCGCTCTCATGGTGGTGGTGCAGGCGGCGACCGACGCCGGCGCCCCGGCGCTGCGACTGCTGGAGAGCGGCCGGCTGGGCGGAGCCATCGCCGCATCGGAGATGTCCCGCGGCTGGATCGCCGCCGCCCTCTGCGCGGCGGTGGTGGCGCTGACGCTGCGGTTCAGCGTGCGCTGGATCGCCATGTGTGTGTTGCTGCTGCCCAGCGTGATCGGCGTCCTGGCCCTGCCGGTCACCGGCAACGCAAGCGAAGGTCCTGACCACGACTACACGACCAGCGCAGTCATCGTGTTCGCGGTGGCACTGTCTGTGCTGGCCGGCACGAAGATCGCCGCGGCCGTCAGTCCGCCGGCCGCCGACCTCTACCGCCGCGTGCTGATCATCCAGGTCGCCTGCGGGACCGGAGCCCTGATCTACGGTGTACTGCTGCTGGCCGAGCAGCTCGGTCCCCCCGGGCTGACGGGCAGCGACTATGGGCGCTGGGCCAGCGTCGCGGCGATCGCGCTGGCTGCGTCCTGGATCACCGATGCCGCGGCGTTGCGGCGAGCCGAGCCGTCACGGCTGGCCACCTGCCTGCCCGCGATCATCGCGCTCGCGGCGGTGTCGGCGATGGCAGTGCAGACGGCGCCGCGCCTGCTGCATCACCAATTCACGACCTGGGACATCTTCCTCGGCTACGAACTGCCCGACCCGCCGAACGTGGTTCGGTTGCTGACGGTCTGGCGGTTCGACACCTTCATCGGCATCGGGGCGATCGTGCTCGCCGGTGCCTACCTGTACGGGTACCTGAAGCTACGGCGCCGCGGCGACGAGTGGCCGGTGGGCCGCTTGATCGCGTGGCTGGTCGGTTGCGCGGTGTTGCTGTTCACCAGCAGCTCGGGTGTGCGCGCCTACGGGTCGGCGATGTTCAGCGTGCACATGGGCGAGCACATGACACTCAACATGTTCGTGCCGGTACTTCTGGTGCTGGGCGGCCCGGTAACCCTGGCGCTACGCGCCCTGCCACCGGCGGGTCCCGACGCCCCACCGGGGCCGCGCGAATGGATCCTGTGGCTGGTGCACTCGAAAGTGACAGCCGCACTGTCGAATCCGATCGTCGCGTTCGTGCTGTTCGTCGCGTCGCTGTACGCGGTGTATTTCACCCCGATCTTCAACACCCTGGTCCGCTACCACTGGGGCCACGAGTTGATGAGCGTGCACTTCCTTCTGGTCGGCTACCTCTTCTACTGGGGCATCATCGGCATCGACCCGGGCCCGAAGCGCCTGCCGTTCCTGGGCCGGCTCGGATTGTTGTTCGCGGTCATGCCGTTTCACGCGTTCTTCGGCATCGCGACCATGACCATGACCGACACCATGGGCGGCCCGTTCTACAAGTTCGTCGGCCTGCCATGGCTATCCAGCATCGGTGCCGACCAGCACCTCGGCGGTGCCATCGCCTGGGGCTCCAGCGAACTGCCGGTCATTCTGGTGGTCATCGCCCTGGTGGCGCAGTGGGCGCGGCAGGATCGCCGCGCTGCGTCCCGCGCGGACCGGCACGCCGACGGCGACTACGGCGACGACGACCTGGACGCGTACAACGCGATGCTGCGCGAACTGGCCCGCCAGCGCGGCCAGCAATAAGGGATTTGTGCACGAAAATCCGCGCCGACCGCGGAAAATCGTGCACAAATCACCGGAAGTTGCGCAGCCGCAGGCTGTTCGACACCACGAAGAACGATGAGAAGGCCATGGCCCCACCCGCGATCAGTGGGTTGAGCAGGCCGGCCGCCGCCACCGGGATCGCGGCGATGTTGTAGCCGAACGCCCACACCAGGTTCATCTGGATGGTGCGCATGGTCGCCTTGGCCAGGTCCAGGGCCTGCGGCACCGAGTCCAGGCTGTCGCGGACCAGGATGATGTCCGCCGCGCCGATCGCCACGTCCGTGCCGCGGCCGATGGCCAGCCCCAGGTCGGAGCACGCGAGCGCCGGTCCGTCGTTGATGCCGTCCCCCACCATCGCGACCATGCGACCGCGGTCGCGCAGCTGCTGGATGACGTCGACCTTGCCGTCCGGGAGCACGTCGGCGATGACGTCGTCGATGCCCACCGCGGCACCGACCGCGGCAGCCGCCGCGGGGTTGTCGCCGGTCAGCAGGATGGTCTTCAGCCCACGTTCGTGCAGCGCGGCGATGGCACCCACCGCGGATTCACGAACCGCGTCGGCCACCGCGACGGCACCGCACAGCTCGCCGTCGACGGCCACGAAAACCACCGTCTCCCCGCGGGATTCCGCGCCGCGTCGCGCCTCGGCGAGGGCCGCGGGCACCGCGGTTCGGCCGGCCACCCAGGACGGCTTGCCGATGCGCACCTCGCGCTCCCCCACGATGCCTACGGCGCCGCGGCCGGGCACGGCCTGGAAATCGGTGACCGCCTTGTGGTCCAGGCTGTGCTCCGGTGCCGCCGTGGTGATGGCCACTGCGACCGCATGCTCGGACGCCGACTCCACCGCCGCGGCCAGGGCCAGCACGTCCTCGTTTTCCCAACCGTCGACCGCGGTGACCGCGGTGACGGCCAGATGCCCGGTGGTCAGGGTGCCGGTCTTGTCGAAGACGACGGTGTCGACGGCCCGGATCGCTTCGAGCGACCGGTGCCCCTTCAGGAAGATGCCGAGTTGGGCGCCACGTCCGGACGCCACCATCATCGCCGTCGGCGTGGCCAGGCCCAGCGCACACGGGCAGGCGATGACCAGGACCGCGAGCGCCGCGGCGAACACCTTGTCCGGTCCCGCACCGGCCAGTGCCCAGCCCAGCGCGGTCAGTGCGGCGATGCCGAAGACGCATGGCACGAACACCGAGGAGATGCGGTCGGCGAGGCGCTGCGTTTCGGCCTTCTGGGCCTGCGCTTCCTCGACCAGCCGCACCATGCCGGCGAACTGGGTGTCTGCGCCGACCGCGGCGGCTTCCACGATGAGCCGGCCGTCGAGCACGATCGTGCCGCCGATGACGCTGCTACCCGGCGTCGCCCGCACCGGCTTGGCCTCACCGGTCATGACGCTGGTGTCGACGGCGGCCGAGCCCTCGACCACAAGCCCGTCGGCCGCGATGGTCTGGCCGGGGCGCACGACGAATTTCTGCTGTTCGGCGAGCTCCTCTGCCGGGATGACCATCTCGGTGCCGTCGGCCAGCAGGATCGACACGTTCTTCGCGCTCAGCGCCGCGAGCGCCCGCAACGCACTGCCGGCCTTGGACTTGGCGCGAGCCTCGAAGTAGCGGCCGGCCAGCACGAACACCGTGACGCCCGCGGCGACCTCGAAGTAGATCGCGTCGCTGCCGGCCAGCGCCTGCCAGATGCCGGTGCTGCTGGTGGCGTGGTGTCCCACGAACATCGTGTAGAGCGACCAGACCGTGGCAGCGGTCACGCCGACCGAGATCAGCGTCTCCATGGAGGCGGCCCGGTTGCGGGCGTTGCGCAACGCCACGCGGTGGAACGGCCAGGCCGCCCACGTCACGACCGGCAGGGCGAGGGCGGTGAGGATCCACTGCCACCCGGTGATACGGGTGCTCGGTACGACGGCGAACATCACCGACAGGTCGGCCAGCGGGACGAACAGCACGGCGGCCACGAGGAGGCGGCGCAGCAGGTACCGGGCGTGCGACAGGTCTTCGTCATCGCGGTCCCCGGCAGTCACGCCGGAGCGGGGCTCGGCGTCATAGCCGGCCTTGCGGACCACGTCGCACAGCTCGGTGTCGGCGATGTCGGGGAGCACGTCGACCGTCGCCACGCGGGTGCCGAAGTTCACGGAGGCACGGACGCCCGGCATCTTGTTGAGCGTCCGCTCGACCCGCGCGGCGCAGGCGCCACATGACATGCCGGTCACGTCGAGTTGCACCCGACGCACATCGTCGGCAGCCGTGGCAGCGGCCGCCGTGTCGTCGGCGCTGCCAACCACTGTGCTGACCGAGCTGGCCGTCATCATCCTCCTATTGTCCCCCCGGTTGTTTCCCGCGCTGTGCGGGCTACCAAATCAATGGTCGGACGTGCCCGGCTGTGAGTTCCCGGCGCTCTTCACATATGGTCGGGCCGTGAACAGCCGCGGCGACGACGACGAAGTGACGCGCCTGGCGCTGGCCGCCGGTCGGGGTGATCGCGCCGCGTTGGAGCAGTTCATCAAGGCTACCCAGCGCGATGTCTGGCGCACCGTCGCGTATCTCGACGAGCCCGGCAGCGCCGACGATCTGACGCAGGAGACCTATCTGCGGGCGCTCGGTTCGCTGTCCCGGTTCCGCGGCCGCTCGACGGCCCGCACCTGGCTGTTGTCGATCGCGCGCCGGGTCGTCGTCGACCACATCCGGCGCAAGCAGTGCCGCCCGCGCAGCAGCGCCGCCATCGAGCCAGAGACCGTCATCGACATGCACCAGCCGACGGCGCGGTTCGAGGACATCGTCGAGATCCGGATGCTGCTCGACGGGGTGGACTCCGACCGCCGGGAAGCGCTGCTGTTGACCCAGGTTCTGGGCCTGTCGTACGCCGAAGCCGCCGAAATCTGCGGCTGCCCCGTCGGCACCATCCGCTCCCGGGTCGCCCGGGCCCGCGACGACCTCCTGCGCGCCGCGAACCAGGACCAGAGCGCAGGCTGAGCCGCCGCGGAACCCGCGCCGCCGCGCATCCGACCAACTCTGCGAAACTGTTCTACAGACTGAACGGAGTTCGGCTTGTCCACCCGCCACGCGATCGACCTCGAGCACACCCTGAGCGCCATCGGGCGACGGGTGTTCGACGAGGTCTGGATCGGCCCCGCGCGCCGCTACCCCACCGCCGCCGCTGTCGTCGTGCTCGCGGCGTCCGCCGGCATCTGCTGGTCGGAGACTCATCGGTGGGTGCTGAAGGTCGTCGCCATACTGTTCACCCTGGCTGCGGCGGCATCGGCAACAGCGCTGTGGCGCAAGCGGTTTCGCGTGTGTTGCGCGGCGCTGTACTTGTCGGGCGTGGCCACCGCGGCGGGATTCGGTGCGGTGTGGTGGTGCCAGACGTCGCCGGCGCGGGTTTCGGTGTGGTGGCCGCTGGCCGGCTTGGTGTCCGCAGCCGTCCTGGCCGTCTGCTGGCTGGGTGTGGCGCTGACACCGCTGGACCGATCGCAACCCGACATGCGGGCCAAGACTTCCGGGAACTGAAGACCCGTTCCGTACGACTAATGACAGCGTGATCGCCGACTCCGCCCTGCGCTGGGCGCTGACTGCCGTGTTCGCGGTAGCGGCGCTGCTGTTCGTGGGCGCCGGACGGCGGGTACCCGGGCAGCGCGGCGTCGGGGTACTGCATGCACTGGCGTCGGTGGGCATGATCGCGATGCTCTGGCCGGCCGGCATGCGGGTGTCACCGCTGCTGTACGTCCTGGTGTTCACCGCCGGTGCGCTGTACTTCGCCTACCTCGCACTGTTCGGCTTCGGGCTGCCGCACCCCGTCTACCACTGCACCATGATGGCCGCGATGGCACTGATGAGCCTGCTGATGGCGCCGAATGCCGGCGTTCCGGTAGCGACAGCTCAAGCCTCCGGCCACCACAGTGCACACCTCGGTCACGGTGCCGTCGCGGTGACGCCCCCGAGCTGGTTCACCGCGGTGTGCGTCGTGCTCGCAATCGGATTCTGCGCCGCCGTGCTGTGGTGGTTCTACCTGCTGGTGCGCGGGCCGAAGCGCCCGTACGCCGACCTGCTGATGGCGCTCGGAATGAGCGCCGCCTTCGCTGTCATGGCCGTCTAACCCCTCCCGAAAGGACAACATGCCCAAGCTGTTTCAGACTTTCGCCGCCGTCACCGCGACGACGGCCTGCGCCGTCGCCCTGGCCGCGCCGGCCGCCGCCCACGTCAAGGTGACCGGCGACGCCACCCAGGGTGGTTGGGGCGTGCTGAACTTCCGCGTTCCCACCGAGTCGGATACCGCGTCGACCACCGCCTTGCTGGTCGTCCTGCCCGACGACCAGCCGATCATCTCGGTCAGCACCCAGCAGAAGGCGGGCTGGACGGCCACCATCACCAAGAAGAAGCTGCCGGCACCGCAGAAGGACGACGACGGCGTCGAGGTCACCGAGTACGTCTCGTCCGTCGAGTGGAAGGCCACCGCCCCGGACGCGCCCATTCCGCCGCATCAGTTCAACGTCTTCGCCATCTCGGCCGGCCCACTGCCCAAGGTGAACACGCTGGCGCTCCCGGCCGTGCAGACCTACAGCGACGGCAAGACGGTGAATTGGAACGAGAAGGCCACCCCGGGCCAGCCCGAGCCCGAGCACCCGGCCCCGGCCCTGCACCTGAAGCCCGCCGGTGGCGGCGACGACCGCGCCGCAGCCGCTGCCCCGGCGCCCGCGACACCCGCCTGGCCGGGCCTGACAGCGCTGGCCGTGTCGGTGGTCGCGCTGCTGCTGGGCATCGCCAACCTGGCATCGTCCCGGCGAAAGACGACGTCACGACCAGAGAATTGAGATCGGTCGCAGCGCTGCCGGGCGTCCTGTTGGCGGTTCTGCTCGCGCTCCTGCTGCCTGCTCCCCTCGCGCACGCGCACGCCGTCCTGGTCTCCAGCGATCCGGTCGACGGTGCCTCCCTGCCGGCTGCGCCAAGCCGGGTCATCCTGACGTTCGATGAACCGGTTCGCCTGATCTCTGGTGCGGTACAGGTGATTTCGGCGACCGGGGTCCGGATTGACCAGGGCGTCCGGCAGCAGTCGGGCAACACCACCGTCGAACTCGCCCTGCCGCCGAACCTGCCTCGCGGCAGCTACACCGCCACATGGCGGCTCATGTCGGCCGACGGCCACGAGGTGTCCGGGTCGGTGACCTTCGGGGTGCAGCAGGCCCCGGATGCGCCGCCGGAGGCCCATCAGGTCCCCGCATCGTCGGCGGCCTCGGACGTCGCCCGCGGCCTCCGGTACGCCGGTCTGGCGTTGAGCGTCGGCGTGCTCGCGGCGGCCCGGCTGGTGTGGGGTTGGGCGCTCGCGCTGCGCAGAACCCGCATCCTAGCCGGCATCGGGTGGGTGCTGCTGGCCGCGGCGACCACCATCGACGTCGCCACCACCGGAGCTGATACGCAGCTCTACGTACAGGCAGCCATGCTCGTCGCACTCGCGGTGACGACCCGCGCCGGTACCGCTCTGTTTCTCGTGATTGCGACGGCGCTCGCGGTCAGCGTCGCCGCTTCCGGACACGCCGCAGCCGGGGCCGACCCGTGGTTGGCCACGGCCATCACCGCCGTGCACCTGCTGGCCATGGCGCTGTGGGTGGGCGGGTTGGGTGTTCTGACGCTGGTCGTCCTGCCGGCGCGCCGGACCGACGAGCTGCAGCGCTGGTCGCGCGTGGCGTTCGGCTGCGTGGCGGCGGTCCTGCTCAGCGGCGAGTATCAGGCGTGGCGGCAGGTGTCGCCCATCGAGTCGCTGTGGTCGACGGGCTATGGAATGGCCTTGTGCGTCAAGGTTTTCCTGGTGACGCTGATGGCCGCCCTGGCGTATCTGGGCCGGCGCAGGCTCACCCCGGAGCGGCTGCGTCGCACCGTGCCGCTGGAAGCCGCGCTCGCTGTGTTGGTGCTGCTGATCACCACGGTGCTGACCGGCGAGCCGCCGGCCCGCAACACCTACGGCCCCGAATTCACCGCCACCGCCCCGCTGGATCAGGACCGGCAGGCACGGGTGCATTTCGACACCACGCGCCACGGTGCCATCCCCATCGACGTGACCGTGCCCGGCGCCACCGGATTGCGCGGCACGCTGTCGAGCGCCGAGATCGCCTCCCTGCCCGTGCGTTTCACCGCAGGCCCCGATGGCCGCTGGCACAGCACGTACGCGACCGCACCACGGCCCGGGCTGTGGACACTGCAGCTGACGGTCCAGTTCGGCCCGAACGACGCCGCCGTCGCCGGCGTGCCGTTCCGCGCCTGGTGACCCACCCGCAGCTGAGTTACCTGGGCGCCGTCATCATCTCGGCGATCAACCGATAGCGGTCCAGGTTGTGCTGCGCGTCGACCAGCGCATCGTGGGAGTCGCGCGGCCGCGGTGGCATCCGCGGGCTGCCACAGTCCTCCCAGAACTGCCGCAGCTCCCGGGTGAAGCGCGGCATGGTCGGCGGCAGGTCGGCCATCGGACCCCACAGCTGGCACAACACCACATGGTCGTAGGCGCCGATCCAGGCCCACAGCTCGATCGGCTCGTCGCCGTCGATGTTGAAGAAGTCCTCGAGCTCCGAGCGGATCTGCCGGCGCGACCGCCACACCTTCGACGACGGCGACGGCAGCTTCGGCAGCACGTTCTTGCGCACCCACGAGCCAGCCCGGTCCGGATCGAACTCGGAGGAGACGGCGTAGTACTCGCGGCCGTCCTCGGCGACCACGCCGATCGAGATCAACTCGATGGTGCGACCGTCGTCGATGAATTCCGTGTCGTAGAAGTACTTCATTCAGGAAACCTCGGTAGGGATTCGGTCCGGCGGCGCGGGTGCCGCATGGATCTCGCGGTCGAGCTGTTGGTCCACGGCCGCGTCGTCGGGAAACTTTGGCATACCGGCGACCGCATCCTGTAACCACAGCTTCGCCCGCACCACCGGCCGGCGCAGCCAGCGCTCACGTTCCAGCGCTTTATGCATTTTGCGGGGCCGGCTCGTATATCGCCAACGGGCCCAGGGCGCATGCGGCCGCGACAACCGAATGGCACCGACGACCAGCAGCGGTGTGATGAACATCCCAATCAGACCGGTCCATACCTTGCCCTTGAGCAGCACGACGACCGCCAGCGCCAGGGTGACGAGGGCCAGTGCCACGACCATGACGCGGGCCGCCACATCTTGGTCGGCACGCCAGACCGTGATGTCGAAGAACGACAGCGGGTTGAACCCCAGGACCAACAGCCCCGCCACGGCGATCGCGACGAACACCGCGTCCACCGAGGTGCGGCCGTCCTCGGCCCAGTAGACGTCCGACAGATGCAGGATCAGCGCGAACTCGTCGAGGACCAGCGCCGCACCGATGCCGAAAAAGATTGCTGCCACGGTGAATTCGGGAACTCCCCCGTCGACCGCGAGCGTCACCATCGTCACCCCGGACACCAGCACGAGCACCACACCGATCACGACGTGGTGGATGTGCAGCCCGCCGTGGCCTATGTTGCGCGGCTGCCACCATTTGCGCGGCGCCGGATTGTCGGCGTGCGCCCTGATGTAGCGCACGACGGTGCGGGTCACGAAAAACGTCAGAATGAACGCAATCAGGCACCACAACAACGGCAGCCGCCCGCTGGACACGAACTCCGTAGGTAAGGGCAACCGCACGGGGAAGAAACTTACGCCCGTGCATGCGTGTCACCGCCCCGCAGGGCGCCGACGCGCCGGTCCCCCCGATAGGCTGTCCGGCGAGATGCGTATCAGACCCGGGTTGTGGCCTACCCCCGCCGGACGGCTGGCCTGGCGGCTGTTGCAGTTGCTGGCCACGTTGACGTTGGTCTGGGGCGCGTGGCGGCTGCTGGGTCATACGCCGTACCGGATCGACATCGACGTGTACCGGATGGGCGGCCGCGCCTGGCTGAACAACACCCCGCTGTACAGCGAGAGCACGATCTTCCGTACCGAGGCGGGCATCGACCTGCCATTCACCTACCCGCCGCTGGCCGCGATCATGTTCGCGCCGTTCGCCTGGCTCCCGCTGCCAGGGGCCAGCGTGGCCATCACGGTGACGACGTTCGCGTTGTTGCTGGTGTCCATCGTGATCGTGCTGACCCGGCTGGACGTGTGGCCGCAGTCGCGACTCGGCGGCTCGGCCCTGGCCCGCCGCTGCTGGCTGGCCGCCGCCATCGTCGGACCGGCCGTGCTGTTCCTCGAACCGGTGCGGTCCAACTTCAACTTCGGTCAGATCAACGTCGTCCTGATGACGCTGGTGATCGCCGACTGCATCCCGCGCCGCACGCCGTGGCCCCGCGGCGTCCTGCTCGGGGTGGCCATCG
Organism: Mycolicibacterium aubagnense; assembly: GCF_010730955.1. Lineage (NCBI taxonomy): Bacteria > Bacillati > Actinomycetota > Actinomycetes > Mycobacteriales > Mycobacteriaceae > Mycobacterium > Mycolicibacterium aubagnense. The sequence continues at coordinate 5,354,673 of NZ_AP022577.1, read as the reverse complement.
CCCTCAAGCTGACCCCGGCGGTGTTCCTGCTGTACTTCCTGCTGCGTCGCGATTTCCGCGCGCTGCTGACGACGGTGGCGTCGTCGGTCGTGGTCACGCTGTTCGCGTTCGCCCTGGCCTGGGGCGACTCGTGGGAGTACTGGACCAGGACGGTCCGCAACACCGATCGCATCGGTACCGCGACGCTGAACACCAACCAGAACATCTCCGGCACACTGGCCCGGTTCGGGATGTCGGCGACACCGCGATTCGTGCTCTGGGTGCTGCTGTGCTTCGCGGTGCTGGCGCTGACGGTGTGGGCGGCGCATCGGGTGCTCCGCGCGGGGCAACCGGTACTGGCGCTCATGTGCGTGGCGATGTTCGGACTGGTTGTGTCACCGGTGTCGTGGTCGCACCACTGGGTGTGGGCACTGCCGACCATGGTGACCGTCACCGTGGTCGCCTACCGGGAACGCAGCGCCACCCTCGCAGCAGTGAGCGCGATCGGCGCCGTCCTGCTGGTCTTCACCCCGATCCGGCTGCTGCCCGAGCACCACGAGGTCGACGCGACGCTGTGGCGCCAGGTGATCGGCAGCTCGTACGTGTGGTGGGGACTGGCCGTCATCGCCGCAGCGGGCACCATCACCGGCCGCGGGACGCCCGCCATCGACGCGACCGAGCACGTCGCGCCGGTCTCGGCGACGAACTGAACGTGACGAACTAACCCGCTTTGATCGCGGGCGGCGGCGTCTTGCCCTCTTTGACGTCGGCCGCGTAGAGGTCGACGTACTCCTGGCCGGACAGCCGCATCAGCTCGTACATGACCTCGTCGATCACGGCGCGCTCGATGAACCGGTTACCGGCCAGGCCCTCGAAGCGACGGAAGTCCATCGGCTTGCCGAACTTGACCTCGACGCGGGCGAAGTGCCACATCTTGCTTCCGGGCGGGTTCACGACATCGGTGTTGATCATGGCGACGGGAATGACGGGGATGCCGGTCTCCAGCGCGATGCGGGCCAGGCCGGTCTTGCCCTTGTAGAGCTTTCCGTCCGGAGACCGGGTGCCCTCGGGATACATGCCGAGCAGCTTGCCCTGATCCAGGATCTTGGCCGCGGCGGTCAGCGCGTCGGCCGCGGAATCGGCATTGGTGCGGTCGATCGGGACCTGGCCGGTGGACGAATAGAAGAACTTGATCAGCTTGCCCTTGATGCCGGTACCGGTGAAGTACTCGGCCTTGGCCAGGAAGAAGATCCGCCGGCGGAGCACCAGCGGCAGGTAGAAGCTGTCGACGACGGCCAGGTGATTACTGGCCAGCAGGACCGGGCCATGATCGGGAACGTATTCCAGCCCCGTGACTTTCGGACGGCCCAGCAGGCGCAGCAACGGGCCCATCAAGATGTACTTGTAGAACCAGAAGAACATCGAACCTCCCGCTGAGGGCGCCGGACGGTGCCCTCGACAACTTTACCCACCGACTGTCGGCCCGACCACAGCCCGCAGCGGACTGGTCATTCCTCCACAGATACCGGAATGGACTGATACCGGCCCGGACCTGGTGGAGTGTCCGGATCGTCAGGCTGGCGGTGTCGGCCACTGGGACCGGATGGGTCCGTCGGCGGCTCCGGGTGCGGGCCGGCAGGCCCCTGGTCGGCGAGCGCGGCGCGCACCGCGTCCAGAAAACTGGTGCTGTGTTCGGCGATGGCCGTCAGCATCGGATGCTGCTCATCGTTGGCGAACGCGACCAGCGCGCACACCGGACACCACACCTGGTTGCAGTCACGCGGATTCTCGCCGTCGGCCAGCATGGCCACGGACAGTCGCACCACGGGGTCGATCTTGTCGATCAGGGCCTGGGCCAGCAGCCGCAGATCCGCCGGTAAGTCGCCGAGGGATTCAGCCCCGAAATTGGTGTGCGTCACGTGGGCCACACCTCCGGGTCAGGGCGAAAACGGACAGTCAGTTCGCAGCCACGCAATGACGCGCCGGTCACAATGCAACGGCGTAGGACAGATGCCAACGGGACCCGGCGCCGGGTGCCGCCCGAGCCGATGATCAGGTCATCGTCGACGCGGCCCAGAGTCAGGGACTCCGGGTCGATTTGCGGCAATTCTATCCGCAGCCGGTAGACGGCGGCCAATCCTGAGCCCGATTCGCGGTCGACGATGGGGCGCGGCGGGGCGGGTGGCGGGGCACCGTGGCGCAGCCGTGACGCCTCCAGCAGCTCCGCCAGCGCCTTCGGCCCGATGGGCTCACCGGCCAGGTGCGGCACCAGCACCAGCCGCACATCGCCGACGGCGGCGTCCAGATCGCTGAGCATGCTGCGCTGCTCGGCGATGCGCTCGGCGTACCAGTCGAAGGCCGGGTGTGCCGGCAGGTTCACATACTCGTACGAATCGTCTTGGATCAGAACCTGATTCACGATCAGCTCGGACACATGCACGCCCATCAAGGTGAGCGACGCCAGCGTCCGCACCGCCTCGGCCACCACCACCCGTTCCGGGGTGAGCACCAGATGCGCGGTGACGTCCGGCTGGTCCAGCAGCTCGCCCAGCGCCTCGGTGGCAGCGGCCAGCCGCTCGACCAACGCGCCCATGGCGATCGCCTTCGCGTCGGCCAGACCTACCGACAGCCGCCGGTGCCGTGGCCAGGCCTTCTCCAGGTACAGCGCGAATGCCCCGGGCAGCGTCAACATCCGCATCGCGTCGGCGGTCGAAGCACAGTCGACGATCACGTGGTCCCAGTCACCCGATGCCGCCAACTCTGCAACCTCGTGCAGCCCCAGCACCTCCTGGATTCCCGGCAGTGCCGAAAGTTCTTCCGGTGCAACATCTCCCACGTCGGATTCCGGGAAACGCGCGACCAGCACCGCAGCCACCTCACGCCACCGCGCCTCCAGCAGCGCGAGGGTGTCGAGCGCCAGGGCGTCGACGACGACGCCGGCGCCGTCGTCGACGGGCACCTGCGTAGGCACTCGCAAGCCGGTCGGCGGGACGTCCGCACCGAGCACGTCACCGGTGGAATGCGCCTGGTCCGTCGAGACGATCAGCACGCGCTGCCCGGCCCGGGCATCACGTACCGCGGTGGCCGTGGCCACCGTCGATTTCCCTACTCCACCCTTACCGACGAACAGACTGATCCTGGCACGCCCAGCAGGGTCCGCCTCACTCAGACTCGACTCGCTTCTTCAGATCCTTGAGCGCCGTGTCGGTCAGCCGCCGCTCGGCCTTGCGCTTGAGCAATCCGATCATCGGAATCACCAGATCGACCGACAGTTCATATGTCACCTCGGTGCCAGAACCCTTGGGCGACAATCGGTATGTGCCTTCGAGGGCCCTCAGCAGAGTGCTGGATACCAGGGACCAGCTCACCGACTCGCGGTCGGCGGGCCACTGGTAGGTGAACACCATGGTGTCCTTGAGCACCGTGGCGTCGAGGACCATGCGGGCCGTCTTGGGGTTCCCGTCGGGGTAGATGTCGAGGACCTCGGTCTCCGGGTACTCGGCAACCCAGTCGGGATATGAGCCGATGTCGGCGATAACGTCCATCACAGTCGCCGGGTCGGCGTCGATGTAGATGGTCTGCGCAGTCTTGTCCGCCACGTGTCCACTTCCCCGAGTTAACGATGCCGGCACAGGCGTCGGACGCCCGTCTGCCGAGCTCCCAATGTACCGCCAGCGCCCAGCCCTGGCGGGGCGATGCGGGCCTCAGGCCAACCGGGACACGCCCACCGGGCGGGTCCGCTCGAGATCGTTCTTGATCTCGAAAGCCATGTCCTTACCGGCCACCCGGCGCCGATGGTTGAGCTCCGCCAGGTTCAGCTCCGCCAGCGCCGCGCCCGTCACACCCGTCGGCTCGGCGTGCAGGAAGTAATGCAGCACCACACCGTCCATGACGGCCTCCAGCCAGACCTCCATGGTCCCGGTCAGCGCGCCGGTGACCGTCCACCGCTGGCCCGCCGGACCGCGGTCTTCGATGACCGTCAGCGTGAGGTCCGGCCACCATCGCCGCCAGCTGCTCGGGTTCGCCACGGCGGCACCGACAGCGGCGGGGTCGGCGCACACGAAGGTCTCGTCGGCGATCTGGATGCTGTTCATCCCCACCAGCTTCACATACGCCTCCGCAGTGTGACGAAGCACCCGACTACGCTGTGCACGGCATTGCTGTCGCGGCACTGCTGCCAGTACTGCTTTGCTCTGACCCGAAAGGCCACACCGTGCGTGAGTTCAGCGTTCCCGCATCGTTCACCGTCGGCGAATACGACAACGTCGTCGCCCCGGTGTACTCCCTCGAGCGCGGCGACCCCAACCACGTAGCCATCCAGCGCCTGGTCGGAGACACCTGGACCGACGTGACCAGCGCCGACGTCGCGGCCCAGGTGCGGGCCACCGCCCTCGGCCTGATCGCCAAGGGCGTCAAGCCCGGCGACCGGGTGGTGCTGTTGTCGGCGACCCGCTACGAGTGGCCGATCATCGACTTCGCCATCCTGTCGATCGGCGCGGTGACGGTACCCATCTATGAGACCTCCGCCGCCGATCAGATCCGGCACGTGCTGGCCGACTCCGGCGCCGTGCTGGCGTTCGCCGAGGCCGACTCCCACGCCGCCAAGATCGAGTCCATCCGCGCCGAGGTGCCCGCGCTGAACGAGGTCCTGGTGATCGACGGCGGCGCGCTCGATCAGCTGGCCGCTGCCGGCGCCGGCGTGGACCGCGCCGAGCTGGACGCCCGCCTGGCCGCCATCAAGTCGAGCGACCCGGCCACCCTGATCTACACCTCCGGCACCACCGGCCGTCCCAAGGGCTGCCAGCTGACCCACGCCAATCTGCTTTCCGAGCTGCGGGGCGTCAAGGCCTGCTTCCCCGACCTGCTGGCCAAGGGCCAGAAGCTGCTGGTGTTCCTGCCGCTGGCGCACGTGCTGGCCCGCGCCGTCGCGGTGGCCGGTTTCAGCAACCAGGTGACGCTCGGCTTCACCAGCGACATCAAGAACCTGGTGCCGATCCTCGGGGTGTTCAAACCGACTCTGGTGGTGTCGGTGCCCCGCGTGTTCGAGAAGGTCTACAACACCGCCGAGCAGAACGCCCGCAACGACGGCAAGGGCAAGATCTTCCAGATCGCCGCCGATACCGCCATCGAGTGGAGTAAGGCGCAAGATACCGGCGGCCCCGGGCTGCTCCTGGCCCTCAAGCACACGGTGTTCGACAAACTGGTGTACGGCAAGCTGAGAGCCGCCCTCGGCGGCAACTGCGTCGGTGCCATCTCCGGCGGCGCCCCGCTCGGCGCCCGCCTCGGCCACTTCTACCGCGGCGTCGGCGTCACCATCTACGAGGGCTATGGCCTGACCGAGAGCAGCGCGGCCATCACGGTCAACCGGATCGGCGAGTTGAAGGTCGGCACCGTGGGCAAGCTGGTGCCCGGCAACAGCATGCGCATCGCCGCCGACGGCGAGTTGATGCTGTCGGGTGGCGTCGTGTTCAGCGGCTACTGGAACAACCCGACCGCAACCGATGAGGCCTTCACCGACGGGTGGTTCCACACCGGTGACCTCGGCGCCATCGATGACGACGGTTACCTGTCGATCGTCGGGCGCAAGAAGGAGATCATCGTGACCGCCGGCGGCAAGAACGTCGCCCCGGCCCCGCTGGAAGACGTCATGCGCGCGCACCCGTTGATCAGCCAGGCCATGTGCGTGGGCGATCAGGAGCCGTTCATCGCTGCCCTGATCACCATCGACCCCGAAGCGTTCGAGGGCTGGAAGCAGCGCAACGGCAAGGACACCGGCGCGTCGGTCGGTGACCTGGCCGCGGACCCGGCGCTGGTCGCCGAGATCCAGAAGGCCGTCGACGACGCCAACCAGACCGTCTCCAAGGCCGAGGCCATCCGGAAGTTCCAGATCCTGCCGGTCGATTTCACCGAGGACACCGGTGAGCTGACGCCGACGCTCAAGGTCAAGCGCAAGGTCGTCGCCGAAAAGTTCGCGGCCGAGATCGCGGCGCTGTACAGCTAGCTACAGAAGCTCCGCGAGCCGCTCGCCCTTGAGCTTCCACTGCCAGTTGTCGACGACGAACTGACGGCCGGCGGCACCCATCGCGGCGGCACGGTCGGGGTCGGCCAGGATGTCGACGACAGCCGCGGCGATCGCGGCCACGTCGCGGCCGTCGACCACGTGGCCGGTCTTGCCTGCCACGACGGTTTCCGGCGCGCCACCGGAGTTACCGGCGACCACCGGCACCCCACAGGCCGACGCCTCGAGGAAGACGATGCCCAGTCCCTCGACGTCGAGCCCGTTCCCCCGCGTGCGACACGGCATGGCGAAGACGTCGGCCATCGCGTGGTGCGCCGGTAGTTCGTCGCCGGGCACGCCGCCGGTGAACACCACATGGTCGGAGACGTCGTAGCGCTGTGCCAGCTTCTGCAGATCGTCGCGGTAGGGCCCGTTGCCGACGATCACCAGCGCGGCACCGTCGATCCGCTGCCGAATCGTGGGCAGTGCCCGGATCAGCATGTCCTGCCCCTTGCGCGGCACCAGGCGCGACAAGCACACGATGACCGGCCGCCGGCCCAGCCCATAGCGCGCCCGCAGCTCGGCCCGGGCCACTTCGTCGGGGACGAAGCGGTTCACGTCCACCCCCGGCGACAGGTATTCCAGTGCCGCGTTCGGCCCGAATGCCGCGGCGAACCGGTTGCGTGTGTAGTAGCTGACGAACGTCACCACGTCGGTGTTGTTCCCGATGTGGCGCAACGCGTTTCGCGCGACGGGCAGCATCGACCAACCCACCTCGTGACCGTGCGTACTGGCCACCACCCGGCTCGCTCCGGCATCGCGCGCCAGCGGCGCCAGCAGCGCCAGCGGCGCCGCCGCGCCGAACCACACGGTGTCGATATCGTGCTCGGCGATGAGTCGGCGCATCCGCAGCGCGACTGTCGGTTCGGGCACCATCAGCGTCGTCGGATGACGGACCACCTCGTATCCGGCGGCTGCCGCGGCCCGGTCGTACTCCGCGGCGCCCTTCCATTTCGGCGCGTAGACCGTCAGCTCGTGTGACCCGCGGCCGAGCAATTCGCCCACGAGGTTTTCCAGATACGACTGGATGCCGCCGCGGCGTGGCGGAAAATCGTTGGTCAGCAGCAGAACCCGGGACGTCCTGGGCGAGCGAAGCGACGGGGAAGACATCGCGGTCAGGCTATCGCGTCAGCCCCGGGCCGCGAGCCACCGCTGCCACGCAGCGGTCGTCGCGTCGCGTCCGAGGCCGAGGGTGTCGACCAGCGCGGTGTCGAGGTCGGGGTGCCCGATGCCGCACGCGGTCAGATACAACCGACGCAGGACCGGATCGCCGAACTGGGCGCCGACGAACCGGGCGAACCACCAGGCGCGGTCATAGGCCAACGACAACGCCGGTCCGGTGACCTGGAAGTCGGCGTTGCTGGGCAGGACCGCCATATCGGCGGGCGCGGGTCGCGGGGTGCGCGGGCGGCTCACGTAGTCCGCGACGCCCTCGGTGAGGCACCAGGGCGCGTCGGCGGCCGTGACGGGACGGGACGCGTAGTGGAAAAGCTCATGCCGCAACACGATTCGCAGTGCGCCAGGGCCCATCGCGGCGGCGCCGGGAGCGAACACGATGCGGTCGACGGTGGTGGCCGCGGCGAACTCTTCACGGCCACCGGCCAGTGCCCGGAATTCGTCGTCGGTGCCGGTGGTCACGATGGTGATCTGGCGACGCCAGTCGTCGCCCCAGAAAGCGGTGATTGCGCCGGCCGCGCCGTCGAGTTCACCGGTGATGCGGCGCGGGAGCGTCGAGCCGGGGTCCAGGACCAGCAGTTCGACCGTCCGGCCGTCAGCCAGCCGAATAGTGGTCGGTGCAGACGGCGGCGGTGACTCGGGCTGCCTCGGAGCACTCGGGACCTCAGCCGAACGCCCGCGGCTCAAGACGAAGACACCGGCAGCCGCCTCCGCGGCCAGCAGGCCGAGGACTATGCGGCGGGACAGGCTCAGTAGCGACGCACGTTGTAGATCGGCGCGTTGTCGACCGGCGCCACCCGCACGGGCACACCGAATGTCGAGGCGTGAACCATCATGCCGTCGCCGATGTAGATACCCACGTGCGAGGCATCGGAGTAATAACTCACCACGTCACCGGGCTGCATCTGGTCACGCGACACCGGCTGTCCGCCGGCCGCCTGCGCGTAGCTCGAGTGCGGCAGCGAGATGCCGGCCTGCTGGAACGCCCACATCACCAGACCCGAGCAGTCGAACGCGCCGGGACCGGCCGCGCCCCACGAGTAGGGATCACCGATGCGGGTCAGTGCGGCCTGCACCGCAATCTGGCCGGCAGCGGTGCCGCCGACATTGTCCGAGGGCACGGGTAGCCCGTCGACCGGCGGGTTGGGGCCCGCGGCGTTGATGGACGGATCCTGCCCGGGGGCCGGGGGCACAGCGTCAGGAGCCGGCGGCACGCCGTCCGGGAGCGGGGCCGGCGGGGCGGCGGCGGGAGCCGGCGGCAACGCCGCCAAGGCCTCGCGCTGACTCGGCGTCAGCGCGCTGTAGCGGGACTTGACGATGGCGATCTGCACCTGCAGCTTGCTTTGCTTGGACTGCAGATCGGCACGCACCGCGGCGGCCTGCTCGGCGGCGGTCTTGGCATCGGACGCCGACTTGGCCGAATCGGCCTCGGCCTTGGTGGCCGAGTCGGAGGCGCTGTGGAAGTTGGCCATCTGCGCGGAAATCTCACTGGCCATCACGCGCTGGACCGAGAGCTGGTCGATCAGTCCCTGCGGAGAATCCGCGGTCAGGATGGCGTCGATGCCGTCGGTCCGGCCGCCCATGTACTGCGCTGCAGCAATCTGGTCGACAGACGTCTGATAGGTAGCCAGGTCGTTCTTGGCCGCTTCCGCAGCCGCCGCGGCGGCCTCATGCTTGGTGTCGGCGGCCTTCGCGGCAGCCAGCTTCTTGTCCAGATCCAGCTGCGCGGAGTGCATGGCCTCAGTGGTCTGTTCCGCCTGGCGAGACAACTCGTTGAGCTTTGCTACGGCGTCGTCCGCCGGATCGGCCAGGACGTTGCTCGCGAATACACTGCCGAGTATGGTGAGCCCCGCGATCGCACCGGCTACTGGTCGTTTAAGACCGCATATGGTGCGGTGTGTGCGGTGAAGACTCAAGATTTCGCGTCCTTCAACTGCGGGTTCGAGCCGCTTCGAACTCAGTGAGGTCTCGAATAGGTTACGAAACGGCATCGGCGTTGTCCAACGGGAATGGCCAATCTATCAGCCGACCCCCCGATCCCGTTAACCAGCATCACAATGTGAGGGTCGTCACGCTACGCCCGTAGCGCTTGACTTTGGCTCGTCTTGAGTGCCGAACCCGCCCTTCGGCCGCCCGATCGGCACCAGCCGAAGCCGCGGCGCCAGGCCGGCGTCGGCCAGCACCTCCAGCGCGCGACGCTCGTCGTCCATCAACGTCTCAGGCACGCCCAGCAAAACACTGACCACGCAGTCACCGCAGCCGGGACCACGCACCGCGCAGTCGTCGCAGTCGATCTTCACCGGCCCGTTGTCGAACTTCATCTCTGGTTCCTCTCGTCGGTTGAGGCGCACGCTAGCGACGTCCACCGACAAAAAAGCGCGGGTGATCAGCTACCCGATAACGGAATGACATCAATGGGATTTCTTGTCGGTGCCGGCCCCTACTGTCACGTCATGGGCTCCGGCAGCGCCACCGATCAGCTGGCTTTCGATCTCGATGAGGCGTTGCTGCGTGACACCACGTTCGTGGTGGTCGACCTGGAGACCACCGGCGGCCGGGCCCGGGCGGGCGACACCGGCGGCGGCTGGGACGCCATCACCGAGATCGGTGCGGTCAAAGTGCGCGGCGGCGAGATCATCGGCGAACTGGCCACCCTGATCGACCCGGGTCGCGCCATCCCGCCCCAAATCGTCCAGCTGACCGGGATCACCACGGCCATGGTGTGCGACGCCCCGCGTATCGAATCGGTGCTGCCCGCGTTTCTGGAGTTCTGTCGCGGCGCCGTGCTGGTCGCCCACAACGCGGGGTTCGACATCGGCTTCCTGCGGGCCGCGGCCGAGCGGGCGCAGCTGCCATGGCCCAACCCACCGGTGCTGTGCACGGTCAAGCTGGCCCGGCGGGTACTGACGCGCGACGAGGCCCCCAGCGTCCGGCTGTCGGAGCTGGCCCGGCTGTTCCGCGCCACCACCACGCCCACTCACCGGGCGCTCGACGACGCCCGGGCCACCGTCGACGTACTACACGGGCTGCTGGAGCGCATCGGCAATCAGGGCGTGCACACGCTGGCCGAGCTGCGCGGCTACCTCCCCGATGTAACCCGCGCGCAGCGCCGCAACCGCAAGCTCGCCGACGCGCTGCCGCACTCCCCCGGCGTGTATCTGTTCCGCGGGCCGTCCGAGGAGGTGCTCTACGTCGGCACTGCGGTCGATCTGCGCCGCCGCGTCCGGCAGTACTTCACCGGCGCCGACCCGCGCGCCCGGATGAAAGAGATGGCGTCCCTGGCCATCCGGGTCGATCACGTGGAGTGTGCCCACGAGCTGGAAGCCGGGGTTCGCGAACTGCGGCTGCTCGCCGCGCACGCACCGCCCTACAACCGGCGCTCCAAAGCTCCGCACAAATGGTGGTGGGTGGTGCTCACCGACGAGGCGTTCCCCCGGTTCGCCGTGGTGCGGGCACCACAATCAGATACGGCGGTGCGACGACACGATTTCGATCGTGCCGTCGGCCCGTTCCGGGCCCATGCCGAGGCCGTCGACGCCGCCCTGCTGCTGGCCCGCTTCACCGGCGTGCGGACGTGCACGACGCGGCTGGCCCGCGCAGCCCAGCATGGGCCGCAATGCCCCGAGCGTGAGCTCTCGCCGTGCCCGGCGCCGCGCGGTATCAGCGCGGCCGCCTATGCCGAGTTCACCGGGAGGGCCGCGAGAAACATTGCCGGCGTTGACGATTCCGTACTCACCACGGCGCTGAGCCACATCGACAACCTGGCCGCCGAGGGGCGCTTCGAGACCGCGGCTCGGCTGCGGGACCACGCCGCAACCGTCATCGACGGGCTGTGGCGCGGGCAACGCCTGCGGGCGCTGACCGCGCTACCGGAACTGGTCGCCGCCCGGCCCGACGGCGCCGGTGGCTGGCACCTCGTCGTGGTCCGGTACGGCCAGTTGGCGGCCGCCGGCAACGCACCGCGGCGGGTGCCGCCGATGCCCGTCGTCGACGCGATATCCGCTGCGGCACAGGTGATCCTGACATCCGAGCGGCCCCTGGGCGGGGCGCCCGTCGAAGAGGTGGCGCTGATCGTGCGCTGGCTGGCCGCCCCCGGCGTGCGGATCGTCCGCACCGATATCGGCACCGGATCGGGGGCCGGCTACTGCCTGCCGATCACCGCGGCCGGCCGGTGGGCGGAGTGGGCCGCCACCGCCAGGTCGGCCCGGGCGGCGGCGCAGCAGACCGAACGTTCAGACCTTCTGGGTGAACCGAGCCCACCGCGCGAGGAGCTGCTCGGCCGCACCCGAATCGATCGCCTCGGTGGCCCGGGCCAGACCCCGCTCCCACGCCGGTACCCACTGGGCGTCGCTGGATAGCCCGGCATGAGCCACCATGGCCCCCGCGGCGTTGAGCACCACGGCATCCCGGACCGGTCCGGCCTGGCCCGCCAACACCGCACGCACCGCCTCCGCGTTGGCCGCGGCGTCGCCGCCCGTCAGCTCACTCAGGTCGGCGCGGGCGAAGCCGAACGCCGCCGGGTCCAGCGTCAGCCGGTCAACGGTGCCGGCCTGCACCCGCCAGATGGTGCTCGTCGTCGTGGTGGTCAGCTCGTCGAGCCCGTCGTCGCCGTGCACCACCAGGACGCTGGAGCCGCGCGCGGCGAACACACCGGCCATCACCTCGGCCAGTTCCGCCCAGGCGCAGCCGATCAGGCCGGCCCGCGGCATCGCCGGATTGGTGAGCGGCCCAAGGAGATTGAAGACCGTCGGCACCCCGATCTCCCGCCGCACGGCAGAGGCGTGCCGGTAGGACTGATGGAACTGCGGGGCGAAGGCGAACCCGATGCCGACCTCGGCAACCGAGCGGGCGACGTCACCGGGCGACAGATCGATCCGGACGCCCAGGGCCTCGAGGGTGTCGGCGCCGCCGGACAACGACGACGCCGCGCGGTTCCCGTGCTTGATCACCGGCACCCCGCACGCGGCGACGACGATCGACGCCATCGTGGACAGATTGACGGTGTTGGAGCCGTCCCCGCCCGTCCCCACGATGTCGACCACATCGGTACCGATTGCGGCGAGCGCGTCGGCGGGCACTTTTCGGGCGTGTCGCAACATCACATCGGCGAGTTCGGACACCTCCGCGGAGGTCGGTCGCTTCATCTTCATCGCGATGGCGAAGGCAGCGATCTGCGCCGGGGTCGCGGTACCGGTCATGACCTGGTCCATTGCCCACCCCGCCTGACCCACGGCAAGGTTCTGTCCGGTGGTCAGCCGGCCCAGGATCTGGGGCCACAGCGGCCCGTCGGCGGTCGGTTCCTGATGAGGATGGGTGGTTGGCACAAACCCGATTATGGCCAATGTCGGCACCCGGGTGGAGTTCAACAACTACAAAGCGTCATACTTACCGCTGTGACGAGCGCTGTAGGTACCTCTGGAACCGCGATCACGTCGCGGGTGCATTCGCTGAACCGGCCGAATATGGTCAGTGTCGGCACCATTGTGTGGCTTTCCAGTGAGTTGATGTTCTTTGCTGGGCTGTTCGCAATGTATTTCACCGCGCGTGCTCAGGCCGGCGGCGTATGGCCGCCTCCCCCCACGCACCTGAACCTGGCCGAGGCCGTTCCGGTGACGTTGGTGCTGATCGCGTCGTCGTTCACCTGCCAGATGGGCGTGTTCGCCGCTGAGCGCGGTGACGTCTTCGGCCTCCGCCGGTGGTACGTCATCACGCTGATCATGGGCGCGTTCTTCGTCGGCGGCCAGGCGTTCGAGTACTACATGCTCGTCAGCGAGGGCACCACGATTCCGAGCAGCGCCTACGGTTCGGTGTTCTACCTGGCCACCGGTTTCCACGGTCTGCACGTCATCGGCGGTCTGGTGGCATTCATCTACCTGCTGGCCCGCACCAAGATGAGCAAGTTCACCCCGGCCCAGGCCACCGCTGCCATCGTTGTGTCGTACTACTGGCACTTCGTCGACATCGTGTGGATCGCCCTGTTCGCCACCATCTACTTCGTTCGATGATCGGCTCGCCGATGCGTCCTATGAGAAGGGGTTCGATGACCAGCAAGTCCCGTCGTCGGTTACACCGGCGCCTCTCAGCAGCGATGCTGCTGCTGCTCGGACTTCTAGTCGCGGGTGGCCTGGCGGCCACCCTGACGCCGCGACCCCAGGTCGCTGTCGCCGACGAGTCGCAGCTGGCCCTGCTGCGCACGGGCAAGCAGTTGTTCGAAACGTCGTGCGTCTCCTGCCACGGCGCCAACCTCCAGGGTGTGGCCGACCGCGGCCCGAGCCTCATCGGCGTGGGCGACGCGGCCGTCTACTTCCAGGTGTCCACCGGCCGCATGCCCGCCATGCGCGGTGAGGCTCAGGCGCCCCGTAAGGACCCGGCGTTCGACGAGCACCAGATCGACGCCCTCGGTGCCTACATCCAGGCCAACGGCGGTGGCCCCGAGGTCCCCCGTGACGCCAACGGCAAGATCAACCAGCACTCGTTCCTCGGTGAGAACGTCGCCCGTGGTGGCGACCTGTTCCGCCTGAACTGCGCTTCTTGCCACAACTTCACCGGCAAGGGTGGCGCACTGTCGTCGGGCAAGTACGCGCCTGACCTCGGCAAGGCTGCCGAAGTGCCGGCGCAGGTGTACACCGCCATGCTCACCGGCCCGCAGAACATGCCCAAGTTCTCGGATCGTCAGCTGACCCCGGAAGAGAAGCGCGACATCGTCGCCTACGTCCATGAGTCGGCTAACGCCCGCAGCCAGGGTGGCTACGGCCTCGGCGGCTTCGGCCCCGCGCCCGAGGGCATGGCGATGTGGATTATCGGGATGGTCGCCGTGATCGGCGCGGCTATGTGGATCGGAGCTCGCGCATGAGCGAGAACGTGAACATTCCCAGTGACGCGGAACTGCGCGAGATGTCGCGCGAAGAGCTCGTCGAACTGGGCGGAAAGATCGACGGCGTCACGACCGTCTTCAAGGAACCGCGCTGGCCCGTCGAGGGCACCAAGGCAGAGAAGCGTGCCGAGCGTCAGGTCGCGGCCTGGCTGCTGCTCGGTGGCCTCTCGGGCCTGGCCCTGCTGCTGGTGTTCCTGTTCTGGCCCTGGGAGTACAAGCCGTTCGAGTCCGACGGCGAGTTCATCTACTCGCTAGCCACCCCGCTGTACGGCCTGACCTTCGGTCTGTCGATCCTGGCGATCGGCATCGGCGCGGTGCTCTTCCAGAAGAAGTTCATCCCCGAGGAGATCTCGATCCAGGACCGCCACGACGGCGCCTCCCCCGAGGTCCACCGCGCCACCGTCGCGGCCAACCTGACCGATGCGCTCGAAGGCTCGACCCTCAAGCGCCGCAAGCTGATCGGCCTGTCGCTCGGCGTCGGCCTGGGTGCGTTCGGCCTGGGCACCGCGGTCGCTTTCATCGGCGGTCTGATCAAGAACCCGTGGAAGCCGGTCGTGCCGACCGCCGAGGGCAAGAAGGCCGTCCTGTGGACGTCCGGCTGGACCCCCCGTTTCCACGGCGAGACCATCTTCCTGGCCCGGGCGACCGGACTGCCGGGTGAGTCCCCCTTCGTGAAGATGCGTCCCGAGGACCTCGACGCGGGCGGCATGGAGACGGTGTTCCCGTGGCGCGAGTCCGACGGCGACGGCACCACCCTCGAGTCGCACGACAAACTGTCAGAGATCGCTCTCGGTGTGCGTAACCCGGTGATGCTCATCCGCATCAAGCCCGAGGACCTGTCTCGCGTGGTCAAGCGCCAGGGCCAGGAGAGCTTCAACTTCGGTGACTTCTTCGCGTACACCAAGGTGTGCTCGCACCTGGGCTGCCCCTCGTCGCTGTACGAGCAGCAGACCTACCGCATTCTGTGCCCCTGCCATCAGTCGCAGTTCGACGCGCTGCACTTCGCGCGGCCGATCTTCGGTCCGGCCGCCCGAGCCCTGGCGCAGCTGCCGATCACGATTGACAAAGAGGGCTACCTGGTCGCCAACGGCGACTTCATCGAACCTGTCGGACCGGCATTCTGGGAGCGCAAATCATGAGTTCCAAGCTCGCTGACATCGCTGCCGCACAAGGCGATGCGATCGACTCGCGGTACCACCCGTCTGCCGCGGTGCGCCGCCAGCTGAACAAGGTCTTCCCGACGCACTGGTCCTTCATGCTCGGTGAGATCGCGCTGTACAGCTTCATCGTGCTACTGCTCACCGGCGTGTACCTGACCTTGTTCTTCGATCCGTCGATGACCGAGGTCGTCTACCACGGCGTCTACCAGCCGCTGCGCGGTGTACAGATGTCGCGGGCCTACGAATCGGCCCTGGAGATCTCCTTCGAGGTCCGCGGCGGCCTGTTCGTCCGCCAGATTCACCACTGGGCCGCTCTGATGTTCGCCGCGTCGATCATGGTGCACCTGGCGCGCATCTTCTTCACCGGTGCGTTCCGCCGGCCGCGCGAGGCCAACTGGATGATCGGCTCGCTGCTGCTGATCCTGGCCATGTTCGAGGGCTACTTCGGCTACTCGCTGCCCGACGACCTGCTGTCCGGCATCGGTCTGCGCGCCGCGCTGTCGTCGATCACCCTCGGTATCCCGGTCATCGGTACCTGGATGCACTGGGCACTGTTCGGCGGCGACTTCCCGGGCCACATCATCATTCCGCGCATGTACGCCCTGCACATCCTGCTGATCCCGGGCGTCATCCTGGCACTGATCGGCGCCCACCTGGCGCTGGTGTGGTTCCAGAAGCACACCCAGTTCCCCGGCCCCGGCCGTACCGAGAAGAACGTCGTCGGCGTGCGCGTCATGCCGGTGTTCGCGATGAAGGGCGGCGCGTTCTTCGCCTTGGTCACCGGCATCCTGGGCATCATGGGCGGTCTGCTGCAGATCAACCCGATCTGGGAGCTCGGCCCCTACAAGCCGTCGCAGGTGTCTGCCGGTAGCCAGCCCGACTTCTACATGATGTGGACCGAAGGCCTCGCCCGTATCTGGCCGGCCTGGGAGTTCTACCCCTTCGGCCACACCATCCCGGCCGTCATGGGTGTTGCGGTGATCATGGGTCTGGTGTTCGGCCTGCTGATCGCGTGGCCGTTCCTGGAGAAGAAGTTCACCGGCGACGACGCGCACCACAACCTGCTGCAGCGTCCGCGTGACGTGCCTGTGCGCACCGCCATCGGGGCCATGGCCATCGCGTTCTACATGGTGCTGACCCTGGCCGCGATGAACGACATCATCGCGCTCAAGTTCGACATCTCCCTGAACGCGACCACCTGGATCGGCCGTATCGGCATGGTGGTCCTGCCCGCAGTGGTCTACTACCTCACCTACCGCTGGTGTGTGGGCCTGCAGCGCAGCGACCGCGCCGTCCTCGAGCACGGTATCGAGACCGGCATCATCAAGCGGCTGCCGCACGGCGCGTACGTCGAGCTGCACCAGCCGCTCGGCCCGGTCGACGACCACGGCCACCCGCTGCCGCTCGAGTACCAGGGTGCTGCACTGCCCAAGCGCATGAACAAGCTCGGATCGGCCGGCTCCCCCGGCACCGGCAGCTTCCTGTTCGCCGACTCGGCTGCCGAGCAGGCCGCCCTCGCCGACGCCGAACATGCCGCCGAGCACAAGGCGCTCACGGCGATCAAGGAGTACCAGGACGAGATTTCGCCCAACGGCTCGGGCGGTCACCACTAGTTGCAAACGACTTCGGCCCGGTCTGGTTTCCACCAGACCGGGCCGAAGTCGTTTTCGAGGACCGCTCCCCTACCCCGCCCGGCGGCATACAGGTCGCACCCGCGCGTCGCGCGGTGCCTGCCGGCCAACAACTGAGTCGACCACCGCGGGGCCACGACGTCGGCCAAGCGGATGTTGCGGGCCAGGCGACGACCAGTCGCGCCGATCCGATGGCAGGCTTGCTCTCGGTGAATGCGGCCCTCTGCCGGGCGTGATCACCTGCAGGGACAGAAGAGAGCGGCCTTCGTCATGCGCGTGGCTGCCATGCCAGGACCTCGTCGCGCGAGCGGCACAACCGTCTCGCGGTACGACCTGAGCGTGGCAGCGGTTTCGGGCGTCACTTCGACGCGACGTCCAGGATGGCAAGTCAGTTCGGCTGGCACCTCAGCACCGCGATTGACGAAAGCGGCTGTCCCAGGGTCGTTTTCCGCGACTGCTTCGTCGATTTCGACAGCCACGGCAGGTGGCAGCCGGCCGCTATGCGGCGCGGGCGTTCTCCGCCCAGCCATCGAGCACCGCGTGCAGACCCCGCAGGCAGTACCAGGGAATGGCGACCATGGCCGCGGTGATGAAAACGGCCAGGCCGTACAGCATCCAGGCCAGGTCGACGTGGCGGTCGGCCAGCATGTACGCGCCCAGGAAGACGAACAGCGTCGCGCCGCCCATGGCGGCGGCGATGCCGAGTGTGCAACGCAGCCACAGCTGGTCCACCGCCGCTATCGGAAAGCCCACCAGGCTGGTCGCCGGCGATGCCGAATAGCGCCGCACCACCGGATCGTCGAAGGAGCGGAGCGCGCTCTGCGGCGTTTCGCCGGCCGAGCTGCGGTCGTCGGGGGCGGGCCCGCCCCCGAGCAGCGGCAGCGGCGCAGCCCCACCGCGACGAGCCCGCAACAACAGCGGGATGGCACCGATGATCACCGCAGCGGACACCCCGATGATGGAGTACAGCAGCCACGGCGTGTGCGACGACGACGTACCCGACGGGTGCCGGGTACCCAGATCCACGAGCGTGACAGCAGCCGCTACCCCGGCGCCCAGGGCCGCCAGCCACAGGGCCACACAGCCACCGAGCAGAAGACGGTCCAACAGATCGGGGCTGCCGCCGGTCACTCGCGACCGGGTTGAAGTCTCAGCGTTGTACGGCATTAACAGCTCGTCTGCCAATCATCGTTTGTCTGGGAGGCCAGGGTCTGGCCGTCACTGGTCACAATCGAACAGTTCAGGTGGCTCAGCCGCAGCAGGCTGGAGGCTTGGACCGAACCCACATCGGACATCGAGATGGGTGTCAACGTGATCATCCACGGGATATAGACGTTCTGCTGGGTGCGCTGGCGTCCGGCCGCGTCCGTGTATGTCACCGAAATGCGGTCCAGCGGCGCCTTCGTGCCCCAAATCCGGTACGTGACATACCGCGGTCCGGTCGGCGGCGCAGACGTGGTCGCCGGCGGCGCGGCCGCAGGGGTGCTGGGCGGCGGGGGCGGCGGCGGTTCTTCCGACGTCGGCGGCGGCTGGGTCACCGTCACCGTCGACGGAGGCGGCGGGGGTGGCGGCGGTGGCGGCGGCGCCTCGGTCGTCGGGGGCGGGGGCGGCGGCGTCGTGGTGGTGAACTCGTCCTGGAACGGAGGTGCCGACGTGGTGCTCGTCGAGGGCGTTGCGACGTTCTCCGAGCTGGTATTGCGGGTCACCAGGATGGCGACGGACGCCACCAGCGAGATCGCGGCGATGATCGCCACGACACCGACGACCCACGGCCACCGCGGCGGCGGGGCGTCGCTGGTGTCTGGCTTGGCTTCATAGCTGTCGTAGTCGTAGAGCGCTGGCTCCGGCGGCACATACGGCGCAATGGAGAAGTGCTCGGATTCGGGCGCAGAGTAGGCCTGCGAATAGATGTCGGTTTCGCCGGTGCTTTCACCGACGCCCGATGGCTCCTGGGCCGCATCATCAGAGCCCGGGGAATGTGACCCGCTCACGTACGCCTATCCCTCTCGACCACTGTGTCGCTGCAGCTGAGGAAGGCCGCAGCCGCGACATTCCAGCGCTTCGGCAGACATTACCCAACATGGGCCCGGCATGGCCGTATCAGACGGCGCCAGAGGGCCATCTGACATACGGTTGTGACCTGACCGCAGAGCGATCAGGTCACAGGGGCCGTAGGTGTCAGTGCTTCTCGGGACCTGTGTAGTACTCGAACACCAGGCCGGCGACGGTGGCCAGTACGAAGCACACGCCGGCGACGATCAGCCAGGGCAGCCACAGGGCGATACCGACCGCGGTGGTCGACGCCGACAGCGCGATCAGCAGCGGCCACCAGCTGTGCGGGCTGAAGAAGCCCAGCTCGCCGGCGCCGTCGGAGATTTCGGCGTCTTCGTAGTCCTCAGGCCGGGTGTCGAGGCGACGTGCCACGAACCGGAAGAACGTGCCGATGATCAGCGACAGACCCGTGGTCAGCACCAGCGCGGTGGTGCCGGCCCACTCGATGCCACCGTTGGCGTACAGCGCGGTCAGTACGCCGTAGCCGACGGTCGCCAGGGCGAAGAAGGCAGTCAGAATCTCGAAAAGCCGGGCTTCGATATGCATTTCGTATCCCCTACTTGCTCGCCTGAGCCGGCGAGCCGGCCTGCTCGCCACGGCGAGAGTCGAACGGATGGGTCGTCTGGGCCACCGGGGGCAGACCGATCGACACCAGCGCGTCGGCGTTGGTCGCCTTCGGGTGATCGATGCGGTACTGCAGGTAAGCCTTGAACTGGTCAGGCTCCACCACGCGCACCTCGAAGTTCATCATCGAGTGGTACGTGCCGCACATCTCGGTGCAGCGGCCGACGAACGGACCGGTCTTCTCGATCTCACTGACCTGGAAGATGTTGTCCGAGTGGTTGGCCTCGGGGTTCGGGATGACGTCCCGCTTGAACAGGAACTCCGGCACCCAGAAACCGTGGATGACGTCGGCCGAGGCGATCTGGAACTCGATGCGCTTGCCCTTCGGCAGGACCAGGACCGGAATCTCGGTGCTGGAGCCGATGGTCTCGACCTTGTCGAAGTTCAGGTAGCTGCGGTCCTCGGGGTTGATGCCGCGGATCGGGCCGACCTTCTCCTCGCCGTGCTCGTCCTTGCCCTCGGGCTTGGACGTCATGGCTTCCTTGCGGGCGGCGTCGGCGCCGTCGTAGGAGAAGGTGTTGTCCTTGAAGGCGACCTTCTGGTAGCCGAACTTCCAGTTCCACTGGAACGCGGTGACATCAATGGTGACCTCAGCGGGCTTGCTGTGGTCCATCATCTTCTCCTGCACCACGACGGTGAAGTAGAAGAGCACCGAGATGATGAGGAACGGCACCACGGTCAGCACCAGTTCCAGCGGCATGTTGTAGCCGAACTGGCGGGGCAACTCGGTGTCGGTCTTCTTCTTGCGGTGGAACGCCATCGCCCAGAAGATCAGCGCCCACACGATGGCGCCGACCACGAACGAGGCGATGACCGACCACACCCAGAGGTCACGGTTCGCGTGAGCTTCTGGGGTGATGCCGGTCGGCCAACCCAGGCCGAAGACTTCCTGCCAGCTGCATCCGCTGAGCAGCAGCGTCGACGCGCCGAGAATGGCGGACAACGCCACCAAACGGAGCCCGCGAGCGGTCACGTTGAGGCCCTCCTAGAGGTCGGTCAAGCCGGTCGAATACTACGCAGCGTAGACCACGCCCAGGGTGCCGAGCGAAGCGACCGGCCAATCGGCAGCGCCGGTTCTGAGTTCACCTGCCTGAACAGGCATACTGGCGCCGTGTGCGGACTGCTGGCCTACCTGGCCGACCCTGTTGCCGACCATTCCACTGACCTCGTGAGCGCGGTATCGGATGCCACGCATCCGATGCGTCATCGGGGTCCGGACGAGTCGGGTGCCTGGGCCGACGACAGCGATCCGTCAGACGGTCATCACACCGTCGTATTCGGCTTCAACCGGCTCTCCATCATCGACATCGCGCACAGCCATCAGCCGCTGCGCTGGGGTCCGCCCGAGGCGCCGAACCGCTACGCGCTGGTGTTCAACGGCGAGATCTACAACTACCTGGAGTTGCGGGACGAGCTACGTACTGAGTTCGGTGCCGAGTTCGCCACCGAAGGCGACAGCGAGGCGATCGTCGCCGCGTACCACTACTGGGGCACCGCTGCCCTGAGCCGCCTGCGCGGGATGTTCGCCTTCGCGCTGTGGGATTCCGAGACCCGCGAGTTGTTCTGCGCCCGTGACCCGTTCGGCATCAAGCCGCTGTATCTGGCGACGGGACCCGGCGGCACCATCGTGGGCAGCGAGAAGAAGTGCATTCTCGACCTGGCGGCCGGCGCCGGCATCGATCTGAGCATCGACGAACGTGCCGTCCAGCACTACACCGTGCTGCAGTACGTGCCCGAGCCCGAGACGCTGCAGGTCGGTATCCGCCGACTGGAGTCGGGCAGCTACGCCCGCATCCGGCCGGGCCAGCAGCCGGAGGTGACGCGGTACTTCAAGCCGAAGTTCGCCGCGGTGCCGTTTGTCGCAGGGCAGGAGCAGGCCCGGTACGACGAGATCACCGCGGTGCTTGAGGACTCGGTCGCCAAGCACATGCGGGCCGACGTCACCGTGGGCGCGTTCCTGTCCGGCGGCATCGACTCCACCGCCATCGCCGCACTGGCGATGCGCCACAACCCCAAGCTGATCACGTTCACCACCGGCTTCGAGCGCGAAGGCTTTTCGGAGGTCGACGTGGCCGTCGCCTCCGCCGAGGCCATCGGGGCGCGGCACGTGACCAAGGTGGTCAGCCAGGCCGAGTTCGTCGACGCGCTGCCGGAGATCGTTTGGTACCTGGACGAGCCGGTGGCGGACCCGGCGCTGGTGCCGCTGTTCTTCATCGCCCGCGAAGCCCGCAAGCACGTCAAGGTCGTGCTGTCCGGCGAGGGCGCCGACGAACTGTTCGGCGGCTACACCATCTATCGGGAACCGTTGTCGCTCAAGGCGTTTGATCGCGTCCCCCGCGGGCTGCGACGGGGCCTGGGCAAGGCGTCCAAGTCCCTGCCGGATGGCGTGCGGGGCAAGAGCCTGCTGCACCGCGGGTCGCTGACGCTCGAGGAGCGCTACTACGGCAACGCCCGCAGCTTCTCCGACGAGCAGCTGCAGGCGACCCTGGCGCAGTTCAACCCGGAGTGGACCCACACCGATGTGACGGCGCCGATCTACGCCGAGTCCGCCGGCTGGGATCCGGTCGCGCGCATGCAGCACCTGGACCTGTTCACCTGGCTGCGCGGCGACATCCTGGTCAAAGCCGACAAGATGACCATGGCCAACTCCCTGGAACTGCGCGTGCCGTTCCTGGATCCCGAGGTGTTCGCGGTCGCGTCCAAGCTGCCCTACGACCAGAAGATCACCCGGACCACGACCAAATACGCATTGCGCCGCGCGCTGGAACCCATCGTGCCCGCCCATGTGCTGCACCGCGCGAAGCTGGGCTTCCCGGTGCCGATCCGGCACTGGCTGCGCTCCGGCGAGCTGCTGGAGTGGGCCTACGCGACGGTCAACGCGTCGCAGGCCGGGCACCTGATCAACCTCGACGCGGTGCGCCAGATGCTCGAAGACCACCGCAATGGCGTCAACGATCACAGCCGCCGGCTGTGGACGGTGCTGATCTTCATGTTGTGGCATGCCATCTTCATCGAGGGCAGCGTCACGCCGCAGATCAGCGAGCCCGTCTACCCCGTCGAGCTCTGATCGCTGACGCCGGCAGTGCGGGAAATGACCGCGAGATCGAGCTGACTCCGGTCGTTTCCCACCCGCTCGCGGTTAGATCGCGGCGGTGATCTCGTCGGCGGCCTCGGCCCCGAACGCGGCCGCAAGCCGCGGCAGCGCAGTGGTCTTGTCCCAGGTCCATTCCTGCGGACCCGGTGCCTCGAGCACGAGCGTGGCGACGAGCGAGGCCAGCTGAGCGGCCCGCTCCAGGCTCAGGCCGGCGCCGCGGCCGGTGAGGAAGCCGGCGCGGAAGGCGTCACCGATACCGGTCGGGTCGACCTTCTCGTTCTCGGGCACCACGTCGACGTGGATGAACGAACCGTCGCCGACGATGTCGACGCCCTTCTCCCCCAGCGTCGTGACGCGCAGCTCGATCTGGCTCATCACCTCGGCCTCGGACCAGCCGGACTTCTGCAGCAGCAGGTCCCACTCGTAGTCGTTGGTGAACAGGTAGGCGGCGCCGTCGATGAGGCGACGGATCTCCTCGCCGGACAGCCGGGCCAGCTGCTGGCTGGGGTCGGCGGCGAACGCCAGACCCAGCTTCCGGCATTCCTCGGTGTGCAGGAACATGGCCTCGGGATCGTTGGCGCCGATGATCACGAGTTCCGGCTCGCCCTGCGCGGCAACAAGATCAGCCAGCTTGATGTTGCGCGCCTCGGACATCGCACCGGGATAGAACGACGCCAGCTGCGCCATGTCCTCATCGGTGGTGCAAACGAAACGTGCGGTGTAGGCGGAGTCGGACACCAGCACCTGCGAGCAGTCGACGCCGTGAGACGTCAGCCAGCCGCGGTAGTCGTCGAAGTCCTTGCCCACCGCACCGACCAGCGTCGGGCTGCCGCCCAGGATGCCGATGGCGTAAGCGATGTTGCCGGCGACGCCGCCGCGGTGCACCACCAGGTCGTCGACCAGGAAGCTCAGAGACACCTTCTGCAGGTGTTCGGCCAGCAACTGCTCGGCGAATCGGCCGGGGAAGCGCATCAAATGGTCGGTCGCGATCGATCCGGTCACGGCAATGGTCATTCGGCGAGCTTACCCAGCGCACCCGGAGTAGCCGGACCGGGACGTCAGCCGGGGTGCGCTAGCCTGTGGTCAACATGGACGGCGCATATCCGTACCCGGAATCGATCCCCCCGCAGCCGGGTCCGGGGAACTCCACCTACGGTGCCCCCTACGGTGCACCCTCCGCCGGCCCTGCTCCGGCCTACCCGACGACGCTTCCGCCGGCGGTGTCGTATCCATCGGGCGGCGGCAACAACACCAAGCGAGTCCTGCTGGTCATCGGCGCTGTCGTTGCGGTTGTCGCCGTCATCGGCGGCATCATCTTCGCGGTCCACAGCACGAGCGATCGAGGCCTGACCGATGCCTCTGCCAAGTCCGCGATCCAGGGCTATCTGAACGCGCTGTTGCAGCAGGACAAGCAGACTGTGGCGCGGCACGCGCTGTGTGGCTTGTATGACGGCGTCAAGGACCACGCCACCGATTACACCGTGGCGAATCTGGCCAGTGATGCGTTCCGTAAGCAGTTCGGCCAGGCAGATGTGACGTCGATCGACAAGATCGTGATGCTGTCACCGAATCAGGCGCAGGTGCTGTTCACCATGAAGGTGGCGCCATCAGGCCGGCTGTCGCGCGGCCCGGGGACGAAGCCCGCTGCGAACAACACCGAGTTCCAGGCGGTAGCTCAGCTGCTCGTCCAGCCGCGCGAGACCCTGGTGTGCTCGTACCTGCCGCGCCCGGCGGACTCCCTGTAGGAGACCCGCCGGACCGGCTGGGTCAGTTGAACGAATCGCCGCAGGCGCAGGAGCCGGTGGCGTTCGGGTTGTCGATGGTGAAGCCCTGCTTCTCGATGGTGTCGACGAAGTCGATGACGGCGCCCTGGACGTACGGGGCACTCATGCGGTCAACGGTGAGGTTGACGCCGCCGACGTTGGTCGTGAGGTCACCGTCGAGGGTGCGGTCATCGAAGAACAGGTTGTAACGCAGGCCGGCGCAGCCGCCCGGTTGCACAGCGATACGCAGCGCGAGGTCGTCCCGGCCTTCCTGATCCAGCAGAGCTTTGGCCTTGGTGGCCGCCGCGTCCGACAGAATCACGCCGTGAGTCTCGGTCGAGGTACCGGTGCTGGTCGCGTCCTCAACAGTCATTGCTTCTCCCTGGTGCACACTCGATTGCCTGGAACTATCCAGGCACCATCAACGGTACCTTGTCCGGCCGCTATTCCCGACTTCAGCGGCGACAGCCGCAGCTAATCCGCTCAGCTGGTTGGCCGCGTCGGCGATGGCCAGCGCCACCGAACCGGCGTGGTCGGTGATCGAATGAGCGGCCGCGACCCCCGCGGCAGCCAGTGCCGACGGGTTCAGCGTCACCTGCCCGGCCAGCACCAGCACCGGCCTGCCGTGGGCCTGACCGACCAGGGCGCTGATCACCTTGCCGTGCAGCGACTGGTCGTCGAACCGGCCCTCACCGGTGATGACCAGGTCGGCAGCGGCGAGGTCCGCAGCCAGCCCGGTGTGGCCGGCGATCACCGTCGCCCCCGACTCGCGCCGTCCGCCCAGCGCCAGCAGCGCCGCCCCGAGACCGCCGGCGGCGCCGGCACCGGGTTCCGCGGAGACATCTCGGCTGGCCACGGATTCGAGTTCGCGGGCCCACTCCGTCAGCCGCTGCTCCAGAACTGCCACCGTCGCGGGATCGGCCCCTTTCTGCGGACCGAACACCGCCGCGGCACCCATCGGTCCCAGTAGTGGGTGCTCGACGTCCGAGGCGACGATCAGTTCGGCGCCCGCCAGCCTCTGGTGCGCGGACGCCAGCCCGCCCAGCGCTTCGACGAGCCCGCGGCCGCCGTCGGTACAGGCACTGCCGCCGAGGCCCACGACCACGCGGTGTGCGCCCGCCACCAGCGCGGCGTCCACCAGCTGGCCCACCCCGAAGCTCGTCGCGTCCAGCGCGGTCGCCGCGGTGGGCGGCCCACCGAGCAGCGCCAACCCGCAGGCCTGCGCGCACTCGATATAGGCGGTGGCCTCGTGCAGCACCCACTGCGCGGTGACCTCGCGATCCAACGGGCCGCGCACCCTGGTCGTGTGCAGACCGCCCAGCCGTTCGGCCAGGACGTCGACGAAGCCGGGGCCACCGTCGGACTGCGGAGCGAGCACGAGGGTGTCGGTCGGGCGCGCGACGGCCCAGCCCGCGGCGATCGCCGCCGCGGCCTGCACCGCGGTGAGGCTGTCGCCGTAGCAGTCGGGGGCGATCAGGACTCTCATCCGAGCAGGTTAAGCCGCCTCCGACTTGGGTGCATGACGGCCGACCGCGGCCACCGAAGTAACCTGACACCGTGAATCTGCTGGGCCGCAAGAAGGACAATCCCGACTCCGAAGGTGGCGGCGACGAGGGCGTTGACTCCGTCACCGGGGCCGCCGACTCGGACGTCGACGTCGCCGGGGGCACCACCGCACCCAAGGGCCGCCCGACGCCCAAACGGAGCGCCGCGGCCCGCAAGCGCGGCCCGGTCGCTCCGGCGCCGATGACGACGGCCGAGGCACGCAAGCGGCGCAAGGAACTTCGCAACTCCAAGTCCAAGGACGAGCGCAAGGCCGAGCGGGTGGCCCGCCGGGCGGACATGGATTCGCGCCGCGCCAAGATGATGGCCGGCGACGAGGCCTACCTGCTGCCCCGCGACAAGGGCCCGGTCAAGCGGTACGTCCGCGATCTCGTCGACTCCCGGCGCAACGTGCTGGGCCTGTTCATGCCGTCGGCGCTGGTACTGGTGTTCTTCATGATGGCGCTGCCGCCGGTCCAGACGCAGGGCCTGCTGTCGATCGCGATGTTGGCCCTGATGGTGATCATGGCGATCGACGGTGTCCTGCTGAGCCGGCGCATCAACAAGCGGGTCGACGCGAAGTTCCCGGACAACACCGAAAGTGGTTGGAAGCTGGGGTTTTACGCGGCCAGCCGGGCCTCGCAGCTGCGCCGGATGCGGGTGCCGAAGCCGCAGGTCAGCCGCGGGGACAAGGTCGACTGAGCCCGGTGCGCACCCTGGTGCTCGGCGGCATCCGCTCGGGAAAGTCGCAGTGGGCCGAGGACTGGATCGGCCGTGCGGCCGGTCCGGGCGAACCGGTGCATTACGTAGCGACCGGTTCCGTCGACGGCGACGCCGACTTCGCAGCCCGGGTTTCAGCCCATCGGAACCGCCGGCCGGCACACTGGTCGACCGTCGAATCCGCCGATGTGGCAAGCACTTTGCACCTGTCCGCAACCGCCACCATGGTCGATGACATCGGCGGTTGGCTGGTTGCCGCGATGGACCGCCGCGACGCCTGGACCGGTGGGTCGATTGAGTCCGAGGTCGACGAATTGACCTCGGCAGTCAGCGAATTCACCGCACCACTGGCCCTGGTCAGCCCCGAGGTGGGCCTGACCGTCGTCCCGGCCACGGCATCGGGCCGCCGGTTCGCCGATCAATTGGGCTCGCTCAACCAGCGACTGGCCGCGGTCTGCGACCGCGTCGTGCTGGTGGTGGCCGGCCAGCCTCTCACCGTCAAGGAGCCTCGATGAGCGATCCCCGCGCCCAGTTTCCCGACCTCACCAAACCGGATGCCGACGTGCGGGCGGCCGCCCTCGCGCGCCAGGACACCCTGACCAAGCCGCCGGGCTCCCTCGGCCGGCTGGAAGAGCTGGCGGTCTGGGCGTCCGCATGCCAAGGCGTCTGTCCGCCAAAGCAATTCGAGCGGCCCCGGATTGTGGTGTTCGCCGGCGACCACGGGGTGACGGCATCAGGAGTGTCCGCGTTCCCCTCGGAAGTCACCGCGCAGATGGTGGCGAACTTCGACGCCGGCGGCGCCGCCATCAACGTGCTGGCCGAGGTGGCCGGCGCCACCGTCCGCGTCGCCGACATCGCGGTCGACGGTGCGGCCCACTCCCCCGCGATCGGCGCCCACAAGGTACGACGCGGCAGCGGCAACATCGCCGTCGAGGATGCCTTGTCGACAGCGGAGGCCGTGACGGCGATCGCGGCCGGTCGCACCATTGCCGACCAGGAAGTCGATTCCGGCGCAGACCTGCTCATCGCGGGCGACATGGGCATCGGGAACACCACGCCGGCAACAACTCTGGTCGCCGCCCTGACCGCTTCCGAACCCGTCGCCGTGGTGGGCCGCGGCACCGGCGTCGACGACGAGGGCTGGGCCCGCAAGACCGCGGCCATTCGTGACGCGCTGTTCCGTGCGCGGCACGTCAAGGCCGATCCGGTTGCGCTGCTTGCCGTGTGCGGTGGCGCGGACCTGGCCGCCATGGCCGGCTTCCTGGCCCAGGCCGCGGTGCGTCGGACCCCGGTCCTGCTCGACGGCGTGGTGGTGACGGCCGCGGCGCTGGTCGCCGACCGGTTGGCCCCTGGTGCGAAGGCCTGGTGGCAGGCCGGCCACCTGTCGACCGAACCGGCTCACGCGGTGGCGCTGCAGCGCCTGCAGATGACGCCGATCCTGGATCTCGGCATGCGCCTGGGTGAAGGCAGCGGCGCGGCGGTGGCGCTGCCCGTGCTGCGCGCCGCAGTGGCGACGCTGGCGTCCATGGCCACGTTCGGCGAGGCCAACATCGCGGGAAAGAACTGACCAGACCGTCGTGATCGGTTCCCTCGCTTCGGCTTTCGCGTTCAGCACCGTCTTTCCGGTGCGCCGCAACCGGCCGTTCGGGCGGGGCACGCTGACGGCGCTCCCGGTGGTGGGCGTCGTCCTCGGTGGCGTTGCGGCGGCCGTGGCATGGGGCGCCGGGCACGCGTTCGGGCCGGGTCCGCTGGCCGGGTTGCTGGCCGTGGCGACGCTGCTCCTGCTGACCCGCGGTCTGCACATCGACGGGTTGTCCGACACCGTCGACGGCCTCGGTTGTTACGGACCGCCCGAGCGGGCGCTGGCCGTCATGCGCGGCGGTACCGCGGGCCCCTTCGGCGTGGCGGCGATCGTGGTGGCCATCGGGGCGCAGAGCATGACGTTCGCCGCGATCAGCGCCGTCGCCGTGGTGATTGCCGTCGCCGCGGGCCGGGTCGCCGCACTGGCCGCCTGCCGCACGTCGGTACCGGCCGCGCCCGGCAGCACGTTGGGTGCGATGGTCGCCGGTAGTCAGCCGGTGTGGGTGGTCGCGGCGTGGACGGTGGCCGTCGCCGGCGCCTCGACGTGGGCAACCCCGCGGCTGTGGCAAGGGCCTGTCGTCGTGCTCGCCGCACTGGGCAGCACAGCGTTACTGGTGCGGCACTGCGTCCGCCGGTTCGGCGGGATCACCGGCGACGTGCTGGGCGCGGCCGTCGAAGTCACGACCACACTCACCGCGCTGGGGCTCGCTGCCCACTAGTCGCCGAACGTGCGTCAACCCAGCCGGGTCATCCAGTTGTGGGTGTCGGCGAAGGTGCCGCGCTGAATGCCCGTCAGGGTGTCGCGCAGCGCCATGGTGACCTCACCGGGCTGGCCGTCACCGATGGTGAACTCACCGGCCGACTCGCCGGCCAATTCACCCTTGCCGTACTTCACGTGCGCCACCGGCGTGATAACGGCCGCCGTGCCGCAGGCGAACACCTCGGTGATCTCCCCCGCGGCGGCCTTCTTCTGCCACTCATCGATATCGATCTTGCGTTCCTCGACCGCGAAGCCGGCGTCAACCGCCAACTGCAGCAACGAATCCCGTGTGATGCCCGGCAGGAGTGAGCCGGACAGCTCCGGGGTGACCAGCCGGGCCGAACCGCCACTGCCGAACACGAAGAACAGGTTCATGCCACCCATTTCTTCGACGTACCGGCGCTCGATGGCGTCCAGCCAGACCACCTGGTCGCAGCCCATCTCGGCGGCCTGCGCCTGGGCCAGCAGCGAGGCGGCGTAGTTGCCGCCGAACTTGGCCGCACCGGTGCCGCCCGGGCTGGCCCGGACGTACTCGGTGGACAGGTACACCGACACCGGCTTGATGCCGCCCTTGAAGTACGCGCCGGCCGGCGAGCCGATCACCAGGTAGCGGTATTCGGTGGCGGGCCGCACGCCCAGGCCAGGCTCGGTGGCGATGATGAACGGCCGCAAGTAGAGCGACGCCTCACCACCGGCGGCCGGGACCCACTCGTTGTCGACGGCGATCAGCTGACGCAGCGAGTCGACGAAGACGTCCCCGGGTAGTTCCGGAATGGCCAGGCGCCGGCATGACGTCTGCAGCCGGGCGGCGTTGGCCTCCGGGCGGAACGACACGATCGAGCCGTCATTCCAGCGATATGCCTTCAGACCCTCGAAGACCTCTTGCGCGTAGTGCAGGACGATCGCCGACGGGTCCAGTTCGATGGGCCCATACTCGGTGACCCGGGCGTCATGCCAGCCGCGGTCGGCGGTGTAGTCGATCGACACCATGTGATCGGTGTGGAACCGCCCGAATCCGGGGTCGGCCAGAACCTGAGCCCTTACCTCATCGCTCGCTGGGTTGCTCGCGCGCGAAACGGTGAATTCGAGGGGGCCGTCGGTCATATGCCGATTGTATCGCCCATGGCTACCGCGTTTTCCCGTCGCTCCGCTCGCCTCCTACCGCGTTTTCCCGTCGCTCCGCTCGCCCCCGACCGCGTTTTCCCGTCGCTCCGCTCGCCCCCTACCGCGTTTTCGCCGCCACAAACGGCGGAGCGACAACCTCGCATTCCAGCGCCCGGCCCCGGACGTCGACGGTCACGCGCGCGCCGTCGGCGATATCGGCCGCGGTGTCGAGCAGCGCCAGCGCGATGCCGACCTTCAGACTCGGAGAGAAGGTGCCCGACGTGGTGATGCCCACCGGCTTGGCCGGTACCTCCCCCGTCGCTTCGCTCGCCCCACCATCGAGCACTGTCAAACCCGCGCGCAGCACACCGCGGCCGACGGCCTTGAGACCACGCAGCGTCCGCTTGGGACCTGCCGCCTTCTCCGCGAGCAGGGCATCGCGCCCCCAGAAGGCGTCCTTCTTCCAGCCGATGGCCCAGCCACAACGGGCCTGCAGCGGCGAAATATCAAGCGACAGTTCATGTCCGTGCAGCGGGTAACCCATCTCGGTGCGCAGCGTGTCGCGCGCGCCCAGCCCGGCGAGTTCGCCGCCGGCGGTCTTCACCGCGGCGACCAGCGCGTCGAACACCACCCCGGCGCGGTCCCACTCGGGCAGCAGTTCGTAGCCGTGCTCGCCGGTGTAGCCGGTGCGGCACACCCGGACCGGGACGCCGTCGTACTCGGCGTCGGCGTACCCCATGTAGTCCATGTCGGTCGGCAGGCCGAGCGCGGTGAGCACCTCGGTGGACTTCGGTCCCTGGACCGCCAACACGGCGTAGGACCGGTGCTCGTTGGTGATGGTCAGTTCGGGCGGCGCCACCCGCTGCAATTCGGCGACCACGGCAGCGGTGTTGGCGGCGTTGGGCACCAGGAAGATTTCCTCGTCGGAGACGTAGTAGGCGATCAGGTCATCAATGACACCGGCTACGCCGTCAACCTCCTTGCAGCACAACGTGTATTGGGCCTTGCCCGGCCCGATACGGCGCAGGTCGTTGGTGAAGGCGGAGTTGACGAACTCGGCCGCGCCGGGACCACGGACCAGGGCCTTGCCGAGGTGGCTGACGTCGAACAGGCCGACGGCCTCGCGGGTGGCGTTGTGCTCGGCCACGGTGCCGGCGTAGGACACCGGCATCAACCAGCCCCCGAATTCGGCGAAACTCGCCCCGAGTTCGCGGTGACGGTCTTCCAGCGGGCCCTGCAACAGTTCGCTCACGGCCAGAGAGCCTAGTCCGCTCCGCCGACCCGTCGTAGCTGGCAGACTCATTACGTGGTCGATTTCGACGCATTGGAAGCCGCCGGCATCGCCGATGCGCGGCGTCGCGCGCCTCTGATCGAATACCTCGACGGCCTCGGCTTCACCACAGAGCAGATGGCCCAGGCCGAGGAACGCGGCCGGTTGTTCGGCCTGGCCGGCGACGTCGTGCAATGGTCCGGGCAGCCCAGCCACAGCCTGGCGTCCGCGGCCCGCGCGCTCGGGCTGCCGCTGGCCGATGTCGAACAGACCTGGGCGGCACTGGGCCTGACGGTCGCCGACCCGACCGCGCCGACGCTGAGCGATGCCGACATCGAGGCGTTACGCACGTGGGCGGATCTGCGGGCCGCGATCGGCGACGATGCCGCGCGAGGATTCCTGCGGGTCATCGGCGCCAACGTGGCACGAGTGGCCGAGGCGCTGGCGTCGATGAGTCGCGCGGGTCTGCCCGACCTCGATCTGGCCCGGAGCCACGACGAGCTGGTCACCGCACGTGCCTATCGGGCGGCAGCCCAGTTCATCCCGCGCATCGGCGCGATGATCGACGCGGTCCACCGCCACCATGTCGCCTCCGCCAGAACGTATTTCGATGGAATCGTCCATCGAGACTCGTCGACTGTGGTGTGCGGCATCGGGTTTGCCGACCTGTCCAATTTCACGCAGCTCACGCAGCGGCTCACGCCCGAGGATCTGACCAGCCTGCTCAATGAGTTCAACGCCATCACCAACGACGTGGTGCACGCCGATGGCGGCCGGGTGGTGAAGTTCATCGGAGATGCGGTGATGTGGGTCAGCGCCACTCCCGAATCGCTGGCTCGGGTGGCGTGTGACCTGGTCCACCATCCACGGCCGAAGGCGGCCCATATCAATGTGCGGGCCGGCCTGAGTTTCGGCTCGGTGGTGGCCACCGGTGGCGATTACTTCGGCAATCCGGTGAATCTGGCGGCCCGGCTGGTCACCGCGGCCGAACCCGGGCAGATTCTGGTGGCCGCGCCTTGGTACCACATGCCCGGCAAATGGCCGGTCGCGCCCCGGGAGCCGTTGGTGCTCAAAGGTTTCAATGACCCCGTCACCGCATTCGAGGTATGCGCGGAGGCTGAGCGGGCAGCCCGGCAGACACGGTGACTAGGGTGGGTCTGGTGAGCAGCGCACCCGGTTACCAGCCCCCCACCGTCATCGTCGCCTCCGAGCTGCCGTCCGGCTTGGACTCCGCGGTACTGATCGTGCCCGTCATCTCGGGCGAGAACGACGAGGCCAAGGTCCTGGCCAACCCGTTCCTGGACGCCGAAGCCACCGGCGAGATCGAGGTGTCGCTCAAGACCCTGGGTGCGAAAGGCTCCAATGAGCAGCTGACCCGCGTGCTGGTGCCGTCTCTGCCGGTGGCCAGTGTGCTGGCCGTGGGCCTGGGCAAAGACCGCGACGAGTGGCCGGCCGACGTCGTCCGCCGCGCTGCCGGCGTGGCGGCCCGCTCGCTGGGCGGCACCGAGACCGTGGTGACGACGCTCTCGGAGCTGGACCTGGCGGCCGCCGTCGAGGGCCTGATCCTGGGCGCCTATCGCTTCAGCGAGTTCCGCAGCGCGAAGACCGCACCGAAGGAAGCGAGCCTGACGTCGCTCACTGTGCTGTCCACCGCGGACGACGCCGAGACCGCAGCGGCGCGCGGCGTCGATGTGGCCACCGCCGTGGCGACCGCGCGCGACCTGGTCAACACCCCGCCGAGCCACCTGTTCCCGGGCGAATTCGCCAAGCGCGCAAAGGCTTTGGGCAAGTCGGCGGGCCTCGAGGTCGAGGTGCTGGGTAAGAAGGAGCTGGAGGACGCCGGCTTCGGCGGCATCGTGGGCGTCGGCAAGGGCTCCTCTCGCGGGCCGCGCCTGGTGCGGCTGACCTATCGCTCCGGCAAGAAGATCGCCAAGAAGGTGGCGCTGGTGGGCAAGGGCATCACCTTCGACACCGGCGGCATCTCGATCAAGCCGGCCGCCAACATGCACCAGATGACCTCCGACATGGGCGGTGCCGCAGCCGTCATCGCCACCGTGGTGCTGGCCGCGCGCCAGAAGCTGGCGGTCGACGTCGTCGCGACCGTCCCCATGGCCGAGAACATGCCGTCGTCGACGGCGCAGCGGCCCGGTGATGTGCTGACGCAGTACGGCGGTACGACCATCGAGGTGCTCAACACCGATGCCGAAGGCCGGCTGATCCTGGCCGACGCCATCGTCCGCGCGTGCGAGGACAACCCGGACTACCTGATCGAGACGTCGACGCTGACGGGCGCGCAGCTCGTGGCGCTCGGCGCGCGTACCCCCGGCGTCATGGGCAGTGACGAGTTCCGCGACCGAGTCGCCACGCTGTCGCAGCAGGTCGGCGAGAACGCCTGGGCCATGCCGCTGCCCGAAGAATTGAAGGACGACCTCAAGTCATCTGTCGCCGACCTCGCGAACGTGAGCGGCGCGCGCAACGCCGGCATGCTGGTGGCCGGGGTGTACCTGCGCGAGTTCGTCGCCGACGG
Organism: Mycolicibacterium aubagnense; assembly: GCF_010730955.1. NCBI lineage: Bacteria > Bacillati > Actinomycetota > Actinomycetes > Mycobacteriales > Mycobacteriaceae > Mycobacterium > Mycolicibacterium aubagnense. Next base: position 5,320,758 of record NZ_AP022577.1, on the reverse strand, counting down.
TGTGGAGTGGGCGCACCTCGACGTCGCCGGCCCGGCCTACAACACCGGCGGTCCTTGGGGTTACACCGGCAAGGGCGGCACCGGCGTGCCGACGCGAACCATGTTCGCGGTGCTGGAGGACATCGCAGCCAACGGTTAGTCCCCGTCGGCGAGTGGCCACCCGAGCGCGACAACGGCTGATCGGGTGGCCCGCCCTGGCCTCACCTAGCTCGCCGTGCCGGCGACCTGAGCCAGTTCCAGATCCCGCGCGGGCTCGGCGCCGGCCAGGTGGTCGGCCAGCTCGCGGACCGCGGTGGCGAGCAGCTCCGGGTGCGACATCGGCGACCAGTGCCCCGACCTGACGTCCCGCCGCCACAGCTGCGGAACCCATTGGGGCGTCTCGTCGTACAGGTGCGGGCGGACGAACTGGTCGCCACGGTTGACGATCACCTGGACCGGCACGTTGACGTAGTGGTCGCGCCGGCCCGTGACGATGGTCCGCCAGTAGTTGGCGGGGTATACCTTGAGGCTGTTCGCGGCATCGGTCGCAAAGGTGTCCGAATGCCGAATCTGGTTGTCGGACATGCCATCCAGCCGCTTCAGCAGCTGCGGGATGACGGTCGGCACGGTGGCCCGGACGAACACTCGTGCCAGCAGCGGGATCGAGAAGAACCCCTGATAGGTCAGCCGCAGGAACTGCGACACCGAGTGCAGGAAGCGCACCGGCCGGTGGGGCCGTTTGAGGCCCTCCATGATGTAGTGACGGGTGTGGTCGGCGCTCGGCCCCGAGGTGGAGGTGAACGACGCGACGCGGTCCACCGACTCCGGCCGCGACAAGTACTCCCAGATGCCGACCGACCCCCAGTCATGAGCCAGCACGTGGACTTTCCGGCCGGGCGCCAATGCCTCGATCACGGCCGCGAAGTCGTCGGCGTAACGCGCCATGGTGTAGGACGAAACCTTCTTGGGCACACCGGAATTGCGTGAGCCCCGGTTGTCGTAGCGGATCACCCGGTAGGTGTCGGCCAGGTAGGGCACCGTCGCGTCCCACATGTCGTGCGAGTCGGGCCAGCCGTGCACCAGCACCACCACCGGGCCGTCGGGGTTTCCCTCTTCGTAGGTCGCGATCCGCGTCCCGTCCGCACTGTTCACAAACCGCATCGTCAAACCCTGCCTGACCTCAAAATATCCCGTACCGCCGGTACCGGTTTCGATGCGACAGTAGCCTGCTCAGTGGTGGTGTCAAGACACCGGGACCAAGTCCCCGGCCCGCCACTCCTCGACTGCGTGGGCATGACAGGATGGGGCCTGAGACATTCGAAGTGACGAGCGACCTTTTCGAGGAGTCAACGTAATGGCCATCTCCGTCCAGATGCCCGCACTCGGCGAGAGCGTTACCGAGGGGACCGTCACTCGATGGCTCAAGCAGGAAGGCGACACCGTCGCGGTCGACGAACCCCTGCTCGAGGTGTCCACCGACAAGGTCGACACCGAAATCCCGTCGCCGGCAGCGGGTGTCCTGACCAAGATCGTGGCGCGCGAAGACGACGTCGTCGAGATCGGCGGCGAGCTCGCCGTCATCGGTGACGCCGGCTCGGAGCCGGCCCCCGCCCCGGCTGCGCCCGCGGCGGCACCGGAAGCGCCTGCGGCCCCGGCGCCCGAGCCCGCCGCCGCTGCGCCCGCTCCGGCCCCTGAGGCACCCGCACCGGCTCCCGCTTCGGCCCCCGCCCCGGCCGCCTCCGATGCCGCCGATGCCACCTCCATCGTGATGCCGACCCTCGGCGAGTCGGTCACCGAAGGCACCGTCACCCGCTGGCTCAAGAAGGTCGGCGACTCCGTCGAGGTCGATGAGCCCCTGGTCGAGGTGTCCACCGACAAGGTCGACACCGAAATCCCGTCGCCGGTCGCCGGTGTGCTGCTGTCCATCACCGCCGACGAGGACGACGTGGTGTCCATCGGCGGCGAGCTCGCCAAGATCGGTGCCGCCGGTAGCGCTCCGGCCGCAGCCCCGGCGCCGGCCCCCGCGGCTCCCGCGCCCGCTCCGGCCCCCGAACCCGTTGCCGCACCGACGCCTCCCCCGGCTCCGGCTGCGCCCACCCCGCCGCCGGCCCCCGCGCCGACTCCGGCTCCCGCGGCCCCGGCGCCCGCGGCGGCCGCCCCCGCGGCGTCGTCCGCGCCGTCCGACGATGCGAGCCCCTACGTCACCCCGCTGGTGCGAAAGTTGGCCGCCGAGAACAACGTTGACCTCGCCTCGGTGCAGGGCACCGGTGTCGGCGGTCGCATTCGCAAGCAGGACGTGCTCGCCGCAGCGGAAGCCGCCAAGGCCCCGGCCGCACCTGCCGCCGCCGCAGCAGCGGCCCCCGCCGCTCCCGCTGCCAAGGCCCCGGCCGCGGCGCCTGCCCCGGCGCTGGCTCACCTGCGTGGCACCACGCAGAAGGCCACCCGGATCCGTCAGATCACCGCCAAGAAGACGCGCGAGTCGCTGCAGACCACCGCTCAGCTGACGCAGACCCACGAGGTCGACATGACCCGCATCGTCTCGCTGCGCGCCCGCGCCAAGAACTCGTTCGCCGAGCGCGAGGGTGTCAACCTGACCTACCTGCCGTTCATCGCCCGCGCGGTGATCGACGCGTTGAAGGTCCACCCGAACGTCAACGCCAGCTACAACGAGGACACCAAGGAGATCACCTACTACGACGCCGAGCACCTCGGCTTCGCGGTGGACACCGAGCAGGGCCTGCTGTCGCCCGTCGTGCACAACGCCGGTGACCTGTCCCTCGGTGGTCTGGCACGCGCCATCGTCGACATCGCCGACCGCGCCCGCTCGGGCAACCTGCGGCCCGACGAGCTGGCCGGGGGCACCTTCACCATCACCAACATCGGCAGCCAGGGCGCCCTGTTCGACACCCCGATCCTGGTTCCGCCGCAGGCGGCCATGCTGGGCACCGGTGCCATCGTCAAGCGGCCGCGGGTCGTCGTGGACGAGGGCGGCAACGAGTCGATCGGCGTCCGGTCGGTCTGCTACCTGCCGCTGACCTACGACCACCGCCTGATCGACGGCGCCGACGCCGGACGGTTCGTGACCACCATCAAACGTCGTCTCGAAGAGGGTGCGTTCGAGGCCGACCTCGGTCTGTGATCCCATGGCGCACGCGGTCATAGCCATCGCGGGCTCGTCGGGGCTGATCGGATCCGCGCTGGTGTCGGCACTCCGTGCCACCGACCATCGAGTGGTGCGCATCGTGCGCCGTCAACCGGCCAACGCCGACGAGGTGTACTGGAACCCGGGCACCGGCGACTTCGACTGGCACGCACTGCACGACGTCGATGCGGTGGTCAACCTCTGCGGGGTGAGCGTCGGATCCCGCCGCTGGTCGGGGGCGTTCAAGCAGAGCCTGCGCGACAGCCGCATCGGCCCGACCGAGGTGCTGACCGATGCGGTCGTCGACGCCGGCGTCCCCGTGCTCATCAATGCCAGCGCCGTCGGCTTCTACGGCGATACCCGCGACCGGATCGCCGACGAGCAGTCCCCCGCGGGCACCGGCTTCCTCGCCCGGCTCTGCGTGGATTGGGAAGCCGCCACCCGGCCGGCCGCCGACGCCGGTGTCCGTGTCGTGCTCGCGCGCACCGGTCTGGTGCTGGCCCCGGCGGGCGGCATGCTGGCCCGGCTACGGCCGGTCTTCGGGCTCGGCCTCGGTGCCCGACTGGGCAGCGGACGGCAGTACATGCCGTGGATCACGCTGGAGGACGAGGTGCGGGCCCTGCTGTTCGCACTGAACCACCACGATCTGTCCGGGCCACTGAACCTGACCGGTCCGGCGCCAGTCACCAACGGTGAGTTCACCGAAGCCCTGGGACGGGCACTGCACCGGCCCACCCCGCTGCTGATGCCGGGCTTCGCACTGAAGGCAGCGCTCGGCGAGTTCGCCGAGGAGGGGCTGCTGGGCGGCCAGCGCGCGATCCCCGCCGCGCTGGAGGACGCCGGCTTCGAGTTCCACCAGCGGACCATCGGCGAGGCCCTGTCCTACGTCACCGCCCCCAACGCGGCCTGACTCCGGCAGGGGTAGCGTCAGTTCGGTGACCATCCGATCTGCCGGCGGCCCGATCGAGATACGCCGCCTGGGCACCGTCGACTACAACGATGCCTGGCAGCTCCAGCGTGATCTCGCCACCGCCCGCGCCGACGAGCGCGGCGACGACACCCTGCTGCTGCTCGAGCACCTGCCCGTCTACACCGCCGGCCGCCGCACCGAACCGCACGAGCGCCCGGCCGACGGCACCCCGGTCATCGACACCGACCGCGGCGGCAAGATCACCTGGCACGGCCCGGGGCAGCTGGTCGGCTACCCGATCATCGGCCTCGCGCAGCCGCTCGACGTGGTGAAATTCGTTCGGCTGCTTGAAGATGCGCTGATGTCGGTGTGCGCCGATCTCGGCCTGGACACCATCCGCGTGGACGGCCGCTCCGGCGTGTGGCTGGCCGCCGACGGGTTGCGGCCCGAGCGCAAGATCGCCGCCATCGGCATCCGCGTCGCGCGCGGCACGACGCTGCACGGTTTCTCGTTGAACTGTAACTGCGACCTGGGCGCGTTCGGCGGCATCGTCCCGTGCGGCATCGCCGATGCCGGCGTCACGTCCCTGACGAAGGAGCTGGGCCGGGAGGTCACGCCCGAGGACGTCATGGACCGGGTGGCTGTATCGGTGTGCTCGGCACTCGGGGCAGCCGTCGACGCACCCCGCACCGCACTAACATCGACATCATGAGTGTCGATCCCGGTAACCGCAAGCTGCTCCGCCTGGAGGTCCGCAACGCGGAGACGCCGATCGAGCGCAAGCCGCCGTGGATCAAGACCAAGCTCAAGATGGGCCCCGAGTACAAGGACCTGAAGAGCCTGGTCAAGCGCGAGGGTCTGCACACCGTCTGCGAAGAGGCCGGCTGCCCCAACATCTACGAGTGCTGGGAGGACCGCGAGGCCACCTTCCTGATCGGCGGCGAGCAGTGCACCCGCCGCTGCGACTTCTGCCAGATCGACACCGGTAAGCCCGCAGACCTGGACCGTGACGAACCCCGCCGGGTCGCCGAGAGCGTGCAGACCATGGGCCTGCGCTACTCCACGATCACCGGGGTGGCCCGCGACGACCTCCCCGACGGCGGCGCCTGGCTGTACGCCGAGACCGTCCGCCAGATTCACGCACTCAACCCGAACACCGGCGTCGAGCTGCTGGCGCCCGACTTCAACGGTGTGTCCGCGCTGCTCGACGAGGTCTTCGACTCGCGTCCAGAAGTGTTCGCGCACAACGTCGAAACCGTGCCGCGCATCTTCAAGCGCATCCGCCCGGCGTTCCGCTACGAGCGCAGCCTCGGTGTGATCACCGCTGCCCGCGACTACGGCCTGGTCACCAAGAGCAACCTGATCCTCGGCATGGGAGAGACGCCCGAGGAAATCCGCGTGGCGCTGCAGGACCTGTACGACGCCGGCTGCGACATCGTCACCATCACCCAGTACCTGCGCCCGTCGCCGCGACACCACCCCGTCGAGCGTTGGGTGCGGCCCGAGGAATTCGTCGAGCATCAGCAGTTCGCCGAAGGGCTCGGCTTCGCCGGTGTGCTGGCCGGACCGCTGGTCCGCTCGTCCTACCGGGCCGGAAAGCTGTACGCCCAAGCTGCCCGATTACGGCCACCGGTTTCCTGAATCTATCCTGGTGGCATGGCGAAGACCACCGATCCTGCCGCTCTGAAGGCTGCGAAGGCCGAAGCGAAGGCTGCCCGTAAGGCTGCCTCGAAGCAGCGCCGCACTCAGCTCTGGCAGGCGTTCCAGATTCAGCGCAAAGAGGACAAGCGGCTGCTGCCGTACATGATCGGCGCGTTCGTGCTGATTCTGGCGCTCGCCGTCGGCATGGCGGTGTACTCAGACAGCATCTTCACCTGGGTGACGCTGCCCATCCTGGGTGTGGTGCTCGGCGCGCTGGTCGCCTTCATCATCTTCGGCCGACGGGCGCAGAAGTCGGTCTACAGCAAGGCCGACGGCCAGACCGGCGCCGCGGCCTGGGCGCTGGACAACATGCGCGGCCAGTGGCGCGTCACGCAGGGCGTCGCCGCCACCGGCAGCTTCGATGCCGTGCACCGGGTCATCGGCCGGCCGGGTGTGATCTTCGTCGGCGAGGGCTCGCCGCAGCGCCTGAAGCCGCTCCTGGCGCAGGAGAAGAAGCGCGCCGCACGACTGGTCGGCGAAGTGCCGATCTACACCGTCGTGGTCGGCAACGAAGAAGACCAGGTGCCGCTGGCCAAGCTGGAACGGCACCTGACCAAGCTGCCCGCCAACATCACCACCAAGCAGATGGACTCGCTGGAGTCCCGCCTCGCGGCGCTCGGTTCGAAGCTGGGCCCGGGCGGCCTGCCCAAGGGCCCGCTGCCTGCCGGCGCCAAGATGAAGGGCATGCAGCGCACCGCTCGGCGCAAGTAGCGGTTCGGGCCTAGCGGCGCAGGACGGCGGTGTTGGTCAGCCGGTCCTGCAGGCCGCGGCCGTCGGAGTCGGTCAGCAGCGGGGGGACGGCCAGCAGCACCAGCAGCATGCGGACGAACGCGCGTCCGATTCCGACGTACTGGGTCTTTCCCACCGATACGACGCGCAGTCCCAGCACGAACTGGCCCGGCGTGAAGCCGAAGAACCGCACGGAAACCGTCCCGACAATGACCCAGGCGATCACCGCAGGCGTGCCGTGCCAGACGTACTGGTATTCGTATTCGCTGACCCCGCCGAACACGACACTCAGGGTGCCGAGGCCGTAACAGATCAGCCAGTCCACCAACAGGGCGGCGAACCGGCGGCCGAATCGCGCCAGCGAACCCGGGCCGGTTTCCGGCAGGCCGAACGCTTTACCCGGGTAGTTGGAGTCATCAACGGGGCGCTCCGATTCGGGCCCGGACAGCCACGAACCGAGCCGAAATCCATCTGCACCGGACATGCTGTCAGGATAGGCGTGCGCGCTCGCACAACCGAACCGCGCGGTGAGTGGCCGTGCGATTCACAAACCACCCATCGCGTAACGTCCGCGAAACATACGGTTGATTGGCATGCAACATCGTGTCCCTAGGTTCGACCGCGGGTAACACCAGTAAAGGAGATCACTTACGTGGCAGAAAAGACGTCTGACGACATCTTCAAGCTGATCAAGGACGAGAACGTCGAGTACGTCGACATTCGCTTCTGCGATCTGCCCGGTGTCGTCCAGCACTTCTCGATCCCGGCTTCGGCCTTCGACGAGAGCGTTTTCGAAGATGGCCTGGCATTCGACGGTTCGTCGGTGCGCGGCTTCCAGTCGATCCATGAGTCCGACATGATGCTGCTGCCGGATGCCAACACCGCGCGCATCGACCCGTTCCGCGCCGCCAAGACGCTGAACCTGAACTTCTTCGTGCACGACCCGTTCACGCGTGAGGCCTACTCCCGTGACCCACGTAACGTCGCCCGCAAGGCCGAGAACTACCTGGCCAGCACCGGCATCGCCGACACCGCGTACTTCGGTGCCGAAGCTGAGTTCTACATCTTCGACTCCGTCGCCTTCGACTCGAAGATCAACGGCACCTTCTACGAGGTCGACTCCGAGTCGGGCTGGTGGAACACCGGTGAGCCCTTCGAGGCCGACGGCTCGGCCAACCGCGGCTACAAGGTCCGCCCCAAGGGTGGTTACTTCCCCGTCGCGCCGTACGACCACTACGTCGACCTGCGTGACGAGATGTCGACCAACCTGATCAACGCCGGGTTCACCCTGGAGCGCGGCCACCACGAGGTCGGCACCGCCGGCCAGGCCGAGATCAACTACAAGTTCGACACGCTGCTGGCCGCGGCCGACGATGTGCTGCTGTTCAAGTACATCATCAAGAACACCGCGTGGGCGAACGGCAAGACCGTCACCTTCATGCCGAAGCCGCTGTTCGGCGACAACGGCTCGGGCATGCATGCCCACCAGTCGCTGTGGAAGGACGGCAAGCCGCTGTTCCACGACGAGTCCGGCTATGCGGGCCTGTCCGACATGGCGCGCCACTACATCGGCGGCATCCTGCACCACGCCCCGTCGCTGCTGGCGTTCACCAACCCGACGGTGAACTCCTACAAGCGTCTGGTGCCGGGCTATGAGGCCCCGATCAACCTGGTGTACAGCCAGCGCAACCGTTCGGCGTGTGTGCGTATCCCGATCACCGGCAACAACCCGAAGGCCAAGCGCCTCGAGTTCCGTTGCCCGGACAGCTCGGGTAACCCGTACCTGGCCTTCTCGGCGATGCTCATGGCCGGTATCGACGGCATCAAGAAGAAGATCGAGCCGCTGGCCCCGGTCGACAAGGACCTCTACGAGCTGCCGCCGGACGAGGCCGCCAACATCCCGCAGGCCCCGACCTCGCTGGCGGCCGTCATCGACCGCCTCGAGCAGGATCACGACTACCTCACCGAGGGTGGCGTGTTCACCGAGGACCTGATCGAGACCTGGATCTCGTACAAGCGGGAGAACGAGATCTTGCCGGTCCAGATCCGTCCTCACCCGTACGAGTTCTCGCTCTACTACGACTGCTGAGCCCTAGCGCACAGACGCGAAAACTGCTCCTTTCCCTTGCCGGAAAGGAGCAGTTTTTGCGTCTGGCCGCCGCGTATCAGGCAGGCAGCCGCTGCAACAGCCGGCCCATGGAATCCAGGAACGCGTTGTAGCCGTGCTCGAGCGCGGCACGGCCCTCGGCGGGCCAGCCCGGAGTCTGCTGAACCAGGGTCAGTTCGGTGCCGCCGCCGACGGGACGCAGCGTCACCGTGACCGGCATCCGCTCCGGGTTGTCCGGTTCATCGGTCAGGTCGAACACCACCCGATTCGGCGGATCGAGTTCGAGGAAACTGCCGACCCAGTGCTTGAGCGTGCCGTCGGGCAGGTGCATGACGGCACGCCATTCACCACCGATCCGCGCGTCCATCTCGAAGGTGTCCATCGGCACATCGACCTGGTCGGTGCCGAACCAGGTCGCGAAATACTCCGGTGTGACGAACATCGAGTACACCAGCTCCTGGGGTGCATCGAAGGTCCGAACGAGGGTCACCGAATCGGTCATGCGTCTTCTCCTTTGTTGTGTTGCAGACGGGCGAGCAACTCCCCCATCGAATCCAGGTTCGCGCTCCAGAATTTCTCGTACTCCGAAATCCATTTCGCCGCTGCCGCAAGGGGTTCCGGGTCGAGGGTGGCCGGCCGGTACTGCGCGGTGCGGCTTCTCCGCACCAGTCCGGCGGTTTCCAGTACCCGCAGGTGCTTGGACACCGCGGCGAACGTCATGTCGAACGGCTCGACCAGTTCGCCGACGGTTCGTTCCCCATCAGCCAGCAGCGCGAGCATGCTCCGACGGGTCGGGTCCGCCAGTGCGGCGAAAGTGCGGCTCAGCTGGTCCGTCGCCATCCAGGCTCCTTATTCAACCGTTTAGTTCTGTACCTATTGGTTGAATATAGCACGGCACCGAACGGCGGCCGGGCCGAAACGCCTGACGCACATCGGTGCCATGACTCGAGGACCCCTAGGATCGAGCCATGGCTCAGCTGGACATCGAATCCCGACTCGACACTGTCGCCCCCCTCGTGCTGTCCGTCTTCCGGATAGTGCTCGGCTTCCTGTTCGCGCTGCATGGCGCCACCACGCTGTTCAAGTGGCCCGTCGACACCGCGCCCGGTATGGCCGCGCCGGCCTTCGGCAGTTTCCCGGGTTGGTACGCCGGTGCCATCGAACTGATCGTCGGCATCCTGATCTTCACCGGCTTGGCCACCCGCATCGCCGCCTTCATCGGTTCCGGCGAAATGGCCTTCGCCTACTTCATGGAGCACCAGCCGCACGGCCTGTTGCCCATCGCCAACGGCGGCGAGCCCGCGGTCCTCTACTGCTTTGCGCTGTTCCTGCTGGTGTTCACCGGCGGTGGAGCGCTCTCCCTCGATGCGCTGCGCAAACGCTAGCTAGCGATCCAGACCGAGGTCGGCGCGAAAGCGCTTGAGGCCGTTGATCTTCTCGGCCGGCGTGGCCTGCGGACCGCTGTAGAACAGCCACGGCATGGTGACGTTGCCCGTGATGCCGGCCTGTGCGGCGCGCTCGAAGTGCTCCGGCAGATAGGCGTCGGCCAGCGGCGTCAGGATCTCGAAACCCTCCAGCGGTAAACCGTTTTCGACGCGCAACTCGCGCACCCGCGTCGCGGCGGCGATGGCCTGGTCGGTGGTGATCAGGTCGCCGATCCAGCCGTCGTTGCGCGCGGCCCGGCGCAGGGCGATCTCGCTGAGACCGCCGACGTAGACGGGTACCGGCGGCGGCGTGGGCTCCATCTCAAGCCGCGGCACCTGGTAGAACTCCCCGTCGAACGACGTCCACCCCGGCTGCCACAGCTGCCGGATCAACTCCAGCATCTCGTCGGTGCGCTTGCCGCGGCGCTCGAAAGCCTGTCCCATCAAAGCGAACTCGTCGGCACACCACCCCACGCCGACGCCGAACTCCACCCGACCACCGGACAGGCAGGCCGCCGTCCCGACCGATTTCGCCACCGAGAACGGGTCGCGCATACCGGGGATGTACACCGTGGTCACGAATTTCACCCGGCTGGTCACCTGCGCGAGCGCGCCGACCAACACCCACGGGTCGGGCCAGTGCGTGAATGGCTGCCAGCGACGCTGACCGTCGGGTGTGTAGGGGTACGGCGTGCTCAACGTCTCCAGGTTCACCACGTGGTCCGGGATAGCGATGCCGTCGTAGCCGAGTTCGTCTGCGGCCCGAGCGATCTCGGTCAGCTCGCTGATATCCAGAAAGGCCAGGCTGACGTAGAACTTCACTCGCGCGCCCACTGCGGCCGGATGAAGATGCCGTCGGCCTCGACGGTGACGCCCTCGGCATCGGACAGGGTGCCGCGCGCATAGGTCTTCACACCGTCGGTCCGGTCGACCCAGGCCTCGGCACGGACTCGCCCCAGCGGGGTGCCGCGCAGGTAGCGCACGGTGATGGTGCCGGTGAAATGCGGCTTGGTCAGTCCGGCGCTGGCGGTCTCGCCGAGGAGTTGGTCCAGGACCAGGGCACAGATTCCGCCGTGCACCAGTCCGGGTGGGCCTTCATAGGGCAGACCCAAATCGAATTCGGCCCAGGCCCGGTAATCCGGCCCGCCCTCGTGGTTCACCACCATCGGCGGGGCGATGGCGTTGCGCAGCCCCACAGTCGGATTCGCGTACGACAGCGGGCGACCGGTGTCGGCGAGCCGGACAATCGAGGGCACCGGCTTTTCCACCGCACGTAGTTTGTCGATGATCGCTTCGATCTCGGCTTGCGCCTCGGCGAGTTTCGTCGCATCGACGCCGGTGCGGATCCCGGCATCGATCAGCTTGCGGACGGCATCGGTGAACGGCTCGTACACGGCGCGTTGACGCTGGTACTCCTCGTCGGTGATCACGCCGAAGAATGAGTTACCGATTGCCTCTGTCACGCCGCCTACTCCCCAAACACCTTGCGCACCACGGTTTTGGCACGACGGGTCACGCGCAGATAGTTGTCCAGGAAGGCGCCGCCGTCGCCGTCCGGCCAGCCCGCGGCCGACGCCACGGCATTGAGCTGACGGCCCGGCCCGGGCAGTTGGTCGGTGGGTTTGCCGCGCACCAGCACCAGCGCGTTGCGCGCCCGGGTGGCGGTCAGCCAGGCCTGGCGCAGTGTGTCCGCTTCGTCGCCCTCGATCAGCTGGGCCGCTTCGATGGCATCCAGTGCCTCCAGCGTCGAGGTGTTGTGCAGCGTGGGAACCTTGTGCGCATAACGTAATTGGAGCAGCTGCACGGTCCACTCCACGTCGGCCAGGCCGCCGCGCCCCAGCTTGGTGTGAGTGTTCGGGTCGGCGCCGCGGGGTAGCCGTTCGGCGTCGACACGAGCCTTGATCCGCCGGATTTCGCGCACCGTGTCCGGCGACACGCCATCGGCCGGGTACCGGGTGCGGTCGATCATCAGCAGGAAGCGCTCGCCGAGTTCCAGATCCCCGGCCACGCGATGGGCTCTCAGCAGAGCCTGAATCTCCCACGGCTGCGCCCACTGGGCGTAGTACTGCTCGTACGACGCCAAAGTCCTTACCAGCGAGCCGTTTCGGCCTTCGGGACGCAGCCCGGCGTCGACCTCGAGCGGTGGATCGCTACTGGGCTGGCCCAACAAGGTCCGCACCTGTTCAGCCACACTGATTGCCCAGCGCACGGCTGCCGACTCGTCCGCTGCGGCGCCCTCGACGGGTTCGCATACGAACATCACGTCCGCGTCCGACCCGTAGCCCAGCTCCCCGCCGCCGAGCCGCCCCATCCCGATGACGGCGATGCGTGCCAACGGACCATCGGTCTGCGAGTTGGCCCGGATCACCACTTCCAGCGCGGCCTGCAACACCGCCACCCAGACCGATGTCAGCGCCTTGCAGACGTCGATTACCGGCAGCAGGCCCAGCAGGTCGGCCGAGGCCACCCGCGCCAGTTCCCGGCGCCGCAGGGTTCGCGCCGCGGCGATGGCCCGGACCGGGTCTGGATGTCGGCCGGCCGACGCCACCAGCGCGCGGAACACCGTATCCGGTTCCACTTCAAGCAATTTCGGCCCGTGCGGACCATCGGCGTACTGCTGGATGACTTCCGGCGCCCGCATCAGCAGGTCCGGCACGTAGGCCGAGGTCCCGAGTACGCGCATCAATCGCTTGGCGACGGCGCTCTCGTCCCGCAGGGTGGACAGGAACCAGCGCTGGTCGGTCAGTTCCTCACTGATCCGCCGGTATGCCAGCAGACCGGCATCCGGGTCGGGGGTGTCCGACAGCCAGTCCAGCAGCGTCGGCAACAGCACCTGCTGTACGGTGCCGCGGCGGCCGGTGGCAGTGGTCAGGGCCGCCAGGTGCGTCAGCGCGCTCTGCGGGCCTTCGTAACCCAATGCGGCCAACTGCCTTTCGGCCGCGGCGGTGGTCAGCCTCGGGCCGAAATGGGGCCCCGCTTCCAGCAGCGGCTGGTAGAAGAGCTTGGCGTGCAGACGAGACACCCGCATGTTCTGCCGTTTCAGGTCCTCGCGGAGTACCCCGAGCGCGTCATGCTGACCATCTGGCCGGATATGTGCCGCGCGGGCGAGCCAGCGCCACGTTTCGTCGTCGCCCTCCTCGGGCAGCAAGTGGGTACGTTTGAGCCGCTGCAGCTGCAGGCGGTGCTCGAGCAGCCGCAGAAACTCGTAGGACGCAGTGAGATTCGCGGCATCGTCGCGGCCGATGTATCCGTGGAACCCGAGTGCCGCCAACGCGTCGACCGTGGAGGCCACGTGCAGCGAGTCGTCGTTGCGGCCGTGGACCAGCTGCAGCAACTGCACGGCGAACTCAACGTCCCGCAGCCCACCCTTGCCGAGCTTCAGCTCCCGGGACTTCACCCCGGCGGGCACCAGCTCCTCCACCCGGCGGCGCATGGCCTGCACGTCGGGCACGAAATCCTCACGGTCACAAGCGGTCCAGACCATCGGCATCAGTGCGGCGATGTACTGCTCACCCAGCTCCGGGTCGCCCACCGCGGCCCGAGCCTTCAAAAGCGCCTGGAACTCCCAGGTTTTGGCCCAGCGCTGGTAGTAGGCGACGTGCGACTCCAGGGTGCGGACCAGCTGACCGGCCTTGCCCTCGGGCCGCAGTGCCGCGTCCACCTCGAAGAACGTTTCACCCGCGAACCGCATCATCTCGCCGGCGACCCGGGTAGACACGGAATCGGCCGCTTCGGCAACGAAGATGATATCGACGTCGCTGACGTAATTCAGTTCGCGCGCACCACATTTGCCCATCGCGATGACCGCGAGTCGCGGTCCGGGATCGTCCCCGCACACCGTCCGGGTCGCGACCACCAGCGCCGCTCCGAGTGCCGCGTCGGCCAGATCGGACAGGTGCTCACCCACGGTGACGAACGGCAGGACTGGTTCGTTCTCGACCGTCGGCGCGACGTCCAGTGCCGCCAGCACCAGGATGCGGTCACGGTAGTGGGTCTGCAGCACGTGCGAAGCCGCTGCGGTGCCGGCCGTACTGCACAATTCGGCCGCCAGCCGGTCGAAGTCGTCGAGCAGCTCGGCTCGCGACGGCAACGTGACGTCGCCCTGCAGCAGACGCCACGAGTGAGGATGCGCCACCAGGTGATCGCCCAGGGCCAACGACGACCCCAGCACGGCGAACAGCCTGCCACGCAACGAGGTATCGGTTACCAACAGGGCACTGAGCTCCGCCCAGTCGCCTTGCAGAGCGTCGGCGATCCGCACCATGGCGCGCAGCGCACTGTCGGCGTCAGGAGCGCGCGACAGCGACCACAACAACACGACGTGAGCGTCGGTGTTCCAGCCCAGCCGATCCAGATCCGCCCGCGCCGTCGGCGCCACCAACCCGAGCCGGCCGACGCTGGGCTGCGTGGGGCGCTGTATCGCGGGGTTGGGCACAACCCGACGTTAGCGCACCATCAGGCCGTTACAGCGACAGGTATTCCTTGAGCTCGAACGGTGTCACGTGGCTGCGGTAGTTCTCCCACTCGGTGCGCTTGTTGCGCAGGAAGTAGTCGAACACGTGCTCTCCCAAGGCCTCGGCCACGAGTTCGGACTTCTCCATCTCGCCAAGCGCCACACCCAGGCTCGACGGCAGCTCCTTGTAGCCCATCGCGATGCGTTCCTCGGGCGTCAGGTTCCAGACGTTGTCCTCGGCCTGCGGCCCGAGCTCGTAGCCCTTCTCGATGCCGCGCAGACCGGCGGCCAGCAGCACCGCGAAGGCCAAGTACGGGTTGCATGCCGAGTCGGGGCTGCGGACCTCGATACGCCGCGACGACGCCTTGCGCGGTGTGTACATCGGGACCCGGACCAGGGCAGAGCGGTTGGCCGCACCCCACGAGGCAGCGGTCGGCGCCTCGCCGCCGTGCACCAGCCGCTTGTAGGAGTTCACCCACTGGTTGGTGACGGCGCTGATCTCGCTGGCGTGCGTCAGGATGCCGGCGATGAACGACTTGGCGACGCCGGAGAGCTGCAGCGGATCCTCGGCGCTGTGGAAGGCGTTGGTGTCGCCCTCGAACAGGCTCATGTGGGTGTGCATCGCCGAGCCCGGGTACTGGCTGAACGGCTTGGGCATGAACGTGGCCCGCACGCCCTCGTTGATCGCGACTTCCTTGACCAGGTACCGGAACGTCATCACGTTGTCGGCCATGGACAGGGCGTCGGCGTAACGCAGGTCGATCTCCTGCTGGCCGGGTGCACCCTCGTGGTGGCTGAACTCCACCGAGATGCCCATCGACTCGAGCGCCTCGATGGCGTGCCGGCGGAAGTTCGGCGCCGAGTCGTGCACAGCCTGGTCGAAGTAGCCGCTGTTGTCGGCCGGTACCGGCACCGAGCCGTCGTTCGGGCCGGGTTCGAGTAGGAAGAACTCGATCTCCGGGTGCACGTAGCAGGAGAAGCCCAGATCGCCGGCCTTGGCCAGCTGGCGACGCAGCACATGCCGTGAGTCGGCCCAGGACGGCGAACCGTCCGGCATGGTGATATCGCAGAACATGCGGGCCGAGTAGTGCTTGCCGGCGCTCTTGGTGGTCCACGGCAGCACCTGGAAAGTGGACGGATCGGGGCGGGCCACCATGTCCGCCTCGGAGACGCGGGCGAAGCCCTCGATCGCGGAACCGTCGAAGCCGATGCCCTCTTCGAAGGCGCCTTCCAGCTCGGCCGGCGCGATCGCCACCGACTTGAGGTATCCGAGCACGTCGGTGAACCACAGCCGGACAAAGCGAATGTCGCGTTCTTCCAGCGTGCGCAGCACGAATTCCTTCTGCCGATCCATGTCCGCAGCGTAGGCAGCAGCTGTTAAATCTGTGTTACCAAGCGGACTCTGTTCGGGATGGATCGACTGGATCCTGCGGAGTTCCCGGGACGGCGTCCGTCGGGTCGGCTCCTGGATGGTTGCCCCTGGACGGTGTGGACCCGAGGGCGGATAGGGATCGCGGAGAACGGCGAAGGCGCACGGTCCTCAAATAGAGCCATTAGTCCCTAGTTCATTGCTTCCGCCTGCCCTTACTGTGACGACTCGTTCAATTAAGGAACGTGTTCTAGTGAGCCGCAAAGTGCCTGGAGGTGACGGAATTGACCAGAAATTCGACTGACGCCGGAGTACGTGAGATCGATGTCGGGACGCCCCCGACTCGGTTTGCCCGCGGCTGGCACTGCCTGGGACTGCTGTCGGAGTTCGCGGACGGCAAGCCGCATTCGATCAGTGCTTTCGGGACGAAGCTCGTGGTCTTCGCCGACAGTCACGGCGACGTGCATGTGCTCGACGCGTACTGCCGCCATCTCGGCGGCGACCTGTCTCAAGGTGAGGTCAAAGACGATGCCGTCGCGTGTCCGTTCCACGACTGGCGGTGGGCGGGCAACGGCCGGTGCGCGCAGGTGCCCTATGCCAAACGTCCGCCCCGGCTCGCACGTACCCGCGTGTGGCTGTCACGCGTTCGTGCCGGTCTCCTCTTCGTCTGGCACGACCCCGAGGGCGCTACGCCGTCGTCGCATCTGGACATCCCGGACATTTCCGAGTTTCGCGACGAGGGCTGGACGGGGTGGTCCTGGCGCACTGAGCTCATCGGCTCGAACTGTCGAGAGATCATCGACAACATCGTCGACATGGCGCACTTCTACTACGTCCATTTCGGATTCCCGACCTACTTCAAGAACGTGTTCGAAGGTCACGTCGCGTCCCAGTACCTACAGACGATCGGCAGGCCCGATGTCAACCTGGGCGGATCGCATTACGCGGGCGAACAGATCCTCGACTCCGAGGCGTCCTACTTCGGACCGTCGTTCATGATCAACCGGCTGCACAACAGCTACAGCGGATACGCGGTGGAAGCGATTCTGGTCAACTGCCACTATCCGGTCACCTCGGATTCCTTTGTCCTGCAATGGGGCATCATGGTGCGCCGGCCGCAAGGCCTCACCGATGAGGCGACAGAAATGCTGCTGCGCGCGTTCACCGACGGAGTCAGCAAGGGGTTCCTCCAGGACGTGGAGATCTGGAAGAACAAGACCCGTATCGAGAATCCGCTGCTGGTCGAGGAGGACGGCCCGGTCTACCAGCTGCGCCGGTGGTATGAGCAGTTCTACGTCGACGCCGCCGACGTCACCTCCGACATGACCGACCGCTTCGAATACGAAGTGGATACCACTGCGGCCAACAAATATTGGCGCAATGAAGTGGCGGAGAACCTCCGTCAACGAGAAACACCGACCTCGGCCGCGGCCGACGTCGGTCTCCATCAGCCCAGCATCGGGAAGGCAGTTCAGTGACGACTCTTCAGCAAGGTTCGACCCAGGCGGTTCGTGACACCGAAACCGTTCTGGCGGGCGTGGACGAGGTGTTACCGCTACTGCGTGAGCGTGCCCAGCTCACCGAGGACATCCGCGCGATCCCTGGTGAATCGTTGATGGCACTCGAAGACGCCGGTTTCTTCAAGCTGCTACAGCCTGAGCAGTGGGGCGGCCTGCAGTGCGACCCGGTCAGCTACTTCGAGGCGGTGCGCCGGCTGGCCTCCGCGTGCGGCTCGACCGGTTGGGTGGCGGGCGTGCTCGCCGTGCACAACTGGCACCTGGCGCTGTTCGATCAGCAGGCGCAGGAGGATGTCTGGGGCGAGGACACCTCGGTCCGGATCTCCTCCTCCTACGCCCCGATGGGTGCGGCAACGGTCGTCGACGGGGGTTATCTGGTGTCCGGCGAGTGGAAATGGTCGTCCGGCTCCGCGCATGCCACGTGGGCCTTCGTCGGTGGTCCGGCGATGAAGGATGGCCGCCCGGTCGACTTCGGTAGCTTCCTGATTCCGCGCTCCGACTACCGCATCGTCGATGACTGGAACGTGGTCGGCCTGCGTGGCACCGGCAGCAACACGATCGTGGTCAAGGACGTGTTCGTGCCGCGGCACCGCTTCCTGTCCTACAAGTCGATGAACGACGGCACCGCCGGCGGCTACCTGACCAACACCGCGCCGGTGTACAAGATGCCGTGGGGCACCGTGCACCCCACCACCATCTCGGCGCCGATCGTCGGGATGGCCTACGGCGCCTACGAGGCGCACGTCGAGCACCAGGGCAAGCGGGTCCGTGCCGCGTTCGCCGGTGAGAAGTCCAAGGACGACCCGTTCGCCAAGGTCCGGATCGCCGAGGCGGCCAGCGACATCGACGCCGCCTGGCGTCAGCTGATCGGCAATGTCGGAGACGAGTACGCCCTGCTGGTCGCGGGCAAGGAGATCCCGTTCGAGTTGCGGGCCCGCGCCCGTCGTGACCAGGTGCGCGCCACCGGCCGCGCCATCGCGTCGGTCGACCGGCTCTTCGAGGCCGCCGGCGCCACCGCCCTGGCCAACGGCACCCCGCTGCAGCGGTTCTGGCGTGACGCCCACGCCGGCCGCGTGCACGCCGCCAACGAGCCCGAGCGCGCCTACCTGATCTTCGGCAACAACGAATTCGGTCTTCCGCCCGCAGACACCATGGTCTGACGATGACTGCGCGCGTAGATCAGCAGCGCAATCCCGCCGCCGGCAGTACCGACTGGGTCAGGAAGGCCACCACGGCCGTGTCGACGCACCGGTCGCCGTTGAACACCACGGTGTGCTGGGTGCCCTCGTAACTGATCAGCGACGCGCCCAGTTCCTGTGCCAGGTTCACCCCGGCCTGGTACGGCGTGGCCGGGTCATGCGTGGTGGATACGACGACGACCTTGCCCGGGCCGGGCGATGCCGGCGGGTGCGGACGGGACGTCGCGGGCACCGGCCACGTGGCGCACACATCGCGCGGCGCGTAGCCGGTGTACTGGCCGTAGCTCATGAACGGCGCGAGTTGGCGCGCCTTCAGGTCCGCGGCCGCCCACGTGGCGGAATCGGTCGGGAACGGCGCATCGACACACCGGATCGCGGTGAACGCGTCCTGCAGCGGCGCGTAGCGCCCGTTCTGATCACGATGCTGGTAATCGTCGGCGAGCAGCAGCAGGTCGCCGGCATCGCCGCCACGCTGCAACCCGAGCAGCCCGCTGGTCAGAAACTTCCAGTACTTCTTCGTGTACAGCGCGTTGATGGTGCCGGTGATCGCATCGGAATAGCTCAGGCCACGCGGATCGGACGTCGCACCCGGTCGCACGACGAGCGGATTGACCAACTGCTGGTACCGGGCGACGAACTGCGTCGGGTCGGTGCCCAGCGGGCAGCCGGGCGACTGCGCGCAGTCCGTCGCATAATCGTTGAAAGCCGTTTGGAATCCGGCCAATTGGAGCAGGTTTTCGGTCACCGGATCGGCATTGGGGTCGACAGCGCCGTCGAGCACCATGGCCCGCACGCGGTCCGGGAATCGTTCGGCGTAGGCCGCCCCCAACTCGGTGCCGTAGGAGAAGCCCAGATAGTTGATCTGAGACTCCCCGAGCGCGGCCCGCACCACGTCCATATCCCTTGCCGCCGAGGCGGTTCCGACGTTGGCCAGGAAGCTGCTGCCCATCTGTTGCAGGCAGTCCTGCGCCGTGCGGCGGTTGACGGCCTCGATGTGCGCCACCCCGGCCGGACTGTAGTCGACCATCGGGTCGCGGCGGGTGGCGTCGAATTCGGCGTCGCTGCGGCACCGCAGCTGCGGTGTCGAATGCCCCACGCCGCGCGGATCGAAGCCGACCAGATCGAAGCTGCGGCCGATCTCGGTATCGGCCAGCACAGCCCCCATGCCCGCGACGGTGCTGACGGCCGACGCGCCCGGACCACCGGGGTTGACCAACAGCACGCCCAGGCGCTGACCCGAGGCCGGGACCCGGATGACGGCCAGCTTCGCTTGCGGCCCTTGCGGATTCGCGTAGTCGACGGGGACGCTGACGTTGGCGCACCGGGCCGTCGGCAGGTCGGTGGTGTCACCGATGAACGGTTCGCAACTACTCCAGGCCGGCGCCTGTTCGTAGTAGGACTGCAGGGATTCGGGGGCCGCGTGCGCGACCGATCCCGGCGCGGCGCTGATGGCCACCAGCAATCCGACGACCCCTACCGCACAATGTCGTCCCCGACTGCCCGCCCGCAACATGGCACACATGGTCGCACGGCGCGCAGCTGAGCCGAAGCTTGGTCCGGGAGGGAGACAACCCGGCAATCAGACGGTGACCAAACGGTTATCTTGCGGCGGCACTCAACTTTTCGCGAATCAGCATTTCGCGCCGGCGGCGGGCATGGTCCCGTTGATCAGATAACTGCCGGCGTGGTCGTCGACGCAGCTGTTGCCCTGGAACACCACGGTGTGCTGGGTGCCGTCGAACGTCAGCAGATTGCCACCGAGTTCCTTGGCCAGGTCCACACCCGCCTGGTACGGCGTGGCCGGGTCGTGGACCGTCGACACCACCAGGGGCGGCGCCAGACCCTTGACCGAAATCTCGTGCGGCTTGGACGTCGGCGGCACCGGCCAGAACGCGCAGGTGCCCAGCGGGGCGTCGCCGGTGAACTGGCCGTAGCTCATGAAGGGCGCCACCTCGCGGGTGCGCTTGTCCTCGGCGATGACCTTGACGCGGTCGGTGATCGGCGGCTCGTCGACGCAGTTGACCGCCACGCGGGCGTCGGTCGAGTTGTCGTAGTGGCCGTCAGCGTCCCGGCCCATGTAGGCGTCGGCGAGCCGCAGCATGATGTCGCCGTGGCCGCCCTTCAGCTCGGTGAGCCCCGCGGTGAGGTCTTTCCACATGGCCGGCGAGTACAGCGGCAGGATGGTGCCGACCAATGCGTCGCTGTAGCTCAGGCCACGCGGATCCTTTGTCGGAGCCGGCTTTTGGACCAACGGGTCGACCAGACTGTGGTAGACGTCATTGACCTTCGTCGGGTCCGTGCCCAGCGGGCACTCCGGGCTGTTCGCGCAGTCGGCGGCGTAGTTGTTGAACGCGGTCTGGAAGGCGGCGGCCTGGTTGATGTCGGCCTCGATCGGATCGGCGTTGGGGTCGACGGCGCCGTCGAGGATCATCGAGCGCACCTTGTCCGGGAAGTCCTCGGCGTACTGGGCGCCGATGCGGGTGCCGTACGAGTAACCCAGGTAGGTCAGCTTGTCGTCGCCGAGCGCGGCCCGGATGGCATCCAGATCCTTGGCGACATTGGCGGTTCCGACGTTCTCCAGGAACTCCTTGCCCATCTTGTCGACGCAGCGCTGCACGAACGCCTTGGTCTCGGATTCGATGTGTGCCACACCGGCCGGCGAGTAGTCGACCTGCGGATCGGCGCGCTGCCGGTCGTTGTCGGCGTCGGAGTTGCACCACACCGCGGGTTTGGAGGACCCGACGCCGCGGGGGTCGAAGCCGACGAGGTCGAAGCGCTGCCGCACCGAGTCCGGAATGTTGTTGAGCAACGACACCGCGGCGCTGACGCCCGACTCCCCCGGCCCGCCCGGGTTGATCACGAGGGAGCCGATCTTGTCGCCGGTCGCCTTGATCCGCAGCAGCGCCAGCTGTGCGACGTCACCGTCGGGCTTGCTGTAGTCGACGGGCACCGACAGCATCGCGCACTCGGCCCCCTTGGGGATGCGCGACTGCGAGTCCGGTGACGTGGTCTGGCACGGCGACCACTGCAGGGGCGCACCCGGCTTCGGCATCGCGCGGGTCGCGCGTCCGTCGATCACCTGGCTGCAACCCGTCGCATCCACCAAGACCATGGCCAGTACCGATGCGAGGGCGAGGCTCCCCCGTCTGAGGTTCATGGTCGACCATGCTGCCATGAGCGCTGGTCTGACCTGATGAGGGCGTTGCCGCGCGCCATCAGACGGTGGCTGCGGCAACCAGCTCATCCAGCGCGGTGGCGAACTCGTCAGCCATGTCCCACAGGTCCGGAATCAGCTCCGGGCAAGAGATCAGGCCGACGTCCAACGTGCCGTTCAGGGACATCACCGTGATGTTCAATCCGGAGCCGTGGAACAGCGGGCCCAGCGGGTACATCGCCTTGACCTCGGCGCCGAGCATGTACAGCGGCTCCTGCGGACCGGGCACGTTGGAGACGACGAGGTTGTGCACGGGCTTGGCCTCGGCCAGGCCGGTCGCCGCGAACACCCGCATCGCGGTCCCGAACACCGACGGCGCGGCGAACTGCGACCAGTCCTGCAGCAGCGTCGCGCTGATCGCCGAACTGTGTTGTTTGGCAACGGTGCTCGAGTCGGCGATGGCACGAAGCCGCTCGGCCGGGTCCTCGATGGTGGTCTCCAGCTTGGCGAACATGCCGGACACCTGGTTGCGGCCGGGCCGGTCGGATTTGCCATGCACCGAGACCGGGCACATGGCCACGAGGGTGGTCTCCGGCAGCGCGTCACGCTCTAGCAGGTAGCGCCGCAGCGCGCCCGACACCAACGCGAGCACCACGTCGTTGACCTTCACATGGAAGTGGTTCTTGACGGTCTTGATGTCCGCGAGGTCCAGCTGGGCGAACGCCACGTTGCGGTGCCCGGTGATGTTGACGTTGAACGCGGTCTTCGGCGCGGCGAACGGCGCCGCCATGGTCAGTCCCTTGGCTGCGCGGCGGACGGTGTCGATGACGGTGGTCGCCGTCGAGGGCAGCACGCCCGCCAGCTTGAGCGGGCGGGTGAAGTACTTGACCGCGCCGCCCACCGCGATCTCGAGTTCCGAGGCGGTGCCGCTGCCCGCGACGGGCTCGGGCGCCGGCGCGTCCGGTTCGAGAGTGCACAGCTGCGACATCAGGTTGGCGCCGGTGACACCGTCGATCCCCGCGTGATGCATCTTGGTCATCACGGCCAGCCGGCCGCCGTCGTGGGCGTCGGTGCCGGCGATGTTCTCGATCACCCACATCTCCCACAGCGGGCGGCTGCGGTCCAGCTGCAGCGCCGCGATGTGCCCGCAGATCTCGGACAGCTCGACGCGGCCACCCGGGGATGGCAGCCCGATGCGGTGCAGGTGCCGGTCGATGTCGAAATCCGCGTCCTCCACCCACACCGGGTGGTCGAGGTTCAGCGGCGAGTCCGCCAGCTTTTCCCGGAACTCCGGCATGGCCGCGATGCGCTCGCTGAGCATCTGGCGCATCTTGTCGAAGGTGTAGCCGCCCGGAATGGTGGCGGCGTCCAGTTCCAGCACCGCGCACACGTGCAGGGGCTGCACCGCGGTCTCGAGGTAGAGGAAGCTGGCGTCGAGTCCGCTGAGCCGCTGGTATCCGGGCATGAGCGTGATGGTAGGCGGCGGTCCTGAACCAATGTGAGGCATTCCACTTCATGTGTCGTTCACCTTGAGTGCCCGGTGGTGGCAGACTTGACCCGTCAAACGTCCCGGGGACCCGATCTGGGCCTCGAGGTTCGTACCGACCAACTCATTTGAGGACGACGATGTCTGATCAGGTTTACGGCGCTGCCCCGGAGTCTGTCTGTAAGACCCCTCGCACCAAGATCCGTACCCACCACCTCGCGAAATGGAAGGCCGAAGGCCACAAGTGGGCGATGCTCACGGCCTACGACTACTCCTCGGCCCGCATTTTCGACGACGCCGAGATTCCTGTTCTGCTGGTCGGCGACTCCGCGGCCAACGTCGTCTACGGCTACGACACCACCCTGCCCATCACCATCGATGAGCTGATCCCGCTGGCCCGCGCGGTCGTCAAGGGTGCCCCGCACGCACTGGTGGTCGCCGACCTGCCGTTCGGCAGCTACGAAGAAGGGCCTCGGCAAGCTCTTGCCACGGCGACCCGCTTCATGAAAGAAACCGGCGCGCACGCGGTCAAGCTGGAGGGCGGCGAGCGGATGGTCGAGCAGATCGCCGCACTGACCCAGGCCGGCATCCCCGTCGTGGCCCACATCGGCTTCACCCCGCAGAGCGTCAACGGGCTCGGCGGCTTCCGGGTTCAGGGCCGTGGTGACGCGGGCGACCAGACCATCCACGACGCCATCGCCGTGGCCGAGGCCGGCGCCATCGCCGTGGTGCTCGAGATGGTGCCCGCCGAGCTGGCCACCCAGATCACCGGCAAGCTGACCATCCCCACCGTCGGCATCGGTGCCGGCGCCAACTGCGACGCGCAGGTGCTGGTGTGGCAGGACATGGCGGGCATGACGGCCGGAAAGACCGCCAAGTTCGTCAAGCGCTTCGGCGACGTCGGGGCCGAATTGGGCCGCGCCGCACGGCAATACGCCGCCGAGGTGGCGTCCAGCGTATTCCCCGCCGAGGAACACTCCTACTGAGCACCACTGTGAGGGCGGTGCGGGCAATCGCGCGAAATTGCCTGCACAGCCCTCACCCTGGTCAGGAAAATTCCGGCTTGCGCTTGCCGACGAAGGCGCCGACGCCCTCTTTGCCGTCGGCCGACGACGCACACTTGGCGATCAGCCGCCCTTCGCGCTCCAACTGGGTCTCGTAGTCGGCGCCGTAGGTGGTCAGCAGCAGCTGCTTGACCGCGGCGTTCGAACCACCGGCCTGCGTGGCGACCTCGGCGGCCAGGGCGTCCAGCGCGCCGGGCAGCTCGGCGTCGGGCACAACGCGGGTGACCAGGCCCCAGTCGGCGGCCTCCGCGGCTTTGAGCACACGGTTGGTGATCATCAGCTCCTGGGTGCGGCGCAGGCCGATCAGCCGCGGCAGCACGTAGGACGATCCGCCGTCGGGGCTCAGGCCGGCCTTGGTGTACGCCATGGTGAACGACGCGGACTCCGCGGCCAGCACCAGATCGCCGGAGACGCCGAGCGGGAAGCCCGCCCCGGCCGCGACGCCGTTGATGGCGGTGATCAGGACCGCGTCCATGCGGGCGAACGTGGACATGGCGCGGTGCAGGTCGTCGGCGATGCCCTTGACGAACGCACCCGGATCATCGGCGGCAGCCATCGCTTTGAGGTCGCCGCCGGCGCAGAAGAAGCGGCCGGCGCCGGTCAGGGTGACGACCTTCACTCCCGGGGAGTCGCACAGCGCCGCGGCCCCCGCCAGGTCGCGGGTCAGGGCGTCGTTCATGCCGTTGGCCGCCTCGGGCCGGTCGAGCACGATATTCACGACGGCACCGGACTGGGCGAACTTCAGCGTCTCGAATTCGGTCACGCCTCAAGACGTTATCGGCAGCGGATGCCGCGCCGCGATGTGGCACGCTAATGGCAGCGTTGGTACTGCCCGTCCCGGGTCGCAAATGAAGGTGAACATGGCCGCTGGCAAGCGTAAACCGTCCCGCTACACCGAGATTGAACGCAAGTTCGCGGTGGTCGACAGCACGGTGTCCCCGTCGTTCGACGGATTGTCCGCCGTCGGCCGGGTCGAGCAACTGCCGGTCGCCCACCTGGACGCGGTGTACTTCGACACCCCGGACCATGACCTGGCGGCACACAAGATCACCCTGCGTCGGCGCACTGGCGGCACGGACGCGGGCTGGCACCTGAAGCTGCCCGCCGGCGCCGATGCCCGCACCGAGATCCGGCTGCCGCTCACCGGTTCCCGCGACAGCGTGCCCGACGAGTTGCGCGACATCGTGCTGGCCATCGTCCGGGACCTGCCGCTGCAGCCCGTCGCGCGGATCGAGACAGCGCGCACGGTGTCCATGCTGTACGCACCGGACGACTCCGAACTCGCCGAGTTCTGCGACGACCGCGTGACCGCCACCGCCGGCGAATCGCTGCAGAGCTGGCGCGAGTGGGAGCTCGAATTGGTGGGCAACGTCGATGGGGGTGCCGATGTGCTGGACCGGCTGGCCAATCGGCTGTTCGACGCCGGCGCCGAACCGGCCGGACACGGCTCCAAGCTGGCCAAGGTGCTGGCGGCCGCCCGCCCCGTGGTGGCCGCCGCAGAATCCGAACCGGTGCCGGTGGACAAGGTGCACCGCGCCATAGCGGCGCACATCTCCGAATTGATCGAGTGGGACCGTGCGGTACGCGCCGACACCTTCGACTCGGTGCATCAGATGCGGGTCACCATCCGCAAGATCCGCAGCCTGCTGCAGGAGACCGGCAATCTCGGCGACCGCGAGTGGGTGCTCGACGAGCTGAAGCTGCTGGCCGGCGTACTGGGCACGGCACGGGACGCCGAGGTGCTCGCGCAGCGGTACGAGGACACGTTGAACGGGCTTGCGCCGGAGCTGGTTCGCGGGCAGGTGCGCGAGCGCCTGGTCGACGGTTCGAAGCGGCGCTACCAGTCCGGGCTGCGCCGGTCGCTCGCGGCCATGCGGTCCGAGCGCTACTTCCGGCTGCTCGATGCGCTCGAGGCCATCGTCGTCGACAACACCCAGCCGCCCGCCGCCGAGGACGAGGCGAAGCCGGTGACGGTCACGGGCGCCTACCGCCGCGTCCGGAAATCGGTGCGCCGGGCCGAGGCCGCGGAGACTGCCGGCGCCGAGGACAGCGAAGAGGCACTGCACCGAATCCGTAAGGGCGCCAAGCGTCTTCGATACACCGCCGCCGCCACGGGCGAGCCGAAGGTGGCCGACTGCGCCAAGGACATCCAGACGCTGCTGGGCGATCACCAGGACAGCTACGTCAGCCGCGCACACCTGCTGCAGCAGGCCGAGGCCGCGCACGCTGCGGGCGAGGACACCTTCACCTACGGCGTCCTGCACCAGCACGAGGCCGAGGTGGCCGAGTACGCCCGCATGCAGCTGGACGCTTCGCTCCATGCGCTGGCACGGGCGATGAGAAAAGTGAAGAAGTAGCGGGGCGGACGAGCTGGCCTGTAAGCCGGATTCTGTTCCCCGCCACCATCACTGGCAGCAGGGCGGCGACCATCCATCTGGGCACACCGTCACCGGGTACCTCAAGCGGCCTACCCGCAGGCTCGGGCGAGCAGCCCTCGGGCACCTGCGCAGCCGCAACCAGGTTGCGGCCTTCTTGGCCTTGCTTCGGGTGGGGTTTACCTAGCCACTCCGGTCACCCGGAATGCTGGTGCGCTCTTACCGCACCGTTTCACCCTTACCGTCTCGCGACGGCGGTCTGCTTTCTGTGGCACTGTCCCGCGAGTCACCTCGGATTGCCGTTAGCAATCACCCTGCTCTGTGAAGTCCGGACTTTCCTCGAAACCTCTCGGTCCCGCGGCCGCCCGGCCAACTCGTCCGCGCCGACCACCATATCAGCTGGTCAGAGCGCCGCGACCAGCGAGTCCAGCACGACGACCGCGCCGTAGGCCAGCAACGCCTGGTTCAGCCATCGCGGCCCGTCGCGGCGCGTGCGCGCGACGGCCAAGCCGATGCCGAGTACCACGATCACCGGCACCGTGATTGCCCAGGCCGACCACACCTGCCGCGGGCCGTACACCAGCAACGCGGCGGCCGGGCCCAGCGACCAGTCGCCGGAGGTGGCCAACGAGTTGCCCATGGCATCGGTCACGAAATCGAGTGCCTGGCGGCCGCCCAGCAGGAGGCACAGACACGCGGTCACCAGAAGCATCGACTCTGCAGCCAGGCGGATGTCGAGCCGGCACTTCACCACCTGGTGACCTCCGATCAGTGCGTGCGGCGCAGGACAATCAGATTGTCCCGCAAAATGGCGGATTCGCCAGTAGGTCCGATTGCCTCGCGTTCCAGGGTACCGACGTGCTGCGACTGCCAGCCTTCTTCCGGTAGATCGAGCTCGGCGACAACCTCGTCCGCGGACTGAAAGCGGTGGTCATGGACGTGTTGGGCGGCCCAGGGCGGTGCTTCACCGTGGTCGACGATCAGCAACGTGCCGCCCGGCGCGACGGCCGCCGACGCCTGCCTCAGTATTTGCCGGCGCTCCAGATGAACCGTCGAATGCAAGAACTGCGCCGACACCAGATCGAAGCTTCCCGCCGGGAAACTCTGGGACAGGTCGTGGTGCTGGAAGTCGATCCGCTCCGCCACTCCCCTGGCCGCTGCCGCACTGCCGGCCCGATCCAGGGCATTGGTGGCGATGTCGACCGCGACCACCTGCCAGCCCTGGGTGGCCAGCCAGATCGCGTCGGCCCCCTCGCCGCAACCCAGATCCAGCGCGCGTCCCGGCGTCAGTTCGCCGGCAACCGTCGCGAGATGGGCGTTGACCCGCCCGCTCCACATCTGGGGCTTCTCGGCGTAACGGCTTTCCCAGTGTTCCTGCGGTGTCTCAGTCGTGGACATGTCAATTCTCCTGCTGATCGAAGTTGGGCCAGGGCATGACGGGCAAGCCGAATTGGTCGTGCACCAGACTCTGCACGATGGCCGCGGCGGCCCCGGAACCACTGGCAATCGCTGCGGCGACCTGGGGCATCTGAGCGCAGACGTCGCCGGCGGCGAAGACGCCGGGCACCGAGGTCCGGTTGATCTGGTCGACCACGACAGCGTCGATGACGGCCGGCCCGGGCGGAGCGGTGCGCACCCCCAGCTGGGCCACCAGGTCGGTTCGCTGCCGCAACGCGCTGGCCACCAGAACGCCCTCCCGCTTGAGTTCGTCGCCGTCCGCGAACACCGCGGCGGCCAATTCGTCGTTGCGCGAAGCGAATTCGACCACCTTGCGCTCGTCCACGCGCACCCCGGCG
Organism: Mycolicibacterium aubagnense; assembly: GCF_010730955.1. Lineage (NCBI taxonomy): Bacteria > Bacillati > Actinomycetota > Actinomycetes > Mycobacteriales > Mycobacteriaceae > Mycobacterium > Mycolicibacterium aubagnense. Next base: position 5,292,353 of record NZ_AP022577.1, on the reverse strand, counting down.
TCGGCCAGGGCGCGGTTCTGGTCGTCGTTCAGGCTCGACGGCCCGTTGGTCAAGACGACGATGTCGTCGGTCCAGGCCCGAAGCAGCAGCGCCATGTGCGCGGCGCGGTCCCCGTCGGCAAGGACCGCCAGCGCCCGATCGCGGGCTTCCCAGCCATGGCAGAACGGGCAGTGAAACGCCGACCGGCCCCAGTGGTCGTGCAGTCCCGGGATGTCGGGGTACTCGTACTCCATACCGCCGGCCAGCAGTAGTCGCTTGGCACGGTGCACACTCCCGTCGGCGAGTTCAAGCCGGAACGTCGGGCCGTCCTGCGCCGTCGCACCGGTGACCTGACCCTCGATGAACTCCACCGACGGATACTTGGCCAGCTCCCGGCGCCCGTCGGCGTACAGGTCGGCAGGCGGACGTCCGTCGTGCCCCAGTAGTCCCCCGATGCCGTGAGCCGCGCGGTTGCTCTGCTCCCCGGCGTCGACAACCAGCGTTCGTCGTCGCGCACGACCCAGCACCAGTGCCGCACTCAGTCCCGCCGCCCCGCCACCGACGATGGCGCATTCCCATTCGTTTTGCATGACACCGACCTTGCCGTGCGGCGCGCAAAATGCCAAGCTGATTTGCCATGCAGGCAAACGCCGAGGACGACGACATCGAGTCGCGGGTCCGCCGCCGGCTGCGCGAGCTCCGCACGCAACGCGGTATGACTCTGGAAGATGTTGCGCGCGCGGCCGATATCGACATCTCGACGTTGAGCCGCCTGGAATCGGGCAAGCGCCGCTTCGCGCTCGACCACCTGCCCCGACTCGCCGCCGCGCTCTCGATCAGCACCGACGAACTGATGCGCGCCCCCGAGGCCGAGGACCCGCGGGTCCGCGGCGCGTCACACAGCCGCGACGGGATCACCTACTGGCCGTTGACCCGCGGCGGGCCGGCCGGCGGTCTGCACACGTTCAAGATCCGCGTGAGCACCCGGCGTCGAACGCCACCCGCAGAGCTTCCCGTGCACGACGGCCAGGAGTGGCTGTATGTGCTGTCAGGCAACCTCCGACTGCTGCTCGGCGATCGCGACTTCACCATCAAACCCGGTGAGGCCGTGGAGTTCTCGACATGGACACCGCACTGGTTCGGCACCGTCGACGGACCCGTGGAGGCGATCGCCATCTTCGGGCCGCACGGCGAACGCTTGCACATCCGCAACTGAGCCGAGCAACACGGCGATGGCAGTTCGTTGCGTTCGGCCGGGGTGCGGGCCTGCTGCTTCAGTTCCGCCGCCGAAGCAGCAGGCCCCCGAGGCGTTATCACTGTTGAGTTGTCAAGGTGCGCAAAAGATTCGAGGTTGCGGGTTACGCAGCCACGTGGTCCAGTCTCATCGTGCGGCGGTTGTAGGCCGGGATCGGTCGGCGGTGTGGGTCGACGGTCGCCGGTGGGATGAGCCACGGGTGTTTGTCCAGGCCCATGACGACGTCCCAGCCGTCGTGATGGATATTCGCGTGACACGCCGGGCACAACAGGCACCCGTTGCTCAGGCTGGTTTCACCGTCGTGGGTCCAGTGCACGATGTGGTGCGCATGCGTGCGCCCGGGCGGCGCACCACACTTGATGCAACATTGATCCCGCAGATAAAGCGCTTTGCGCAGATGCGCCGGGAACAACCGCTTCTCCCGCCCCATCTCCAGCGGCACCTGCTCGCCGTCCACGATCACCGTCGTCACCGTGGTGTCACAGCAGATCCGGTTCAGGGTCAGGGTGCTGATCGCCCCCATGAACTCGAGCTGCGCCAGACCCGGGGTGTCTGCAGGCACCGTCAGCAGCAACTGGGTGCGCGGCGCGGACGCGATATCGCCGCCGCGGGCCGCGATATCCAGCACCGCCTCCAGGGCATCGGCCCGGCGCCGCCCCACCGACCGCGCATCAGGGCTGCCGTCGGGTTCAGGGCGGGGTGCGGACAGCTCATCCATCGCGGCCACCAGCTTGGCGCCCACTTCGGCATCCAGATCCGCGCGCACCTGCAACCGACCGTCGCTGGTCACCCGGTGCTCGACAGTGTTGACCGACCGATCTTCAGCGGCCGGCAACCCACCTTCGGCGGCCGCGACTCGGTTGCCCAAACGCCGAGCTCGCGCCCCTATGTCCGCTGGGGTCGCGCCGGAGAAGAACTGGCCCAACAAGTCCGTCACCTGTGCGAACCGGTGCTCGTCATCGACAGGTCCCGGTGCGCGGGCCTGAATGTGGTTGATGCCCTTGACGATCGCGTCGACATGCTCACCGGAGATCGCCCCATCCGCGGCATGCGCGGCCAGGGTCGGCAACAACGGCAGCGCGGCACCGATACGCACCCACCGCTCGGCCACCGACGGCGCACACCCCAACACGATCAACAACTCCCGCGGCGTCCGCCCCTGCGAGGCCGCCACCCCACACCGACCCAGCACCCCCGCCACCACCGCCGCCAGATGATCAACCACATTGCGCAGCACGACAAGCACCCGCACCACCTCCAACGCGTCATCCCCAGCCAGGTCGTCGGGGACGACCACGCCGCTGAGGTGGTCAAGAAGTGGGTTGCGATCTAGCCTGGTTCCCATACTTCACTATATCGAACATATGTTCGAACAACAAGGTTCTACTGCTTCAAACTTTCTGGCAGGCGCCGATTGTGGATGAATCGTGCTCTGTGGATAAATCACGATCCCGGCCGGAAGGGGTAGCGCGATGGTGCGGTCACGACGAACGAAGATTCCCCGCTGAGGAGAAAACCCGCCAGATACTGGCGGTGCTCGCTGGCGAGATGACCGGCGCGGAAGCGGCCCGCCGCGCCGGGGGGACCACCACGTTGGTGACCAAGTGGAAGCAGCAGTTCCTCGAGGGGCCGGCGCACAGCGGTTGCAAGAAGTTCCCAGCGGCCCAGCCAGCGCCAAATGCACCCCGAGCAGCGTCGGCTGCTAATCGAAAACGAGCAACCGTTCGGATTCAGCCGAAGTCTCAGGACATCCCCGAACGTTGAGATGGGCACCGAGCGCGCGACAATGCGACGCACAGAACACTTTTCGCGCCGATTGCCGGTCGCTCGGGCAGTTTCGCAAAGTCGCGCGAGCGAGCGAGCCCCGAGTCAACTGTCACCGATGTCCGGATACATCCCACAACCCGGCCGCTAACATTCGCCAAAGCATCGAACAGTGGCCTGACGCACAGGAGACGGGGAGACCACATGAAGAGCAGGATCTTGCGTGCGACAGCAGCTGGGGCGGCCGTCGCACTTGCGCTCTCCGGATGCGGCGGCAGCACCAAGGACAGCGATGGCAACGTCACGCTCAAACTCGTCGTCGCCGACTATGGCACGGGGCCCCAGAACGCCAGCAAGAACTACTGGCAGGGCATCGTCGATGCATTCCATGCCAAGAACCCGAAGATCTCGGTGGACATCACCGCCATCAGCTGGAACGACTTCGACACCCAGGTCCAGACGATGGTGCAGAACCGCCAGTTCCCAGACATCACCGAAGGCGACTACTTCTCCAACTACGCGCAGGACGGTCTGCTCTACTCCGCCGACGAGGTCCTGAGCAATCCCGGCAATCTGCTGCCGGTGTTCGCCAAGCAGGGCACCTACAACGGCAAGCAGTACGGTCTGCCGTTCACCACCAGCGCACGCACGCTGTTCTACAACAAGAAGCTGTTCGCCGAGGCCGGCATCGCGGCGGCACCGGGCACGTGGGACGACGTCAAAGCCGACGCGACCAAGATCAAGGCGCTGGGCAAGATCGGATTCGGCTTGCCACTCGGGCCTGAGGAAGCGCAAGCCGAGGCGCTCCTCTGGTTCCTGGGCAACGGTGGCAATTACCAGGACGCCGACGGTAAGTGGGCGATCGACAGTGCGCAGAACGTCGAGGCGTTCGAGTTCGTCAAGGACCTTGCCGGCGCCGGCCTGACGGAGCCCAACCCGGGCACCAAGAACCGCACCGATCTGTGGAAGCAGTTCGCGCAGGGCGAGGTCGGGATGATCAACGGCTCACCAGCACTCATCCCGATCATCTCCGGCGGCGGCGAGCTCACCGACGCCGACTGGGCGTCGGTGCCGATCGCCGGTAGGTCCGGACCGCTGGCCAGCACCCTCGGCGTGTGTGACAACGTCGCCGCATTCAACGCCAACGGGCACCAGGCGCAGATCAAGGCGTTCCTCGACTTCGCCTATCAGGACGAATATCAGATCGCCTTCGGCAAGCTCTACCACCTGCTGCCGGCCACGACGAGCGCCGCCGATTCCCTGGCCGGAGACCCGGTGTTCGGCCCGTTCATGAGGGCGCTGCCCAATGCGGTGCAGTACCCGAACACCACCACGTGGGCCGAGGTCAAGTCCAATATCCAGCACGAGATCGGAACGGCAGTCACCGATGACCCGAAGACGGTTCTCACCGCGCTCCAGCAGTCGGCGGTCGAGGCCGGCTGAGTGAGGCGCACCCTGAGACGGCTCGCGCCGCTGGCGTGGATCGGGCCGGCATGCGCGCTGATCGGGCTGACGGTGCTCTGGCCCGTCGTTGTCATGGTCCAGACGTCGTTCCAAAAGGTCAGCCCGAGTGGCGTCGTCCTCGGTTCCGCCGGTGGCCGCAACTACCAAGCGCTCGCCGATGAAGCCGCTCTGAGCGGGGTCCTCCTTCGCACCGCGATCTGGGTCGTCGTGGTCGTCGCTGTGACGATCGCGGTGTCACTCGGTCTCGCCCAGCTGTTCAACGCCCAGTTCCCGGGCCGCAGGATCGCGCGGTGGGCACTCATCGCGCCCTGGGCCGCGTCGGTGATGATGACCGCCCTCATCTTTCGCTGGGCACTCGAATCTGGCAGCGGCGTCATCAACGTCTTCCTGCACGACCTCGGCCTCGTCGACCTCGGGTCGACCAGAGCCGATTGGCTGGGCCGGCCGATATCCGCCTTCGTCGCGATGATGCTGGTCGCCATTTTCGTCTCGCTCCCCTTCACGACGTACACCATCCTTGCGGGCCTGCAGACCATCCCGAACGACGTCTACCGGGCGGCCAGGGTCGATGGTGCCTCCCACTGGCGCACATACCTGTCGATCACCCTGCCGCTGCTGCGTCCGGCCATCATCGTCGCGACGCTGATCAACGTGATCAACGTCTTCAACTCGTTCCCGATCATCTGGGAGATGACGCGCGGCGGGCCCGGGTACGAGACCAGCACGACGACGACGTTCATGTTCATCCTGAAGTCCGCCCACATCGGTGAGTCCGCAGCGATGTCCGCGTTGAACTTCGCGCTGGTGGTCGTCATGGTTCTGGTCTTCCTGCGCGTCACGCGATGGAAGGACCAGATCCGGTGACCCGGCCGCCGGTTCGACGGCTCGCCGCGGCGCTCGCGGCCTACGCCATCGCCATGTTCCTCCTGCTGCCGTACGCCGAAATGGTCGTCACCGCACTACGACCGGCGGACGAACTCCTGTCGCCGGGCTACCTGCCCTCGCGCTTCGACTTCCACAATTTCACGACCATCTGGTCGACGGGCCTCGGTGGGAATCTCTCGGCAAGTCTGATCGTCGCAGGTGGAGCGACACTCGTCGTGCTCGCCGTCGCGCTGCCCGCCGCCTACTACACCGCGCGGCGGAAGTTCCGTGGCCGCTCACTGTTCCTGTTGCTGGTGCTCGCCACGCAGATGTTCCAGCCCGCGGCGATGCTCGTCGGCATCCAGCGCGAGTTCATCAAATTCGACTTCGCGACACCGCTGATCTCATTGATCCTCGTCAATGCCGGCTTCAACCTGGCGTTCGCCATCTGGATCCTCAACGCGTACTTCTCGACGATCCCCTTCGAGCTCGAACAGGCCGCAATGCTCGATGGCACAAGCCGTTTCGGCGCGTTCGTGCGCATCAGCCTCCGGTTGGCGATGCCCGGAATCGTCACCGCCGCGATCTTCACGTTCATCGCGGCCTGGAACGAGTTCATCGTCGCGCTGACGCTCACGCTGGGCGCGTCCTCGGACCGGCAGCCGCTGACGGTCGGAATCAACAACTACATCGGGGTGTACTCGATCGATTGGGGGCACCTGTTCGCCGGGTCGGTGATCGCCACGGTGCCCGTCATCGTGCTGTTCGCGGCGATCGAGGGCCGCGTGGTCAGCGGACTGACTGCGGGCTCGATCAAGTAGCCCAAGCTAATTCGCGGGGTACGCCGGCGGCGGGTGCACGCCGCGCAGGATCCACGGGAACCAGTTGAAGAAGTGCTCGATCTCGTCGCTGCCGTCGTAGTCGGGGCTCGGGTCGAAGCCGTTGTTGGTACCGCCCTCTTTGTCGTCGCGGTGCGGCGGTTCGGGCAGCTGACCGTAGACCGCGACGACGACGGTGCGGTCGAGGCTGTTCTCCGACCACACGCCCATCTGGTTGTTCGCGCAGTTGGCCATGATCTGTTTGATGACCGGGTCGTAGTACCACTGGTTGATCAGCTCGACGCCGCTGATCGCCAGCGCCGGGTTGGTGGCGACCGTCTGCGCCACCGGTCCGCCGCGGTAGCCCGCGTCCGCGGCCCGCGTCTGGGGCGTGGATCCGTCAGAACCGATGTCCCCGTCCAGGTCCCGGTTGGCCATCATGTCCTTGGCCTGCCGCTCGGCGGCCTGCTGCAGCTGCGGATTGACGGCGATGTCGTTGGTGCACCCGGCCTGGTGCTGCACGGTGTAGACGTTCGACACGACGGAGTCGTTGAGCCGCTTGTTGTTCGGAATGAGGGTGTTGCCATTGTCAGCGTGCGCGAGCGGCGCGCAGATGACGGCGCTGACGGGCACGGCGGCCAACACAGACAGCACCCGTGGCCGACATCTCATGTTGAACTCCTTTGCATCAGGGATGAACGCCCGGCGGCGACTGGTAGTGCGCTGCAGAGTTACGCAGTTGCCAGATCTGTACCGGGCACAGTTCGTTCACGGCCTGCGAAATGAGATATGACGCCTGATAGTCGTCGTCGGTGCGGAAATCGTTTCGTACGTCGCCCATTACGTCAGCGAACGGCCGACCGGCCGCCACCTTGTCGCAGATGGCGTAGCCATAGCCCAGCGCCACATCGGCGTTGGGAAAGTTGTAGCCGGGCCGCACGGTCACGCCGATCAGATACGCCGTCGCATCGGCACGGGCAACCGCCGGCGCGCATACCGCCGGTACACCCACCACGGCAGCGGCGAGGACCCCACAAGTCCACCGTCGGATCATGCTGCTCACATCGGATCGAATTGCGAGATGAGCCAACGCCCCTCGACCTTGTCGAGGGTCACTCGAACACTCGACGCGGTGCTGGTCGGGGCGCTGCCGCCGATGATCATCGTCTGGTCCACGAACAGCATCACCACCGCATGGTCCGGGGTCGCCTTGGTCCACGCGGCCGCGGGCACGGTGGCGACGGCGGAGATCTTCTTCTGCTTGGAACCCGGGATCACCACGTCGCGGGTCAGCGACGTGTAGGAGTTCAGGAAGTTGCCGGTCATGTACTTCTTGGCGGCTTCCAGATCCTTGTCGACGGTCTCGGGCTTGTAGGACAGCAGGGCGATGGTGCCGTCGGTGGCGGCCTTGGTGGATTCTTTTTTGGCCGTGTCGGACTGGCTCAGGGACACGTCTTTCCACTGCAGGTAACCGGCCGCTCCGCCCAGCGCCAGAACAAGCGCGGGCAGCAGGCCGTAAACGGCCATACTCGCCCACGCGACGCGGCGCCGCGGGTGGGCAGGCGCCGCGTCGGTGGTCTGTGCGGCGTCGATCTCGACCGCTTCGTCGAGCGCATCGACGGTGAGCTCATTCGCCGAAGCCGTTGCCTCGACTGATTTTTCCGCTACGGCATTGTCGCCGCGAGATTTGATCCATTTCACGGCACAAACTCCACGTTCGAAACCTTCATCACATCACCGACTTTCTGCACCGCGATGCGCATCCGCCACTCGCGCGGTTCCTGCGCCGGCGCACCGACATTCGAGGTTTTGACGGCCACCGCGACCAGTACCTGAGCCGAGTCGCCCGACTCCGATTCCAGCCCGGCCTCGGTTATCGAGCCCGTGGACGTCGACTTCGCTTCCTTCACGACCTTGATGAAAGGTGCTGAGCGCTTGGCGAAGTCGTCGTAGAACTCCCCCGTGGCGCTGTCGAGAATGCGCTGGACGTCGGCATCGGCGCGCTGCCAGTCGATGGTCGTCAGGTTCAGCGCGCCCTGCCGGGCGGCCTGAACGATCTGGCTCTGCCGCTCGTCGACCTGGGTTGCGCGGTGCGTGCGCACTGCCAACCACCCGACGAGGGCGCTCAGTGCGATCACCAGGATCAGCCCGATCGCCCCCGCCAGCCGGCGGACCGACTTCGGTGTCGCGGGCTCGTCGACAGGCGCATCCGCGCCGTCGGCGTCGGCGGCGGCGGTGGCCTCACCCACCTCATCGACATCGCCAATATCGGGGTCGAGGACGGCGACCCCGCCCTCGGTCAGCTCCCCGGCTGCGGCGTCATCATGCTCTGCCATGTCTTCTCCTTCGGAGCCGTGTTCGCCAAATCGGCTTGGGTATAGGTCTTTCCGTCTGGGCCTATGTAGGTCCCCGAAGCCGGGTCGTACTCGGCGACGGCGATCGGTGGGGGCTTAGGAGCGCCAGCCGGCGGGGGTGAACCCGGCCGCAGTTGCGGCACGTCCTGCCCGGTCCACGTGGCGTTCGGATCGCCCTTCCAGTTGTAGCCGTCGTTCAGCGGTACGTACGGCTCGTTGCTCTCACACTGCTTGACGGTGGCGGCGCGCTTGCCGGGCACCGTCTCGCACGGCAGGTTCTTCGCGCCACGGACGTTGAACATGCCGTCCTGCGGGGTCCGGCAATACAGATCGCCCGCCGGAAGTTCGGGATAGTCCTCCAGCGCGGGATTGCGCATCTGCTGTGCCGGCAGGTATCCGGTGGTGCATGGCGGCGGCAGGTTGATGTTCAGGTTGAAGCTCAGATACGCGCCCTTGTAGGCCTGTTTGGTATCGCGGTTCGCCAGCGTAACGCCCTGCGCCGCTTCGGTTGTCCGAGGTAGCAGCACCAGGAGCTGTTCAAGGTTCGGCTGGTAGGTGATCGCGACCTTGTTGATGGATACCAGATTCTGGAGCAGGACCGGCAATGTCGGCTGCAGCCGGCTGAACAACTGCCCCATCTCGCCGAACGCCGGGCCGCCCTTGTCGAGGACGGTGCCCAGCGCCTTGTCCTGGGCCTGGAGTTCGCCGGTCACCGTGGCGAGATTCGCCGCCCACGCCTGGATGGCGCCGGAGGTGTTGTTCTGCGAGTCCAGCACGGGCTTCGCCTGATCGATCAGACTCAGCAGCGGGTCGAGGTTCGCGCGCGCGTCGATGGCCAGCTGGCTGCCGCCCTTGACGATGTGCGACAGTTCCGGCCCCAAACCGCCGACGGCCGTGGCCGATTCGTCGATGACTGTCCTGAGGTTGTCCTTGGGCACCGCCTGCAGGCCCTTGGTCAGCGAGTCGATCACGGTGTTGATGTCCGGCGGCACCGAGGTGTGTGCCAGCGGGATCACGTCACCGTCTTTGAGCGGCCGAGAATTCGCGCTGCGCGGCGTCAGGGACACGAACTGCTCACCGATCGCCATCTGGCTGTGCACGTCGGCCTGCACATCGGAGGGAATGTCGGTGCCCGAGTTGAGGGACAACTCGGCCTGCACCCCGGTCGGCGTCAGACCGACGGACTGCACCCGGCCCACCACGGTGCCGCGGTAGGTGACGTTGCCGGTGGCGTAGATGCCGCCGGTATCGGGCAGCTCCATCTTCACCACGTAGCGCCCGATGCCGAACAACTTGGCCGGCAACTGCATATAGATCAGGCCCATCATCGTCACGGCGATAAGAGCGATGACGGCGAAGATCGCGAGCTGAATTCTCACGCGTTTGTCCAGATGCATTTACGGCCCCTGATCCCAGCGGTACGGAATGGTCAGCGGATTGCCCGGGTTGTTCGGCCCGCCCGCGGTGCACGGACTCGGGAACTGGCCGATGGTGCGGCCCCACTGCAACTCGAGCTCGGTCAGGTCGCACTCCCAGCGCGTGCCGGTGAAGAACGCCTGGTCGATGCGGCTGAGCGTGAGATCGACAATCGCGGTGAGGTTCGCGTAGTCACCGCGCTGCCACTTCTCGATGGTGTCGCTCGGGAAAGGCACGGTCGGGATGAAACTCAGTGCCCGCGTCATGGCCGGCCCGGCATTGGCGAGCTGCTCAAGGGTCGGCCCCAGGTCGCGTAATTCCTTGATCACGTTCTCTTTTGACCGGTCCACGGTGTCTGTCGCGAGCGCCGCGAACTTGCTCAGCTTGTCGGCGGCCGTGACCAGGTTCTCGCGCTCGCCATTGAGCACGGCCAGCGCTTGCGGGATACTGTCGACGGCGCGGTCGAGTACCGGCTGGCTCGCGGCGAGCTTGCCGACGACGGTGTTCAAACTCTCCGACGCCGCGATGATGTCGGGGGTCTGGTCCTTGACGTTCGCGGTGAACGTGTCGAGCTGCTTGATCAGGCTGCGCAGGTCTTCGGCGCGCCCGTGGAACGCCGTGCTGAAAGCTTCGGTGATGTCCTGGACATTGCCGATGCCACCGCCATTGAGCACCATCGACACCGCCGACAGCGTCTGCTCGAGCGACGGGAAACTGCCACTGCTCGCCAGCGGAATGACCGAACCCTGGTGCAATTTGCCTTGCGGCCGGCCATCTTTGGGTGGCCCGAGCTCGATGTGCAACGTGCCCAGCAAGCTCGTCAGGCCCAGCTTGATCGTCGAGTTCGCCGGCGCGTTCACATCGCCGTTGAGTCGCATGGTGACCAGCGCGTGCCACCCCTGCCGCTCGATCTTGGTGACCGTTCCGACAGTGACATCGGAGACCCGGACCCGCGAATTCTCTTGCAGGTTGGTGACATCCGGCATCTGCGCCTGGATTTCGAACGCCCCCGGTCCCCCGCCTTCGGTGCCGGGCAGCGGCAGGCTGTTGGCGCCGCGCCAATCCGAACAGCCCGCCGAGGCGAGCAACGCCAGGGTCGCCAGCATGCAGCCCCCGGCCGTACGCAGCCGGTTCATGACCCGCCTCCTGCCGGCGGCGTCATCATTCCGGCCAGCCCGGCATGGGCGTCAGTGGACACCGTCTGAGGAGCCGGTGCGTCAGCCGCACCAGCCTGTTGCGCCACCGGTGCCGCCGGCGCCGCCGGACGCGACGGTGGGACGTAGTCGGGCCGCATCCAATCCTCGCTGTAGGTAACCTCATTGGGCCGCGCTTGGGTACCCACCATCAGGTTCTCGCCCAGCGGCAGGAAGTTGTATTGCCGGTTCTTCACGATCGGCGCCAGGTACTGCGCGCACAACTTCGACGACTGGTCCGCCCCGAGGCGCGACGCCGCCTGGATCGCGCCGCAGATGAAGCTGACCGGGTTGGCGAAGTTGTTGGCCGCCAGGATGCCGGTCAAGGAACCGACCGCCGGCTCGTAGATGTTGTTCAAGTCGGCCAAAGCCGTTGGCGCCACGTGCAATACCTGCTTGATGTCATCGAGGCTGCCCACGATCGCTGTGCTCACCGACGCCAGCTTGTCCGACGCCGTCCCCACGGCCTCCTTGTTGTCCGCGACGAACGAGCGCAGGTCATCGGCGACGGAGCTCATGTCGTGCAGCGCCTGGCCGACCTTGTCCGGATCGTCAGCCACCAGTCCAGTCACCTCGGCCAGGTTGCCGTTCAGCCGCTCCAGCAGTCCGGTGCTGTCCTGCAGCGCGGATACCAGGATCGAGAGGTTCTTGAACGTCGAGAACAGGTCATTGCTGTGGTCCCCCAGGATCGACACGGCCTGCGACAAGCGGATCACCGACTCCCTGATACTGGCGCCCTGTCCGCGCAGATTGTCGGCCGCGGTGTTGATGAAACCGCCGAGCGTACTGACCCCACCGGGCTGGTCGGGCTTGAGCAGATCGGCCACGCGTTGTAGTTGGGTTCGGACCTGGTCCCACTCCACGGGCACCGCGGTCCGATCCAGCGGGATCACGGCGCCGCCACGCAGCGTCGGTCCGCCCCGGTACGGCGGGATCAGCTGAATTGCCCTGCCCGTCACCAACTGTGGCGACAGGATCACGGCCTTGGCGTCGGCCGGCACCTTGTACTTGTCGTCGATCCAGAAGGTGACCTTGACGCGCTCGGGTCCCGGTTCGATCTTCTCGACCTTGCCGACCGGCACCCCTTGGATCAGCACATCGTCGCCGCTGAACAGCTGATTGGTGTTCTGGAAGTAGCCCACCACCTCGTGGCGCGACGCCTGCTGGAACGCCTTCACCGCGAAGTAGCCGCCACCGACGACAAGGGCCACGGCCGCCGCGACGACAAGCAGACGTGTGAACAGCTTGCTCATGGCTGTCCTCCTGGCGTCGGTGCGGGTAGCTGGACGGGATCCGACACCTGCAGTGGCGGGGTCTTGGGCGGTTCCGGCATGGCGGTCTGTCCGGGCGCGAGCGCCGGTGGTCCGGGCGGCGGCCCACCGGGCGCCGGCGCGGGCTGCGTTTCCCGGGCGGGGTAACAGCCGGGGCCGGGCAACGGGATCCCCGGTGGGCCACAGGCGGTATCGCCGGGCTTGCCGGTGATGGCGTCCGGCAGGGTCAGCCGCGGCTCGCCGCCCTGGCCCGTCCGCGGGAACGGCACCGGAAGCGGCGGCGTGCCCGGCTGACCGGTCTGCGGATCCTGAAGCTGCGACGGCAGTTTCGCATTCGGATCCACGCCGAGGTCCGAGAAGGCGGCATCGACGAACGGCTGCACGAACTGCCCCGGCAGCAGGTTCACGATGTACGCCTTGAAGAACGGACCCGAGCCGACCGCGTCGCCCAGTGCCAGGGCGTACTGACTGAGGCCCTTGACGGCCTGCTGCAGCCGTTCCTTGCGGTTGTCGAGCATCGCCACGACACCGTTGAGCTTGTCCAGCGCGGGGCGCAGTTGCGAACGGTTCTCGGCTATCAGCCCTTTGAGTTGCAGTGAGACCGCCGACAAGCTGTTCCACAGCCGGCTCACCGCGGCGCTCTGCGTACGCAGTTGCACCAGAAGCGCATTGGTGTCCTTTACCAGGCTCACCACTTTGTCGCTGCGGTTGGCCAGCACCGTCGTCGCCTTCGACGCGTTGTCCAGCAGGCTGCGCAACTGCGCGTCACGATCACCCAGCGTCTTGGAGAACCGGGCGATGCCGTTCACCGCATCCCTCAGGTCCGGGGCGGTGTTGGCGAAAGCCTCCGACACAGTGGACAACGAGTCCGACAGCTGATGGGTGTCGAGTCCGCTGATCGCGTTGGTGACGTCGCCGAGCGCATCCGGCAGCTGATATGCCGATACGGTCCGCTCGAGCGGGATGGTGCCCTTCAGGTCGCTGTCGCCCTTGGGAACGACTTCCAGCATCTTGCTGCCCAGCAGGCCTTTGGTCTTGATCGCGGCCTCGGTGCGGTCCCCGAGGTGGACGTTGTCGTCGACGGTGAACTTGATCAGAACGCGGGGACCGTCGAGGTCGATGCTGGCGACGCGTCCCGCCGGAAAGCCCGAGATGTCCACGGGCGCACCGGTGTGCAGTCCACTGGCGTCTTCGAAGTATCCGGAGTACGTGCTCGTCCCGCTGACGAACGGAATCTTCTGGAACATGAGCGCCACGGTGGCGATCACCACCACAGCGCTGATGCCGATGGCGCCTAGGGCGAAGTGGCTTCGCTCGGCAAAGGGTTTCATCTCGGCGTGCACCGTCCTGAGGTCTGCCCGGCCACCTTGACGTAAACCGGTTGTCCCCCTTTACCGTTGAGCTTGAGCACCGCGTCGCAGAGGTAGAAACTGAAGAAGTCGCCGTAGATCCCCTGTCGGGACAGCGCTCGGTACTTGTCGGGCAGGGTGTTGAGGAAGTTGTCGAAGTAGTCGTGGTCGGCCAGGACCAGGCCCGCGGTCCGGTCCACCTCGTGGACGGTCTTGGCCAGCGGCGGCCGGGCCTCGGTCAGCAGACCGGCGATCGAGTTGGCGGCCGCGTCGGTGTAGGCCACCGCCTGTGAGATGTCCGTCTTGCGTTGGGCCAGACGGTCAACGAGCTCCGACAGGGAGACCACTGCCTTGTCGAGCTTGTCGCTCTTGCCGCCGAAAGTGCTGAGCACGGTGTTGAGGTTGGTGACGACCTCCCCGATCAGCTGATCGCGGTCGGCCAGGGTGTTGGTGACCACTGCCGCCTGTGCCAGGAACGACCCGATCGATGGTCCCTGCCCCTGCAAGGCCTGGATCAACTGCCCACTCAGATCGTTGATCTTGTCGGGGCTGAGCGCCGAGAACAACGGACGGAAACCGCCGATGACGGCGTCGAGGTCCAGCGCGGGCTCGGTCCGGTCGACGGGGATGGTGGCGCCCGGATTGAGCTTCTTGGTACCGCCGGCACCTTCCTCCAGCGCCAGAAAGCGATCGCCGACGACGTTGTCGTACCGGATCACCGCGCGGCTGCCCTCGGTCAGGACGACCGAGCTGTCCGCGGTGAATTCGACGGTCACCGTCGAATCGCGGTTGATCGACACGTTCTTGACCTGGCCGACCTCCACGCCCGCGATGCGAACGTGGCTGTCCTTCTTCATGTTCGAGACGTTGACGAAGCGGGCGAAGTAGGTGTGCCCCTCGTCGAACCGTAAGTCGGCGAACACCGCCCAAAGGGCGACCGTGCCGAGCAGACAGACCGACAGGAAGACGCCAAGGCGCAGCAGCGTGCCTCTGAAGTTATCCATGGCGTTCCTCCTGCCTCTGTCGTTGGTTGATCGTCACGGTCAGTTCCCGCCGGCTTCTGCCGGCAACGCGGGCGCCGCGGGGGCTTCAGCCGGCAGCGGCGGGGCCTCTACGGGCGCCGGCGCCGATTGCGGTTGTGCGTCAGCGGGATTCGGCGGCGCGGGCGGCACACCCGGCCACAGCGGCACCCCGCCGGGTCCGTACAGCGCTGCGCCATACGGCGGCGCCCCGGGGTACGGGATCGGGCCAGGCGCCGGGCCGGGCAGGCACTGCCGGATGCTGGGCGCTTGTGGCACCGCGCGCGTGCTCTGGAACCACTGTCCCCAGCAGGGGCTGCCGATGCCCGGGTTCGGCCGAATATCCAGCCCGGTCCCCCATCCGGTGTTCGTGATCAGTTGCCGCACAGGGAAATTCTTGGCGACATCCGGCAGCGAACCACAGCCTGGCTGGCCGCCCGGCCCGCCCTTTGCCGCGACGATCGGCAGGTTGTCGGGGAACACGTACGGGTTCTTTCCCGGCAGCAGCGTCGCGTCGAGGATCAGCGAGCGGCCGTCGGCCCCGCCGAACACACCCCAGGCGCCGGTGTCGAGGAACTTCTTGGTGCCTTCCAACCAGCACGTGTATCCGGGGCTGTACTTCAGCAACAGACTCGTCGTGGGTTCCAGCCCGTTGATCGCGTCGACGAGGTTGTCCCCGTTCGGCCCCAGCAGATCGGTTCCCGCCTCGGAGAATCCGATGACGTTCATCAGCAGACTGTCGAGCGCCTTCGCCTTGCCCGTGACGGTGCTGCTCGTGGTGCTGGCGGCGTTGAGAATCTTCACGATGTTGTCGGCGGCCGCACCATAGGTGTCGCTGAAGGCCTTGAACGACCGCCAGTCGTCACGAATCGTGTCCGAGCGCGAGTTCAGCGCCGTCAGCACCTGATTGAGATCCGTTGTGGCCTGGCCCATGCGCTCGCCCTGGCCGCGGACCCCTTCGGCGACGGCACTGAGCACCGAGTTCAGCTTGGCGGGATCCACCATGTCCAGCAGGTTGACGATGTTCTCGAAGACCGTATCGATCTCGGTCGTGGTGTGTGCCGAATGCAGCACCGTACCGGCGGCCACGCGGGCGCTACTGGGCGTCTGCGGATACACCAGGTCGACGAACTTGGCGCCGAACGCCGTCGTGACACTGACCTGCGCACCGATATTGGCGGGGATGTACTTGACCTGGTCCGGATCGAGCTTGAGTTGCAGGGTCGCTCCGGAGTTGTTCACGTCGATCCGGCTGACTCGGCCCACCAGCACGCCGCGCATCTTCACCTTGGCATTGGTCTCCAGCACCAGGCCCGCGCGGTCGGCCATAACCGTCACGGGTACATAGGATTTGGCCGCACCGGTGAAGATGACCGTGGTCACCACCATGAACAGCACGACGGCAGTTATCAGGATCAGTGCCCACCATGAGTTCGAGATCTTCCGATCGCCCTTGCGCGCTTCCACCGACTAACCCGCCATGTTGAAGTTGCCGGACTGGCCATAGATGGCCAGTGAGATGAACACGATCTCGACGGCCGCGATCACCATGGACAAGCGCACCGCACGGCCCACTGCCTCGCCGACCCCGGCCGGACCGCCGGCTGCGGCGAATCCGAAGTAGGTGTGCACCAACATGATCACGATGGTGATAGCGACGCACTGGACGAACGACCAGATCAGGTCATTCGGATTGAGGAACGTGTTGAAGTAATGGTCATACACGCCGGCGCCCTGCCCGTAGACGGTGGTGGTGCCCATGCGTGCGGCCAAGAACGCCATCATCACGGCGACGCAGTACAGCGGGATCACCACCACCACGGCGGCCAGCACGCGCGTGGAGGCGAGGTAGGTGACGCTGCGAATGCCGATGACCTCGAGCGCATCGATCTCCTCGTTGATGCGCATGGCGCCGATCTGCGCGGTGGCACCGGCGCCGATGGTGGCCGACAGCGCCACCGCGGTGGTCGCCGGCACGATCATCCGGACATTGAGGAACGCCGAGGCGAAACCGGTGAGGGCCTCGAAGCCGACGGACGAGAACTGGTTGTAGCCCTGAATCGCCACCAGGGCACCGGTGGTCATCGTCAAGAAACCGACGATCGCGACGGTGCCGCCGACGACGACGAGCGCGCCGGTGCCCAAACCCGTTGCGGCGATGAGCCGAAGCAGTTCCGCGCGGTAGTTGACCACCGCATCGGGAATTGACCCGATGGTGTGTGAATAGAAGGCGCCCTGTTCGCCGACGCGGTTCCAGCGGGCGATCGAACTCTTGGTGAGTCTGTCGAACCGCGGGAACCTGCGGCTCGGAACGTCGACAGTCATCTCTTCCTCACGACACCGTGTACTGGATCGCGACAGCTGTCACGATGACGTTGATGGCGAACAGCACCATGAAGGTGAACACGACCGTCTCGTTGACCGCGTTGCCGACGCCCGCGGGACCGCCGCGCACGGAAGTGCCCTTGTAACAAGCAATCAGGCCGGCTGCCATGCCGAACAGCGTCGCCTTGATGAGCGCGACGATGATGTCCCCTGGTCCGGTCAGGAGGTTCAGGCCGCCGACGAACGCGCCTGGCGAGACGTGCTGAACCGTGGTGCAGAAGAGGAACGCGCCCGTCAGGCCGACGAGGATCACCGTGGCGGACAGGGCCAGGGCCACGGTGGTGGCGGCCAGCACGCGCGGCACCACCAGGGACCGGATGGGGTTGATACCCATCACGCGCAGCGCGTCGAGTTCTTCGCGGATGGTCCGGGCCCCGAGGTCGGCGCACATCGCCGTCGCGCCCGCGCCCGACACCACAAGAACCGTGACGATCGGGCCGATCTGATTCACCGTACCGATAGCGGCGCCGGTGCCGGAGAAGTCGGCCGCGCCGAATTCGGTCAGCAGAATGTTGAAGGTGAATGTCAGCAGCACCGCGAACGGCATCGTGAGCAGCAATGCGGGCAGCACCGACACACGCGCGACAAACCATGTCTGCGTGACGTATTCATGCCATGCGAACGGCGGCTGGAACATTTGCACGAAAGTGTCGAACGTCATGGCGAAGAATCCGCCCAATGAGGTGACCGGCTTAGCCGCGGTCCGCGCAATCGCTACCATTTGCCGCCCGCACTTTCCAGCCCTTGCGCCAAATCCGCTACATATGGTCGATATGCGATCGCTGCGGCCAACATGAGTGGAGACGCTATCAATGCTGGTCATCTACCGAACACCTCCGGATGGAGGGATCTATGTCTGTGACGTACCCCCCATCGGGGGGACAAATGTGTTCCAGCCGACACCTCGACGTGCGGAACCGGAATTCCGCAGGATCGCATGAACAATCGCACTCAGAAAATTGCTGGATCCGTGTTCTGATAAACCATTTCGAACACGACGTAATTCACCGCAGCGGCAATGAATTGGTGGCGTCGGAGAAAACTGCGGATACAGAAATGAGCGGACGACTACTGCGCCTGCTCGCCAAATCCGGAATGCGCATCCATGTAGAGCGTGATGGCCTCCAGCCGATTGGCGGCGCCGATCTTGCGCAGGATTCGCTTCACGTGCGTCTTGACCGTTTCCACCGAGACGACGAGCTCGTGGGCGATCTCCGCATTGGAGTCACCGCGCACCATCCTGGCGAACACGTCCCGCTCGCGGTTGGACAAGGCCACCGTGAACGCATCGACCGCCGCATCCGTCGCGAAGGCGCCGTCGTCGTCGGCGTCCAGGCTCACGACCGTTCCGGCAATCCGATCGGCTTCCTCGGCCAGCCGGGCGGCGGCTCCGACGATCGATATCCGAAGCTGTTCCACCCGCCCGGAATTCAGCAGTCGCTCGTAGACGACCGAGTACACCGACAGCAGCAGCCCGAGCGTGTCGACGTCCCCGTCGGCGGTGGCGCCCCGGGCGCGCGACATGTGAACCAGCGCCACGACCTTGGCTTCCACGACGATGGGCGCGACCAGATACTCCGCGGCACCCAGAGCTTCGCAGAAGCCGTCGGTGGCCGGCACGTCGCCGCGGCCGGCGTGGACCATCCGCCGGAACCGGACACATTCCTGTTCGGCGGTACAGCCGCTGCGCGGCAAGGGTTTTCCCGTGCCACGCGTGTCGTGCGATGCCACGGGAATGAACTTGTCGGGTGCTATCGACGAGAGCACCGCGCTGCTGAACCCGATGGTGTGGCACAGCTCGGTGCATACCTGACGCTCGAGCGCTTGCACCGACGGTGCCGCTTTCAACCGCCGGATACTGTCGATCACCGACCTCGCCGTCGCACCGGAGTCGTCACCGCTGATCAGGCGCGCCTCGACCTGCGCTTGCAACGACGCCATCAACAGGCGCTGCGCGACGGCCGGCATGAGGGTGATTCCTTCGCCGTCATCACCGAAGAGGACCTCCTCGGTCGTTGTCGCCGAGTTCGCGATGGCCTGCTCGAGGTTGGTCGCCTTGTTGATCTTCGGCAGGTTGAGCACGCTGCGCAGGTGTCCGTCGATCTGGTTGAGTCTGGTCACCATCGCACGGCGCGTCATCGTGGTCGTCCGCTCCCCACGCCGGCGTCCATCGCCAGGTACGTCGCGAGGGCGGCCGCCCGGTTGGTGGTGTTGAACTTCTCGGCGATGCGTTTGAGGTGCGACTTCACGGTGCCCTCGGAGATCAGCAGGCACCGCGCGATGTCCCGGTTGGTGGCACCAGTCGCCACGTAGGACATGACCTCCCGCTCGCGCGCAGTGAGCTCAGGCGCCGCGGCGCCATCGCTCGCCGGCGCGCCCACAGCGTCCGGGACACCCGCACCTGACGACGTCGCACCGTCCAGCAGCGGTCGCGTCATGAGTTGATCCATTGTGGCACAGAGCTTGTCGACCTCGACGCGCTGCCGCGACACCTTCTCTTCGAGAACGGCCCGCTCGTAGAGCACTGCCAAACATTCCGCGAACGCTTCGAGCAGATCGAACTGAGCCATGACGGTGGTGTCGGGGGCATCCGGGAAGTCGACATGCAGCATCCCGATCACGTTGCCGCCCACGGTGATCGGCGCCGCGAGGTAATCGCGACGTGCCGACGCGGTCGGGCGGGACACGACGACTCCGTGTCGGCCATGGATCAGGGCGGCTTCGGCCTGGGAATCCTCGAACCGGACGGGCACACCGATCGGGAAGCCCTGGAAGGAACCCGATGTCGCGGCACGGCCATGCAGATGCCGCGGCAGCCAGTCGTGCTCGCGGACCGTCGAGACCATCACCCGAGTGAATCCGAAGTCCCGGCACAACAACGCCATCGCGCTCCTGATGGTCTCCCGCGACGACGTGCCACGCAGGGAATCGACGGCGTGACGGAGGGCGTTCACCCGCGTGACGCCCCGACCAACCTCGCTACCATTCAGCTCCCGCCGGAGCCGTTGTACCCCAGCCAACAGATCCTCGGTCGCGCCGCCGGCGGCGCGCTGCCGTTCGAGGCGCCGCCGCAGGCAATCCAACTGTCGGTCCAGCTGGTGGTGCACCCCCGAACCACGATGATTGCGGCCTGACGGGTGCACATGATGATCAGCGTCTGCGGCAACCTCGGCGCGCCCGGCGGTGACCGTGACCATTCACTCCCCTGCCTCGACGTCGAATCATGACCGATGTCAACATGTTCCATGGCATGCATGGCCAACGGGTCGGCGGCGCCGGCAGCTCTGCCCAGCTGCGATCCATGCGCGTTCAACAACCGTTCGGAATGTTGCTACGCAGATTCTGCGCGGGCGACAGCTCGCGAACTATGTCCGCAACCGACGAAAAAAAGCGAACTGCCCGCCCGGCTCTGTCCTGACCCGACAAACCTGTGCGTCAGCAAACCGCGTTCCGCTACCTGCTTTCGGCCACGGCCGGGCTTGGGCGACCGCCTACAGATAGGCGGTCTGATTCACCAACCGCACCGCGGAACCACCGTCGCCGAAGAATTCGGCGATGCTCAGCGACGCCAGGTCCAGGTGCAGCCGGTACAGAATCCCCGGGCCGGCATCGAGCGCCTGCCGCAGGATTGTCTTGATCGGAGTGACATGCGAGACCACGAGTACCGTCGTCGCGCCGTGCTCGGCGATGATTCGGTTGCGGGCCCGCCGAATCCGGTGGGTCACCGCGTCGAAGCTCTCACCTCCAGGCGGAGCCACGCTGGTGTCCCCCAGCCAGCGGCCGTGCAACTCTGGATCCCGTTTCGCCGCCTCGCCGAATGTCAGGCCTTCCCAGGCACCGAAGTCGGTCTCGATCAGGTCCTCGTCCACGGTGACGTCAAGGCCGAGCACATCCGCGGCCGCCTTCGCGGTGTCCAGCGCCCGCTGCAGCGGTGAGCTGATCACCGCTGAGACTCCTTCGATACCAGCGATATACGCGGCGGCCGATGCGGCCTGCTCACGACCCACGTCGGTCAGCGGAGGGTTTCCCCGGCCCGAGTACCGGCGATGCACCGACAGTTCGGTCTGCCCGTGCCGGAGCAGCAGGAACCGCGTCGGCGCGCCAACGGCACCGGTCCAGCCCGGTGGCGACGGTTGTGCCGCAGCGGCTTTCGGTTCGGGACCCGATGTCGCCGGCGGCCCCGCGGCCGCATCCATGGCCTCGTTGGCCAGCCGGTCGGCATGTGAATTCTGCGCTCGCGGAATCCACGTGTAGCTCACCCGCCCGAACCGCCGGGCCAACGCCACCGCCTCCCGGTTCAACACGATCAGGTCCGGATGCTTGACCCGCCAGCGGCCGGACATCTGCTCGACCACCAGCTTCGAATCCATGGACACCGCAACGTCATCGGCCCCCAACTCCGCCGCGGCTTCCAGACCCGCGATCAGGCCGCGGTACTCGGCGATGTTGTTGGTCGCCACTCCGATGGAGGCGCTGCTCTCGGCCAGCACCTCGGACCGGTCGGCCGAAAACACCACAGCGCCATAGCCGGCGGGCCCCGGATTGCCGCGCGATCCGCCGTCGGCTTCGACCAGAACTTTCACAGACCCGCGCTCACAGATCTCCGGTCCCGGCGCGGAAGTCCTTGACCCGCACCAGAATCACCCCACACTCGGGACAACGCAGCACGTCGTCGGGAGCGGCCGCGGAAATCCGGGACAGCTCACCGCGATCCAGGTCGATGCGGCAGGCTCCGCACCGGCTGCCCTGCAGCAACCCGGCGCCGGCGCCGCCCTGCTTGCGCTGCTTCTCGTACATCTCGGCGAGCTCCGGGGCCACCGAGCCCAACAGCGCCACGCGGCGGTCGGCCGCCACCTTGCGGGACTCGTCGATGGACACGAGTGCGTTGTCGCGCTCCACCTGCGCCGAGGTCAGATCACCCTGCAGCGCGTCGATCAGCGCGAGCTCCTCGGCCTGCTCGGCCTGAAGTTCTTCGCGGCGCTCCATGATCTCCAGCTGCTGCTCCTCGAGCGCGGCCTGCCGGCGCTGCAGTGTCTCCAGCTCGTGTTGCAGCTCGGCCACCTGCTTGGCACCGACCGAACCGCTGTCCATCAGCTTCTGGTCACGGGTCTCGCGCTGGCGAACCGCGTCGATCTCGGACTCGAACTTGGCCACCTGCGCGTCCAGATCTTCGACGGCGATGCTCAGCGCCGCCAGCCGGTCGTTGGCTTCGCGGTGCTCGGCCTGCACGGCGTCGAAGCGCTGCTGCTCGACCAGATGCGTCGACCGGTGCGCCAAACGGGTCAGCGCGGCGTCCACTTCGGCCACCTCGAGCAACAAACGTTGTTGCGACACTTCAGCTTTCATGTTCACGTCTCTCAGCAGGTTATCTCGACGTTCCAGGGGTCGGTGCGGATCTGGCTGACCCGCACCGGCAACGCATCACCGAATTGTGCACGCAAGGCCCCGGCGGCCTGCTCGCACCACGGAAATTCACTGGCCCAATGCGCCACGTCGACCAGCGCCACGTCCGATGCGCGGCGGTGCTCGTCGGCCGGATGGTGGCGCAGATCGGACGTCACGTAGACGTCGACGCCGGCGCGGGTCACCGTGTCCAGCAGCGAGTCACCCGCGCCCCCACAGACCGCAACCCGCGACACCATCGCGTCCGGATCACCCGAGGCCCGCACCCCCCACGATGTGGTTGGCAAGCCACGCGCAACGCGAGAAGCGAAGGCCGACAGCGGTTCCGGCGCCGGCAACGAGCAGATGCGGCCGATCCCGACATCCGATGGCAGTGGCGCCAAGGTGAGGACGTCGAACGCCGGCTCCTCGTACGGGTGGGCCGCGCGCATCGCCGTCAGCACCGCACGCCGCAGCCGGGACGGCGCGATCACCTCGACCCGGTCTTCGGCCACCTGCTCGATGGCACCGACGATGCCGATGGCCGGCGTCGCGCCCTCGTTCGGCAGGAACTGGCCGACACCCATGGTGGCCCAGCTGCAGTGCGAGTAGTCGCCGATCTGCCCGCCACCGGCGGCGAACATCGCGTCCCGGACTGCGTCGGCGTTCGCATGGGGCACGAAGAGAACCCATTTGTCCAGGTCAGCACGCGCCTCGGCAGGGTCGAGCACCTCCTCGACCTGCAGGCCCAGCGCCTCGGCCAGGGCGTCCGACACTCCCGGTGCTGCCGCGTCGGCATTCGTGTGTGCGCTGAACAGCGCTGCGCCGCGGCGGATCAGCGAGTGGATCAGCGCGCCCTTGCCGGTGTCGGCAGCCACGGTGTCGACCCCGCGCAGCAGCAGCGGATGGTGTGCCAGCAGCAGCCCGCCGTCGGGCACCGAGGCCGCCACGGCCGCGGTCGCGTCGACCGCGACGGTCACCGATTCCACGTCCTCCAACGGGTCACCGCACACCAGCCCCACCGAGTCCCAACTGTGCGCGAGCGCCGGCGGGTACGCGCGGTCCAGCGCCGCGATGACGTCACGCAACGGCACACTCACCAGAGCACCTCCTGTAGCGCCTCGACCAGGACCGGCCACTCCGGGCGGACCGCCGCGCGCAGGTGGCCGTCGGGCAGCCCGAAGAACGTGTCGCAGCGGCGCACCGCAATTCCCTTCTCCGCCAGGTGCTTCCGGGCGAGCTCAGCATCCGGCACCGAGAACAGGACGAACGGCGCGACGCCCTCGACCACGGGAAACCCGGCCGCCGACAAACCCGCCGCCATCTCGGCGCGCAGCGCGGCCAGCCGCTGTGCCCCAGCCTCGGCTTCCGCCACCGCGGCCGGCTCGCTGCAGGCCTTCAGCGCCTCGAGCTGCAGGGTGCCCAGCGGCCAGTGCGGGCGTTGTGCGGTCAGGCGGGTCAGAACATCGGGCGCGCCCAGCGCGTAGCCGACCCGCAGCCCGGCCAGCGACCAGGTCTTGGTCAGGCTCCGCAGCACCACGACGTCGGACAGCGCCTGGCCGGCCAGTGACTCCGGTTCTCCGGGGACCGCGTCGGCGAAAGCCTCGTCGACAACCAGGATGCGCCCAGGCGCCCGCAGCGCCAGGATCTCGTCTCGGCGGTGCAGGACGCCGGTCGGATTGGTGGGATTGCCCACAATCACGAGGTCGGCGTCGGACGGCACCGTGGCACCGGCGAGCCGATACGGCGCCTCCAGCACCACCTGTGTGACCGGTACGCCCGCGGCGTCGAACACAGCCTCGGGTTCGGTGAACGACGGCGCGATGAGCGCCGCCAGGCGTGGCTGCAGCAGCGGCAGCAGCGCGAACCCCTCGGCGCCACCTGCGAGCAGCGCCACTTCGCCCAGGTCACGGCCATGTCGAGCCGCCACGGCCGCGCGGGCCGCGTCCACATCTGAAGAGGTCGGGTAGCTACCCAGATCCGCCAGCCGGACGGCGAGCCGGGCGGCCAGCCACGAGGCCGGGCCGGCGCCACGGACGTTCACCGCGAAGTCGAGCATGCCGGGGGTCACAGCCTGATCGCCGTGATAGCGCGCCCCGGGTTCCACAGGTAGACCCTAATGCGCGGCGCAGGCGCCCAGACACATCAGGGACAATGACACCGTGACCCCGCAGTTGGTGCTATTCGACCTCGACGGGACGCTGACCGACTCCGCCGCGGGCATCGTCGCCAGCTTCCGCCACGCGCTCGACTCGATCGGCGCCGCCCAGATGTGTGGCGCACTGCCCGACGACGACTTGGCCAGAAAGATCGTCGGCCCGCCGATGCATGTGACGCTGGGCTCGCTGGGCCTGGGCGAGAAGGCCGACGACGCCATCGCCGCCTACCGTGCCGACTACACCACCCGCGGCTGGTCCATGAACCGCATGTTCGACGGCATCGAAGACCTGCTGGCCGACCTGCGGGCCGCCGGGGTACGTCTGGCCGTCGCGACGTCGAAGGCCGAGCCGACGGCACAGCGCATCGTCGAGCACTTCGGTATCGACGAACACTTCGAGGTCGTCGCCGGCGCCAGCATCGACGGCGTCCGCTCGGCCAAGGCCGACGTCGTCGCGCACGCGCTGGCCCAGCTGGCCCCGGTGCCCGAACGGGTCCTGATGGTCGGTGACCGGTCGCATGACGTCCACGGCGCGGCGCATCACGGCATCGACACCGTCGTCGTCGACTGGGGTTACGGCGCGGCCGACTTCACTGAGGACTCGACAGTCCGGCGCGTCGCCACCGTCGATGAGCTACGGGAGGTGCTGGGTGTCTAGGAGCGCAGGAGCGGAGCGACCCGGGATTCAGACCCAGTCCGTGCACGTGACGTTCATCTGTTCGGGCAACATCTGCCGGTCCCCGATGGCCGAGAAGATGTTCGCCCACCAGATCAGCGAGCGCGGGCTGGCCCACCTGGTCCGGGTGACCAGCGCCGGCACCGGCGGCTGGCATGCGGGTGACCCTGCCGACAGCCGGGCCGAGCGGGTGCTGCGCGCGCACGGCTACCCCACCGCGCACGCCGCCGCGGCCATCGATGCCGACCATTTGGCCGCCGACATGGTCGTCGCCATGGGGCGCAACCACACCCGCATCCTGGGTGATCTGGGCGCCGACCCGGACCGGGTCCGCATGATGCGCTCGTTCGACCCACGTTCGGGCGCCCACGCGCTCGACGTCGAGGACCCGTACTACGGCAGCATCGACGACTTCGAGGAGACCTTCGTGGTGATCGAGGCCTCGCTGCCGGGTCTGCACGACTGGGTCGACAAGCAGCTGGCGGAACGAGGCGACTGATGCGCCGCTTCGCGTTTCTCTTCCGGCCGCAGTGGCTGGCGCTGTTCGTCGTGGTGATCGCGTTCGCCTATCTGTGTTTCACCGTGCTCGCGCCGTGGCAGCTGGGTAAGAACACCCGTACCTCCCGGGAGAACAACCAGATCGCGTCGTCACTGAACACCGAACCCGTGCCCCTGACTTCGGTTCTGCCGCACCAGGATTCGTCGGCACCGGACGCGCAGTGGCGACGGCTGACGGCCACGGGCCACTACCGCCCGGAGGGCGAGGTGCTGGTCCGACTGCGGACCGACGACGGTGACCCGTCCTACGAGGTGCTGACGCCGTTCGCGGTCGACGGCGGCCCCACGGTGCTCGTCAACCGCGGGTACATCAAGGCCGGCGAAGGGGTGCCACCTTTCGCGGCGCCGCCGCCGGGCACCGTCACGATCATCGGGCGGCTGCGGGACTCCGAACCGCTCATGGCGGGTAAGGAGCCGTTCACGCAGAACGGCATCCGGCAGGTGTACTCGATCAACCTGACCCAGATCTCACAGGTGACCGGGGTCCCGCTGACCGGCGATTACCTGC
Source organism: Mycolicibacterium aubagnense (assembly GCF_010730955.1). Taxonomy (NCBI): domain Bacteria; kingdom Bacillati; phylum Actinomycetota; class Actinomycetes; order Mycobacteriales; family Mycobacteriaceae; genus Mycobacterium; species Mycolicibacterium aubagnense. Next base: position 5,265,940 of record NZ_AP022577.1, on the reverse strand, counting down.
AGCTGGTGGACGGCCAGCCGGGCGGTCTCGGCGTGATCGCGCTTCCCCATCTGGATGCGGGTCCGTTCCTGTCGTACGGCATCCAATGGATTGCGTTCGGGATCGTGGCGCCCATCGGCCTGGGCTACTTCGTGGTGGCCGAGATCCGGCAGCGCAGGCTGGAGAAGGCCCAATCCGGTTCCGGCCCAGAAACATCCGGCGGTCCTGATCCCGACGAGCCCGCCACACCGCGCACGGCCGAGGAGAAACTCGCCGACCGCTACGGCCGGCGGCGCTAGCTTTCCCGGACCCGGGGCGCGGTAGACCAGACCACAAACTGCGAAAGCAGCGCACCAGGGATTTCCTGAGCGTAAATTCCGAAGTTATCGGCTGGACAATCGCTGGGCGCATTCGTGAGCTCGGCGGTACCGGTCGCGGCGTCCGCGAGATCGCGAAGTCGGCGGCACCGGCCATCTTTGCCCGATCGGGCGGAGACGGCTTGAACAGCCAGTCGCACGTAGGACCTGTCGCGCCACGGCGCGCGGTTCCGCTGGTGCACGACATCTCGACGACGCTCTTTGGGAGGCGATCACCATGGGTCTCCAAATTGATGTGTCCGGGCTGAGTATGTCCTTTGGTTCCGCAACCGTGGGAAGACGTCACGCTGACCATTCCCGCCGGTGAGGTCAGTGTGCTGCTGGGCCCGTCCGGTACCGGTAAGTCGGTGTTCTTGAAGTCGTTGATCGGTTTGCTGCGCCCGGAGCGCGGCTCGATCGTGATCGACGGCACCAACGTCCTCGAGTGTTCGGATCGGGAGCTCTACGAGATCCGCCGGCTGTTCGGGGTGATGTTCCAGGACGGCGCGCTGTTCGGCTCGATGACCATCTACGACAACACGGCCTTCCCGCTGCGCGAGCACACTAAGAAGTCCGAGTCCGAGATCCGCAAGATCGTCATGGAAAAGCTCGCGATCGTGGGTATGCCCGACGACGGGAACAAGTTCCCGGGTGAGATTTCCGGTGGTATGCGCAAGCGTGCCGGCCTGGCTCGCGCCCTGGTGTTGGACCCGCAGATCATCCAGGTCGACGAGCCGGACTCGGGTCTGGACCCGGTGCGTACCGCCTATCTGTCGCAGTTGTTGATCGACATCAACGCCCAGATCGACGCCACGGTCCTGATCGTGACGCACAACATCAATGTGGTGCGTACGGTGCCGGACAACATCGGCATGTTCTACCGCAAGCACCTGGTCATGTTCGGGCCCCGCGAGGTGCTGCTGACCAGTGAGGAGCCGGCGGTCAAACAGTTCCTCTGCGGTCGTCGTATCGGCCCGATCGGGATGTCCGAGGAGAAGGACAGCGCGACCGCGGTCGCGGAGCAGGCGGAGGTCGATGCGGGTCATCCCGATGGTGGTGTCGAGGAGATCGAGGGGGTGCCGCCGCAGATCGAGGTGACCCCGGGGATGCCGGTGCGTCGGGCGGTGGCGCGTCGTCAGGCTCGGGTGCGTTCGATCCTGCACACCCTGCCCCCGGCCGCCCAGGCCGTCATCCGGAGGGAGCTGGACAAGGCTGCTATGTCTCCGGGTGCCGACGCGCCGGGTGACCGCGTAGATCCCTTGGGCCTGATGTAGTCATCCGATTCGCGCACGGAAAACGCAAGCAACATTGAGGCCTACCGCAACGGCCGCCGCCAGCGCCTGAACCCGGCGAGTCAGCCGCACCGCGCTTTTCAGATCCGCCGCGGCCGGCGCCGGCCCATCGCCCAGCGTCGGCCGCATCTCCAGTCGGTGCGCGTACTGCGTGGGCCCCCCGAGCTGCACGCCGAGGGCGCCGGCGAATGACGCTTCCGCCACACCGGCATTGGGGCTCGGGTGCTTGTGTGCGTCACTGCGCCAGGCGCGCCAGGCCGCGCCGGGTTGACGGGACGCCACCATCACACACAGCCCCGTCACGCGGGCCGGCACATAGTTCAGGACGTCGTCGAATCGAGCTGCCGCCCAACCGAACCGGCGATAGCGCGGGTTGAGGTGCCCGATCATCGCGTCCAGGGTGTTGGCGCCGCGGTACACCAACAGTCCGGGTACCCCAGCGACGGCGCCCCACAGGATCGGAGCGACCTGCGCGTCAGAGGTGTTCTCCGCCACCGATTCCAGCGCGGCCCGCGCCAGTCCGTCCGCGTCGAGTGCCGACGGATCCCGGCCGCACAGCGACGGCAGCAGTTCACGGGCCGCCGCCACATCGCCGCGCTCCAGCCGCGCCGCCATGTCCGCGCCGGTACGCGCTAACGACGTCCCACCCAGCACCGTGTAGGTCGCCGCGGCGGTGACCAATGTCTTCGCGACCGGACCCCGGGCGGCGCGCTCCAGACCGAAGCCCAGTGCCCCCAGCCCCACCAGTAGTGCCGCGGTATGACCGGCTCCGGCCGGCCGGTTGTCGCTGTAGGTACGCCGTTCCAGGGCGGCGGCCGCCGATCCGAACAGCGCTACCGGATGGCCGCGGCGCGGATCGGCCCAGCACACGTCGGCCAGGTAGCCGAGCGCCAAGCCGACCGCCCGCGGGTCGCTTCTGTCAAACACGCCGGGCAGCGTCTCACAGGGTGTTTACTCTCCGATCATGCGGCTCGGTCCACCTCGGCATCCCAGGCGGGTTGTCGACCTCATCAACCCCGCGGCGGCACTGGCGCCGGCGGCCAACGTGATCATGCAGTTGGCCCTGCCCGGGGTGGGCTACGGCGTGCTGGAAAGCCCCGTCGACAGCGGAAACGTCTACAAGCACCCGTTCAAACGCGCCCGCACCACAGGCACCTATCTCGCAGCCGCGGTGTACGGCACCGACGACGACCGGGCGCTGATCCGACACGAGGTGGACCGGGTGCACGCCCGGGTGCGGTCGACGGCGTCCAGCCCGGTCCGGTACCACGCGTTCGACCCGAAGCTGCAGCTGTGGGTGGCCTCGTGCCTCTACCGCTACTACGTCGACCAGCACGAGTTCCTCTACGGACCGCTCAGCCCCGACGCTGCCGATGCCATCTATCAGGACGCCCGCACTCTGGGCACCACGCTGCAGGTGCACGAGGGCATGTGGCCGGCCGACCGCGTCACCTTCGACGAGTACTGGAAACGTACGCTCGACGAGCTGCAGATCGACGAACGCGTCCGCGAACACCTGCACGGTGTGGCGTCACTGGCGTTCCTGCCCACCCCGCTGCGGCAGCTGGCTGGTTCCTTCAACCTGTTCGCGACGACGGGCTTCCTGCCCGCGGAGTTCCGCGCCCACATGAAGCTGGCGTGGACACCCATGCATCAGCGCTGGTTCGACCGGCTGATCACGGCGCTGCGGCTGGCCGACCGGGTGATCCCGCGCGACGTGTGGCTGTTCGGCTACCAGCTGTACCTGTGGGACATGCGCGCCCGCGCGCGGCGCGGAAAACCGGTGGTATGACGCAACATTCACGATCAGGAGGCATCTCATGGCGTTCAGCTCTGAACCATGTCGCGGTCACCGTCAGCGACATGGCGGTCAGCGGTCCCTGGTACCGCGCTCTGATCGGCGCCGACCCGGTGCTCGACGAGCACACCGACGCGGGCTACCGACATCTGGTGTGGGCGCTCGACGGCGGCACGCTGTTCGGCATCCACCACCACGACCGTGCCATCGAGCCCGGCCGGTTCAGCGAGTTCCGGGCCGGGCTCGACCACGTCGGCTTCGGCTGCGCCTCGCGGGCCGACCTGGTCAACTGGGCCACCCGGCTCGAGGAACTCGGCATCACGCACGGCGGCGTGGTCGACGCCCCCTACGGCTCCGGCCTGAGCTTCCGCGACCCCGACGGCATCGCCCTGGAGTTCTTCGCGCCGCCGGAGTGAGTCAGTGGTGCTGGTGGTCGCCGCCCCCGCCACCACCGCCGCCACACGCTCCGTTGACCGCCGGCCGCACCATCGCGAACGTGGCCTGCAGTACGCCGTTGCCGTCCTTGGTACCGCGCGCGCCCAGACACATCCCGGCCGCGATCACCTTCGCGTCTGCGTCGGCGCTCTTGGTGTAGTGGGTATCCGGTGTCACCGTCACCGTGGTTTGGCTGTTGTCGGCCGCAGTGACCACGATCGTGTTGCCGTTGACCGACGCGACCGTGCCGTTGATGCCGTGTTCGTGTTTGTCGCTCTTCTGATCACCCTTCTGACCGCATTGCGCGTTGCGCGGTTGGCCGACGAGGACACCGGCGGCCGTGACGGCGGAACCGGTGTCGTTGCCGCTCTTGATCGGACGGACGGCGATGCACTCGCCGGCCGTGACGTCGGTCAGCTGGCCGGGGCCTACTTGAGTGATACGCGTCGACGACATGATGTTGACGGTGCCCGGCCCGTCCTTGCCGGTCACCGATACGGTGCCGCCCGACACCGAGTTGACCAGGCCCGACACTCGGTCCTTACCGCCAGGTGCCGGGCTGGCGGATGACGGCGACGAACTGCCGGCGGTCGAGGAGGTGGCCGACGGGGTACTCGATGATCCGCAGGCCGCCAGGGAAAGCGCGGCGAAACCGGTGACGGTGGCAACGGCGTAGCGCCGGGCACGGGATGTAGTGGGCATGAGTCCACAGTGGCTGCCGGGGCAATGAATCAGCTCAGAGATTGATGTGAAGATGCTAGGCGCGGCGCCACGCGCTCCATGCCGATCGAACCGGCCAGTTCGGCGAATTCCGGACCGGCCTCGATCCCGTCCGCACCGCGCTAGAGTTTTTCGCACCGCCGAAGTGAGGTCGCACCGCCGAGAGGTTTACCGATGTCCGTTCGCGCGCTGAACGTGACGGCTGCCGTCACCGCCCTCGTCGTCACCGGGTGCAGCAGCACGGGAGGCACCCCCGTCGCCCCGGCCTTCGAAACCACGACGCTCGCAGACGGGGTGTTCGCCAACGTCGAGTACGCCGATCCCGGCCACCCGGACTACACCCCCACGACGCCGCTGTACGCCAGCGTCGTCGACTTTCCGCAGGCGGCCGGCGAGAACGCTCCGGCCGGTGGGCATGCGCACCCGTCCGGCTTCGTGTACGTGATATCGGGGACGACGCAGGTGAACCTGGACGACGGGACCCACCTGTCGGTGCAGCCCGGCGAAGCGCTCTTCGCCCCGCCGTTCGTCCATCACAGCCATTCCAACCCTGGCAACACGCCGAACAACTGGCTGTTCCTCGGTGTGCGCCCGGCCGCAACCCGCGACAAACCCCTGCCCAGCCCGACGGCCCGGACGGTGCTCAACTCCGCCGATCTCCCACCCCTCACCGAGGGCGGCCACTACGAGATGCGCCTGGACAAGTTCACCCTGCACGGCGCAGGTCAGTCGCCTGAGGTAAAGCAGACCGGCCCGACGCTGATCTACGTCCTCGACGGATCCGACGTGCTCCACCAATCGGGTGGGACCGATACAGCCATCACTGCCGGGGGGGCGGGCTACCTGCCGGGCGGGGCCGTGTATCAGCTGCGCAACGCAGCGACGACGGAGACCTCGCACGCCTTGGTGATGACGATGTGGCCGCAAGGCAGCCCCGCCAATACCCCGGTCAACTAGAACAGACCGTGTCCACCGATGGCGCCCGGCGTGAATATCGCTGTGCGGCAACGATTTTTCCTGATTCAACCAAAGCGACCCCGAACGGCGACAGCAGGCTTAAGGTCGGTTGCGTAGTCATGTGAGCGAGGACGCGGGGGTGCGTTCGATCCGCAGCATGTGTTGATGCCTAGTCGGCCCTCGCGTGAGTTTGTTGCGTCTGCACAACACGAGGAGCTGCCATGAGCACAGCGGCCGAGCGCGCAGCCCAACTGGGCTTGGTGTCCCGACTGAAATCGTCCTATCCGGAACTCCCGGACGCCCCCTACCCCGACATGCTGGATTCCGCCCGCATCGCGGCTATCTGAAGCCGGTCCACGACGTGGGCGGCGAGCCCGATGCACCCATGGAGTACGTCAACAAGCAATACGAGCTGTGGGAACACCTGACGTACGTGATCTGCGAGGTGCTGGCCTGGCGCGGAATCTGGCTGTCTGAGGAGCGTCGTCGCATCGGCAATGTCGACGTCGGCCGCGCGGAGTACCTGGGCCCCTATTACGGCCGGTGGTTGCTGTCGGTCGCCCGGGTGCTGATCGAGAAACACCACATCAGCCTCGGCGAGCTCATGGAGCGCATGGCCGAGGTCAAGGGCCGGTACGAGGGCGGGCTCGAGGGGAAGACGCTGGACGCCCAACCCAAGTCGGTTGGTGACGGTTCGAACGTCAAACGCAACAAGCACCACATCGACGCCGTCGGCATCGGCGATCCGCAGATCTACGCCGGCAAGGCCGGGGCGCCGAAGTTCACGGTCGGCGACAAGGTGACGGTGCGAGAGCTACCGGTGATCTTCTACACCCGCACGCCCGAATACGCACGCGGCGCGACGGGCACGATCGCCGTCCTGGCCTACGAGAGTCCCGCACCCGAGGATGAGACCTGGGACATTCCTGATGCGCCCCCCGAGTGGTTCTACGTCGTCGAGTTCAACCAGTCGGAGTTGTGGCACGACTACACCGGGACGACGACAGACACCTTGCGTACCGAAATCCCCGAACGCTGGCTGGAAGCCGCCACCTAACTCAATCCACTGTTGCCAGAAAGGATTTGCATGTCGGATCACCACGATCATGACCACGACCACGACCGCACGGTGAAGCCCATGGTCGACGAGATCACCGACTTCGAGGTGCTCGAGATCGCGCTGCGCGAATTGTGTATCGAGAAGGGCATTTTCACCGCCGAGGAGCATCGGCGCTTCACCGAATTCGCCGAACAGATCGGGCCGACACCCGCCGCCCGGCTGGTCGCGCGCGCCTGGCTGGATCCCGAGTTCAAGGAACTCGCCATCAACGATTCACTGGCCGCCAGCAAGGCCGTCGGTGTCGACTGGCTGGAGCCCACCGGCTTCGGCACGCCAAGCGATTTCGTCGCGTTCCAGATCCTCGCCGATACGCCGACGGTGCATCACGTCATCGTCTGCGCGTTGTGCTCGTGCTACCCCCGGCCGATTCTCGGAAATTCGCCGGAGTGGTATCGCACGCCCAACTACCGGCGGGTTGCGTCCATCAAGGTGGTGTACGAGTCGGACCTGATCAGCGGTACCGGCGTGTCGTAGCCGAGTGATTGAAGGTCATCGCGTGATTCTTCGAGAGACCGTCCAAAGTCACTCGAGCAAAGGAATCGACGCGATGACCACTGCCCACAATATCGATCTGCCCACTGTGCTGGCCGAACGACTCACCACTGCCCATCCCGACGTGCTGCGCGAGCTGCTGGCCACGTTCATCCACACCTGATGGGCGCCGAAGCCGACGCCCTATGCGGTGCCGGCTACGGCGAACGCTCGGCTGAGCGCACCAATTCCCGCAACGGCTACCGACACCGTCAATTCGACACCCGTGCAGGGACTTTGGATCTTGCGATCCCGAAGCTGCGGCAAGGATCCTACTTCCCGGACTGGCTGCTGGAGCGCCGTAAACGCGCCGAGCGGGCCCTGACCACGGTGGTGGCGACGTGTTACCTGCTTGGTGTCTCGACGCGGCGGATGGACAAGCTGGTCGAGACCCTGGGCATCACGTCGTTGTCGAAGTCGCAGGTGTCGGTGATGGCCAGGAACTCGACGCCGCCGTGGAGGCGTTCCGGACCCGGCCGCTCGATGCCGGCCCGTATACGTTCGTCGCTGCGGACGCTCTGGTGCTCAAGGTGCGTGAAGCCGGCCGGGTGGTCAACGTGCACGCCCTGATCGCCGTCGGGGTCAACGCCGAGGGCTACCGCGAGATCCTGGGAATCGATGTCACGACCGCTGAGGACGGGGCGGGCTGGTTGACGTTCTGGCGGTCGTTGACCGCCCGCGGCCTGTCCGGGGTCAAACTGGTCACCAGCGACGCCCACGCCGGGCTGGTCGCCGCCATCGGGGCCACCCTGCCCGGAGCGGCGTGGCAGCGCTGCAGAACCCACTACACGACCAACCTGATGTCCGTCACTCCCAAGAGTTCGTGGCCCTGGGTGCGCACCCTGCTGCACTCGGTGTTCGACCAACCTGACGCTGAATCCGTTGCTGCTCAATATGATCGGATCATCGACGCATTGTCCGACAAGCTGCCCAATGTCGCCGATCACCTCGAAGCGGCGCGGCCGGATCTGCTGGCGTTCACCGCGTTCCCCAAGCAGATCTGGCGCCAGATCTGGAGCAACAATCCCCAGGAACGACTCAACAAGGAGATCCGCCGGCGCACCGACGTCGTGGGCATCTTCCCCGACCGCGCGGCCCTGATCCGTCTCGTCGGAGCAGTGCTGGCCGAACAACACGACGAATGGGCCGAGTCGCGGCGCTACCTCGGCCTCGACGTTCTGAGCAAATCACGCACCGTCAACGACACCCCAACCGAACAGGAGGCTACCCCCGCGGCACTGCCCGCCTGACCCAACTACCTCGAAGAATCACACGACGACGTCATACACCACGTCCCTGGACTTGACCCGACTGCCTGATCGGTGTGGCGCTCCCCAAGCCGGGCGTGACAACCAACGTGATCGTGAATACCCGCCCGGCCAGGCACCCGGGGACGGCCGGATGAGCGAGATCGCGCCGCTGCGGGACATCGTGACCCGTGACCAGGTCTGGTCCCGCATAGCCGCCAAATGGGGCGTGGAAAACCCGGTTCCCCCATGGAAAACCAGCCTCGACGGCCTATGCGACGCACTCGACCATTCGGCGTGTGACACGGAAGTGCTCGGCTTCAAAGAACGCCGCGACGACGAAGACGCCCTCTCGGCAACCCTGTACGCCGGCCTGCCCTACCCGGAGAGCCAACTCGTCTCACTCGCGCACTCGCTCGTCAGCCGTGGGGTCATCAGCGAAGCCGAACTTCAGGAACGACTCGCGAATGTCCGAGCCAGGCTGGAGGCCTGACGCGCTGATCAGGACAGCTTGACGCGAATGTTCTTGGTTGCCGGAACTCGCGGAAGCCTTCGATTCCCCTGACCGGCCAAATCATAGAAACTTGACAACCGAAATTGCGCAACTTACGTTGCGTATATGGTTCAGGACTTGAATGCCGACGAGCTCGGCGCGGCGTTGTTCAGCGGGATCGCGCTGATCACACGTCGAGTCAGGCATTTGCAGGCGCCGGGTGAGCTCACCGTGCCCGAACGCGCGGCACTCGCGACTGGACCGCGGCGGCCCGGCCTCGGCAGCGGAGTTGGCGCGGGTCGAGCAGATCAGTCCGCAGGCGATGAGGGTCACGCTAGGTGACCTTGAGTCGCGGGGACTGGTGCAGCGTCAACCTGATCCCAATGACGGCCGGCGAGTAGTCATGTCGTTAACCGCATCCGGTGTCGAATTGGTGCGGCACAAGCGCGATGCGCGGGCACGGCTGTTCGCCAAAATTCTGGCCGAGGAGTTCACCGACACGGAGTTGCGCGTGCTTGCGCGAGCAGCGCCGCTGATCGAACGCCTGGGGGACCGGATCTGACACGTGCCCCATGGGCCGCAGCCGAGTACCGACAACGAAGACAGGGACAAGAGTAGTCATGGAAACAGGGATACATTTCGTCGACTTCCTGCCCGGCGCACCGGAGAAGCTGGGCCCAACACTGGCGGCCGTGGCCAGGACCGCCGAACAGGCCGGCGCGACGATGTTCACTCTCGCCGATCACTTCTTTCAGATGGAGGCCGTCGACGCTCCGGCGGAGAATCCCTTCCTGGAGGGATACACATCGCTGGGCTTCCTGGCCGCACAGACCGAGACGATCGACCTCAGCTTGTTGGTGACCGGCGTGACCTACCGGTATCCAGGAATTCTCGCCAAGATCGTTGCCACATTGGATGTGCTCTCGCAGGACGTTCCATGTTCGGCATTGGCGCGGCGTGGTACGAGCGCGAACATCTGGGGCTCGGTGTGCCTATCCCCGCTGGCGCGACGATTCGAAATGCTCGAAGAAACCCTCCAGATCTGCGCACAAATGTGGAGCGCCGACGACGGACCCTACCGAGGTCGGCATTACCAGCTCGCGGAGACGATTTGCCAACCCCAACCGATCCGGCGTCCGCCCATCGTCATCGGCGGGGACGGTGAGAAGAAGACGTTGCGTCTCGTTGCCCAGTACGCCGATGTGTGGAATAGCGTCACTGAGGACGCCGAGGTGTTGAAGCACAAGATCGACGTCCTTCGTCGGCATTGCGACGCCACTGGGCGTGATCCGCGTGAGATTCGCATGACCTTGGGCCTCGGCCACCACACCGAACCCTTCACCGATCCCGCTGCGTTCATGCGCGACATGGAAAGCTATGCCGCACTTGGCATCGACATGGTCAACATCGGCATCTTCACTGGAATCCCGGATCCCGTTGGCTACATGGCCCGCATCGGCGAGGAGGTCATCCCCCGATTGACGTCACTGGGCTAGCGACGTCTCCACATCGGCGCGAGCCGACCGCCAGCCGCGAACTCGTTGACAATCATTCGAATGTGGCGGCCGGGAACCTGCCGCCCAAGCTGGCATGTCGAACCTCAGTGTCGGGATAGGCCATACCTGTTGAGGCTCTGCCATTCGAAAATCTTGCGGCACATTCTTGGCACAACGGTGATTTCGAAATTCGGCCTTGCTCTCGGCTGCAAGCCGTTTAGCAGTACTTACTTGGTGGGCGCGGACGGTATCGAACCGCCGACCGCTGGTGTGTAAAACCAGAGCTCTACCACTGAGCTACGCGCCCCGCCTCGGGCACGCTACACGCCGATGGCGGGTCAGGGAAAATCACTCCAGCGCGTTCAGCGCCGAAACCCAGACCGACTGGTCCCGCGCCTCGCCCGGTGACGTGCACTCGGCGAACCGCACGATGCCATCGCGATCGACCAGGAATGTCCCCCGGTCGGGATACCCGGCATCGGCGTTGAAAACCCCGTAGAGCTGGGACACCGCGCCGTGCGGCCAGAAGTCCGACAGGATCGGAAACTCGAAGCCCGATTCCCGGGCCCACACCTTGTGGGTGGCCGACGGGCCGACCGAGATGGCCAGCGTCTCCACCGACGAATTGCGGTACCGGTCCAGGTTCTCCTGAATCTCGCCGAGCTCCCCGCACACCGGGGTGAACGCCAGCGGGAAGAAGACCAGCAGCACGGACCGGCCACGCAACGCCGACAGCGTCACTGCCCGGCCGTGCTGGTCTTTCAGGGTGAAGTCCGGAGCAACGGACCCGACGTCGATCACAGTCGCGAACCTGACGACATGGCGAGCAAGGGGCCGAAATTCCGCCACCCGGTCAGGCTCGCGGCACACCAAACCTGCGGAAGCAAACCTAACCGCACTAGTGCCGGCCCGCAGCCTTCGACTTCGGCTGCACCAACCGGCTGGCGATCCAGTCCCCGAGGTTGGCCGACGAGGTGACCACCAGCCCGGCCGTCGGCGCCGACTCGGCGATCTCGGCGGGCTGGACGTGACCACTCTTGCCCGTCTTCGGGGTGACCACCCAGATCACACCGTCCTCGGCCAGCGGGGTGATCGCGTCCATCAAGCGGTCCACCAGGTCGCCGTCGTCATCGCGCCACCAGAGCAGCACGACGTCTACGACTTCGTCGGAATCCTCATCGAGCAGCTCGTCACCGCAGGCATCTTCGATGTCAGCGCGGATGTCATCGTCGGAGTCCTCGTCCCAGCCCAGCTCTTGGACGATCTGATCTTTATGAATGCCCAGTCTCTGGGCGTAGTTCGGCGCGTCCGCCGCGGCCACCGGTGTCCTCCTCTAACCTGCTGGTTTGCAGCCTGTGTGTATGAAACCCAATAGTCGCACGAGGCGACGATTCAATCGACGCAAGACACATCTTTGGTCGACAAGATCAGTGCGTGCCCTACGAGCATGCCGTCTCGGTCGCCGACTTGGCCGTATTGAACGAGTCGACCGCCGCGTTGAAGTCAGAGGTCGACGCATTGGTGCTGATTGCCGTCGCCAGCGTCTGAGCCGCCGCCGCCCAGCCGGCCAGCGCAGCCTTGAGGGCCGGCGACTGCACGGTGGCCGCGCTCTTGGTCACCGAGTCGGCCGCGCGGTGCAGCGCGTCGATGGCGGCCTGCTGCTTGGCGGTGTCGGTACCGCCGGCGTTCTCGGCGTCGACGTAGGCATTCACCGCTTCCATCGACGGCTTGCCGGTGTCGACGAACACCTTGCAGGCAGCCTCGGTTGCCGCCACCGAGGCGCTCGACGAACTCGAACTGGCCGATGCTGCCGCCGACAGCGACACCGAGGTCCGGTACGCCGCTGCACCGGGTTGATCGACCGTGGAGCTGCCGTCGACGGCCTTACTGCAGCCGACGATCACCATGGCGGAGACCGCCATGCCCCCGAACGAAAGAGCGGCTGCGCGAAGCCGCGAGGCACTTGCCGCGCTGGTCATCATCAGCTGACCGTACAGGGTGAATAGGTCAATCACGGCCATCCGAACGCGTACTCGCCGGTAGCCCACCCCAACGCCTAATCTGCGGAACGATGGGGGGACGATGGGTAGTGCCAAAAGCATCCCCAAAATCGAATACCAAGGAGTGGCAGTTGACCACTGAGTTCGTGCGCCAAGACCTGGCTCAAAACTCCAGTACCTCAGCCGAACCCGACCGGGTCCGGGTGATCCGTGATGGCGTCGCGTCGTACCTACCCGACATCGACCCTGACGAGACCGCCGAGTGGCTGGAATCGTTCGACGACCTGCTGGCACGGTCGGGGCCCGCGCGCGCCCGCTACCTGATGCTGCGGCTGTTGGAGCGCTCGCGCGAGATGCGCGTGTCGATTCCCGCATTGACATCCACCGACTACGTCAACACCATCCCCACCGACCTGGAGCCGTGGTTCCCCGGTGACGAAGAGGTGGAGCGCCGCTTCCGCCGCTGGATCCGCTGGAACGCCGCCATCATGGTGCACCGCGCGCAGCGGCCGGGAGTCGGTGTGGGCGGCCATATTTCGACCTATGCGTCCTCCGCCTCGCTGTACGAGGTCGGGTTCAACCACTTCTTCCGCGGCAAGAACCACCCCGGCGGCGGCGACCAGATCTTCATCCAGGGCCACGCCTCCCCCGGCATCTACGCCCGCGCCTTCCTCGAGGGCCGGATCGACGAACACCGCTTGGACGGCTTCCGCCAGAGCACTCGCATGCCGGGCTGGGCGGCGGCCTGCCGTCGTACCCGCACCCGCGACTGATGCCCGACTTCTGGGAATTCCCCACGGTGTCAATGGGTTTGGGGCCCATGAACGCCATCTACCAGGCGCGCTTCAACCACTACCTGCACGACCGCGGCCTCAAGGACACCAGCGATCAGCATGTGTGGGCCTTCCTCGGCGACGGCGAGATGGACGAGCCGAGCCGCGGCCTGATCCAGGTCGCCGCCAACGAGGCGCTGGACAACCTGACGTTCGTGGTCAACTGCAACCTGCAGCGCCTCGACGGCCCGGTCCGCGGTAACGGCAAGATCATCCAGGAGCTGGAGTCGTTCTTCCGCGGTGCCGGCTGGAACGTCATCAAGGTGGTGTGGGGCCGCGAATGGGACGCCCTGCTACACGCCGACAAGGACGGCGCCCTGGTCAACCTGATGAACGTCACGCCAGACGGTGATTACCAGACCTACAAGGCCAACGACGGCGCGTACGTCCGCGACCACTTCTTCGGCCGCGACCCGCGCAAGGCCCTGGTCGAATCGATGACCGACCAGGAGATCTGGAACCTCAAGCGCGGCGGCCACGACTACCGCAAGCTGTACGCCGCCTACCGCGCGGCCTTGGAGCACAAGGGCCAGCCGACGATCATTTTGGCCAAGACCATCAAGGGCTACACCCTGGGCAGCCACTTCGAGGGCCGCAACGCGACGCACCAGATGAAGAAGCTGGCGCTCGACGACCTCAAGAAGTTCCGCGACGCCACCCGGGTGCCGATCACCGACGCCCAGCTCGAGGAGAACCCGTACCTGCCGCCGTACTACCACCCGGGCTCCGAGTCGCCGGAAATCCGGTACATGCTCGACCGGCGCCGGGCGCTCGGCGGCTTCCTGCCGGAGCGGCGCACCAAGTCCAAGCCGCTGCCGCTGCCGGGCCGCGACGTCTACAAGTCGCTCAAGAAGGGTTCGGGCAACCAGGCTGTGGCCACCACCATGGCGACGGTACGGACCTTCAAAGAACTGTTGCGGGACAAGAACATCGGACCGCGCATCGTGCCGATCATTCCCGACGAGGCCCGCACGTTCGGGATGGACTCGTGGTTCCCGAGCCTCAAGATCTACAACCGCAACGGCCAGCTTTACACCGCCGTGGACGCCGATTTGATGTTGGCGTACAAGGAGAGTGAAGTCGGCCAGATCCTGCACGAGGGCATCAACGAGGCGGGGTCGACGGCGTCGTTCACCGCGGTGTCGACGTCGTACGCCACGCACGACCTGCCGATGATCCCGATCTACATCTTCTATTCGATGTTCGGGTTCCAGCGCACCGGCGACGGGTTCTGGGCGGCGGCCGACCAGATGGGGCGCGGCTTCGTGCTGGGCGCCACGGCCGGGCGCACGACGCTCACCGGCGAGGGCCTGCAGCACGCGGACGGCCACTCGCTGCTGCTGGCCTCGACCAACCCCGCGGTGGTGGCATACGACCCGGCGTTCGCGTACGAGATCGCGTACATCATCGAGAGCGGTCTGGCCCGCATGTTCGGCGAGAACCCGGAGAACATCTACTTCTACATCACCATCTACAACGAGCCGTACGTGCAGCCGGCCGAGCCGAGAACTTCGATCCCGAAGGCGTGCTGCGCGGCATGTATCGCTACCGCGCCGCGACGGACAAGCGCTCGAGCACCGCGCAGATCCTGGCTTCGGGTGTCGCGATGCCCGGCGCTGCGGGCCGCGGACATGCTGTCCGCGGACTGGGACGTCGCGGCCGACGTGTGGTCGGTGACCAGCTGGGGCGAGCTGAATCGCGACGGCGTGGCCATCGACCGGCACGCGTTGCGGCACCCGGACCAGCAGGCACCGGTGCCGTACGTGACCGCCAAGCTCGCGAACACAGCGGGCCCCGTGGTCGCGGTGTCGGACTGGATGCGCGCGGTGCCCGAGCAAATCCGGCCGTGGGTGCCGAACACCTACGTGACGCTTGGCACCGACGGGTTCGGCTTCTCCGACACCCGCCCGGCGGCCCGTCGCTACTTCAACACCGACGCCGAGTCGGTGGTGGTCGCGGTGCTGGAGGCGCTGGCTCGTGACGGCGAGATCGACCCGTCGGTGGCCGTCGCGGCGGCCAAGCAGTACCGGATCGACGACGTCGCGGCGGCCGAGGTCTCGTACGCGGACACCGGCAGCGCTTAGCCCGATATCCGGCGCCCCACATGCGCCGACAGGACGGTTTCTGACGAAAATCACCCGATGTACGTCAGAAACCGTCATCTCGGCGTAGCTCGTTGGCAGAAATCGCCAGAAATCAGGCGTAGCTTTTAGTGGTGCCTGACAAGGTGACTGATAAGCGGTTCGTTCCACCCAAAACCACCCTCGAGGTGCTGGAGAACGTGCCAGAGACCGTGCTGCGACGCCTCAAGCAATACTCCGGCACGTTGGCCACCCAGGCGGTGCACGCGTTGGAGGAGCGCCTGCCGTTCTTCGCCGAGCTCGAAGCGTCCCAGCGGGCCAGCGTCCACCTGGTGGTGCAGACGGCCGTGGTCAACTTCGTCGAGTGGATGCGGGACCCGAACAGCGACGTCAGCTACACCGCAGAGGCCTTCGAGGTCGTGCCCCAGGACCTGCGGCGCCGGATCGCACTGCGACAGTCGGTGGAGATGGTGCGGACCACGATGGAGTTCTTCGAGGAAGTCGTGCCGCTCCTGGCCCGCACCGAAGAGCAGCTGACTGCACTGACCGCAGGCATCCTGCGGTATAGCCGCGACCTGGCCTTCGCGGCGGCCAGCGCCTATGCCGACCAGGCCGAGGCCCGCGGCGCCTGGGACACCCGAATGGAGGCCAACGTCGTCGACGCCGTGGTGCGCGGCGACGTAGGCACCAGCCTGCAGTCGCAGGCCGCGGCGCTGAACTGGGACGCAACTGCCCCCGCGACCGTCGTGGTCGGGTTCCCTCGGCCCGACCGCGCCGATCTGGCCAGCGAGGACGTGCATGACGTCGCCACCCGCCACGGCCGCGTCGCGCTGTCCGACGTGCACGGCACCTGGCTCGTCGCCATCGTGTCCGGCCCCATCGCCCCCACCGACCGATTCCTGGGCGAGTTGATGGCCGTGTTCGCCGACGGCCCGGTGGTGATCGGGCCGATTGCCGCGACGCTGGCGGCCGCGCACTACAGCGCCACCGAAGCCATCGCAGGAATGAATGCGGTGAGCGGTTGGACCGGAGCGCCACGCCCCGTCCCGGCCCGCGAGCTACTACCCGAACGTGCACTGCTGGGCGACCGCTCGGCCGTCGCCGCCCTGGAGTTAGAGGTGGTCCGACCGCTGGCAGACGCGGGCCCGGCGCTTTCTGAAACGCTCGTTGCCGACATCGATGCCGGCGGCGCCGCCAGAAGCGTGCGCCCGCAAATTGTTCGTTCATCCAAACACCGTCCGCTACCGACTCCGCCGCATCGCCGACTTCACCGGCCGCGATCCGATGGTGCCCAGGGATGCGTATGTGCTCCGCGTGGCGTCGACGGTCGGTCGACTGCACCGTCAGGCGCCTCAACCCAATCCACAAACCACCTGATCAGGGCGTATGGATGTGGCCTACCCAGCGGTAACCAGCGCGTCGGCAGAGTGATCCACATCGCAGCGAGGTCTCGGCAACGTTGCATAACGTGCGTTTTTGTAGACATTCCACAAAACTTTAAGACGAGGTTCATAATCTCTTACACGGCATAAATCCCGCTTCACAGTGTTTTCTTAATCCGTGCCCCAAACACCTGTGCTTGCGCTGCTTGCCCCCGGGCAGGGATCTCAGACGCCTGGGATGCTCACCCCTTGGTTGGAGCTGTCCGGCGCCGCCGACCGTCTGGCCGCCTGGTCGGAGATCAGCGGCCTCGATCTGGCCCAGCTCGGCACCACCGCTACCGCCGAGGAGATCACCGACACCGCGGTGACCCAGCCGCTGGTCGTCGCGGCCACGCTGCTTGCACACGAAGAACTGACCAAGCGTCTGGGCGAGCGCAGCGACGGGGGAAAGACTGGGCTGCTGACCAATGCGCAGCTCATCGTGGCCGGCCACTCGGTGGGTGAGATCGCCGCCTACGCCATCGCCGGCGTCATCTCCGCCGACGAGGCCATCAAGCTCGCCGCCACCCGCGGCGCCGAGATGGCCAAGGCCTGCGCGCTGGAGCCCACCGGTATGGCCGCGGTGCTCGGTGGCGACGAAGCCGAGGTATTGGCCCGTCTCGAAGCCCTGGAACTGGTCCCGGCCAACCGCAACGCGGCGGGCCAGATCGTTGCCGCCGGCGCCGTCGCGGCGCTGGAGAAGCTGGCCGAGGATCCGCCGGCCAAGGCCCGCGTCCGAGTGCTGGCCACCGCCGGTGCCTTCCACACGCACTACATGGGCTCGGCGCAGGAGCCGTACGCGGCTGCCGCGGCGACCGTGATCCCCAGCGAGCCGACCACCACCCTGCTGTCCAACGCCGACGGCCAGCCAGTCGCCGACGCCGCGGACGCCATGACCAAGCTGGTCGCCCAGATGACCCGCCCGGTGCGCTGGGACCTGTGCTCGGCCACCTTGCGCGAGCGCTTTGCCGGTCAGGAAGTGACCGGCATCATCGAGTTCCCGCCGGCCGGCACCCTCACCGGTATCGCCAAGCGTGAAGTCAAGGGCGTGCCGACTTACGCCATCAAGACCCCCGCAGACCTGGACGGACTCACCGAGTTCTGACAGGGCTGTTTGCCGAACAACCAACCCGGCACACCAAATCCGGTGTGCCGACACAACAAAAAGAAGGAGCCACCGTGGCTGCCAACCAGGAAGAAATCATCGCCGGCCTCGCCGAGATCATCGAAGAGGTCACCGGCATCGAGCCGTCTGAGGTCACCCCGGAGAAGTCCTTCGTCGACGACCTGGACATCGACTCGCTGTCGATGGTTGAGATCGCCGTTCAGACCGAGGACAAGTACGGCGTGAAGATCCCGGACGAGGACCTGGCCGGCCTGCGCACCGTTGGTGACGTCGTCGCCTACATCCAGAAGCTCGAGGAAGAGAACCCCGAGGCTGCTGCCGCGCTGCGCGATAAGTTCAGCAAGTGACCAGGCCTTCCACTGCTAACGGAGGCTTCCCGAACGTTGTGGTGACCGCCGTGGAGGCAACCACGGCGCTCGCTGCTGATGTCGAGAGCACGTGGAAGGGTCTCCTGGCAGGCGAAAGCGGCATCCGTGAGTTGACCGACGACTTCGTCACCAAGTGGGACCTTCCGGTGCGTATCGGTGGCCACTTGGTCGATGACATCGAGAGCCAGCTGACCCGTGTCGAGCTGCGCCGCAATTCCTACGTGCAGCGCCTGTCGCTCGTGCTGGCGCGGCGGCTGTGGCAGAACGCGGGCGTGCCCGAGGTCGATCCCGATCGTTTCTCGGTCGTGATCGGCACGGGTCTTGGTGGCGGCGAGAAGATCGTCGAAACCTACGACGCGATGAACGAGGGCGGCATCCGCAAGGTCAGCCCGCTCGCCGTTCAGATGATCATGCCCAACGGTGCGGCCGCGGTCGCCGGCTTGGAGCTGGGCGCCCGCGCCGGGTCATCACCCGGTGTCGGCATGTTCGTCGGGTTCTGAGGCCATCGCCCACGGCTGGCGTCAGATCGTCATGGGGGACGCGGACTTCGCCGTCGTCGGCGGTGTGGAAGGCACCATCGAGGCACTGCCCATCGCGGCGTTCTCGATGATGCGCGCCATGTCGACCCGCAACGACGAGCCCGAGCGCGCTTCCCGGCCGTTCGACAAGGATCGGGACGGCTTCGTGTTCGGCGAGGCCGGCGCGTTGATGATCATCGAGACCGAAGAGCACGCCCTGGCCCGTGGCGCCAAGCCGCTGGCCCGGCTGATGGGCGCCGGCATCACCTCGGACGCGTTCCACATGGTGGCTCCGGCCGACAACGGCTTGCGGGCCGGTGCCGCGATGAAGCGTGCACTGGAGACCGCCGGACTGGACGCCAAGGACATTGACCACGTCAATGCCCACGGCACGGCGACTCCGATCGGTGACACCGCCGAGGCCAATGCCATCCGGGTTGCCGGATGTCAGAACGCCGCGGTGTACGCACCGAAGTCGGCGCTCGGCCACTCCATTGGTGCGGTCGGTGCGCTGGAGTCTGTGTTGACGGTGCTCGCGTTGCGCGACGGCGTGATCCCGCCGACGCTGAACTACGAAACACCGGACCCTGACATCGATCTCGATGTGGTTGCGGGCGAGCCTCGTTATGGCGACTTCAAGTACGCCATCAACAACTCGTTCGGGTTCGGTGGACACAATGTCGCCCTGGCCTTTGGGCGTTATTAAGTCGAAGGGACATCGGAGTAGTAATGGCAGGGGTAACCGCAAACAAGTTGTCCACGGGGAATGGTCTCCCCAACGTGGTCGTCACTGGTGTGGCCATGACGACCTCGCTGGCAACGGATGCTGAAACCACATGGCAGAAACTCCTCGACGGTGAAAGTGGGATCCGTCTGCTCGATGATCCGTTCATCGAGCAGTACGACCTGCCAGTCCGCATCGGCGGCCATCTACACGAGGATTTCGAAAGTGAACTGACGCGCGTAGAGCTGCGTCGCCTGTCATATCTGCAGAAAATGTCGACGGTCATCGGCCGGCGAGTCTGGGAAAACGCAGGCTCGCCGGACGTTGATCCCCGGCGACTCATGGTGTCGATCGGCACTGGTATCGGCTCGGCCGAGGAGCTCGTCTTCGCCTACGACGGCATGCGCGAACGCGGTCTGCGCGCCGTCTCTCCGCTGGTCGTGCAGATGTTCATGCCCAACGGTGCGGCGGCTGCCGTCGGGCTGGACCGCAAGGCCAAGGCCGGGGTGACCACCCTGATCTCGGCCTGTGCCTCCGGCTCAGAGGCCATCGCCAACGCCTGGCGCCAGCTGGTGCTGGGCGAGGCCGACGTCGCCATCTGCGGCGGCGTGGAAACCAAGATCGAGGCAGTACCGATCGCCGGGTTCGCCCAGATGCGCATCGTGCTGTCCAATACCAACGACAATCCGGCCGGCGCGTGCCGCCCGTTCGACCGCGACCGCAACGGCTTCGTGTTCGGCGAGGGCGGCGCCATGCTGGTGCTGGAGACCGAGGAACACGCCAAGGCCCGCGGCGCCAACATCCTGGCCCGGCTGATGGGCGCCAGCGTGACCTCGGACGGCTACCACATCGTGGCGCCCGACCCCAACGGTGAGCAGGCCGGCTACGCGATGACCCGGGCCATACAACTGGCAGGGCTCGTTCCCACTGACATCGACCACGTCAACGCCCACGCCACCGGCACCAGTGTCGGTGATGTCGCCGAGGGCGTGGCCATCAACAACGCCATGAAGGGCCACCGGCCCGCGGTGTACGCCCCCAAGTCGGCGCTCGGCCACTCGGTAGGTGCGGTCGGCGCGGTGGAGTCCATCCTCACCGTGCTCGCACTGCGCGACGGCGTGGTTCCGCCCACACTGAACCTGGAGAACCTGGATCCGGAGATCGATCTGGATGTGGTCTCCAAGGCTCCGCGACAGGGCGACTACAAGTACGCCATCAACAACTCGTTCGGGTTCGGCGGTCACAACGTCGCACTCGCCTTCGGCCGGTACTGAGCAACCCCAAAAAAACATCCAGCGCAGTCCCCCGGATGCGACATCAAGGAGATTAGAAAATGACGACCCTGGCACCCGAGGCGACGGCCGCCGAATCACTTGATCCCCGCGACCCGCTGCTGCGCCTGCAGACCTTCTTCGACCCGGGCAGCGTCAAGCCGCTGCACGAGCGCGACAAATCGGGCGTGCTGGCCGCCGCCGGCACCGTCAACGGCGTGCACACCATCGCGTTCGCCACCGACGGCACCGTCATGGGTGGCGCCATGGGCGTCGACGGTTGTGCGCACATCGTCCGCGCCTACGACACCGCGATCGACGAGCAGGCCCCCATCGTGGGCATCTGGCACTCCGGTGGCGCCCGCCTGGCAGAGGGCGTGCGTGCGCTGCACGCCGTCGGCCAGGTCTTCGAGGCCATGATCCGGGCCTCGGGCTACATCCCCCAGATCTCGCTGGTCGTCGGCTTCGCCGCCGGTGGTGCCGCCTACGGCCCCGCGCTGACCGACGTCATCGTCATGGCCCCCGAGGGCCGCGTCTTCGTCACGGGCCCGGACGTCGTCCGCAGCGTCACCGGTGAGGATGTCGACATGGTCTCGCTCGGTGGCCCCGACACCCACCACAAGAAGTCCGGCGTGTGCCACATCGTCGCCGACGACGAACTCGACTGCTACGAGCGCGGCCGTCGCCTGGTCGGATTGTTCTGCCAGCAGGGTCATTTCGACCGCACCAAAGCCGAGGCCGGCGACACCGACATCCGCGCCCTCATGCCCGAGTCGGCGCGGCGGGCCTATGACGTGCACCCGATCGTCGAGGCTCTGCTCGACGCGGGCGTCCCGTTCGAAGAGTTCCAAGCCAAGTGGGCGCCGTCCATCGTGGTCGGCCTGGGCCGTCTCGCCGGTCGCTCTGTCGGCATCATCGCCAACAACCCGCTGCGTCTGGGCGGCTGCCTGAACTCCGAAAGCGCCGAGAAGGCAGCACGTTTCGTGCGCCTGTGCGACGCCTTCGGCATCCCGCTGGTCGTCCTGGTCGACGTGCCCGGCTACCTGCCCGGTGTCGACCAGGAATGGGGCGGCGTGGTGCGTCGCGGCGCCAAGCTGCTGCACGCGTTCGGTGAAGCCGAGGTCCCCCGCGTCACGCTGGTGACCCGCAAGATCTACGGCGGTGCGTACATCGCCATGAACTCGCGCTCGCTCGGCGCGTCGAAGGTGTTCGCCTGGCCGGACGCCGAGGTCGCCGTCATGGGCGCCAAGGCCGCCGTCGGCATCCTGCACAAGCGCAAGCTGGCCGCTGTCGAGGACGCTGCCGAGCGCGAGGCCCTGCATGAAGAGCTGGCCCTTGAGCACGAGCGCATCGCAGGTGGTGTCGACTCGGCCATCGAGATCGGCGTGGTCGACGAGAAGATCGACCCGGCCCACACCCGGTCGAAGATCACCCAGGCCCTCGCCGAGGCCCCGGCCCGCCGCGGTCGCCACAAGAACATCGCGCTGTAATCCCCCGCGACCAGACGCAGATGGTCCCCGACACCACAGCGTGTCGGGGACCATTTGCACTCGCCGGGCGATGAGTTTCGACGGCGCTGCGGGTCTATCCTCTGAACCCAACAGAGGAGAGCAACCGTGACCCAGCTGGTGAAAGTACAGAACTTCTGCGTGTCAGCCGACGGCTTCGGCGCCGGGGCGGGCCAGAGCTTCGAGCGGCCGTTCGGCCACGCCGATCCGGCGGTGATGGTCGGCTCGTGGGCCGGCGCCACCGCCAGCTGGCCCAACCGCACCGATCCGGGCGGCAGCCGCGGTCTCGACGACTACCTGGTGCGCGATTTCGCCAACAACATCGGCGCAGAGATCATGGGCGCCAACAAGTTCAGCCCGTATCGCGGGCCGGCCCGCCTCGACTGGCAGGGCTGGTGGGGCGACAACCCGCCCTTCCACACCCCGGTCTTCGTGATGACGCACCACCTGCGGCCGTCGTTCACCTTGTCCGACACCACATTTCATTTCGTCGACGCCGCTCCGGCCGAGGTGCTGGCGCAGGCCCGAGAAGCCGCGCAGGGCAAGGACATTCGCATCGGCGGCGGCGCCAAGACCGTCCGGGCATTCCTCGACGCCGGCCTCATCGACACCATGCACGTGGCGGTCTCGCCCAGCGTGACGCTCGGCGAGGGCTCACGACTGTGGGAGTCCCCCGACGAGCTGCTCGACCGCTACCACTGCGACGTGGTGCCCAGTCCCAGCGGCGTCGTCCACCACCTGTTCTGGCGCCGCTGAGTTCTCCGCTACCGCGTGGTGTAGCCGCCGTTGGCGAAGATGGTCTGGCCGGTCACCCAATGGCCCTCGTCGGCGAGGAACACCACCAGCGGGACGATGTCCTCGATGAGGGTCAGCCGGTTCCCCATGGCCTGCGACTTGTGAAACACCACCCGCTCGGGGGTTTCCTGACCGTAGAAGAACGGCGTGTCCATGGGCCCGGGGCCGACGTTGTTGACGCTGATCCCCCGTGCTGCGAACTCCTTGGCCGCAGCCCGCGTGAAGTGCTCGACGGGGCTCTTCGCCCCGGCGTAGGTGCTGTACCCGTCGGTGAACGCGGCGAGCAGAGAGGTCACGATGGAGATCACCGACCCGCCGTCGTTGAGCCGGCGCCCAGCCTGCTGCAGGAAGAAGTACGCCGCCTTGGCGTTGATGTCGAACATCGAATCATATTCGGCCTCAGTGGTTTCCACGATCGGCTTGCGTAGCACCTTGCCAACGGTGTTGATGGCGATGTCCACGCCGCCGAAAGCTCCGACTGCCGCATCGAACAGCTTGTCCACGTGGCCCGGTACGGTCAGGTCGCCCTGAACCTTGATGGCCTTGGCACCGGAGGACTCGATCGCCGCGATGGTCCGGTCGGCGTCGGCCTCGGTGGCCGCGCTGTTGTAGTGCACCGCGACGTTGACGCCCCGCGCGCCGAGCGTGGTGCTGATCAGGCCGCCCAGGTTCTTGGCTCCGGCGGCGACGATTGCTGACTTCCCCTCGAGATTGCTCATGACGTCCACGCTAGCCGCGGTGAGACACAAGTAGAAACGCAAATTTTCTCTCTATCCACAAGCAATACTTGTGGATAGGGTGGACGCATGACCAGGCCGTACCCCGACCTGCGCCGGCTGCAGCACTTTCTCGCGGTTGCCGATGCCGGCGGATTCACCCGCGCCGCGGATCAGCTGCATCTCAGTCAGCAGGCCCTGAGCAGTTCCATCCGCCAGCTCGAAAAGGAGCTGGGCGTAACGCTTTCAAACGTGACGGTCGCAGGATCACGATGACGACGGCGGGCGCGCAACTGCGTCAAGAGGGCCGGCCCTGCTCGCGGCCGCACATACCGTCGCCGACCACGTGCAGCGAACCGCAACCGCCACAAGCAAGGCCTACGTCGTCGGCCATACACCGGCGCTGAGCAGCGTCGAGGTCTACGAATTACTGGAGCCGGCGATCGATGCCTTTCCCGGCCAGTCGTTCACCTTCCGCCAGATGTTTCCCGATCAGCTATCACCCGCAATCCTCGACGGATCGATACAGCTCGCACTACGCCGTGGCGTGGTTCCAGTGATGAACTCGCGACCGCTGTCATCGGCTATCACCCGGTTCGAGTCGCCGTGCGTACCGATCACCGCTTGGCTCAGCAGCCCGTCGTCGATATCGCCGATCTGGCCGGCGAACTGATCACCCTGTGGGCGCCGCCCGGATCGTCGTACTACAGCGACCTCTTACTGGGAGCCTGCCGGCGTGCGGGTTTCGAACCGGACTACGTCGTCAGCCGAGTGCAGGGTGCGGCCACCGTGGTGGCCCCGTTGACCACCGGGTCAGCAGCGTTCGTGACCCACCCCGCCGGCCGGATGCTGGACGGCCGGGTGGTCGTCCTCGATCTACTTCCTTCGCTGTTGGTGCCCGCGCAAGCGCTATGGCAGCGGCACACCCACTCGGCCATCCGCGACCTGCTGGTTGCCCGCGGCTAAATGAGCTCCGCCGCGACGGCCGCGGCGCGCTCGCGGTCTGCTGCCACCAATCCGATCCGCGTGCGACGATCCAGGATGTCGTCGGCGGTGAGCGCACCTTCGTGGGTCACGGCGTATTCGAATTCCGCTCGGGTGACGTCGATTCCGTCGGCCACCGGTTCGGCGGGACGGTCACACGTGGCAGCGGCGAACACGTTCGACGCCTCCGCACCGTAGCGCGCCACCAACGACTCCGGCAATGCCGCAACCTGGTCGGCCGATACCGGGTTCTCCGGAGCCCCGACCAGCGGCAGGTTTCGGGTGCGGCACTCCCCCGCCGCCAGACCCCGTTGCGCCACCGCTCGATTCAGCACATCCTCTGCCATGTACCGGTATTCGGTGAGCTTGCCGCCGATGACGCTGAGCACGCCGTTGTCCGATTCGACCACCGCGTGATCGCGGGACACGTCGGCGGTGCTGCCTTCGCCGGTATCGATCAGCGGGCGCAGCCCGGCGTAGGCCCCGCGCACGTCGTCGGGACCGAGCGTCGTGGCCAATGCGGTGTTCACGGTGTCCAGCAGGAACTTGACCTCCGCCGGAGTCGGTTGCGGCACATCGGGAATAGGGCCGGGTGCGTCCTCGTCGGTGAGGCCGAGGTAGACGCGGCCGAGCTGTTCGGGCATGGCGAAGATGAACCGGTTGAGCGCGCCAGGGATCGGAACCGTCAGGGCCGCAGTCGGATTGCCGAACGCCGCGGCGTCGAACACCAGGTGGGTGCCCCGGCTGGGCCGCAGCTTGATCGCGCCGTCGAGCTCGCCGGCCCACACGCCGGCGGCGTTGATCACCGCACGAGCTGTCAGGTCGAAGGACTCCCCGGTGAATTGATCGGTCAGCCGAACCGAGGTGCCGGTGGCGTCGGACGCGGCCACGCGGGTGAGGATGCGGGCGCCGTGCTGGGCCGCGGTCCGCGCCACGGCGGTGACCAGACGGGCATCATCGATCAGCTGACCGTCGTAGGCGAGCAACGCACCGTCTAGTCCGCCGCGCCGGACGGCGGGCACCAATTCGGCGGCCCGGGCGGCGCTGACGCGGCCCGAACACGGGAGGACCGATGCCGAGGTGCCGGCCAGCCGGCGCAGGCCGTCGCCCGCGATGAAACCGGTGCGCACCAAAGCCCTTGAGGCCCGGTTCATCTCGGGTAGCAGCGGCACCAGCTGCGGCATGGCGTGGACGAGATGCGGGGCGTTGCGACTCATCAGGATGCCGCGTTCGATGGCGCTGCGCCGGGCGATGCCGACGTTGCCGGTGGCCAGGTAGCGCAGACCGCCGTGCACGAGTTTCGAACTCCACCGGCTCGTCCCGAAGGCCAGGTCGTGTTTCTCCACCAGGACGGTCGACAGCCCGCGGCTGGCGGCGTCCAGGGCGATACCCACCCCGGTGATACCGCCGCCGATGACGACGATGTCGACCGCGTCGCCGTCGGCCAAGGCCGTCAGTTCCGTGGTCCGGCGGGCCGCGGTGAGGGCACTGCGGCGGGCCGCATCAGGAGCACTGCGGCGGGCCGCATCAGGAGCACTGCGGCGGGCCGTATCAGGGGTGCTGTTCATGGCTTCAGGTATCCGTTCAGCGAGTGAGCGAGTTCGATGTCCAGCGCGGCGACGTCGAGGACGGGCGCGACCATCTGCGCGGACTGGATGGCCGACTGGACGATCAGCAGGCACATGGCGGCGAGTTGCTTGGGGTCACCAGGGCGGACGCTGCCATCGGCTTGCGCTGTGGCCAGTGCACCGGCGAGCACTTCCAGCAGAATCTGCTGGCTGGTACCCATTCGCTGGGCGATGTAGACCATCGCCAGAGCAGGCGCGCTGCTCAGCACGGACATGATGACCTCGTCGTCGCGCAGCCGCTCCGCCATCCCGACCATCCGCTTGACAATCGCCTCGCGGTCAGTGCCGCTGACGGTGACTTCGTTGAGCGAGTTGGTGATTCGTGCCGTCAGCAGCGTCGCAAGGATCGCCTGGGTGTCGGGCCAGCGCCGGTAGACCGTCGGCCGGCTGACCCCGGCCCGCCGCGCGATCTCGGCCAACGTCACCCGATCCACCCCGAAGGCGATCACGCAATCGGCCGCAGCGTCGATGATTCGGGCATCCATGGAATCCCGAGCTTCATCGTTACTGATTGACATCATATGTAATACTGTAACGCATGAGCGCAACACGTGACCACCTCGAACCGCCGATGAAGTGGAACGCCTGGGGTGACCCCGCTGCAGCCAAGCCCCTGTCCGACGGCATCCGCGGCCTGCTGACCGCGGCCCTCGGCATCGACGCCACGCCGGCCGACGAACTCGAGGCCGATCAGGTCACGTTGCGCCCCTCCACCCTGACCGACGCCGACCGGGCCGCACTGGCCGGCATCGTCGGCGATGAGTTCTGCCGCACCGACGATCACGACCGCCTGCTGCGGGCGGGCGGCAAGTCGACACTGGATCTGTTGCGCCGCAAAGATACCGGCGAGCAGGATGCGCCGGACGCCGTCCTGTTGCCCGGCACCGACGACGAGGTCGCCCAGATTCTGCGGTACTGCACCGAGCACCGTATCGCGGTCGTCCCGTTCGGCGGCGGCACCAGCGTCGTCGGCGGCCTCGACCCGGTCCGTGACGGCTTCAATGCCGTTGTGTCGCTCGACCTGCGCCGCCTGGACCGGCTGGTCTCCCTCGACAAGGAGTCCGGCGAAGCCGAGCTCGAGGCCGGCGTCACCGGCCCGCAGGCCGAGGAACTCCTTGGTGCGGAAGGCTTTTCCCTCGGACACTTCCCGCAGAGCTTCGAATTCGCCACCATCGGCGGGTTCGCCGCAACGCGGTCGTCAGGGCAGAACTCCGCCGGCTACAGCCGGTTCGACGACATGGTGCGCGGCCTGACCGTCGTCACCCCGGCCGGCGTGCTGGACCTGGGCCGGGCCCCGGCATCGGCCGCCGGTCCCGACCTGCGCCAGCTGATCGTCGGTTCGGAGGGCACCTTCGGCGTGATCACCCGGGTCCGGGTCCGCGTGCATCCGGTACCCGAGACCACCCGCTACGAGGCCTGGTCCTTCCCCGACTTCGCCACGGGCGCAGCAGCTTTGCGTGCGGTCGTGCAGACCGGCACCGGCCCGACGGTCATCCGGCTGTCCGACGAGGTCGAGACCGGCATCAACCTGGCCACCACCGAGAGCATCGGCGAACAGACCATCACCGGTGGCTGCCTGGCGATCACGCTGTTCGAAGGCTCTGCCGCACATACCGAAAGCCGTCACGACGAAACCCGTGCGCTGCTGGCCGCCCAGGGCGGCACATCACTCGGCGAGGCCCCGGCGCGCGCATGGCAGCACGGCCGGTTCGGTGCGCCGTACCTGCGTGACTCGCTGCTGACAGCCGGCGCCTTGTGCGAGACCCTGGAAACCGCGACGACGTGGTCCAACGTGCCGGCGCTGAAGGCGGCCGTCACCGAGGCGCTGACCACGTCGCTACAGGAAACCGGCACACCGGCTTTGGTGATGTGCCACATCTCGCACGTCTACCCCACCGGCGCCTCGCTGTACTTCACCGTCGTGGCAGGCCAGCGTGGCAACCCCATAGAGCAGTGGCGGGCGGCGAAAACCGCTGCGTCCGAGGCGATGGTGCGCTGCGGTGCCACCATCACGCACCACCACGCGGTCGGCGCCGATCACAAGCCGTGGATGACGGCCGAGGTGGGCGAGCTGGGCGTCGAGGTCCTGCGCGCCGTGAAGAAGGTGCTCGATCCGGGCGGAATCCTCAACCCGGGCAAGCTGATCCCATGAGCACACCCCGGCGAGTCACGCTCCTGACCAACCCGGCATCCGGTCAGGGACGGGGCTCCGCGGCGGCCCAACGCGCCGTGGTGCGGCTGCAGCGCCGCGGCGTCGACGTCGTCGAGCTCATCGGTTCCGACGCTGCCCACGCGCGCCGCTTGCTCGACGAAGCGCTGGAGCACGGCACCGATGCGGTGGTGATCGCCGGCGGCGACGGCATGATTTCCCTTGCGCTGCAGGCGCTTGCGCAGACCGATGTGCCGCTGGGGATCATCCCGGCCGGTACCGGCAACGACCATGCCCGCGAGTTCGGCATTTCGCGGGACGATCCGGAGGCGGCCGCCGACATCGTTGCCGCCGGACGCACCGAGACCATCGACCTCGGGCGCATCGAGGCCGCAGACGGCACCGTCATGTGGTTCGGCACGGTGATGGCCGCCGGCTTCGACTCACTGGTCACCGACCGCGCGAATCGGATGACGTGGCCGCGCGGGCGAATGCGCTACAACATGGCGATGCTCGCCGAGCTGTCACAGCTGCGCCTGCTGCCCTTCCGCGTGAGTTTCGACGGCGGGCCGGTGGACGAAACACAGCTGACGTTCGCCGCGTTCGGCAACACCCGAAGCTACGGCGGCGGCATGCTGATCTGCCCGGGCGCCGATCGGCACGACGGACTGCTGGACGTGACGATGGCCGCCTCGGCGTCCCGGACGAAGTTGATCCGGTTGTTCCCCACCGTGTTCAAAGGCACCCACGTCAACCGCGACGAGGTCAAGACGGTCCGCGCGCGCACCATCACCATCGACTGTCCCGGGATAAATGCTTATGCCGACGGCGAATTCATGTGCCCGCTGCCGGTGACGGTATCTGCGGCACCGGGGGCACTGCGGGTCCTGGTTCCGTAGCTCGGGACCGGTGGCCCGGCAGCTCGAGGCCGAGGGTTCTGACGTTCAGTCTTGCGTAGCCGCAAGGAGGGCAAGCAGATTCATCAACCGGGTGATGGCACCGGTGACCGGCCGCGCCGGCAGAGTCGGATCGATGGCGCGTTGGATGCCCAGTCCGATGCCGGCACTGAGAAACAGGTTGCCGATGTCTTCCAAGCTGTCCATCACGCCGAGCGCAACCAATTGTTCTTCGGCAAGTCCCAGATCGTCTGACAGCGAACGCAATACCTCGACGACCATCTGGGCTGCTTCGTTGCGCAGATCCGTGATCATCTGCCCCAGCTCGGGATCGTTTCGCGACAGCACCACGAATTCGAGTTCGAGCATCGTCCAGCCGACGTCACCGGCGGTCCGTTCCAGCCAGGCGTTCACCGCCTCGACGCGGCTCGGCACATCGGCATCCGACATCGCCAGCTCGGACATCTCGGAGAATTTCTCGCGGTGGATGGCCTCGAGCACCTCCCGGCACAGGATCGGCTTGCTGCCGAAGTTCGAATACACCGCGCCCTTGCTGTAACCGGCGTCGTCCGCGATGTCCTCGAGGCTGGTCGACGCATATCCGTGCTGGAGAAACCGCGCCTTCGCCGCGGTGAGTATCTCGGCGCGCGTCTGCTCCTGACGTTGCACCCTGGTCAATCGCGGCATGCGTTGATATTAGTGGTTTGCGATACCCGGAGTACTGGCTTTACTGAGAGAATTCGGATACCGTGAGTATTCGAATGAGCCAGCAAGGCTTCTACCAGCAGATTCGAGGCTATCGATGCAGCTAGCACGACGCTCAATCCCACTCGACGGCGCGATCGTCGTCGTCACCGGAGGCGCCCGGGGTATCGGCGCCAAGACTGCCGAACTCTTCTCACAGCACGGGGCCAACGTCTGGATCGGCGATGTCGACGTCGACATTGCCGAGCAGACGGCCCGCAAGATCCCCCGCTGTCGCAGCGCGCGGCTCGATGTCACCCGGCGCGAGTCGTGGGATCAGTTCGTCGCGCAGGTGCTCGAGGAGTCCGGCCACATCGACGTCCTGGTGAACAACGCCGGCGTCATGCCGCTCGGTGCTTTCGAGACCGAAGCCGAGGCCACGACCGATCTGATCCTCGACGTCAACGTTCGTGGGGTGCTGAACGGCATGCGGGCGGTGATCCCCGTCATGATCACTCGCGGCAGCGGCCACGTGGTGAACGTCGCGTCGATGGCCGGCATGATCCCCGTTCCGGGCATGGTCACCTACAACGCCAGCAAGTTCGCCGCAGTCGGCGCCTCGCTGGCGGCGCGGGCCGAATACGCCGGGACCGGCGTCACCGTATGCGCGGTGCTGCCGTCAGCGGTCCGCACCGAACTCTCCTCAGGCGTGCAGCTCGGCGGCGGCATGCCGACGGTGGACCCCGAAGAGGTGGCCCAGGCGGTGTTGAAGACGTTGCGCACCAAAGCCGCTCGTACCTCGGTACCCGAATGGGTGGCGCACGGCTGGGCATTGGTCGACGCGCTGGTCCCGGAATTCGTCCAACGTGCGGCGCGGTCGATCGTCGACGATCGGCGGGCTCTCGACGCCATGGACCCCGTCGGCCGGTCGGCCTACCTGGAGCGGATCGAGCGGCAATCGAAAGAGCATGCCGCGGAGCCGGATTCAGAGGTGCAGGCGTGAAACGAGCGCTGGTCATCGGCTGCGGCGGGACCGTCGGCGGTGCGTGGATCGTCGCGGCCCTCCACGCGCTGCAGGAGCAGACGGGTTGGGACCCGCGAGAAGCCGATGTGTTGCAAGGCACCTCGGCGGGCGCCGAGATCGTCACGATGCTCGGTGGCGGCGCGTCCGTCGACGACCTGGTGGCGATGCACCGCGGCACCAGCACCGACGAGCGTCTGAGCCGGCACATCGAGGCGACGCCGCCCAGCCTGCCGCCACTGCCATCACCCCGACTGCTGAACCCCGCACTGTTGCGCAGCCAGAGCGGATTGGCCGCGGTCACCGGTATCGCTCCGACCGGCCGAGCCAACGCAGACTGGTTGCAGCGCTTGGCCTCCGGATTCGCCAACCAGTCCGGTTGGGTGGACCACCCGGGAGCCCGCATGGTGGCCTTCGACTACCAGCGCGGCGAGCGGGTGGCCTTCGGCGCGCCCGGCGCACCGAAAGCCACTGCAGGCGAGGCACTCCGGGCATCGTGGGGTGTGCCCGGCTGGATGCCCCCGGTCACCATAAGCGGTCGCAAGTTCGTCGACGGCGGCGCCGCCTCCACGGCGTCGGTCGACCTCATCAGCCATGACGATGCCGATCTCATCTACGTCATCACCCCGATGGCCTCCGAAAGCGGCGTTCGTGCACCGGGTCTGGGCGGCATCCTCGAACACCGGCTCCTGCGCCGCCCGATGTCCACGGTGCTGGACGCCGAGATCGCCACCGCGCGCGCCCGCGGCATCGAAGTCGTCGTGATCCAGCCGGACGCCGCCGATCTGGCCGGACTGGGTGCCAACTTCATGCTGCGCAGCCGGCGGCGCGCTGCCTTCGAATCCGCCATGACCACCGCACCGAACACGGTGCGCCGAGCTTGGGAGTCCTGATGAGCAAACGTGATCCGCGCATCGTCATCATCGGCGCCGGCGTGGCCGGCATCGCCTCGGCCTACACCTTCCAACAAGCCGGGTTCACCAACTTCACCATCCTGGAGAAGGGTTCGGACGTCGGTGGGGTCTGGCACTGGAACCGTTACCCCGGACTGACGTGTGACGTACCGTCGCACATCTACCAGTTCGCCTTCGCACCCAAGCCCGACTGGAGTCATATCTGGGCCGGCGGCAAGGAGATTCAGGAGTATCACCGCGACGTCGTCGAGCGGTTCGGGCTCGACGACCACCTGCGGCTCAACACCGAAGTCACAGCGTTGCACTACGACCAGGACCACCACACCTGGACCGTCACGACCGCGGATGAAACGCTGACGGCGGATTTCGTCATCTGTGCCACCGGCGTACTGCACCACCCCTTCACCCCGGATATCCCGGGCATGGACACCTTCGAGGGCTCCCTGGTGCACACCGCGCGGTGGGAACCCGAACTCGAGACCGAGGGCAAGCGCATCGCCGTGATCGGCACCGGATCCACCGGGGTGCAGGTGGTTTCGGCACTGCAGCCCACGGCCGGCAAGCTGCTGCACTTCGCCCGGTCACCACAGTGGATGCTGTGGGCACCGATGAAGCTGCCGCAGCTGGGCGCCATCACCGCGCTGCTGCAGGCCATGCCGAAGCTGTATCAGGTTGTCGCCGAACGTATTCCACTCTGGGGATCGAGCGTCCTGGTCGACATCGTGACCAAGCCGACGTGGCGCCGCAAGCTGGTGCAGCAGTACGCCAGGCTTAGTCTGCGGGCCCAGATCCGCGACCCGAAGCTGCGCGCCGAGCTCACCCCGGATTACCAGCCGCTGTGCAAGCGTCAAGTGCTGTCGGGAACGTACTATCGGGCGATCACGGCTCCCAACGCCGAATTGGTCACCGATCGCATCGGCGAGTTCACCCCCACGGGCATCCGCACCACAGCGGGTGAACATCACAGGATCGATATCGCCGTGCTGGCCACCGGCTTTCAGGCGCACAATTACATGCGCCCGATGCAGGTGGTTGGCCGCGACGGCGTCACCCTGGACGACGCCTGGGTCAAAGGCCCTCGCGCCTACCGGATGACCGCGATCCCCGGCTTCCCGAATCTGTTCACCGTGCTCGGCCCGAACTCGCCCACGGGGTCCATCTCACTGCAGTACACCGCGGAACTCACCGCGCGGTACATCGTCAAGTGGCTCAAGCGGTTCGAGCGCGGCGAGATCAACGAGGTCGAGGTCACCGAGCAGGCCACCGACGAATTCAATGCCGCGGCGGTCGAAGCCATGGAGCCGACGGTGTGGAACACCGGCTGCAATTCCTGGTACTTCAGCGAGGGCGGCACCATCGACCTGTGGCCGTTCGACCGCGGGACGCTGACGAAGATGCTGGGCGAGCCCGAGGTGGAGCACTACCGGATCAGCTGACCCGAACGGTGTCGTACCCCAGGTGCATCCTGGGACCACCGACGACAGGGGGCACCCATGTGCTGGAAATGCGACCACCCGGAAGCCACCGTGGCCGACTGGATTGCCTACATCCGCGGCAAGATCGATCGCCGCGGATGGGCGATTCAATACGTGGAGGACGGTCTCAGATCGTTCGCCTACACCATCGGGCTACACGGATTCGGACTACCCGAGTTGCTCATCACTGGCGTGGTACCGGCCTCCGCAGCCCAACTGCTCAACCACGTCGCGGAGCGGGCGATAGTCGATGGGGTGCCTCCACCGGGAGTCCACCTGGCAACCGAGGGTCCGCCCTTCGTCGAGATCGTCGAAGTTGACTGTCCCCCGGCCCATATGGGAATGGCCAGCGCCATCCAGGGATACGGCTACTCGGCACGCCAATTGGTCTGGGCTGACGCGCACGGGGTGCTGCCGTGGGATGCCGACTTCGATCACGGTCGCACCCGCCAGCCCGTGTTCGGGATCAGGGCGAACCGGCATTGCGCTTGACGTGGTGCCGAACGCCGAGTGGCCAACTCGTGCCCGAGAATCAAGACAACGCGTGCAATAGAGCCCCCGCAAGCGGGAGGTGGCCCCTAAGCCGGCTCGGCGGAGTTCTAGCCGACGCCCCGGTTCAGCCAGCTGACCTCGCCGACCTCGGCGCCGCCGCCACGATACGGCTCCAGAGCCTCGTCCCAGGCGGTGCCGAGCACCGTGTCGAGTTCGGCGGCGAGCGTGTCGGCGCCGGAAGCCATCAGGGTGCGCAGGCGCTGCTCGCCGACCATGGTGTCACCGTTGGCGCTCATCGAACCGCTCCACAGGCCCAGGGTCGGGGTGTGGCACCAGCGGTGGCCGTCGACACCGGTACTCGGGTCCTCGGTCACCTCGAAGCGCAGCACCGACCACGAGCGCAAGGCGCTGGCAAGTTGGGCTCCGGTGCCCACGGGCCCCGTCCAGTTGGTAATGGCACGCAACTGACCGGGCATGGCGGGTTGGGGCGTCCACTTGAGGTTCGCCCGCGCCGACAGGGTCGACGAAAGTGCCCACTCCACGTGCGGGCATACCGCCGCGGGAGAGGCATGGATATACACCACGCCCGTCGTCGCGTCGGCGAGTTGGTTCGACGCACGCATCATCTGCTCCTTCAGCTCCACGAGGGACGTCTTCCCCAACGACCTGGTGATGCCGAAATGTTGCAGTTGTTTAGTGCGTGTCTATTGTGCCCCGTGAGACACCTGTTGCGCTAGTCTGTCGCACAATCTCTCAGGGCAGCCTCAGAATCGAGCACAAACCCGCCGTCGCGCGGAGCACCAGCTCGCATCTATCTTCTAACGGTGACTGCCCTGGACCGGTTCTTCGAGATCTCCGCGCGCGGCTCGACCGTGGCCGCCGAACTGCGCGGCGGAGTGGTGACCTTCATCGCGATGGCGTACATCATCGTGCTGAACCCGATCATCCTGTCGAGCACGGCAGATATCGCCGGACACAAGCTCGCGTTCAGCCAGGTCTCCGCGGTGACGTCACTGGCAGCCGGCGCCATGACCGTCCTTTTCAGCGTCGTGGCCCGCCTACCCTTCGCGTTCGCCGCCGGCCTGGGCATCAACTCGTTCCTGGCCAGCTCTGTGGTGGGTGTCCTGACCTGGCCGGAGGCCATGGGGCTGGTCGTGATCGAAGGCCTCATCATCGTCGCGATGGCGGTCACGGGCCTGCGGCGCATGATCTTCGACGCCGTACCCATGCCGCTGAAACTGGCCATCACCGCCGGCATCGGGTTGTTCATCATGTTCATCGGTCTGGTCGACGCCGGCTTCGTCGCGTCGACGGGCCATCCGTCGCCTCCGCTGGGTCTGGGCGCCGGCGGCACCGGCTCGGTTCGCGCCATCCCGACTCTGGTCTTCGTGTTCACCCTGCTGACCTCGGGCGTCCTCGTGGCCCGCAAGGTGCGCGGCGGCATCCTGATCGGCCTCATCAGCGGAACTGTGGTCGCCGCTGCAGTTGAAGCCATCTGGCACCTCGGCTCGGCAACGCAAAAACCCGGCGGCTGGAGCCTGTCTGTCCCGACGTTGTCCGGCTCCCCGTTCGCGGTGCCCAACCTGTCGCTGATCGGCCAGGTCGACTTCGGCAGCTTCGGGCGGATCGGCGCGATCGCCGCACTCATGCTGGTGTTCACCCTGCTGTTCACCAACTTCTTCGACGCCATGGGCACCATGACCGGCCTGTCCCGGCAGGCCGGCCTGGCCGACGAACACGGCAACTTCCCGCGGCTGCAGTCCGCCCTGGTGATCGAGGGCACGGGCGCGGTGGTCGGCGGCGCGGTGTCGGCATCGTCCAACACGGTGTTCATCGAATCGGGCACCGGCATCGGCGAAGGTGCCCGCACCGGCCTGGCCAGCCTGGTGACCGGTGGATTGTTCTTGGCCGCAATGTTCGTGACGCCGCTGACGGAGATCGTGCCCACCGAGGTCGCGGCGGCCGCGCTGGTGATCGTCGGCACCCTGATGGTCTCTGTCCTGCGCGAGATCGATTTCTCCGACTTCTCGGTCGCCCTGCCCGTCGTGCTGACGGTGGCCGTCATGCCGCTGTCCTACTCGATCGCCAACGGCATCGGCGTCGGCTTCATCGCCTGGGCGGTGCTGCACGCGGCGTCGGGCCGCATCAAAGAGATCAGCCCGCTGCTGTGGGTGGTGGCCGTCGGGTTCCTGCTATTTTTCGCCCGCGGCTGGATCGACAGCATGATCGGCGTCGTCCACTAAGCCGGCTGCCAAAGGCCGCCGCTAGGAACGGAACTCGCGCAGGACCGCGGCCGACACGTCCGGCCACACCGCATGCGTCCAGTCCCCGAAGTCGCGGTCGGTCAGCACGACCAGCGCCAGATCCGCTTCCGGATCGACCCAGAGGAACGTGCCCGATTGGCCGAAGTGGCCGAACGTGCGCCCCGAATTGGTCGCGGCCGTCCAGTGCGGGCTCTTGCCGTCCCGAATCTCGAAACCCAGACCCCAGTCGTTGGGCCGCTGCGGGCCGAACCCGGGCAGGACCCCGTCCAGCCCCGGGAACTGCACCGAGATCGCGTCGGCGTGCATGGGCGTCGAGACCAGAGTCGGACGCAGCAGCTCACGGGTGAAGGCGGCGAGGTCGGTCACCGTCGACCAGGCGCCGTACCCGGCGGTGTCGGCCCCACCCGGCAGGTCGGAATCGGCCATGCCGAGCGGCTCGAACACCGCTTCACGCAGGTACTGACCGAACTCGATGCCGGACTCGTGTTCGAGCACCTGCGCCAGCACCGCGAACCCGGCGTTGGAGTAGATGCGCCGGCTCCCCGGTGTGGCGATGACGTCGGGGGTCTGCATCGCCAGCCCCGAGGTGTGTGCCAGCAGGTGTCGCACCGTCGATCCAGGTGGGCCGGCCGGGGTGTCCAGTTCGACGACGCCCTCCTCGACGGCGATCTGCGCGGCACGTGCCACCAGCGGCTTGGTCACCGAAGCAAGCCGGAACGCGCGGTCGACGGGTCCGTGTGCGGCGACCGGGCCCGCCGGCGACACCACCGCGGCCGCGGCATGCGGTA
Organism: Mycolicibacterium aubagnense; assembly: GCF_010730955.1. Taxonomy (NCBI): domain Bacteria; kingdom Bacillati; phylum Actinomycetota; class Actinomycetes; order Mycobacteriales; family Mycobacteriaceae; genus Mycobacterium; species Mycolicibacterium aubagnense. The sequence continues at coordinate 5,228,860 of NZ_AP022577.1, read as the reverse complement.
CCGGCCAGGAATCCAACAGCTCGAGTGCGGTCACATGCACGACACTGTCATAGGTCACGCTGCCGATGGGCGACGGCCGAAACGCCGTCGATCAGACATTTGTATGGACACAATTCCGGCTCTGCTCCGAGGCATTAGGTTATAGCCATGAGTCAGACAGTGCGTGGTGTGATTTCCCGGGCCAAGAAGCAGCCCATCGAGTTGGTCGACATCGTCATCCCCGACCCCGGACCGGGCGAGGTCGTGGTCGACATCATCGCCTGCGGCGTGTGCCACACCGACCTCACCTACCGCGAGGGCGGCATCAACGACGAGTACCCGTTCCTGCTGGGCCACGAGGCCGCCGGCACGGTCGAGTCGGTCGGCGACGGCGTAACCCACGTCGCCCCAGGCGATTTCGTGATCCTCAACTGGCGGGCCGTCTGCGGCGAGTGCCGGGCCTGCAAGCGCGGCCGGCCGCACCTGTGCTTCGACACGTTCAACGCCACCCAGAAAATGACGCTGACCGACGGCACCGAACTGACCCCCGCACTGGGCATCGGCGCCTTCGCCGACAAAACCCTCGTGCACGAGCGCCAGTGCACCAAGGTCGATTCCGAAGCCGACCCGGCCGTCGCCGGCCTGCTGGGCTGCGGCGTGATGGCCGGCATCGGCGCCGCCATCAACACCGGCAACGTCACGCGCGACGACACCGTGGCGGTCATCGGCTGCGGCGGTGTCGGTGACGCAGCCATCGCCGGCGCGGCGCTGGTGGGCGCCAAGCGGATCATCGCCGTCGACACCGACAACAAGAAGCTGCACTGGGCCCGCGAGTTCGGCGCCACCCACACCATCAACGCCCGCGACCTCGACCCGGTCGAGACCATCGTGGACCTGACCGACGGCTTCGGTGCCGACGTGGTGATCGACGCGGTCGGCCGGCCCGAGACCTGGAAGCAGGCGTTCTACGCCCGCGACCTCGCGGGAACCGTTGTCCTCGTTGGTGTCCCGACACCCGACATGACCCTGGAAATGCCGCTGGTGGACTTCTTCTCCCGCGGCGGCGCCCTCAAGTCGTCCTGGTACGGCGACTGCCTGCCCGAGCGCGACTTCCCGACCCTGATCAGCCTGTACCTGCAGGGCCGGCTGCCGCTGGAGAAGTTCGTCAGCGAACGCATCGGGCTGGACCAGATCGAGGACGCCTTCGGCAAGATGCACAGCGGCGAGGTGCTTCGCTCGGTGGTGGTCCTGAAGTGACTGCCATCGCGCGGGTTGTCACCAGCGGCACGTTCAGCCTGGACGGCGGCACCTGGGACGTCGACAACAACATTTGGATTGTTGGCGACGGCGGTGCATCCGGCGACGTCGTGGTATTCGATGCCGCCCACACCGCCGCACCCATCATCGATGCCGTCGCCGGCCGCAACGTTGTCGCGGTGGTCTGCACCCACGGCCACAACGATCACATCACCGTCGCTCCGGAGCTGTCCGCGGCGCTCGACGCGCCGGTGTTGCTGCACCCGGCCGACGAGATGCTGTGGCGGGTTGTCCACCCGGACAACCCTTTTCACACCGTGGGCGACGACCAGGTGCTCACCGTCGGCGGCCTGCAGATCAAGGCGATCCACACGCCCGGGCACTCCCCCGGCTCGGTGTGCTGGCATATCCCCGAGCTCGGCGCGGTGATCTCCGGCGACACTCTGTTCCACGGCGGGCCGGGCGCGACCGGCCGTTCGTACTCGGACTTCCCGACCATCCTGGCGTCGATCTCCGAGAAGCTCGGCAAACTACCCGGCGACACGGTCGTCTACACCGGGCACGGTGACACCACCACCATCGGCGGCGAGCTGGTCAACTACGACGAATGGGTGGCCCGCGGCAGCTGAGCTGCCAATCGGGCAGCGGCCACTGATCCGGCCCGCGTTCGAAGCGCGCCACACAGCTCATGGCGCTACCGTGAGACATGCCCGAGTCCAGTGTGGTGGTGCAGCCCGACCCGCTCGGGAGCTCGCGCCTGCAGACCGCCGGACTCCGCACGGCGACAAAGCTTTTCGAGCAGGCTGCGGCCGTGGTCCCGCTGCCGGCGGCACCACGTCCGGTGGTGATCGCCGAGTACGGCTGCGGCAATGCCCTGGGTGGCCTGCTCCCGATCGGCGCCGGTATCGCCGCGCTGCGCAAACGCGTGCGGCCCGAGCACCCCATCATGGTGACGCACACCGATATCCCCGACAACGATTTCAGCACCCTTTTCCGGACGTTGCGCGACGACCCGTTCAGCTACCTGCGCGCCGACCGGGCCACGTTCGCATCGGCGGTGGGACGGTCGTATCTCAGCCAGATTCTGCCGTCGGACAGTGTGCACGTGGGATGGTCGGCATGGGCCATTCACTGGCTCAGCCGCATGCCGGCCGAGATTCACGATCACGTCCAGGCGTCCTATAGCGGCGACGCGCAGGTGCGCGCCGCGTGCGCCCGGCAAGCGGCGCACGACTGGCACGAATTCATCGCATTCCGCGGCCGCGAGTTGAGTCCGGGTGGCTGCCTGGTGATCACGACGATGGGCCAGCACGACGACGGGCGCCTGGGCCTCGAGCCACTGTTCGACGGGCTCATGCACGCGCTGGCCGACTTACACGCCCAACGGCTCGTCACCGCCGACGAACTGCGGCGAATGCACCTGCCCATCGCGGGCCGGAGTATTGCCGACTTCCGGTCGCCGTTCGCCCCGTCGGGGCGCTTCGAGCGACTGCAGATCACCCACCTTACGGTCGCCGACGAACCGGACCGTTTCTGGCTTCAGTACCAGAATGACCGTGATGCATTGGCTTTCGCGAAGAGCTGGGTCGGCTTCACCAAGGCCGCGGTGTTCGACTCCCTGCTTGACGGGCTGGACCCGGCCGCCCCGGGGCGACGCCGTCAGCTCGCCGACGCCCTGGAGGCCGCGCTGATCGACCTGCTGTCCACCGCGCCCCAACCCATGCCGATTCCGGTGGCACACATCGTCGTTCAGAAACAGCCGCGCTGACGCCTAGACGAAGACATCCAGGATCAGCACCATGGCCAGGCCGACCACCGAAAGCACGGTCTCCATGATCGACCAGGTTTTGATCGTCTGCCCGACGCTGAGTGTGAAGTATTCCTTGACCAACCAGAAGCCCGCGTCGTTCACGTGCGAGAAGAACAGTGAGCCGGCGCCGACGGCCAGCACCACGAGCGACAGCTCGCCCGTCCCCAGTTCCTGAACCAGGCCCAGCACCAACGACGACGCGGTGATGGTGGCGACGGTGGCCGACCCGGTGGCCAATCGGATCAGGACCGCGAGCACCCATGCCAGCACGAGCACCGAGATGTGCACGCCTTCGGCCCAGCGCGCCAGCATCGTGCCGATCCCGGTGTCCACCAGTACCTGCTTGAACCCGCCGCCGGCGGCGACGATCAGGAAGATGCCCGCGACCGGAGGCAGGCTCGACTCGATGCACGTGGTGATAGCGCTGCGATCCATCCCCGCACCCCGGCCGAGGGTGACCGTGCCGACGACGACGGCGATGAGCAGCGCCACCAGCGGCGTGCCGACGGCGTCGAAGGTCCGGCGGAACCACTGGGTCTTGTCGTCGATGAAGATGTCGACCAGGGCCTTGCCCAGCATCAGCGCGACCGGCAGGAGCACCGAGCCCAGCGTGACGCTGAAGCGGGGCCGTTTGCCATGTGCCCGAAGGGTTTCCGGATCGGTGGCGAAGGTGTCCGGAGCCGCGACGACGACCCACTTACCGGCCAGCCGGCCGAACAGCGGGCCCGCGACCACGACGGTCGGGACCGCGACGAGAACGCCGAGGCCGAGCGTGACGCCGAGGTCCGCGTTGAGCAGCCCGACAGCGGTCAACGGCCCGGGATGCGGTGGCACGAAACCGTGCATGGCCGACAGGCCCGCCAGCGCCGGGATGCCGATGGTGATCAGCGACTGTTGCGAACGTCGGGCCACCAGGTAGATGACCGGCATCAGCAGGACAAGGCCGATCTCGAAGAACATCGGCAGCCCGATGATCGCGCCCACCAACGCCATGGCCCAGGGCAGCGCGCGGGGCGACGCGGCCCCGACGATGGTGTCGACGATCTCGTCGGCCCCACCCGAGTCGGCGAGCAGTTTGGCGAACATCGCACCGAGCGCGATCAGGATGCCGACGCCGGCCGCCGTGGCGCCGAATCCGTCGGAGAACGACGTGAGGACGGCGGTGAGGTTCTCTCCGGCCGTCAGACCCACCGTCAGGCCGCCGAAGATCAGAGACAGGAACGGGTGCAGTTTGACCAGCGTGATGAGGACGACGATGACGCTGATGCCGGCCACGAACGCCAGGATCAGCTGGGGGCCCGACGCGACGGGCTCGACGAGCTTGGGTGCATCGGCCAGCAATGTGGCGGCGGCGCCCATCAGATGTTCTCCCCGTCGCTCCGCTCGCCCCGGTGGTCGCCTCCGGTGCGCGAAATGTATTCGTCGACGATCGAATCGATGCTCTGCGCAACGTCGATGACGACGCCGCCTTCATCGGCTCGCAGCGGTTCCAGGGTGTCGAACTGTGAGGCCAACAGCGACGCCGGCATGAAGTGGCCGGGCCGGCTGGCCTGCCGGGCACCGATGACCTCGGGAGTGCCGAACAGGTGCAGGAACCTCGTGCCCGGGCAGTGGCTCCGCAGCTGGACGCGGTACTGGTATTTCAGGGCCGAACAGCTCATCACGCCGCCGTCGCCGCAGTGCTCCGCGAGCCACTGGCCGATGGTCTCGAGCCAGGGTCGGCGATCGTCGTCGTTAAGTGGATGACCCGCCGCCATTTTCGCGATGTTGGCGGCGGGATGGAAGTCGTCGGCATCAGCGAACGGCACGCGGAGCCGCTGCGCGAGAGCCGCGCCGACAGTGGATTTGCCGGATCCTGAAACGCCCATGACGACGATGGGTGATGGCATCTTCTGCACCCGCCCCTTGCTGTGGTTTGACTCACACAGCGTGACCTAAAAGTCTGACTATTGCAATAGTTGTGCGCTAAAAATCATTTCTAAACCAATTCAGATGAGTTATGACAGGATGTTATCTGTGTCTACGTCCTCAAACGTCAGCGCGCTGCATGACAACGTGCTGAGCGCGCTGGGGACCGCGGTGGTGTCCGGAACGTACGCCCCCGGCACGGTGATCACCCTCGAAGGAGTGAGCGCAGAACATGGCGTCTCCCGCAGTGTGGTGCGGGAAGTCATCCGGGTCCTGGAATCGATGGGCATGGTCGCCTCGCGCCGCCGGGTCGGCATCACCATTCAGCCCGCCGCCAATTGGAATGTGTTCGACCCCAGATTGATTCGCTGGCGCCTCGACTCCGGCGATCGCGCCGCGCAGCTGATGTCGTTGTCGGAGTTGCGCCGCGGCTTCGAACCCGTAGCGGCCGCACTCGCCGCCGAGCGCGCGAACCCGCACCAGTGCCGCATCATGGCCGCCGCCGTGTCGGACATGGCGGTGCACGGGCGCGACGGCGACCTCACCGCATATCTACAGGCGGACAAGGTCTTTCATCAGACCCTCCTGGAGGCCAGCGGCAACGAGATGTTCCGCGCGCTGAACGCGGTGGTGTCCGAGGTCCTGGCCGGACGCACCCACCACGGCATGATGCCCGACTCCCCCAATCCGGCGGCCATCGCGCTGCACGACGAGGTGGCCCGCGCCGTGCGGCTGCGCGATTCAGCCGGTGCCGAACGCGCGATGCGCGCCATCATCGACGAGGCCGCGGCAGCGGTCGCCGGGGAGCCGGGTCCGGTCTCACCGACCGTCAGCGGCAGCGCTTGAGGCCGTCGTTCGGGTCGCAGTACAGCGGGTACTGCTGTACCGGAATCGGCAGTGGCTTCTGGTATTCCAGACGGAAGGATTTCTTGTTCATCGCCGCCTGCACACCGCACTGGTCGGAGTTCAACGTGGTCCGGGTACCGGTCCAGTTCACGTCGTCGAACTCATAGGTCTCGACGACCTTGGACTTGCTGCCGTCCGGGCAGGTGAATCCCGCGAGGTCCGTCTGGGTGAACGCCCAGTGCCCCTCGCCGCCGGTCTGGCGGGCGTCACCGCCATAAATGGCGCCGTACTGGTCAGGTGCGATGTGCAGCAGGCACGCCACGGGCAGTTCCATGTTGTTGCGCAGATCGCCCACAGTCGGGGTGCAGACGGGCCAGATGGTCCACACGCCGACCGGCGTGCCCTCCTGGATGAACGTGTAGATGCCCTCGGGCAGCCGGATGTCAGCATGTGCCGGCGCAGCTGCCGAGAAGAGTGCGCCCGCTGTGGCGAAACCGAAACTCGAAACCATAGCGAGAACACGTTTCATTTTCACCGCCCGAGTATCGCAGGCGACTCGCCCGCAGCGTGAGAAAGTCACCGTATGAGTTCATTCAGCGGGAAAGTTGCGTTGATCACCGGCGCCTCGGCCGGCCTGGGCGCGGCCACGGTCAAGGTTTTCGCCGAACGCGGCGCATCGGTCTTCGGCATCGCGCGCGACGCCGAACGGATGACGGAGGTGTTCGCCGATGCCTACGGCCAGAAGTCGGACGGCGCGTTCTCCGCGGTGGACATCAGCACAGCCGACGCCTGCCGGCAGGCGGTCGACGACTGCATCGCCAAGTTCGGCCGACTGGACATCCTGGTCAATGTCGCCGGTTTCCACGTGATGCGGCACACGGCGACAATGACCGACGACGACTGGGACCGCGACCTCGCGGTGAATCTGAACGGCCCGTTCTACCTCACGCGCGCAGCGCTACCGCAACTGCTGGAAAACGGCGGCAACATCGTCAACGTCTCCTCGATCGCCGGTGTCGAAGGCGAGATCTACTCGGCCGGCTACTGCGCCGCCAAGCACGGGCTGATCGGTCTGACGCGCGCGCTGGCCGTCGAGTACACCAAGGAAAAACTGCGCGTCAACGCGGTGTGTCCGGGCGGCATGCTCACCGCGCAGGTCACCGAGTTCGCCGCGCCGGAGAACGCCGACTGGGACCTGATCATGCGCATCGCCGCGCCGCGCGGCTTCATGGAACCGCGCGATGTGGCCAACGTCATCGCCTTCCTGGCCAGCGACGACGCCGCCGCGATCCACGGCTCGGTGTACCGCGTCGACAACGGCAAGGGCCCGGCCTGACGGTCTACGGCGAACCGTCAACCGGTGTTCACGTGGCAGACGTACCGGGGCGGTTCAATCCGTGAATGACCCACTTCGACGCCGCTGACGACCGGGACATCCGGGCCGGGCTGCACACCGACGAACTGCGCCAGGCGGTCGAGGACCACCTGCTCTACTCCATCGGCCGGCCGGCGTCGGTGCTGACGCCCGAGCACTACTACCGGGCACTGTCTCTGGCGGTGCGCGACCGCATGCAGGAACGGTGGATGGCGAGCACCCAGGCGTTCCTGGACCTGTCCCGCAAGGTGACCTGCTATCTGTCGGCCGAGTTTCTGATGGGTCCGCAGTTGGGCAACAATCTGCTGAACCTCGGCATCGAGCGGCAGGCCCGCGAGGCCCTGGCCGCCCTCGGTCATGACCTCGACGAGGTGCTGGCGTGCGAGCAGGAGCCCGGTCTGGGCAACGGCGGGCTCGGCCGCCTGGCGGCGTGCTACCTGGATTCGCTCGCCACGCTGGAGCGTCCGGCCATCGGTTACGGCATCCGGTACGAGTTCGGCATCTTCAAGCAGGAAATCCAGAACGGCTGGCAGGTCGAGAAGACCGACAACTGGCTGGTCAACGGAAATCCGTGGGAGATCGCCAAGCCGGACGTGAATTACCCGGTGCAGTGGGGCGGGTACACCGAGGCCTACCTGGACGACGGCGGCGACTACCGGGTGCGCTGGATTCCCCGGCAGGTGCTCAAGGGCATCTCGTTCGACACCCCGATCCAGGGCTACGGCGTCAACACCTGCAACACCCTCACGTTGTGGAGCGCACGGGCGATCGAATCCTTCGCCCTGGACGCATTCAACAGTGGCGACTACTACCGCGCAGTCGAGAACGAGGTGAGCTCCGAAACCGTCACCAAGGTGCTCTACCCCAATGACGAGCCGGAGGCCGGCAAGCGACTGCGCTTGCTGCAGCAGTACTTCTTCGTGTCGTGCTCGCTGCAGGACATCCTGCACATCTTGGAGGATCTGGCGGGCTTGCCCGTTGCCGCGCTGCCCGAGCAGTTCGCCCTGCAGCTCAACGACACCCACCCGTCGATCGCCGTCGCCGAACTCATGCGGCTCCTGGTCGACACTCGCGGACTGGCGTGGGACGAGGCCTGGCGCATCACCGTCGCGACCCTCGGCTACACCAACCACACACTGCTACCCGAGGCGCTCGAAACCTGGCCGCTGGCCATGTTCCAAGAGTCGCTGCCCCGCCATCTGGAGATCATCTACGAGATCAACCGCCGGTTCCTCGACGAGGTCGCCGCGAAGTTCCCAGGGGACACCGAGCGGTTGCGCCGCATGTCACTCATCGGCGAGGACAACGGCAAGAGCGTGCGGATGGCGCATTTGGCGACGGTCGGCAGCCACGCCGTGAACGGTGTCGCCGCGCTGCACAGCGAATTGCTGAAGTCCAGCGTGCTGAAGGACTTCTACGAGCTGTGGCCGGAACGATTCAGCAACAAGACCAACGGTGTCACGCCGCGCCGGTTCCTGGCCCTCGCCAATCCGGGGTTGCGGGCCCTGCTCGACACGACCGTCGGCCCGGGCTGGCTGACGGATCTGAGCAAGCTCCGCGAACTGGAGCCGTTCGCCGACGACGCCGCCTTCGGCGCGAAGTGGCGCGCGGTCAAGCGGGCCAACAAGGCCCGGCTGGCGGACTATATCCAGACCAACACCGGTGTCGAGCTCAACCCGGACTGGCTCTTCGACATTCAGGTCAAGCGAATCCACGAATACAAGCGGCAGCACCTCAACGTGCTGCACATCGCCACGCTCTACCACCGGCTCAAGCAGAACCCCGACCTGCAGATCGCCCCGCGCGCGTTCGTGTTCGGCGGTAAGGCCGCGCCCGGCTACTTCATGGCCAAGCGCATCATCAAGCTCATCAACGCGGTGGCCGAGACGGTGAACGCCGACCCGGTGGTGAGCCGGTTCATGAAGGTCGCGTTCGTGCCGAACTTCAACGTGCAGAACGCGCACCTGATCTATCCGGCCGCCGACCTGTCCGAGCAGATCTCCACGGCCGGCAAGGAAGCTTCGGGCACCGGGAACATGAAGTTCATGCTCAACGGCGCACTGACCATCGGCACGCTGGACGGCGCGAACGTCGAGATGCGCGACGAGGTGGGCGCGGAGAATTTCTTCCTGTTCGGCTTGACCGAAGGTGAGGTCGAAAAGGTGAAGGCCGCCGGCTACCGCCCGGGCGACTACATCGAGCGCGACATCGACGGGGGCGCGGAACTGCGGGCCGCGTTGGACCTGATTGCCGACGGCACCTTCTCCGCCGGTGACACGGACGTCTTCCGGCCGTTGGTCGATTCACTGCGATTCGACGACCCGTTCCTGGTGCTCGCCGACTACGCGTCGTACGTCGCCTGCCAGGACCGGGTCGACGCCGCGTGGCACAACACCGCGGGGTGGACGCGGATGTCGATCCTGAACACCGCACGCAGCGGGAAGTTCTCGTCGGACCGTGCGATCACCGAGTACTGCGACGACATCTGGGATGTCTCGGCGCTGACGGTGCACTAGCGCACCGTCAGGGCCGACGCCCGGAACTACTGGGCGAGCGCGACCAGCAGGCCGTGCTTGTCCGGGCAGTACGTGTCGAACGACGCGTTCAGGAACTGGTAGACCTGCTGCTCCGAGCTGCTGTTGCGGGGCAGGTTCTTCTTCAGGAACGCCGCCGAGTCGGTGGCGCTGTGGTCGACGTTGTTGTCGAGCCGCTGGCAGGTGATCTTGCCGATCCAGGCGTTGTAGTCCTTGGGACCGTAGATCCCGTAGGTGTGCAGCTGGTTGGCGAAATCGGTGTCCGGGTCGGCCTGCGCGGGGACGGCCATCCCGACAGCAAGGGCGGCTGCGGCGATTGAACCGGCTACCCCGGCCAGAGTGCGTGCCTTCATGTGACGGAGTCTATTCGTGCTGGTTGCCATCTGCCCCTGCTCCCTCGAACAGTCGTCGCCGCCTGTTCAATCCCATTGACCTGCTGTGCATTTGGTTCGATCTGCTGCGGGTAACCGGCTACGGTGGTACGGGCCACCCACAGCGGAGGTTTCCCATGATTAACTTAACTGGTCTAATCTAACACTTAAATGACCTAACCTGTCGCGGTCAGGGTCCGGGAAGCGGGGAGTAGATAGTGCGGTCGACCATGGTGTACGCAGCATGATCGGCAATGCGCTCAAGAAGGCGTGGATCCCGCTGCTCATCGTCGCCGTCGCCCTCGTCGCCGGCTTCACTGTGCATCGCGTGCGCGGCTACTTCGGCCAGAACCCCGTCATCGTCACCCCACGCAACTTCGCCGACGACGCCAAACCGTTCAAGCCCAAGGTCGTCACCTACGAAATCACCGGCGAACCCGGCGCCTACGCCGACATCAACTACCTCGACCTGGACGCCAAGCCGCAGCGCGTCGACCACGCCATGCTCCCCTGGAAACTCGTCCTGTCCACAACCGCACCGGCAGCGTCGCCGAACATCGTCGCCCAGGGCGACGGTGACTCCATCACCTGCACCGTCCACGTCGACGACGAACTGAAAGACACCCGCACCTCCACGGGCGTGCACGCCCAGACCTTCTGCCTGGTGAAATCTGCATGAGCCACCCCGTGAACAACACTGCCGATGAACCGACAGCGGTCATCCCCAAAGCCGGGCAGCCACCCCACCGGTCGCGCATCGCCCGCCTGATCCGCAAGTTCGCGATCCCGGTGATCCTGTTCTGGATCGGCGTCATCATCTTCCTCGGCAGCGCCGTCCCGTCGCTGGACGAGGTCGGCAAGATGCGCTCGGTCTCGATGTCGCCCGATCAGGCGGCGTCGGTGATCGCGACGAAGCACGTCGGTGAGGTTTTCCAGGAGTTCAAGTCGAACAGCTCGGTGATGATCGTGCTGGAGAGCGATCAACACCTCGGCGCCGAGGCACACGCCTACTACGACGAGATGATCAAGAAGCTCGAGGCCGACACCGGGCACGTCGAGCACATCCAGGACTTCTGGAGCGACCCGCTGACCGCGGCCGGCTCCCAGAGCAACGACGGTAAGGCCGCCTACGTGCAGGTCTACCTGCGCGGTAACCAAGGTGAGGCGCTGGCCAACGAATCCGTTCAGGCCGCGCAGGACATCATCAAGGGCATCAAGACGCCGCCCGACTTGAAGGTCTACGTGACCGGTCCGGCAGCGCTGGCCGCCGATCAGCACATCGCCGGCGACCGCAGCGTCAAGATGATCGAGGGCGTCACGTTCCTGGTCATCATCGTCACCCTGCTGCTGGTGTACCGGTCATTCATCACGGTGCTGCTGACCCTGATGATGGTGGTGCTCGAGCTGTCGGCAGCGCAGGGCGTCGTCGCGGCGCTGGGCTTCTACGACATCATCGGCCTGTCGACCTTCGCCACCAACCTGCTGGTCACCCTGGCCATCGCGGCAGCCACCGACTATGCGATCTTCCTGATCGGCCGGTACCAGGAAGCGCGCGGCGCGGGCGAATCCCGTGAAGACGCGTACTACACCATGTTCGAGGGCACCGCCCACGTCGTGCTGGGTTCCGGCCTGACCGTCGCGGGCGCCACGTTCTGCCTGCACTTCACCCGCATGCCGTACTTCGTGTCGCTGGGCGTGCCGCTCGCCATCGGCATGGTGACCGTGGTGTTCGCCGCCCTGACGCTCGGCCCCGCGGTGATTTCGGTGGCCAGCCGGTTCCGCAAGACGCTCGAGCCCAAGCGCGCAATGCGGGTTCGCGGCTGGCGCAAGATCGGTGCCGTCGTGGTCCGTTGGCCGGCCCCCATCCTGGTCGGCACCATCGCCCTGTCACTGGTCGGCCTGCTCACGCTGCCGGGCTACCAGCCCGCCTATAACGACCGGCTCTACCTGCCCGCCGACATCCCCGCCAACGAGGGCTATGCGGCGGCGGACCGGCACTTCTCCGCGGCGCGGATGAACCCCGAGTTGATGCTCATCGAGAGCGACCACGACCTGCGCAACTCCGCCGACTTCCTGGTGATCGACAAGATTGCCAAGGCCATCTTCAAGGTCCCCGGGATTTCCCGGTCGCAGACCATCACGCGCCCTGAAGGAAAGCCGATCGAGCACACCTCGATCCCGTTCCTGATGAGCATGAGCGGCACCTCGCAGAAGATGAACGAGAAGTACGCGCAGGACTCGATGGCCAACATGCTCAAGCAGGCCAACGACATGCAGACCAACATCGACACGATGAAGAAGATGCAGGGCATCACCACCCAGATGGCGGCCGTCACGCACAGCATGGTCGGCAAGATGGTCAACATGACGCTGGACGTGGCCGACCTGCGTAACCACATCTCGGACTTCGACGACTTCTTCCGGCCGATCCGCAACTACCTGTACTGGGAACCGCACTGCTACGACATCCCGGTCTGCTGGTCCATGCGCTCGATCTTCGACACCCTCGACGGCATCGACACCATGACCGACGACATCCAGAACCTGATGCCGGACATGCTGAAGCTCGACAAGCTGATGCCTCAGATGGTCGCGCTCATGCCCGAGATGATCTCGACGATGTCGCGCATGAAGCAGTACATGCTGACCATGTACCAGACCCAGAAGGGTCTGCAGGATCAGATGCAGGCGCAGCAGGACAACGCCAGCGCAATGGGCGAGGCGTTCGACAACTCCCGCAACGACGACTCGTTCTACCTGCCGCCCGAAGTCTTCGACAACGCCGAATTCAAGCGCGGCATGAAGAACTTCATCTCGCCCGACGGCAAGGCGGTGCGGATCATCATCTCGCACGAGGGCGAACCGATGAGCGCCGAAGGCATCTCGCACATCGACGCCATCAAGAACGCCGCCAAGGAGGCCATCAAGGGCACTCCCTTGGAGGGCTCCAAGATCTACCTCGGCGGCACCGCAGCCACCTTCAAGGACCTGCAGGAAGGCGCTGACTACGACCTCCTGATCGCCGGAATCTCCGCCCTCGCACTGATTTTCGCGATCATGCTGATCATCACGCGATCCGTGGTGGCCGCTGCGGTCATCGTGGGCACCGTGGTGTTGTCCCTCGGCGCATCGTTCGGCCTGTCGGTTCTGTTGTGGCAGCACCTGATCGGGCTCAACCTGCACTGGATGGTCATCGCGATGGCGGTCATCATCCTGCTGGCCGTGGGCGCGGACTACAACCTGCTGCTCGTCGCCCGGTTCAAAGAAGAGATCCATGCCGGGCTCAACACCGGCATCATCCGGTCCATGGGCGGCACCGGCTCCGTCGTCACCTCGGCCGGCCTGGTGTTCGCCTTCACCATGATGTCCATGGCGGTCAGCGAGCTGCACGTGGTCGGTCAGGTGGGAACAACCATCGGTCTGGGTCTGTTGTTCGACACGTTGATCATCCGATCTCTGATGACGCCGGCCATCGCCGCCCTCATGGGCAAGTGGTTCTGGTGGCCGCAACGCGTGCGTCAGCGTCCGGTGCCCGAGCCGTGGCCGCAGCCCAAGCAGACCGGCGAACTGCAAACAGCCTCCAGCAGCACTGGTATCTAGGAAACAGGAGTAAGGACTATGGTCGAGATCATGCGTGGTCTGAAGCGTGCCGGCATGGCGGTCGCAGCCCTGGGCGCGGTCGCGACGACCCTCGCCGGACCGGCCGCGGCCGATGCCAGCGACGATTACCCGATCCCCCACCGCATCATCGTCACCACCTGTGACGCCGAGCAGTACCTGGCCGCCGCCCGCGACACCAGCCCGGTCTACTACTCGCGCTACATGATCGACATGCACAACCGTCCGGCCGACATCCAGCAGATGGCCCAGGACCGCATCCACTGGTTCTTCTCGCTCGATCCCGTCGGCCGTCGCCAGTACTCCGAAGACACCGCCACCAACGTCTACTACGAGCAGGTGGCCACCCACTGGGGCAACTGGGCCAAAATCTTCTTCAACAACAAGGGCGTCGTCGCCAAGGCCACCGACGTCTGCATGAACTACCCCAAGGGCGACCTGTCCGTCTGGGATTGGGCGCAGTCTCCCTAGCGATTTGTGCACGGTTTCCCGCGCCTCCCGCGGAAAATCGTGCACAAATCACTGCGCGTGCAGTGCGGTGACCATGTCCTGCACGTCCTCGGGGCGCTGTTCGTAACCCGGGAAGTAGCAACAGATTTCGTCGACGTGTCCGCCGAACCGCCGGCCGATCTCGGCGGCACACTCCTCCGGGGTGCCGACAATGCCGATGGTCCGGACCATGTCGTCGCTGATCAGCGCCCGCATGCTGGCGAAGTCACCGACCTTGGACATGGCATTGAGCGCGGGCTGGAGATCGGCCCAGCCCTCGGTTTCCAGCACCGGCAGATAAGCGGGCGTGGAGCCGTAGAACGCGATCAGCGTGGCGACGCCATTGATCGCGGCGGTCAGGTCCTCCTCGGTCCGTCCCACCGCCACCATGGCCTGAGCAATGATCTGCAGATCGCCCGGCACACGCCCGGCCCGCTGCAACCCCTCCCCTACTGCCGCCAGCGTCCGGTCCGCGAAATGTCGGGCACTGTGGAACGGCATCACCAACAGCCCGTCGGCGACCTGCGCGGCCGTGCGGGTCATGATCGGACCCAACGCGCCCATGAGCACAGCGGGCGGCCCGAACGGGTTCGGGCCGGGGTTGAAGTTCGGCGGCATCAGGGTGTGGGTGAAGTGCTTGCCGCGAAAATTCAACGGCGCCTTGCCCTCCCAGCAGTCGAAGATGGCCTTGATCGCGGTGACGGTCTCGGCCATGCGTTCGGCGGGCTTGGCCCATTGCGCGCCGTAACGCTTTTCGATGTGCACCTTGATCTGCGAGCCCAGACCCAGCCGGAACCTTCCCCCGCTGTAGACCTGCAGGTCGTAGGCGGCGTGCGCGAGATGCAGCGGGCTGCGCGGGCCCGCGATCGCGACGTTGGTCATCAGGTCCAGGTCGGCGACGCCGGCCGCGGCAACCAGCGGCAGGAACACGTCGTGCGGGCCTTCGAAGGTGAACACCCCGTCGGCGCCGAGCCCGGCCAGTTCGCGGGCATGGTCGGCCGCCCGATGGGGCGCTCCGTCGATCTGGAGTTGGACGCGCATGGTTACCGACTTCCGTATTCAGACATCCAGAGGTTCCTCGCTACCGTGGTCCGACGTAATCCAGAATTGCCGCGATCACCTCGGCCGGGCGGTCGACCTGAAGGAAATGTCCTGCGCCACCGATGGTTTGGACCACCGATCCGGCCGGCAAGGCCTGCGACAGCTGTTCGGTGTACCCCATCTGCATGGCGCCGTCATCGGTACCGTGCAGGTAGAGAATCGGGACGCACGGCAGCTCCCACAGGTAGCGTTCGAACTCGGCGTACGGTCCGTTGACGTCACCCGGGCGAACCAGCGCCCGGTAGTAGCCGACCGCGGCTGCCCGACGTTCGGGGGTCGGGAGTGCGGCGAGGGTGTTGGCGACGTCCTCGGCGACGTCGGTACCGGCCGGCGACCAGTCCTGCCAGAGCCGCGGAATGACCCGGTGCAGGGTACGTTCCGGCAGGCCGGGGAGCTGAAAATACATGATGTACCAACTCATCCGGAGCTGGATCAGGCCCATCCGGACGGTGCGGGCCACACCGAACCGGGCCTCGCTCATCGCCGCCAGCGGCGGCACGGACATCGACACCACCGAACCGAACGGCGAATTCGGATACGCGGCAACGGCATTGGCGGCGAAGGCGCCCCAGTCGTGACCAACCAGCACCGCGTCGGGTCCACCACCCAATGCGTCGTAGAGATCCAGCACGTCGGACACCAGCGCGCCCACGTGATAGTTGCCGTCGGCCGGCACCCCGCTCGGTGCATAGCCGCGCATGAAGGGCGCCACCACGCGGTAGCCCGCCTCCGCCAACAGCGGGGCAACCCGCCGCCAGCTGTGTGCGCTGTCCGGAAAACCGTGCAGACACAACATCAATCGTCCATCGGGTGGCCCCCATGCCAGCGCTTGCATCCGCAGGCGCGGCAACGCGAGGTCCAGGGTCTCCTGATTGGCCATCATCGCTACGGGGTCAGCGTGACCTTGATGCAGTCCGCGGTCCGCGCCGCGACGGCGGCGTAGGCCTTCGGCGCATCGTCGAGCGACATGGCATGAGTGAAGATGCCGTCGACATCGAGCCGGCCCGACTGCAGTAGGGGGATCAACGCCGGCCAGGTTTGTTGCACCGGCGCCGTGGTCATGCGCAGGGTGATGCTACGGATGAGCGACAACGTCGCCGGGAACGGGAACGGATTGAGGTCGTGTACGCCGACCACGGACACCGTGCCGCCCGCGCGCACGGTGGTCAGCGCCGCGTTCATGGTGGTGTCGTTGCCGACCGCGTCGATCACCGAGGCCGCTCCCCTGCCGCCCGTCGCCTCATGGACGGCGCCGATCTGTTCCGGGGTGATCGCGGTGGCGCCACTGCGGGCAGCCATCTCACGGCGACCCTCGACCGGGTCGACGGCGAATACCTGGCCCGCGCCGTGTGCGATGGCGCAGCGCACCGCACACAGGCCGACCGCACCCAGACCGACGACGACGACGGTGCCGCCCGGTGGAATGTCGGCGCGCCTCGCCGCGGCCCAGCCCGTGGCGAGGTTGTCGGTGAGTAGCAGCGCCGCCTCGACGCTGAGATCGCTTGGCAACCGGTGCAACTGGAAATCCGCGGACGGTACGGCGAGCAGTTCGGCCTGCGCGCCGCCGAGCACGCCGGAACCGAAGATCTGCGGGCCGGACACGCAGGTGATCGGATCCTTGCTGTCGCAGCCGACGCAGTGGCCGCAACCCGCCACCGACGAAATCAACACCGCGTCACCGACTTTGACGGTACGCACCTCAGGGCCAACCTCGACCACGGTGCCGATGGCCTCGTGGCCGAGCGCCACCGGCGCCGCGAGCGGGTAGTCACCTTCGTAGAAGTGCAGGTCCGATCCACAGATGGCCGCCGTGGTGATCTGGACGACGGCCCCGTCCGGCCCGGGCAGCGCAGGGTCGGGCACGATGTCGACGTAGACGTTGCCGGGGGCGTCGATCAATACGGTTCGCAACTGTGCACCTCTGCTGATCCGGTGTTCCGTAACGGTGTTACAGGCTCACCTTACGGAGTCCGGATCCCGCGGTGTCGAGAACCCTCGACGAACGTCAGACCACCTCGCGGCGCCGGCGCCCGATGTAGACGCTCAGACCGACGGCACCCAGGCTCAGCAGGCCGCAGGTCACCGCGGCGATGGTCAGCGCCTTGTTCGGGTTCGCCAGCCCCTTCTGATCGTTGACGAGTTGCATGTTGTAGTCACCGGGCAGCGGTGCCTCACGCGGCTCGTCGAGACCCGGGAACTGCTGCGTCCGGTGCACCTCGAATTGGCGTTCACCACTGGGGCTTTGGGTCCACTGACCCCAGGCCGGAGTGACGCCGTCGAGCAGCACCCGGCGCTCGCCGTACTGGGCGTCATCACCCGCATCGACAATGCGCTGCACCCGGAACGGCTGGTAGACCGCATCCGAGTAGCGAACCTGCACAGGCACATTCGCGTAGCTCAGCACCGGCGGAGGCGGCGGCGGCAGCGGCACGCCGACGCCCGGGTAGTAGCCGCCGCCGAAGAAGCTACCCACCGCCACGTTGACGGCCGTGTTGACGGCGTTCACCACGACCGCGGTGAAGCTGTACGCCGCGAGGTCAGCGACCTCCATGACGATGCGCTGCAGCGGCGGGATGTACAGGATGCGCGGCGCATTCCGGTAGACGTACACCACCCGGACCGGGTCGCGGTACGGGTTGAACAGCACCGGACGGTAGTAGTCGTCGTACTGCACCCAGTCGGGCCGCCACTGCCGCACTCGGTTGTCCCAGTCCCGGCCCATCGGCCGGTCGTCGCGACGGTCCCAGTCCGGCCGGTTGTCACGACGGTCCCAGTCGGCCCGGGTGTCGTGCTGGAAGTTGGCGACGTTGACGACCTTGGCGAGATCCGCCACGTCGTGCACCGGCGCCGGCTCCGGCAGCTTCACGTCGACCGCCGCGGCCGCCTTTGCCGCGGCGACGTCCTCGACCGGCGCAGTCAGCGTCTCGGGCTTGAGCAGCTCGATCTGCCGCGCCTCACGGACTGCCGAGGTCGACGGCGAGGCCGACTTCGACGAGCCGGCCGTCACCGTGGCCGACGCCGTCGCGGAACTATCGGCCCGACCGGGACCGGCCTCGACGGTCGTGTGCTCGCCGAGTTGGCCTTCCAGGCCCGCGAGCGGCTTGCCCTCTGCCACAGCCTCGTCGGTGGGGGCCGTCGACTTGTCCGGCTTCTCGGCACCGGCCGCCGACGGACGCTCCGCGAGCGCCGTGGTCGGGCTCGCCGTCACCGAAGTGGCCGACGGAGCCGCGGTGCCCGAGGGCACCGGCTCGGCGACAGCGGTCGTCGGACGCGCCGGCGTGGCGGGATCCGCAGGGTCGTCCTGCGCCTTGGTGACCTTGGTGGTCGGCGCGGTGGCATCAGCGGTGTGCGACGGCGGCGCCGCAACGACGGGCGTCTCGGCGGTCGGCGTAGCAGTCGGCGCCTGAGGTGTCTTCTCCGGCGCGGTCACCACCGGAGCGACCGATGCCGCAGGCGGGTCGGCCGGGGGCTTGGGCTGGACCGCCGGAACGTCTGCAGGAGCGGAGCGGCTCGGCGCCTCGGCGTCCGTCTGATCCCGCTGCTTGCGTCCGCGCTGGCCGCCGTCCTGCCCGTAGCCGCTTCCGGAGCCCGAGCCGTCCTGCGCCGAGGGAGAATCCTGCCTGGGCGGCTTGGGCACCACAGTGGTGGTGCTCGGACTGTCTGAATCACTGCCCGGTTTGGCGGACACCGGCGCCGTGCCCACGGTGAGCGCCGTCAATGTCGTCGCCACACCGGCGGCGACCATTCCGACGAACCGTCCCTGACGGCGTGTCTGCTGGTAATCGGATTTATCGGTTTGCGTACCCATCGCGCTTCGACTCCCTGCTGTGTCGCAACGATCTCACCGAGTCCATCTACTTAGACCGGCTCAGCGTTACAGCAGCGCGCTACTTCCCCGGGGGCGGCCCAGCTGCGAGCGATGTGGCCGCGCCACTTGGTGCCGCGGGGGCCGCCGATCCCGCCGGGAACCCGCTCTTCGGAATCCCCGGCGTACCCAGTTGGCCGGCCAGCCACGGCAGGCTCTTCTGGAACGCCGTAACCGCGAACGGCCAGTCGTGTTTACCGGGTTGGGTACCGATGGCGCAGTCGATGCCCAGCTGTTTGCCCAGCGCACACAGCGTCTTCGCGGCCTCCGTCTGGTCCCCGGGGTTGCCGGCACCATCGCGGCCGCCCAGGCCGACGGCGTCGGGGCGGGATTTCCCCTTCCACTGGGTCGGAGCATCCGACGACACGGCGAACCAGCCTGAAACACCTTGATAAGGACCGTGTTTGGTCATCACCGTGCGGGGGTCGAAGGTGGCCCACTGCGCTTCACTGCCGCCATAGAGCCGAGCGATGGTCTGCTCCTTGGTCCCCGCGTTGGGGCCCATGTCGCCGGCGATGTCGATGAAGGTGCCGAACTGCTCGGGGTGCATGACCGTGAGGTCAACGGCGCAGGTGCCGCCCATGGACCAGCCGACGACACCCCAGTTTGCCGGTTTGGCGCTGACACCGAAGGTCGACTCCAGGTACGGGGGAACGTCTTTGGTGAGGTGGTCGGCGACGTTGCCGCGCGGACCGTTGACGCACTCGGTGTCGTTGTTGAACGAACCACCCGCGTCGACGAAGACGAACACCGGGGTATACCCGCCGTGGGTGGCGGCGACGTTGTCGAACATGCTCGCGACGTTGCCGATGCGCAGCCAGTCCGCAGGGGTGTTGAACTCGCCGGCAATCATCATGACGGTGGGCAGCGCAGGGGCATCGTGCGCGAACCATGCCGGCGGCAGGTAAACGACTTCACTGCGGTGCTTGAAGCCCGAGGCGGTGTCCGGGATGTCTACGTGGACCACCGCGCCATGCGACGGGACCACACCGGCCGCCTTCATCGAGGTGACGCTGGACATCTCGGTCTCGTCGGTCAGCGGGCCGGCGGTCAGCTCATTCCACGCGGCCTGCACCGTCATGAAGTAGCCGACCCAGTCGTTGAGTGCCACACCCGCGCTCAGCACGCACAACGGCACGGCGAGCACCGAGACCGCGCGGCGCCACCATTGCGCGCCACGCCAACCCAGCACCAGTGCGCCGAGCGCGAGCGCGGACAGACCGATCCAGACCCACAGCGAATCCGGCGCGGGGTTGCCCGCCAGACCTTCGGAATTGATGTACCAGTTCGCGCCCAGAGCGGTTGCGACGCCGATCGCGACACACACCGGCAGCCACACCAACCGCCACCGACGGACCCGCCATCCGATGGCGAACACCAACACGACCGCGGCGACCACCTGGATGGTGACCGGCACCCAGCCCTCGAGCAGAGATATGCCGTGGTGGTTGGGAGCGACGACAGGCGGTAACGGCGGGAGCGCCGGATTGGGCGGGGCGTCGGCCAGCAGCGTCATCGTCACAGAATTCGATGATGGCCGCGTTAGCTGTGCGCCGGCTGTGCTGACCGCATGAGGCTCGTTAGCTTCTAAAGCCCCAGCCCGATGCCGAAATACAGCTCGGGCACAACGCCCGGATACAAGTCACGCGGGTTGGCGCCGCCGGCCTGACCCGGAATGCCCACGCAGACGTCCTCCTCGACACCGTCGACGTGCCGGCTCTGGCAGGTGGCCGGCGGATCGGCGGCCGCGGCCGGCGCCAGCAGGAAGCCACCTCCGAGACCGGCACATGTCGCCAGTAGCCCGCCGACCATTCGCCGTTGCGTCGCCCTCATCGCTACGTTCGTCATCGCTTGCCCTGCATTCGTCGGCCACACCGAATTTCGGCCTATGACAAGTCTGCGCGCTGATCAATGGCGATGCCAGAGCCGCCGATGCCGGAGGCGGCCGATCTAATTCACTCTAGTCACACCAGTCACAGGTGCCACATAGGGAACTCTAATGTTCTTTTACAACTTTGATCACTTTAATAACAATTGCATCACTAAGCCCGACTGAATCAATAATAACAAAAGAATCACAGGCCACTTCCGTGCCTATAACCACACGGTAAACACTAGCTATGTAACAGCTCACTGACCTGCGGCGACACGCTAGACAACAACAGTCAATGTGGTTTCTTCTGCATCAGAAATATGCAGAAACACTAAAATTACTCGAAGAATAACAATTACCCCATTAGCACAGGTGATTATCAGGTTTAACGTCTGTATAGACAGCACCATGCGTCAATTGCGAACCATTTGCGGACCGGCATTACGCCTGTTCGCGCGACAGGATCGAGGTCGGTATGAGCGGGCACCTATTTGTTCGTGCGGTCGCCATATCCGGCGTGCTCGTGATCTCCCAACTGTCCCTGACGATCTCCGAGGCCAACGCCGAACCCAACTGGGATGCCATCGCCCAATGCGAGTCGGGCGGCAACTGGTCGGCCAACACCGGTAACGGCTACTACGGCGGACTCCAGTTCAGTCCGGGCACCTGGGCCGCCAACGGCGGCATCGGCTCACCGTCCGCAGCCAGTCGCGGAGAACAGATCCGGGTAGCGCGAAACGTCATGCGTACGCAGGGCATTGGCGCCTGGCCGGTATGCGGAAGCGCGGTAGGGCAGGCTCAGGCACCCAACGTGTGCCGCACCCTGGTGCAGTTCATTCCGCTGTCGAACCTGCCATTCTTGTGCCGGACGCTGCTCAGCGTGTTCCGCTGACGAGCGCGAGCACTACTTGCTCAGCAGGGCGAGTTCCTGCTGAGTTACCAGGCGCTCCATCTCAGCGCGATAGGCCTGGTCGTCAGACGAACGGCGAGTGACGGCGGCGGTGATCTGCGCGACGACGCGCTCCACCTTGTGAGCTGTAGACATTGGACGCTCCCAACCACGAACCGAGTGACCTGACTGCCCTCAAGTCACTCTCATCACACTGGTCTACACGCGTCACATTTCGGCCACGTCTGCATCACATGTCGCACACTATGGCGCGCCGCGCGCGTGTCCTCCGCGTCACCGTGCGACCGTGCCGCGCTCCGACGGTCCGACGCCCGCTCAGGCGGCGTCGGCGCGTGGTACCGCCAATAACGCCGGGGCCGCCGCGTCGAAGAAGGCGTCCTGGGAGTCTCCGCCGATCTGCACGAGTGCGATGTCGGTGAACCCAACCTCCCGGTAGGCACTCACCACCTCAACTATGCGCCCGCTGACGCGCAGTCAGTTCCCCAGCGACGCCAGGTAGCGGATACCGCCGATGCCCGGCAGGAAGAAATAGGCTCCGCCCTTCATTGTCGTGAACGCCGGAAGTCCCTTGCGCACCTTGCGAATCGGCCGTTTCGGGACAGTGAAGTCCAAGGTGCCGTCCTGCGTGCCGCAGATCGGATCGTGTTCGTTGCCGAGCTCATGGAAGGCCTTGTCGTTGATCCAGACGTTCTGCGCAAACTCGAACTGGCGCACCAGATCCGCACAGATGATGAAGGCCGCGATGCCGCGGTCGGCGCCGTCGTCCGGTGCGCCCTCCGGCAATGCCGGACCGTACGTCGCGCCGCGCCGAATCATCCGGCGACGGTTCATGTAGTGCGCGGTGTCGCGGGGATTCAGCCGCCGTGCGTGCGCACCGAGCGGACACGCGTATCCGAACGGATCTTCCTCCTTGTAGTTGAAGTCGTTGTTGCGCATCGGATCCGCACCCAACTCCGGGTCGTCGCTGTCCGGCGCCAACACCAGTGGCGCACCACTGCGCCATCGGCCCATGAACTTCGCGGCCAGCAATTCTTCGCCTTCGGTGCTGTCCGAGTTCTCCCGCAGGTAGTCCCGGAACACGCCGACGTGCTCTTGCAGCCTGCGATACGCCAGGTAGCTGCCGTTGCGCGAAAGTACCTCGGGCTGAGGCAGATTTACCACCGGACCGTTCTCGTCGTCATACCCCAGGATGAACTCCCCGGGCTCCAACGGGTCGCCCGAACCCGGCGTCGGCTCCTCGCCTGACCCCTTCATCACCGGCTGCGAAAGACGGTCCCGGAAGCCGAAGTGGTCGTGGGCATAGTTGAACGGCGGCGTGGCGTTGAGATCGAGGTGCGACAGACTCCGCACACCCTCGGTCCGCGCGAGCAGGTCATCGTGCGCCGCGATGGATCTGGTGTTCTGTTCGTCGTTGCGGGAGAACAGGATTGCGATGGCGTGCAGGTCGTCGCCGGCCAATCCGCCCACCCAATGTTCCGGGGCGGCAGGCCCGACGTCCCCCAGAATGTCGGAGCGCGCAGCCATCCCTTCCCGGAACGCGTCGGGGAAGGTCGCCAACGACTCCTCCGGCACACCCAACGCGCGCAAGCCATTCCAGGTGAACGCCAGCGTGACCCAGCGATCGGACTCGTCCATCGTGGCTGTGGCGGCGGTCGCCGACTGCACCTTGTCCTGCAGTACCGACAACCAGGCGCGGCCGCTTTCCGGCGTGTCGAATGTCAGGTACTCATAGCGCCCGGTGAGAGCTGGGGTTCGTGTCAGCAGGATGTGCTGGATATCGTCGAACTCGAGCATTACTGCATTTGATCGAGCATCGTCGAGAACGCTGCCTTGAGGCGCAAGGCCTTCTTGATCTCATCCGCCGTCACGTAGGGGTACTCGCCGTACTCCAGGAAACTCGGTTGCTGGTGGTCGCGGACGAACTTGACGAAGGCCTCTGCGTTGGTCTGCCAATCCTCCGGGAACCCTTCGAGGTTGGTGAACACCGTGGTGATGCCGGTGGCGCTGAACAGCGCCACCGCGTCCTCGGTGTACTTGTCGAAGTCGGTATCGAAGATGCCCATGTACTGAAAGTGCAGGCCTGATCCGACATCGAACAGGTTCCAGCGCAGGTAGTGCAACCGCAGCGGTGCGAGCGCCTCCGGACTGGCCTTGATGGTCTCCTCGATGGTTTTGCCGTAGGCCCTGACCGCTTCCTCGCGGCCTTCTTTCACCTTCGCGATGATCGAGAAGCCATAGCAGGCAGGGGTCTTCGGGAACACCGGACCGTAGCGGCCCCGCTCTTCCGTGAAGTAGCCCTCCCTGGGGATCGCCATGGCAGCCGGCTTGGTCCAATCCTGGCCGTTCTCGCTCATATTGACCTCTTCGTCACGCATACTCGACAGAGACGGACGGTACCACCGCAGCCATGCCTCGGGCGGCGATTGTGCACGGTCGTCCAGCGAATCGTACGAACTGTTAACCGAGACTGAACACCACAATATTCGCCCAACAGCTCCCTTGGCGGCAACGCCGAATTATGCTCAGCCAACACCGGTTCCGCGCACCGACGGAGTGCCGGTCACCGCGGAGCAGCCGTCCGAAGGAAGAAGACCATGCGACTGAAGCAGGGCTCCCTGAGTTTGGGTCTGGCGCTCACTTTCGTGCCCTTCGGCCTCAATGCGGCCGCGCCGGCATCCGCCGATTGCACCAGCGCCGGATACGCCACCGTGTGCGCTCAGGGCGATGTTCGCGGCGGCGGACCCACACCTCCCTCCGCCGGACCGGCGTACCCGTCCTACTGCGCCGACCCCTGGTACTGCGACGACAGTTGGGGCATCGATATCAATGTCCCGATCCGCCCGATCCGCCCGCCGGGCGGTGGCGGTGGCGGTGGCGGTGGCGGTGGCGTCGGCCCGCGTCGCTGATCCCCTTGTAATTTCATCAACCTTGAGGAGCTACCCCACATGAGAATCCGCAACATCATCGGTGCCGGTCTGATCGCCGGTACGGCGTTCATCGGCACGGCCACGACTGCCATCGCCGATGCGCCGGACTGCACTGCCGGCGATCTCGCCAATGTGATGTCCGGGGTGAACGCGGCCACCTCGGCCTACCTGTTCAGCCACCCCGACGTGAACGCGTTCTTCACCGGCCTCAAGGGCAAGACGCGGGACCAGATGCGCACCGAGATCACCGCCTACATGGATGCGAACCCTCAGGTGAAGGCTGATATCCAGGGTGTGCGTCAGCCGGCGGCCGACTTCCGCGCACGCTGCGACGCACCGATGCCGGAAGGTCCGTTGAACTGATGGCTGCGGCCGGAAAGGAGTCGGTGCCAATGAGCACTCACATGAGGGTGGCCAGCGGTGCGGTCGCGGTCAGCGCGGCGGTGATCATGTCGATCACCGGCTGCAGCAAGGATTCCGCACCGCCCGCCGCGTCGAAATCGTCTGCGACATCGGCATCGGCTTCGGCATCGTCGAGCACGAGCATGTCGGCGACCAGCTCCGCGCCGGCCCAGCCCGTCGACTACTCGGCGCTGCTGATCAAGGGCACCGACCTGGTCGCACCCGAGGAGTTCGTTGCGACTCCGCCGATACCGGACCCGAACGGGAAGCCCGGCATCGCAACGTCATTCAAGAACGCCGACAGCACTCATGTCGTCGGCGACACGATCCTGGTTCTGCCGGATCCCGCCGCCGCCACCGCCGCGCTCGAGGCCGCGAAGGCGACGCTCGGTACCAACGTGGTGGGTGGGACGCCCGCGCCGATCGAGGTTGGCACCGGCGGTATCTCGACGTCGGGTAGTTCACCCGATAAAACGAAATCGGTGACCGTCGTGCTGTTCACCGAAGGGAAGGCGTTCGTCACCCTGCAGTTCGACGGCCCCCCCGGCGCCGACCCGCCACCCGACTTCATTCTCGACGTCGCCCAGAAACAGGCCACGGCGATCAAGAACGGGTTGCACTGACCTTCAGCGCAGCAAACGCGGCCGGCGCATTCACTCCGACCGATCACCACCGCTGTCTACGCCCATTGCGAAGCCGACCAGGAAAAGCACCCCCACAATTCCGAAGACAATCAGACGCATTGTCATTTCGTGGCTCATGGCGCTCCTCCTCAGTGTGCGGGTAAAGCGAAGCTATGCGGCTCGCCGACCCCGCGACTGCGGTCGGCAGTCACCGCGTGCAGGGCCGAAAGTCACTTGCGAAGACTTGGGCGCGCCGGCTTCGCATGCCTGACCCCGGGCACCGTTTGAGCCCCTTGTGGAAAGTCGCCAAAATTGTCGGATCCGGCAATTTATCCGCCCGTCCGGCGCATACTCGTTGGGCATGAGGGCAGCGCAACGCCGCATATCGCGCATAGTCGCGGCGATGTTGCTGGTGCTGGCAATTGTTTGCTGGCTGCCGGTCGCGCAGTCGGCGCCCGGCGATGGCGGACAGGTTGCTGCAGCTCCCAATTTGAGTCTGGCCGCGCTCGGGTCCGAACCTACGCTGCTCTTCTATGGCGACCAGGGTGTCATCTCTCTGACGATTCCGGTGCCGAAGGGCATGGCCGTCGACGGGTTGGACGCGGTTGTCGAGATGCCGGTGAACGTGTCCGCCGCAACTGTCACCGCAGTGCAGGATGAACGAGTCCTGTCCCGGGTGGATATACCGGGGAGCGGCGGACCCATCTCGATTCCGCTGAGAGACGCGAAAATAGCTGACAATGCGCTGACGGTGACGTTGCACAGTTACCTCACCGCCAACCAGGGTTACTGCCTCGACCCGTCGAATCCGCTGCGGCTCGTCGCGGCGCATATCCGCTACCTCGGTCAGGAGTTACCGCCTCGAGCGGTTGCGGACTTCCTGCCGCCGGTGCTCACGGAATTGATCCTTTTCCTGCCGCGCAATCCGACCAGAGCGGAGTCGGAGACGACGATGCGGATGGCGCAAGCTGTCGTCGCCCACTATGGGAAGCAGTATCCGAAGGTCACTGTGACGGCGCTGCCGGACGGCCGCGATACGCCACCCGAGCCGTCCGGCCCATTACAGCGCCAGATCGTCGTCCGGGAGTCTCCGAACGCGGGCGTGATGCTGGAAGGCGAGGCCGGGGTGCCCTTCCTGGTCGTGTCGGGCCCAGCGGACCGATTGTTGGACCAGGCACGACTCCTGTCGAGTGAATTGGGTCGGCTCGCCGTGAGCTCCAAAGCCGTTGTGGGCCCGCTCCGGCCGAGCCCGTTGCTACCGCCGAAGGTGACCACCTTGCGCGATCTGGGCCAGGCAGGCCTGCGCGCCACCGCGCTGGCGCCGCAGGTGTCGATCGGGTTGGACCAGACGCGCTTTGGTCGAGCGGTCCACGGCGTGCGAGTGCAACTGCGCGGATCACATACCCCTCTGCCGCCATCTGTCGCCGGCCAGATGATGGTGTCTGTCGGAGGTCAGGTGGTCGATCGATGGCCGGCGGACAAGTCGGGATCATTCGATCGCTGGGTCGACGTCCCCGACGATTTGCTCGTGCGCTACACCGATCTTGTTGTCACGGTGGATATCTCCGGGAACACCGGGCGCTGTGGCGAATTCCAGCCGATCACGTTGACAGTCAACGGCGATAGCCAAATCGAGAGCAGTGCGGCGAAACCTCCAGTGCCGGGCGGCTTTCAGGCAGTACCCCAGACCCTGATGCCACGGATGGAGATCGGCTTCGACGGTGGATTTGATGACACACGACGGGCAGCGGCGATCGTGGTGGCCCTGCAGCGATTGAGCGCGCTGCCGTTCGACATCACGGCGACTTCGGTGGCCGAGGCAATCTCCTCACCCGCACCGGCGATCCTGATCAGCGCCAACGGGTGGTCAGACGGACGCATAACCTTGCCCGTCTCAGTCGGCTCAGCCGATCACATCACCGTCCAGCACGTCGACGGGACGCCGGCCGACGGCACGCTGACACTGGATCCGGCACAGAAATTCGCGACGCTCCAGACCAAGTACGACGGTGATCGCATGCTGCTCATCGCTACGTCGAATAACGCGCCCGACCAGCTGGACGACCTGCTGGGGTGGATCAACGCCGACGTGTCGCGGTGGTCACGGGTGTCCGGCGGCGTCCTCATCGGGATGGCTGACCGGGACCCTGTCGTGGTGGGCACCAAGGATGTGCGAATCACCGACGCACTGGTCGCCCAGAGTCGACTCCACCCATGGTGGGTTCTCGATGCCGTGGTGGTCACCCTGATCCTGGTCGGCGGCACTGTCGTCGTCCGGCGCCGTCGGAGAAGGCGCCGTGCGCCATGACTTCCACTGCCACAAACACGGACGGCACCGAGGTACGCGTCGCCCCGACGAGCCCTAAGCTGGTGCTGTGGTGGCGTTCACGGCCTCCCACTTTCCGATTGATCTTGCGCTGGGCGATCATCGCGATCTGCACCGGTGTTGCGTACTACGACAGCGTTGCCGTGCTGGTCAGCAGCACCCGCAGGCAAGGCCTGGTCGGCTTTGTCTGGACCGTACCTCTCGTCGCAATTCTGGTGGCAACCGGCGTATCCCGTCGTCGCCGCGGTGAACTACCCATCCACGATCGCCAAACGGACATCATCGTCGGAACAATGGGACTGGTGCTGGCGGTTCTCGTCGAGTGGGTGCTGCTCCCCCGTTTCAACCTCTTCTTCTATCTACTGCGTCTCGACTTGGTGGCGATGTGGCTGTTCGTCCTCAGTTCGGCTGTGCTCCTCTTCGGTCTTCGGCCGGTATCTCGGTTCGGATGGGTGTGGGCGATGCTGTTCATGGTGTTCCCGCTGCCCTACTACCTACTGGTTGTCATTCTGGGCGGCGGGCGCTTTGCGTCCGGCGCCGCGACACTGGTTGTTTCCGGCGTCGGGACCGGCATCGCGGTCGGACGGACGTTTCGCCGGGGATTCATCGGATCGCTGGTGTCATGGCTGATCGGCCTGGCCGTCTTGAGCGCAATGGCTGCGCAACTACCTCACGCCCCATTACTTGCCTATCAACTGATCCCAGCGCTCACCGCAATAGCGGGCGCAAGCATCTTCATGTTCTTCAGCGGACGTCGTGGCATGCCCAAGCAAATCTTCGACCGCGCGGTCGCGCCCGTGGCATCGAATCAAGTGTGGGGCGCAGCGATCCTGGTGGTGGCCGCGGCGTTGTTACTGGCGTTCATCCCGTTGCCTCCGCAGGCCAACTCCACGATCATATCTCGCAGTGCTGCAACGCAACTCGTGATCGGTCGACCGCTCACCACGCCGCCGGACTGGCGCACAACAGATGTCCGCACCTTTCCGTGGGTACACCGGTTCTACGGCGACAACTCTGTACTCGTCCGCCAGCAGATGACCGCAGCGACCGGTGACACTCGCTTCGACAAGTTGGGGCGCCCACGTACGCTCGTCGTCTACAGCCTGGTCAGCCGGCGGCCATTTGCCTTCGACGTCTATCCGGCCCGTGTGCTCTACGGGCTCTCGCAGGCACGCATGAGCCAGCCGCGGATGGTCGACCTCGGGTATGGCGTGACCGGTCAGCTGCAGAGCATCGTCGATGAAAAGCGGCTCATCACGTGGACTTCGATGCGCTTCGCGTGGGGCGATTCACGTGTCGGGCAACGCATCTCGATCTTCGCCGTCGACAACCACGATCCTGACGCACGTTTCCCGGAGCCATCCACCACATTGCTGGCTGCGATGGGAACCCTGTTCACCATGCTGATCAGGGGGAACGCCGTACTCGACGAACGCAATTCGAACTTCAAAGACGCCACGCTGCTCACCGAGTTCGGCCGCAAACTCGTCGCCGCCCAGTTTGGAACGGCGGCAAAAATCCCATGAGGCCGGGCACGAACAGACAAGTTCCAGACGTCAACGACCCGACCGAGCGTGCGTACGCACTGAGACGCGCGATCAACGGCTTGCGCGAAGATGATCCGATTCGTTCGGCATCGGTTTCTTTGGTGCCGTGGCAGCGGCTGCTGATCTGGACCTGTCTGACGATCGTTCTCGGCTGCGCACTCTGGCAGCCGCTGCCGACGACCGTGGCGTTGGTCGCCATCTGCACGGTCACCTACCTGCTGACGATGGCGGACCGAGTCCTGATCTTCCGAGAAGGCTTGGCATCCCGCGCAATCGTGATCAGTGACGCAGAAGCCCGGGCGCTGCCAGACGAGGAATTGCCGCAGTACACCATCCTCGTCCCCGCCTACCACGAACCGGAGGTGGTGGGTGATCTCATCGGGGCGATGGCGGCACTGGAGTACCCGCACCACAAACTCCAAGTGCTACTACTCCTGGAGGCCGACGATGAGGCGACCATTGCGGCAGCCCAGGGCTGTGCTGATTCCAGCGCGATCACCATTGTCCTGGTCCCACCGGCCGAACCACGTACCAAACCCAAAGCCTGCAACTACGGCCTGCACTTCTCCAGTGGCGACATCATCACCATCTACGACGCCGAAGACATGCCGGAACCGCTTCAGCTGCGACGCGTGGCAGCAGCCTTTCAGCAGCTGCCGGACAACGTCGCCTGTGTGCAGGCCAAATTGGCCTATCACAACGGCCACCAGAACATGCTCACCGCATGGTTCACTGCCGAGTACGCACTGTGGTTCGGCTACCTGCTGCCCGGGATGATGGTGTCTACATCGCCAATTCCTTTGGGCGGCACGTCAAATCATCTACGCCGTGCCGTACTCGACGAGATCGGCGCATGGGATCCGCACAACGTCACCGAAGACGCTGACCTCGGATTGCGTATCGCCGCAAGCGGATACCACACTGCGGTGATCGATTCGAGCACCCTCGAGGAAGCCAATAGCGACGCCATCAACTGGATTCGCCAGCGTTCCCGTTGGTACAAGGGCTATCTGCAGACGTGGCTGGTGCAGGTGCGACGACCTATTCGGTTATTACGAACCATCGGGCCGCGCAGCTTCTTGCGGTTCAACCTCGTGTTGGGCGGCACCCCGATTGTGGCTGTCCTGAACCTCGTCTTCTGGCTCATCACCGTCCTGTGGTTCCTCGGCCAGCCCGCCCTGGTCGAGGACATCTTCCCTTGGTACGTCTACTTTCCCGCCCTCGTCGCATTGATCCTCGGTAATGGGGCCACCCTGTACATGAACTTGATCGCGCTGCGCGAGGATGACCGCGCCGATCTGCTGTGGGCCGCACTGACGGTCCCGGTGTTCTGGGCGATGATGAGTGTCGCCGCCGCCAAGGGGCTGTATCAGCTGGTCCGTAGTCCGTCGTACTGGGAGAAGACATTTCACGGACTCTCATCCCCGCCTGGGCACGCAGCAGCGTCGGCGGAAACGTCATGACTCGGCGACTGTCCGATCGCAGCCTCAAGGTGTTCCTCTTCTGCACCACATTCGCCACTTATTCAGCAGCCGGATATTGGCTGCAGGTCCGGCACGGCTTCATCCTCGGGGACGCGTTGTCACGGGTTTCCGCCGCGCAGGCCGTGCTCTTCAGTCGCGATCCACACCTGGCAGCGATCGGCTTCATCTTCACTCCGCTTTCGGCCTTGCTACAAATTCCGGCAATCGGGCTTGGCCGACTCTGGCCCGAACTCACCGAACGGGCATTCTCCGGTTCCCTGATATCGGCAGTATTCATGGCCGGCGCGGCCGTCCAAATCCTCGGCATGGGCATCGACCGCGGACTGGCGCGTCCGTATGTACTGGCCATCACCCTGCTGTTCGCGTTCAATCCGATGATCCTGTTCTACGGCAGCAACGGCATGAGCGAGGCGCCGTTCATCTTCTTCATCTCATGGGCGGTCAGGCGACTCATCCTGTGGATGCGCGACGATGACGTCCACCACTTGGTGACTGCTGGGGGTATCGCGATGGGTCTGGCGTACCTGACCCGCTACGACGCATTGGCGTGCATCGCCGCGGCCGGCGTGTTGGTCGGAACAACCACCTATCTGCGAGCGCGCCCAGCTCCGCGCATGCGACGAGCGATGTTGGATTTTCTGATGGTCAGCGGGCCGGGCGTCGTCGCGTTCATGGGGTGGGCGGCGATCAGCTGGCTGATCACCGGCGAGGCCTTCGCCCAGTTCACCTCGCAGTACGGCAATACCGCGATCCTCGCGCAGTCCGGTCAGAGCAAGCCGACGTTCGGTCATGGGCTCGAGTTCGCGGCGACCTGCACCATGCTGCTGGCCCCCGCGCTCATCCCAGTCGGAGCCTGCGCCGTGTCACGGCGATGGCGGTGCCCCAGCTGGACCGCGATCTTGCCACCGGTCGCCCTCTACGGCGCCGCACTGGGATTCCAATCCCTCAGCTACGCAATGGGTTCGACGTTCCCCTTCCTGCGGTTCTATATCGTCGCAATTCCGTTCACCGCCTGTTTGTCGATGCTCGCCGTGCCCGACAAGACCGGAGCCGCCGTGAAGCGCCGGGGCAAGTACGCGCCGGCGCTTCCGCATCCAAGACCGTCCACCAGTCGGCACCCGCGCGCGGTTCCAGTCGGCGTTGTCGCCGTGTTGGCGATATCGGTACCGGTCACCCTTTGGGGAATGCGCCAACCGAGGTACGCGCCTCAGGAATACGCACTCGGCGCCGTGCTGTCACCACAACCGGACAGCGTCAGCGATCGCGCGGCCACCGAGCGCAGCATCGCCGCCAGCTTCTCGACAGAGCGCGAGATCGCACATTACCTCGATGGTTTGGCCCTGCCCGAGGGGTCGGTGATCGTCGACACCGAGTACGGCTTTGCCATCGTCGCCGCATCGCATCACCCAAAAACCTTTGTCGTACCGTCAGATTTGGATTTCGTCACAGATCTCGACGAACCGGTCAAGAACGGAATCAAGTATCTGTTGGCCGTGCCCCGGGTCGGACGCGGGACAGTCGATGCTCTCAATTTGCGTTACCCGACGCTGTACGACACCGGCGCGAACGTGGCAACCCTCGAATTGGAGATACCGAACAACGGTGACAATCAGCCGAACTGGCGGCTGTACCGGGTGAACCAGGCGGCGTCGGAGCTGGCGAGCTGATTCGCGGTTTCGCAGCGCGGGTCAGGGATTCAACCTTCTGGCCCGCTCTCTTCGGACTGTCAGCGTCATACCCGGGTGGTGACTTCGGTGAGCGCCCGGTCCAGCATGTTCAGCGCCCGAACCGCCGCGCGCACCGGGCCTGGCCGCATCTCCGGCATCCCGATATCGAAAGCGGCTATCTCACTTCGCTTTTCCACATGATCAAGATCGTCACCGGCGACCAGTTTCCGCACCAGGGTCACCGCAGCACAGGCCCGCGCCGCGGCTTGGTCCAGTGCGTCGGCAGCACCCTCGGGAACCGCGCCGCCATGTGACGCGGTAACTCCCGCACGAGCCAACGCGTGAGCGGAGCGGTTGGCAACCTGCAATCCGCGCATCAGCCGCCGAACTCCATGCCGCTGTTCCGAAAGTGGGCCCATCTGAAGCGGTTTACCGGCAGCAATTGCAGCCTTCAAGGCATTGTCCATCCGACGGGTATCCGCCACGAGATCGCTGGCATCGTCGGGCGTCAGCACCTCTGCCACCGCGGTGTTGATGACCTTCTCCATCTGGCCCAGATAGTCGTCGACCTTGTCGACGAAAGTGGCACGTGTCTTGGTCGAGAAGATGAAGTACGCCGAGGCGATGCCTACCAGACCTCCTGCGGCTGTTTCTGCGATCCGCACTTCCAGCACCTGCAGGCTGAAGTTGCCCAGTAGTCCGTACAGCATCGCCACCAGCACGGTCACGAAGAACGTCAACCAGAAGTAGGCGACAGTCACCAGATAGAACGCGAAAAACACGCACACCAGAAGGACGATGATCTGCACGGGTGGGTTCCGCCCGATGACGGCGGCCAGCACCACGCCCGCCACGACCCCGACCACCGTGCCGACGATGCGGTGACCCGCGCGGGTGAGAATCTCACCGCGCGTGGTGACGCCGGTGAACACCAGGAATGCCGTCAGCACCGCCCAGTACCACCGGTCAGGTGAGATGACCTCGCCCAGAACGGTTGCCGCACTTGTCGCCACGGCGACTTGAATGGCGGCTTTGGTGCTGGGGTTCAGTCCAGTCGGCGCTTCCTCACCGTCGTCCCCGTCTTCGTGGTCGGCTCGGGCAGCGGCGATATCGGCGTCACTGAGACCTCGGGCGTTGGTGGTGATGTGGTGAATTGCCAAGTGTGCCTGCATCGCCCGGTAAGCGGTCACCGTCGCGACGCCGGCAGAGGTCGACAAGTCTGCCTTGTCCGCTGCCGCCGCACCCATCCGTCGGGCCTGCCGGAGTTGTTCGTCGGTGGGATTGTTGGTCAGACAGATCTGCAGCGCCGCGACCGCGTCGCGCAGACCGTCGGGCCACGGCTGATCCTGGTCGAGCCACCACAGGAACGACGCGGCCTGCTCCAGCATGATCTGCGCCTCGAACACGCGCAGCGCCAGGTCCTTGCTGGTGACGCTCAGTGAGTTCGCCGCCTCGTGCCGATCCAGCCAGTCATCGATCAGCAACGCCGTCTCACCGAGTTGATCGAGTCGACGTCGCAAGACCTCGACCTCGACCACGCCGCGCTGGTTGGCCGCAACGTCCAAGGCGGCTGTCGAGGCGGCGCGCAACGCGGACAGCAGCCGGCGGGCCTCGACGCGCGGCCGCTCCGGAAACAGCAGCAGGTGCACCAGCAGTGAGGACGCGATCCCGACCGCGACGGCGACCGCCAGCACGGGCATCTGGTGCAGCGGCGTGCGCAGGAACAGCGCGAAGAAATAGGAGATGAAGGCGACCATGCCCAGCGCGTTCCCACGGGGACCGTAACGCCGTACCCATACGGCGG
Organism: Mycolicibacterium aubagnense; assembly: GCF_010730955.1. Lineage (NCBI taxonomy): Bacteria > Bacillati > Actinomycetota > Actinomycetes > Mycobacteriales > Mycobacteriaceae > Mycobacterium > Mycolicibacterium aubagnense. The sequence continues at coordinate 5,194,144 of NZ_AP022577.1, read as the reverse complement.
CGAACAGGACCGCAATGAAGCCGGCATCGGCGATCTTCCCGTGCGGACCCAAGAATGCGGCGAGCGCGATGGCGCCGATCGCCGGGAAGAACAGCAGCGCTGTGGTGATGTTGCGGCTGCGCTGATCGCGGTCCTTGACGGCAGCGGAGGCTTGCATGGCCACCACGGCGCCGAGCATCGCGACGGTCACCGGCTGTCCGGCTACGCGAGTGAACGCCAGCATCGCACCGATCGCCAGTATCAGAGAGAACGTGGTTGCCGCCGCGCTGTGCAGTCGGATGCGGCCGGGATCTACGGCGTTGAGGACACTCGCTCTCCGCACCGCTGCCGATACCTGCACAGGACAATTCTGCGGCATCAGGCTGGGCGGCACGCTCAGCTCGGCGTGCGTCACGTGGTGGCTTCGCAGCGTTCCTCGTGTCCTGATGCGCGGCTCCGGCTAGGTGGCGAATTCAATCGGCCACACGGAGTTCGCGCGGCGGTCGCAGGCTGACGGTGAAGTCGCATGTGCCGGTGCGGGTGTTTTCGGCATCCGCCAACGAGACCCGAACGATGACGTCGTAGCCGCGACCCGCACGCAGTTCCTGCCGGAGGAGCTCGGCACAGTCCTCGTCAAGTTTGGCGGATGCAGAGACGCCACCATGAGCAGGCCGGCTGTATTTGATTGTGGCGTCCCGGATTACGGTGTATGCACCTTCACCTTCGGCACCCGCTGCGATCACGGCAGCGCCGGCGCCGGCGACTTCGGCGACACCGTAGATCACTGGCGCGTTCACATGGTTGTTGTGATTCAGATGCTCGGGTTTTGGTCGTCGCAGAATCACCTGGAGCGAGCCGTCCGGACCGAACTCTGTGTCCAAGTCAAGCCAGCCGATCCACGGCATTTTCGTCATCGCCTCAGTCGCTGCCATCACCAGGTCCTCTCAGGTCGTCCGCTCATACCGATCACATTAGAGCATTGCTCTAGTAGCTATCCTGCGGCGGTGGACACACTTCGGCCGCCCCAGGCTCTGCTACAAACCGCGCTGGTCATCGTCGACCGCGACGGAGTTGACGCGTTGACTGTGCGGGCGTTGGTCCGAGAGTCCGGGATCAGCAACGGCAGCGTCTATCACCACGTTGGGTCACTTGATCGACTCCGCGCGCTCGTGGCCGACGAAGCCCTCCAGGACTGGGCTGATTCCTTCCTACAGGCGTTGCAGGACGGCGGGTACGCGTCCGCTGTAGCAGCCGATTTGGCGTGGAGCCGACAACACCCGGCACTGGCCGAACTCATCGAAACAGAAAGCCAACATGGCCGCCTCGGACGCAACGCAGTCCGCTTCGGCAAGCAGCTACGGCTATGGCTGGACAATCACCACCTAGCGGTCGGCGCTCCTGCCCATCTCGTGTCTGCCATCGTCATCGGACCGCTGACCGAGCTGCGACGGGTCACTCGCGACACCCACGTTCCTTCTGCGGCAGACCTCGCTGCCCTCGATACCGCTGTCATCGCAGCGCTGCGTGCTCTCAACGACAACCGCTGACAGAACGTGAACCTGCCTTAGTGGTTGGTTATTCGAGCAACCCGCTCGGGCAAGGCTGTGAGTAGGGCGGGCGGGGCTCGAACCCGCGACCAAGGGATTATGAGTCCCCGGCTCTGACCAACTGAGCTACCGCCCCATCGCGAATATCGCGGCCACCATGGTCGCACGCCGTGCCGGGAGGACACGCCGCGGGCCAACTCGTCGCGCGGAGGCACCAGGCATCATGTGAGCGTGACCGACACTCATTCGTTCGACAAGGCCCTGGAATTGCAGCCCATCGACGCCACCCGTATGCGTGGCCGGACGCAGCCGGACTGGGCGAACATGGTCGGCCCGTTCGGCGGGATCACCGCGGCGACGTTGTTGCACGCGGTAGAGCTGCGGCCGGATCGTATCGGTGAACCACTCGCACTGACCGTCAACTACGCGGCGCCCATCGTCGACGGCGAGTTCGATATCTCACTGAAAGCCGCGCGGACCAACCGCACCAATCAGCATTGGATTGCCGAACTCAGCCAAGAAGGCGACATCAAGACGACGGCCACCATGGTGTTCGGCATCCGGCGCGACACGTGGTCGGACGACGAGTCGCAGATGCCGAGTGCGCCGGGACCCGAGGGACTCGCCATCAGCGGCCCTCCCCTGCCGTGGGTCGGCCAGTACGACATGCGCTTCGTCGAAAACCCTTTTCCGGCAGAAGATGCCCAGCCCAGTCAGTCGTCGAGGACGACGCTATGGGTGCGGGACGCGAACCAACGTGGCCTCGACTTCGCCGCGCTCGCTGCGATGTCCGACATCTTCTATCCCCGGGTTTTCCTGCGGCGCGGCGGGTTTTTCCCAGCAGGCACCATCTCGCTGACGACGTACTTCCACGCCAACGGCCGGGAGCTCGAGACCATCGGCGGCGACTACGTCTTGGGCAGTGCCCACGCAAACCGCTTCTCGGACGGCTACTTCGACCAGAGCGCCCACGTGTGGACCCGTGACGGCGCGCTGCTGGCCAGCACCCATCAGATCGTGTACTTCAAGGGCTGATTCTCGGCAGGCCGTGTCGTCAATGCACTGATTTCATATCAGTGCGTGCGGTGCTGCCGTCGCGGCGTGGGGTGCTGTGGCGGGGTGCCGGGTTAGCTTGCCGGACTGTCGCTTTCACCATCGGCGTCCTCGCCCTCTGCCGGATACAGCGTCGGGTGGTGGTATTGGTTCGTCCTTGGTTGGCCGACGTCCAGTAGTGGTGGTGGGGTCCAGTGGGCTCGGCCGTTTTTCATGGTGGTGGTCCAGCCGCCGGTGTCGGCCAGGACGTTGTCGCAGCCGCAGGCCAGGGTCATGTCGGTGATGTCGGTCTGGCCGTCGTCGCGCCAGTTGCATACCGCGTGGTGGGCTTGGCAGCGCGAGGCCGGGGCGGTGCAGCCGGGTTTGGTGCAGCCGCGGTCGCGGGCGAACAGCATGATGCGTTGCCCGGGCGTGGCGGTGCGCCGGGTCCGCCCCAGGTAGAGCGGGATGTTGGTGTGTTGGTCGAACACCGCGAGGTAGCAGTACGAGCGGGAGGCCATCCGAATCACGTCTCGGATCGAGAGTTTCGACCCGGTGTGGGTGACGGCGACGCCGGCACCCTGTTGCAGTTCCTGCAGAGTGGTGGTGGCCACCACCGAGACCGGCAGCCCATTGTGCTCACCAAGCATCCCGGAGGTCAGGGCCATGCGGGCGACCCACATCTGCGCGTCATGCTGGCGCTGCGCGACGGTGCGGGTGTCACCGGCGATCTGTTCGGCGGTCGGGGTTCCGGATGTGCAGGGCGTCGGGTCGGCGGGGTTGCACATGCTCGGCGCGGCGTATTTCTCGTAGATCGCATCCCAATAGGCGCGGGCTTGCGGGGTGAGGGTGCCGGCGACCTCCGAGGTCCCATCAGACCGCTGCTTGCTCACGGTGATGCCGCGTTTGCGGTCACGTTCGTCATCGTCGGGCTCGGGCCCGTCCTGATCGAGCCGGTACAACAACGCTTTTGCGGCGGCCCGCAAGTCCTCGGGGCTCTTGTACCGCGCCCAGGACACCAGGTCGCGTTCACACTGGGCGAGGGTGGCCGGGTCCACCCACAACGGCACCTTCGCGAAAAAGTTCGTGATCACCGCGACATGCTCGATATTGATCGCACCCTCCGCCAGCGCCGCAGCCACCAGCGCCCACACCGGACCTAACGGCTCCCCGGTGATCGCCGACCGGGGACCGAGGTGGTCGCAGTCACGGACCCGGCGGCGGGCTTCGTCACGGCCGATTCGGTGCCGGATGTGCAGGACCTCGGGCCAGTCTTTGGCGCCGATGTCTTTGGCGGTGGCCTGGGTCTGAGCGGCGGCCAAAATCTGGTGGTCGACCGCCTCGGCGGCGCATTTGAGGGTTTCGCGACGGGACTGCAACTCCAGCAATGTCCGCACGTCCAGGCCGGTGTAGTCCAGGGATGCGATCGCGGCCGCGGCGGCTTCGTAAGCGGCGTACGCCTGCTCGACGGAGGCCGGATCAGTCAATCCCATACTTCGAACATTAGTTCGAACAACCGACAATTCGCTGTGACGAATGTGGTCCTAGTTACCTGTTGTGACCAGCGCAAACAAAGTGACCAAAGTTTTTTCAGAGGCCCCGGAGAGCCGCTACGAGAACACCGGCTGCCCGTCCGCCCCGAGCAGATAGCGCTCGGTACCCTCGGCGACCCGCGGTGCGTCACCGCCCAGTGCGACGGCGATCTTGTTGATGGCGTTGCGCATGACATCCAGTGTGATCTCAGTGGCCTCGGCGTCGGAGAAGTGCGCCTGCACCCCGGCGGCCACCTCGGCCGGTATCCGAGAGGGCGTCCAGACCAGGGCGTCGACGTAGCGCAGCGCCGCCTTCTGCCGCTCATCGAGCAGCGTTGACGACTCGTACAGCTCGATCTCGGAGTACATCGACTCGTTGCCGCCCGCGTCCAGCGCCGTGCCCTCGCGCAGCGACTTGCACAGCCGGCAGTTGTGCGCGGCCGCGCCGCGCAACCGGACCACCTCGGTCACCACCGGGTCCAGCTCACGTCGTGCCCCAACTGAACTGGCGAACCGGTTGAGCAGCAGGTCCACCGGATCGGTCTCATGGTCCCAGCTGTCGGGATCGGGAACCGGCGGCAGGCCCAGCGCTGCGAACCCGGCCCGCACCCGCGGCACGAAGTCGGCGATGAACATCAGCGCGACGATGCGAAAACTGTTGGCGCCCAGTGCCGCGGTGAGCTGGTCGCGCTGGGCCACGGTGACCACCGACACGTCGGTGCTGAACTGCTCGGCGTATTCCGCCACCAGCGGCTCCGCGCCGGACACCGGCCCGAAGATCTCCTCATACGGCAGCGCCGCCAGCCCCAATGTTTCGGCACATGTCTGCCGCATCACCGCATTGAGCCGGCGATCAGCAGGCGGCGACAATGCGATCAAGCCCGTCAGTAGATCCTCCACACATCGGATTATTGCCGCGATGAGACCATCGACGCATGGCTTCGACCGTCTCGGCCGCATTCGCCTCCGACAACGCTGCTGGTGCTCACCCCCGCGTTATCGAGGCCGTCGTCACCGCGAACCAGGGCACCGTGAGTTCTTATGGCACCGATCCGAGCACTGATCGCGCCACACAAGCGCTCAGAGCGGCCTTCGATGCGCCCGACGCCGACGTGCTGTTCGCGCTGACCGGGACCGCGGCCAACATCATCGCGCTGGCCTCGGCTGTGCAGCCATGGCAGGAAATCCTGTGCAGCGACATAGCGCACTCGTTGCTCGATGAAGCCGGCGGTCCGGTTCGGCTCGCGGGCGCACAGCTCACTCCTCTGCCCAGCGATGACGGCCTGATCGCGCCCCACGACCTGGATCGGCATATTGCCCGCCGCGGCGAGGTCCATCATTCTCAGCCGCGCATCGTGACCATCACCCAATCCACCGAGAACGGCCGCGTCTGGTCACCCGGCGCGCTGGCGGACTTCATCGATTACGCCCACCGGCACGACTTGCTGGTACACGTCGACGGTTCCCGCATCGCCAACGCCATTGCCGCCCTTGATGTCCACCCCCGCGACGCCATCGGTGACGCCGACATCGTCACCGTCGGCGGCACCAAGAACGGCCTGCTGTTCGGTGACGCGGTGCTGGTCCGCCGCCCCGAGTACTTCCCCGGAATCCGCTTCGTACAGAAGCAGATCGGTCACCTGCCGAGCAAGCACCGCTTCGTCTCGGCCCAGTTCGAGGCGATGCTGCATGACGGCCTGTGGTTGCAGACCGCAGCACACGCCAACCGCATGGCCGCGACCCTCAGCGCCGGAATGACCGCAGCCGGCCTGCGACTGGCCGCACCGACCGAGGCGAACGAGGTGTTCGTCGTCCTCGACGCCGCAACCACGGCGCGGGTGCGGGAGCGCTTCGCCGTCCACGCTCCCGACCCGCTACGACCGATCATCCGGTTCGTCTGCTCTTGGGCCACCACCGACGAGGATGTCGCCACGGTGCTGAAAGTTATTGCGCCTGACTGACCGACGACATGTGGAAGTCCGGTATCCGCAGCGACGGCATCTGGGCCCGAGTGGCCCAGTCGCCCCACTCGCGGGGCAGCGTGGTCTCGCTGATGCCGGCCTCGGTGGCCCGGCGCAGCAGGTCCAGCGGGCTCTCGTTGAACCGGAAGTTGTTGACCGCCGCCGTCACCTCGCCATCCTCGATGAGGTAGACGCCGTCGCGGGTCAGGCCGGTCAGCAACAGCACCGTCGGGTCGACCTCACGCATATACCAGAGCGTGGTCAGCAGCAGGCCGCGTTCGGTTCCGGCGATCATGTCGGCCAGACCCACGGCGCCACCGGTCATCAGTAGGTTGTCGGCAGGCACGGCCACGGGAGCGTCGAATTCCGCTGCGGCAGCACGTGGATAGGCCAGCGCGTTGACCACGCCGTCGCGAATCCAGTCGACGCGGCCGATGTCGAGTCCGTTGTCGAACACCGACACCCGCTCCGACGAACTCGACGTCGCGACGAACGGCAGGCAATTCAGCCCGGCCGCAAAGGGATCCGAGTACAGCGTCAGACCGAGATCGGTGAGCTTCTCCCCCACCCGGGTGCCGCCCGGAGCCGACAGCGCGGTGCGACCCTCCTGCGCCCCACGGCCATCCATGGTCCAGCCGAGATAGATCATCATGTCGGCGACGGTGGACGGGGGCATCAGCGTCTCATACCGGCCCGCGGGCAATTCCACCGTCCGCGACGCCCAGCCCAACCGCAGGCTCAGGTCGTCGAGCATGGAATCGATTGGCACGTCGCCGAAGTCAGCGGTGCTGACCCCGGCCCACGCGCTCGCGCCGCCCCGCTTGGCGTTCACCTCCACCGAGCCGGTCGGTTGGGTGAACCGGCGCCGGATGCCACCCGATGTGGCCAGATACGTGGTTTCCAGCTCATGCCGAGCGAACCCGTACAGCGCGTCACTGCGGTGAAAACCGTCGACGAGACGCGCGGCGACGTTGCCGAACACCGCGGCCCCGGTCAGCGGTGACGGAGCCTCCCAGTCATCGGGCACCTCCTGACCGGTCAGCGCCGGTGCGCTGTCGCGCGCCTCGGGCGCGGCTTGCGCGGCGTCCTGCGACGCGGCCACCAGGCCGGCGATGGTGTCCGGATCGACCTCACTGGATTTCATTGCGCCGACCCGGGCCTTATCCCCTTGGCGGACAATCGAAATGACGGTGGTCTCGCGGCTCACGGATTCGCCGTTGGTGGTCATGGTGTTACGGGCCCAACGCAACGACGCGGTCGACCTGTCGGTCACCAGCACGATGGTCTCGTCGGCCCGACCGCGGCGGGCGGCTTCGGCAAGTACCAGGTCGACGACCTGCGGTGCACTGATCATCAACGCCCCGATTCTGTTCGCGTGTTGAGCACATTGATTCCGCGGAACAGCGCGGACGGGCAGCCGTGGCTGACGGCGGCCACCTGGCCCGGCTGCGCCTTGCCGCAGTTGAACGCGCCACCTAGGCGCCAGGTCGACTGTCCGCCAACGGCTTCCATCGCACCCCAGAAGTCGGTGGTGGTCGCCTGATAGGCGACGTCGCGCACCTGGCCGTCCAGCTTTCCGTCTCGAATCTTGAAGAACCGCTGACCGGTGAACTGGAAGTTGTACCGCTGCATGTCTATTGACCACGATTTGTCGCCGACGATGTAGATGCCGTCCTCGACCCGGCTGATCAGGTCGTCGGTGCTGAGGTCCTCAGTACCCGGTTGCAGCGAGACGTTGGCCATTCGCTGGATCGGTACGTGGTGCGGCGAATCCGCGTACGAGCAGCCGTTGGACCGGGCCACGCCCAGTTTCGGGGCGAACACCCGATCCAGCTGATAGCCGACGAAGACGCCGTCGCGCACCAGATCCCAGCTCTGCGCCCGCACGCCCTCGTCATCGAACCCGATGGTGGCCAAACCATGCTCGACGGTGCGGTCCGCGGTCACGTTCATGATCGGCGACCCGTACTGCATGGTGCCGAGCTTGTCCGGCGTGGCGAACGACGTCCCGGCGTAGGCCGCTTCGTAACCGATGGCCCGGTCGTATTCGGTGGCGTGGCCGATGGATTCGTGGATGGTCAGCCACAGATTGGTCGGGTCGATCACCAGGTCGGTGGGACCGGCCGTCACGCTGGGTGCCTTCACCTTTTCGGCCAACAACAATGGCAGCTCGGCCAATTCGGTGGTCCAATCCCACACCTCGTCACCTGCGACTGCTTCCCACCCGCGGGCGGTCGGCGGCGCCAGCGTCCGCATGCTCTCGAACGAACCGGCGGCCGTGTCGACGGCGACGGCCTCGAGTGTCGGCTGCACCCGCACTCGCTGCTGGGTGATCGACGAGCCGAAGGCATCGGCGTAGAACACCTGCTCCTTGACGACCTGCAGGCCCGCCGACACGTGGTCCACTCCGTCGGCCGCGAGCAGCCGCCCCGAATACTCGCCCAACAGCGCGATCTTGTCGGCCGCGGTCACCTCGAACGGGTCGACGCGGTACGGCGATACCCACGACACGTCGGTGTAGACGGGTTCCGGAGCCAACTCGATGCGTTCGGCGTTCAGCGGCGCCAAAGTCGCCGCGACCCGCACCGCGCGGCGCGCCGTTTCGGCCGCGACCTCGGGGGTCAGCTCCGCGTGCGACGCAAAACCCCAGGCGCCGTCCACGATGACCCGCACCGCGAGCCCGATCTCGCGGGTCACCACCGACGTCTCCAACTCGCCGTCACGCAGCTGGATGTGTTCGGTGGTGATCCGGTGAACCCGGAGGTCGGCGTAGCTCGCGCCAGCGGCCAGCGCGGCCGACACCGCGGCCTCGGCCAGCACATGGCGCGGCAAGACCAGGAAGTCGGCATCAACCCGTCGCAGCGCAGTCACGGCTACACCGTAGTAGCCGGACACGCTTTAATGATCCGGTGGCACGCCGCAGGTTTCGGGACACCCTGACCGGATATGCGCTGCTCGCTCCCAGCCTGTTCGGCGTGGTCATGTTCATGCTGCTCCCCATGCTGGTGGTGGCCTGGCTGAGCCTGCAACGGTGGGACCTGCTGGGACCCATCCGGTTCGTCGGGCTCGACAACTGGCATGGTGTGCTGACCGACCCGACATTCGGCCTCTCGATGGCGGTGACGTTCGGTTTCATCGCGCTCGTGGTTCCCGTTCAAACCCTGCTGGGCCTCGGAGCTGCCGTGCTGTTGTCCCGCGGACTGCCGGGCACCGCGTTCTTCCGCACGCTGTATGTCCTGCCCTGGATCTGCTCACCCTTGGCGATCGCGGTGTTGTGGCGTTGGATTCTCAGCCCCACCGACGGCGCCGTCAGCACCGTTCTCGGACACCGCGTCGAATGGCTGACCGACCCGACGCTGGCCCTACTGCTGGTTTCGGCAATCACGGTGTGGACCAACGTCGGCTACGTGACGCTGTTCTTCCTCGCGGGGATCCTGGCCATCCCGAGCGATGTGCACAACGCGGCCCGAATCGACGGCGCGACAACCTGGCAACGGTTCCGCCGCATCACCCTGCCCATGCTGCGGCCGACGCTGTTCTTCGTCCTGGTGACGGGAATCGTCAGTGCGGCGCAGGTTTTCGACACCGTGTACGCACTGACCGGCGGCGGCCCCGACGGCCGCACCGACCTGATCGCACACCGCATCTACGCCGAGGCGTTCGGGGCGGCCACAGTGGGTCGCGCCGCTGTGATGGCGTTGATCCTGTTCGTCCTGCTGCTCGGCGTCACACTCGTGCAGCATCGCTACTTCCGCCGACGGGTCAGCTATGACCTCACGTAACGCTCGATTGTTGTCGTCGGCTCGGCCGGCGGCCATCTACGCAGTGCTTGCCCTCGCCGCCGCGATCACCCTGGTGCCGTTCGGTCTGGGCCTGCTGACGTCGTTCACCTCGGCCCGCCAGTTCAACACCGAATCGCCGCTGTCCTTGCCGAATCCACCGACACTCGCCAACTACACCGCGCTGGCCGACGCCGGTTTCGGCCGGGCCGCGCTGGTGACCGCTTTGATGACCGCGGTGATCCTGTTGGGCCAGCTGGCGTTTTCGGTGACCGCCGCGTACGCCTTCGCCCGGCTGGAATTTCCGGGGCGGGACACCCTGTTCTGGCTGTATCTGGCGACCCTGATGGTGCCGGCGACGGTCACAGTCGTGCCGCTGTACCTGATGATGGCCGAGGCGGGACTCCGTAACACGTTCTGGGCGTTGGTGTTGCCGTTCATGTTCGGCTCCCCGTACGCGATCTTCCTGTTGCGCGAGTACTTCCGGTCCATCCCGGCCGACCTGATCCACGCAGCGCGGATCGACGGTGCCGGCACCCTCGATGTCATCGTGCACGTCGTGCTGCCGGCCAGTCGTTCGATCCTCGTCACGCTGGGCCTGATCACCGTTGTCTCGCAATGGAACAGCTTCATGTGGCCGCTGGTGATCACCAGCGGCGCATCATGGCGCGTGCTGACCGTCGCCACGGCCGGACTGCAGTCCCAGTTCGACGCGCAGTGGACCGTGGTGCTGGCGGCAACGACCGTCGCGATCGTGCCGCTGATCCTGCTCTTCAGTGTGCTGGGCCGGCACATCGTCCGCTCGATCGTCGTCACCGGCATGAAATGAAGTTCTCGACCCGCTTCGTGGCAGCCCTGGCCGCCACCATGGCAATTCTGCTCGTGGCCGCCGTACTCATGGGCCGGACACAGGACTCCGGGAAAACCGTTGTCACGGTGCGGGTGTGGGACGCCGAGGTCGCTGCCGCATACCGCGCGTCGTTCGCGGAGTTCACCCGCCGGCACCCCGGCATCGAGGTCCGGGTGGACGTCGTCGCCTACGCGTCGTACTTCGATTCGCTGCGCACCGATGTCGCGGGCGGCGGCGCCGACGACATCTTCTGGCTGTCCAATGCCTACCTGGCCGGCTACGCCGACACCGGCCGGCTCCTGGATATCGAAAAACTGTTGGGCCACGGCACCTCCGCCGCGTGGGACCGGTCGGTGAACCAGCAATTCACCCGCAACGGAGCCTTGTGGGGGGTGCCGCAACTGACCGACGGCGGCATCGCCGTGTACTACAACGCCGATCTGCTGGCGTCCACGGGAATCGACCCGGCCGAGCTGGACACGCTGCACTGGTCGCCCGGCCCCGACGACACTCTGCGTCCGCTACTGGGGCGGCTCACGCTGGACCGGCACGGAAACCACGCCGGGACACCGGGGTTCGACGCCGGGCAGGTGCGGCAGTGGGGCTACAACGCCGCCAACGATCTACAGGGGATCTATCTCAACTACATCGGTTCGGCCGGCGGCACGTTCAGCGACGGCGACCGGTTCGCGTTCGACAACCCCGGCGCACGGGAGGCATTCGAGTATCTGGTCACGCTGATCAATGGCGACCACGTGTCCCCGTCAGCGGCCGACACCAACGGTAACCGCGACTTCTCCCGCAACCAGTTCTTGCAGGGGCGAATGGCGCTGTTTCAGTCCGGTACCTACAACCTGGCTGCCATCGCCGATCAGGCGCGCTTCCGCTGGGGCGTGGCGATGCTGCCCAGCGGCCCGGCCGGCCGCGTCAGCGTTACCAACGGGATTGCCGCCGCGGCCAGTTCGGCCACCCGCCATCCCGACGCGGTGCATGCGGTGCTGGAGTGGATGGGCAGCACCGACGGAAACGCGTTCCTGGGCGCCAAAGGAGCGGCGGTGCCCGCGGTGCTCGGGGCCCAACCGGTCTACTTCGACTACTGGAAACAGCGCGGCATTGCCGTGCAGCCGTTTTTCGAAGTGTTGGACGGCCCTCGCATCCCGGCACCCGGCGGGGCCGGCTTCCCGGCCGGATTCCTCGCCGTCAAGCCGTTTTTCGACGAGATGTTCCTGGGCCGCGCGCCGGTCGCATCGACGTTGGCCAACGCGCAGAAGGCGGCCAACGCCGCCGCCGATCGCTAAAGCCGGTGGGTGGCCAGCGGCGTGGCCACCTCGACCCATACCGACAGCACACACATCGCAATCACCATCAGCAATGCCACCGCATCGGCCCGTCCCGGCCGCGCCGGACTCGCGACGATCTGGCCCACTCCGCCCCGCGCGGTGATGGCATCACCCATCTCGTCGCCGCGGCGCAGCGCCACCGTGATCGCGGCCGCCAGTAGGTCGACGATCTCGGCGCGACGTTGCCGCCGCCGCTCGCGGCGGGTCTCCGGCCGCACCTTGGGACGCAACCGACGGGCGGCGAACAGCACGCGGTACTCGTCAATCAGCATCGGGAACGCCCGCAATGCCAAGGCCAACGTGACGGCCCACTCGTCGACCGGAATCCGCAGCCACCGCAGGGGCCGGCCCAATGTAGCCACCGCAGGCGCGATTTCAGCGACGTTGGTGGTCCAGGAGACCAGACCGCCCAAGCCCAGCAGCACGATGGACAGCACGGTGATCCGCAGGAAGTTCAGGAAGCCGCCCAGCCCCAGATGCACCGACGCGATGTCGAGGAACGGCTCGCCGCCGGCCAGCGCCGCCGTGCCGCCGCCGAGCAACATCAGCACCCACACCAGGCGCGGCACCGATGGCAGCACGCTGCGCGGGATGCGCGCCAGCCACGCCGTGAGCATCACCAGCAGCGCGACCAGGCCGATGGGCACCCAGCCCGGATACATGGTCAGGACGACGCCGATCAGCGCCACCACGATGAGTTTGGTGCCGGCCCACAATTCGTGGACACGCGAGGTGCCGGGCACGGGACGCAGCAGCACCATCGACCGGCGCTGGGTGGGAGCCGTCATGATCGTTCTCCGGCGGTGATCGGAGCTTCAGCGAGTTCGCCGCGGTGCAGCCGCAAGATGCGCGGGCACAGCTCGTCGAGCCCGGCGAAGTCGTGCGAGATGACGACGACCGTCAGCCCGGTGGTGCGGCGCAGTTCTGCGAGCAGCGTCACCAGACCGCGCTGGCTCGCGGCGTCCAACCCGGCCAGCGGTTCATCCAGGATCAGTGCCCGCGGACGACGAGACAGCAACCCAGCCAACACCACCCGGCGCATCTGGCCGCCACTGAGCTGATCGATACGCCGGTCGGCCATTTCCGGGTCCAGTCCGACCATCGCGAGGGCCTCGGTGATCCGGGCGGTGTCCCGCCGCGAGAATCCCGCCGCCGAGGCGATTTCGGCGCCCACGCGCGAGCGCATCAGTTGCAGCCGGGCCGCCTGGAATGAAATGGCCACGGCACCGACCTGATCGGACACCGGCTTGCCATCAAGAAGACAACTGCCGGTGGTCGGCACGGTGAGTCCGGCCAGAATCCAGGCCAGCGTCGACTTGCCGGAGCCGTTGAGCCCGTGGATCAGCACGCCCTCGCCCTCGTGGACGGTGAAGCTGACGTCACGCAAAGCCGTTGATTCCCAAGGCGTTCCGCTGCCGTACTGATGGCCGACGCCCCGGACCTCGAGCACCGCCGGGCCGTCGGGTTCGGTGCCGGCCGCCACGATCGGCACCGGTGCGGTCGCGACCATCTCGATGTTGTCGGTCGTGCCGTCCAGCCGGACCACCCGGTCGGCCGAGTCGGCTTCATCGTTGTAATGAGTGATGTGCACCAGTGACATGCGGTGGTGCCGCGTCAGGTCGGACAGCACTGAGAGCAGCACATCGCGGCCCTCCTGGTCGACCATGCTGGTGACCTCGTCGGCGATCAGCAGTGCCGGCTCGCGGGCCAGTGCGGCCGCCACCGCCAAGCGCTGCAGCTCGCCGCCGGACAGCCCGCCGGTGTCCCGGCCTGCCATGCCACTCAGGCCGACTTCACCCAGCAGCCGCTCGACGTCGATGGTGGTCCCCGACGGCAGGCCCCAGACCACGTCGTCGGCCACCCGGGTGCCGAGCACCTGACTCTCCGGGTGCTGCATCACCACCGCGGTGCCACCGGCCTTGCCGAGCCCGACCGCACCCGGCCGGTCGATGGTGCCGGCGGTCGGTGCGCGGCCCGCGAGCATGAGCATCAGCGTGGTCTTGCCCGATCCGTTGGCACCGGTGACGGCGACGTGCTCGCTCTCCTTGATGTCCATACTCACCGGGCCGAGCGCATCGCGATTGGCACCCGGGTACCGGAATCGAACGTCGCGCAGCCGGGCCGGAACCGGCGCCGCGGGGCCGGCGGATTCGATGGTGTCGAGCTTATGGACGTCGGGAATACCGAACAGCCTCTTCAAGACTCGCGACAGCGCCCACCAACCCAGCAGGGTGACGAGCATGATGTGCAGGATCATCGAGAGCATCACCGGCACCGGCCAGTAGTGCAGGAACGCGGCGAACCCGGTGCGCAGGTCCTCGGCCGCGCGCTCGCCGCCGGGCACCGCCGCGACAATGTTGGCGATGCCGTGGATGTTCGAGGTCATCGACGCGAAGATCAGCTCCCGCAGCCGCCCCACCAACAGCAGGATGCCGATGACATAGGCGCCGAACGCCGCTCCCGCGAACACCGATGCCCACAGCACGGTGACGATGCCGCGGCCCGTGCGCTTGACGATCCCCGTCAGGCCACCGATGTAGGCGCAGAACACCACCGTCATCAGGCCGCCCATCCCGGCGATGAGGAAAGCGATGGTGGCGCCGGCGACGGTCGCGGCCACCAACACCCGAAGGCGGTAGCGGTAGGCGAGCAGTCCCATCGGGACCGTGCCCAACATGCCGAGGCCGGCGGCGAAGGGGACGACGACGGCGATGATGGCGGTGGCCGCGCTCAGCGCCGCCATCACGGCGGCCTGGGCGTACTCGCCCGGATTGAGGGGACCGGCTTCGCCTCGGGTGCCGGCAGCAGTCATTGCACAATTCTGCCAGGCATTTTGACGAGTAAACTCGACGGTGTTGTGACCGTCACCACTGTGGGCGGTTGTTCGACTACATAGAGAATCTATGAAACTATGTTGACCATGACAGCTGCACCGGCGTCCGAAACGACTCTCGCCTCGGATCTCCTCGCCGTCGTGGCCCGCATCAACCGTCTGGCCAATCAGCGCGTCCGACTTTCCTTGCCGTTCGCCCAGGCCCGGTTGCTCTCCACCATCGAAGCCGAAGGCAGTGCCCGGATCTCCGACCTCGCCGCCATCGACCACAGCTCGCAACCGACGATGACGACCCAGGTCCGTCGGCTCGAGGACGCCGGGCTGGTCTCCCGCACCGTCGATCCCGACGACGCCCGCGCTGTCCTCATCAGCATCACCCCGCAGGGCATCGCGGCCCTGGCCAAGGTCCGCGCCGACCGCGGCAACGCCATCGACCCGTTCCTGGCAGACCTCGACAGCTCCGACCGGGACACCCTGGCGGCCGCCGTCGAGATCATGCGCGGCCTGCTCGCCGCACACTGACGTTCACGGCCCGGGGATCGGATCCAGCGCCTTGAGCGCACCACCGTCGACGGTGAACCGCACGCTGCCGATACCCGTCGGCATCCCCGGCTGATCCTTGGCCTGCTGCCACTGGTACTGAACCGTCACGTTGTCCGGAGCACTCGCGGTCACGGTGATGTACGGCCGCGCGTTGGGGGTCGGCGTGCCGATCATCGTGTTCTTGTTGAAGAACACCACCTGTTGCGCACTGTCCGGCGTCGAGTTGTTCTGGCCCACCTGCACCCAGTACAACGCACAATTCGCGGTGTGGCCGCTGCCCATCTGCGTCCACTTGCCCGACGTCGGTGCCGGCAACGCGTAGATGGACGCTGTCACGACGTTCTGCGCCGGCGCATCAGCAGGCGTGCACTTGTCGGCCTGTGGGGCGGGATCCGGGCCTTTCGGACTCCAGCCGCACCCGGCAGCGAGCAGGGCCGACCCCGCGAGCAGGACAAACGCTGACGTGTAACTGATGGGCCGCATGGGGTCAGCCTACGTCCATGCGCACCAAGCCTTTTGCTATCAGCATGGTTTGCCCCGCCGATCCACGGGGCACCCAAACATTGTCTTTGACGCCCGGTTGGGGTTGGTCGGGCGCGAAATCAATTGTGAATAGGGGAATTTCGATGTGGCACAGGCAGAAGAGAGGTCAATCCAAGAGGCCGGCGGTCAAGGCCGCTGTGACAGTGGCAATCTCGACGGCATTACCGGTCGGGGTTGCCGGTTTACTATTTGCGAGCGCAGGCACCGGTCCAGAACCGGTGCCTTACGTGCTGTCCGCAGCGATTACCGACTCCAACACGACGGTCGGATTCGCCGACTCGGACATCATCGGGATGTCGACGGCCGACATCAACAAGACACTCGACGAAATGCAGTCACTGGGTGTCCAGAACGTCCGGATCCTGATCCCGTGGAACAACGTCGAACCGGCCCCGGGCTATTGGAACTGGAGCACCGTCGACACGCTGGTCAACGCCGCGGCCGCCCGCAACATGGGCATTCTCGGCGTCCTCAACTCGACACCGGCCTGGGCGGTGCCTGCGGGTGATCCGGCCGTGGCGACGCCGCCGGCGTCCGACGCCCAGTACGCCCAGTTCGCCAGCACCGTCGCCCAGCGCTACGCCGGCAAGGTGTCCGCCTACGAGGTGTGGAATGAACCCAACGCGGCGACGTCCTGGTACCCCTCGCCGGATCCCGCGGCATACACCAAGCTGCTGCAGGCGGCGTATCCGGCGATCAAGGCCGCGGATCCGAACGCCACGGTGATCGGAGGCGTCGTCGGTTGGGTCACCGATACCCCGGGCCTGGCCATCAACGCGGCGTCATACATCCAGGACATGTACAACGACGGAGCTCAGGGCTATTTCGACGCGCTGTCGTTCCATCCGTACCAGTACCAGGTGCCCTTCGGAAATGGCACGCCGTACGGGCCGATCGCGCCGATCAACCAGCTGGCGACGATCCATCAGGAGATGGTCGCAGCAGGCGATGGCAGCAAGCAGATTTGGGCCACCGAATATGGCGAGCCGACTTCGGTCGTCGACAACACGACGCAGGCGTCGTTCATCTCCAACTTCCTGAACTCGTGGAGCAGCGTCAACTACACCGGGCCGATGTTCATCTACACCACCCGAGACCGCAACACCGGCAGCACCAGCGACCAGGACACGCTCGGTGTGTTCCAAACGGATTGGACGCCAAAGCCCGCGGCGAGCGTCATCGCTCAATGGACAGCGACGCATCCACAGACACCGATCGATCCGCCGGCCCCCACCGCGATCCCCGTGACAGCCCTCACGACACTGAGCGCAACCACCAAAACCCTTGCCGCCCAATCGATGTCTGCGGCGATGCCCGTCACGGCCACCCCTGCTACCCCGGCAACGCCCGCAATTCCGGGGGCGCCCAGTACTGCCGCGGCAACACCAAAGGCGTTGGTGCCCAACGCTTCGGCGGCCAATACCGGCACCGCGGCACCGGCAGCGTCCACCAAGGCGAAGCCACCGAAACAGGACTCCAAGGTGACGTCGGCTCCGACAATCTCCGGCCCGAAGAACGCCGGGCCGGAGAGCGCCGGACCCAAGAAACCCGGCCCGAGCAACAAGTAGCCATACCAGCTCCTCCGGAGCGGCGCGCAGGCGGCGCTCCGGATAGCCGCGCGTTTCGTGGCGCAATGGCGCGGGTAACCAATGGCCATGTCGATCACGGTCGGTGGACCGCCGGAGTACGACGGCGATTTGCCCGGGGGCGTCGCGGGGCTGTCCGGCGGCGGGACGTGGCCGGCCTCGGGTAACAAGGCACAACGTCGCGTACTGGCCCTTGCCGTCGGCGTCCTCGTTGGATTGCAGCGGCGACGATGGCAAGACGCCGCTGTGGAACTGATCGGTGTCGCCCACGACGCGGACATGTCCCCCTACGTACTGGCCGAGGCGCTGGTCGAGCTGTCGGGTGGGCATTCCCTGCGACTGGCGGGCGGGTCCCGTCCCGACGCGGTGCGAACCGCGCTCAAGCGCTGGGGCGATCTACTCAACCCCGTTTCGGCGGACAGTGACGAAGAGACGGGCCCGGACCAACTTCTCGCGTGGTGCGGTCACCGACCCTGTCAGTACCCTGTGAACATGTCCACACCGCATCGCTTCGCGCTCCGCCCTTGCCACGGCCCCGCGGAATGGCCTGAGCTGGTGCGCATCTGGCGCAGCGCGGTCGAAGCGACACACGACTTCCTCACCGCCGATGACATCGACTTCTACGAACTCCGGCTCGCCGACGAGTACTTGAAGCTGGTCGACGTGACCGTGGCGGACTCCGACGGCGTACCCGTCGGATTCGCGGGCGTCGCAGGCGGGAACCTCGAGATGTTGTTCATCGACCACCAGCATCGTGGCCGCGGTGCGGGATCGGTCTTGCTGGCCGACGCGATCGCCAAGAATCCGGACCTGCTGGTCGACGTGAACGAGCAGAATCCTCAAGCCGTCGGTTTCTACCATCGCCACGGCTTCGTCACCTTGAGCCGCTCGGAAACCGACGGCGACGGGCGACCATTTCCGATCCTGCACCTGGGGCCTGCCGAGTCCGCTGCGGAGCCCGGCTCACACCTCAAGGTTCTCTACGCGCGGTCATCAGACTGCGGCTCCGGCTCAGCGGTACGCGCGGCGGTGTTCGCGGCCGTGCCGCCGATTCCTGCTGCCGCGGCAGCGGCATCCAGCAGGCGTTTGCCCGAGGTCGAAGACAGCGACCGGACCGCTTCCAGTCCGGTCGTGTGCTCCGCGGACATTCCGTAATGCTCGAGCAACCCGGCTTCCTCGGCCGGCGTGACGTGATCCCCACTGTCGATCGACGGAGCACTCTTGACGATGTCTTTCGCAACAGCCAATCGCACCGAACCGTCGTCACCATCGCGCGCGCCGGCCAACGGGACCAGCGGCTCCGAGATGCCCAACAGCCCACGGTGAACCGACACCCATCTCGGTTGTCCGCGCCGATCGACGTACACCTGGTGAATCTTGCCGATCTTGGCTCCCGACAGGTCATAAGCAGTCGCGCCCACCAGCTGACCGACGTCCGACATCGATATGGTCCCCTATTCCTCAACCGCGCCTCCTGCGCGGGATCAGGCGTGCCGACCGTGTGAATGGTGATGCTCGCCGAGCAACATGCCCGACAGCAACCACACGGCGCCGAATGTCGCAGCAGCCAGCGAAACGATCATCGCCACCGCGCCGAACGTCAGATATCCGGCCACCATCGCGACGGCGCCGACAACCAGCGCCACAAAACTCGTGCCGATGGTCACCAGGCCCGGCACCATGGCGCCGACCGACGTAGGCGATTCACTCATGTATTGCGGATACCCGCGAGCGTCGCCACCAAAACGCTGCGCGCGTGTCGAGCGTGGGGCCCGCACCCACCGTCAGAATGCAAAATGACCAGCACTTTCGTGCTGGTCACCGTTGCTCCCCCGATTGGACTCGAACCAATAACCGCCCGATTAACAGTCGGGAGCTCTGCCAATTGAGCTACAGGGGATTGTGCTCAGGTTCCGGGCGCGTGTCCCTGAACCGAGGCATGACTCTAGCGCATGACTGCGCGGATCTTTGAATCGGCTGGTAGCCGCCGGTCGGGCCAGACGCATCGGCGATCGTGAGGCAGGATGGAGCCAAGCACCGTCATCAGGGAGGGGTCCAGTGATCCGAGCCGTCGCCGTCATGGCCGTTGGCTATGTTCTGGGAGCCAAGGCAGGCCGTCGCCGTTACGAGCAGATCGCCGGCACTTACCGCGCCATCACCGAGAGCCCGAAGACCAAGGCGCTGCTGGACGCGGGTCGGCGCAGGCTGGCCGACAAGGTGTCACCGGACCCGAACATGGTGCGGCTGACCGCAATCGATTCCCAGACCACGGTGCTGCATCCGGAGTCCATTCACGACTGACCGGCAGGCCTGAAGACCGCCCTCGGGCGGTTATTGGTTCGAGAACCGTCAGCCGAGCGGCTGGTTCCAGCTCTGGCCGGGCAGCAGCGGACCGCTGCTGACGCCGCCGTTAGGGCCCCAGGTTCCCCACGGCGTGCCGACGTTCACTGGCTGGCCGTTGGACCGGCCCATGCAGTTGCCGTCTTCCTTGTTACCGAACCAGGCGAGGCAGCCACCGTCAGCGGTCGACTGCGAGGACGAGGCGCTGCTCAGCGCAACGATGACCGGGGCAGCCACCGCGGTGGCCACGAGCGCTGCTGCGGCGAAAAGCCGGGTTGCCCGAATGGTCATGGTGAGCTCTCCCCTACGGTCGGTTCTGCCCCACCATATCGCGCACGGTGGTTCCGCGTGTTACAGCAGCGTGTTACAGCAGACCGAAAGTCTCAGCTGAGATCGTCGCCGCTCGCCTGCTGCAGCAGACTGCGCCGGTACTGCTCCATGGCGACCAGATCGCCGAACAGGGCGTGGTACTCGGTGCTCTGCTCCACCGGCGACATGCGCTGCAGCTTCGACTTCAATTCCGCGATCTCGCGGCCCACCCAGACCTCTTGCAGCCGGGCCAGCACGCTCGCGATGTACCGCGGCAGCCTGTCCTCTTCCACCTGGAACGCCTCGACCGATAGTTCGGTGATCAGGCTCACCGCGGCCGGTTCTGCCTCGCGCACGGCCTCGATCCATTCCGCGCCGCCCAGCCCCGAGGCCGTGCCGCCCGCGGCGGTGATCGCCTGCCGGACTGCCGCGTACCCGGGATGGGTGAAACTGTCGACGGGCAACCCGTCGAACACCGGGCCGGCCATCGCCGGATGCTGCAGCGCCGACTTGAGTGCCTCCCGCTGCGGCCACAGGGTCGGATCCTTCGGGTTCGGACGTCCCACCGTCGTGGCCGCCGGGGCCGACGGTGCCGAGGGTCGCCGAGCGTCGCGCTTCGACGTCGCCGGACCCGACTTGGCCGTCTCACGCACCCGCGCGATCACCTGCGCCACGTCGTCCCAACCGACCCATCCGGCCAGCTGACGGGCGTACTCGTCACGCAGGGTGGGGTCCTTGATCCGGGCCGCGAGCGGCACACACCGGCGCAGCGCCGCCACCCGACCCTCAGCGCTGTCCAGGTCGTGCTCTTCGAGCGCGGTGCGAATGACGAACTCGAACAACGGTGTTCGACGCGCCACCAGGTCCCGCAGCGCACTGTCTCCGGCCTTGAGCCGCAGATCGCACGGGTCCATGCCGTCTGAGGCCACCGCGACGAACGACTGCCCCGTCAGATTCTGTTCGCCCTCAAAGGCTTTCACGGCAGCGGCGCGTCCGGCGGCATCCCCGTCGAAAACGTAGATCAGCTCACCACGAAAGAAGTTGTCGTCCATCATCAATCGCCGCAACATCGACAGGTGCTCGTCGCCGAATGCGGTGCCGCAGGACGCGACCGCGGTGGTCACGCCGGCCAGGTGCATGGCCATGACGTCGGTGTAGCCCTCGACGACGACGGCCTGATGCCCCTTGGCGATGTCACGTTTGGCCAGGTCGAGGCCGAACAGCACGTTGGATTTCTTGTACAACACCGTCTCCGGCGTGTTGACGTACTTGGCTTCCATCTGGTCGTCATCGAACAGGCGCCGGGCGCCGAACCCGATCACCTCGCTCGTCGCGCCCCGGATGGGCCAGAGCAGCCGCCGGTGAAAGCGGTCCATCGGGCCGCGACGTCCTTCCCGCGACAGCCCGGCCGCCTCCAGTTCCTTGAAGGTGAATCCCTTGCGCAGCAAGTGCTTTGTCAGGGTGTCCCAGCCCGACGGCGCGAACCCGCAGCCGAAACGCTTGGCCGCTTCGGCGTCGAAGTTCCGCTCGATCAGGTACTGGCGGGCGGCGGCGGCCTCCGCCGACTGCAACGCCTCGGCATAGAACTCCTGCGCGGCGGCATTGGCGGCCAACAGGCGGCTGCGGCTGCCTTTGTCCCGCTGCACATTGGTGGTCGACGACCCCTCGTAGCTGATGGTGAAACTCAGCCGGTCGGCAAGCAATTCGACGGCCTCGACGAAGGTGACGTGCTCGATCTTCTGCACAAACGCGTAGACATCACCGCCCTCACCGCAACCGAAGCAGTGGAACTGGCCGTGGTTGGGCCGCACGTGGAACGACGGGGACTTCTCGTCGTGGAACGGGCACAGGCCTTTGAGCGAGTCGGCACCCGCGCGCCGCAGCTGCACGTGCTCGCCGACGATGTCCTCGATGCGGGTGCGTTCACGAATGGCCGCGATATCGCGATCAGGAATCCGGCCGGCCACGCGCCCAGTGTAGGCGGCGCTTTTCCGGCGGTTGAGCGGGTTTGGCCTCGGTACGTTGCCCGCTAATCCAAGGGGCGCGGCGAGCGCGCCTCGTGGACGCGTTCCAGCCGCGTCTCGGTGTACGAGGCGATCTGGTCGACAACCACCCGCAGCCGGGCGCCGTCGTCGTCCGCGAGGGCGAACTCGGCGGCGAACTGCGGGTCGAGGCTCGCCGGGGCCTGCCCCCAGAGTGACAGCGCGACCTCGCGGACCATGGTGCGCTGGTCGGCCTGAATCTGCAGGTGCTGGTGGTCGGACATGATGAACTGCAGCGCCAGCATCTTGAGCACCGCCACCTCGGCACGGACCAGGTCCGGCACTGCGAGCTCGGCCTCGAAACGGCGCATGGTCGCGCGCCCCGACTGCTTCTTGGTCTCGGTGACCGCCGCGTTGGCGAATCGCCCGACCAGCTCACTGGTGAGCTGCTTGAGCGCCACCGATGTCGCGACCGAGCCGTCGTACTTACCGACGCCGGCGACCACCGGCAGCTGCGACAACCGTGCCGCCGCCGCCAGCATGTCGTCGTGCGTAACCGTCGGATGGGACCGCGCACCGAGGCGCGCCAGCGTGTCGGCGGCGTCCGCGTCGGCGAGGACGCGTAGATCGATACGGCCGGAGATGATGCCGTCCTCGACGTCGTGAACCGAGTACGCGACATCGTCGGCCCAGTCCATGACCTGGGCTTCCAGGCACAACCGCTCGTCCGGGGCCCCCTCGCGCACCCAGGCTGCGGCGGCCGCGTCGTCGTCGTAGAAACCGAACTTGACGCGCCCCTCGCGGAACCACGGGTACTTGATGACGGCGTCCAGCGCCGCCCGGGTCAGATTCAGCCCGGCCGAACGACCTTCGCTGTCAAGCATTTTCGGTTCCAGCCGGGTCAGGATCCGGAAATTCTGGGCGTTGCCCTCGAACCCGCCGAACGGCTTGGCGATCTCGTCGAGCGCGCGTTCGCCGTTGTGTCCGTAGGGCGGGTGGCCGATGTCATGGGCCAGACCGGCCAGGTCCACCAGGTCGGCGTCACAGCCCAGCCCCACGGCCATGTGGCGTCCGATCTGGGCCACTTCGAGGGAATGGGTGAGCCGCGTCCGCGGGGTCTCACCCTGGCGGGGCCCGACGACCTGCGTCTTGTCGGCTAGCCGGCGCAATGCCGCGCTGTGCAGCACGCGGGCCCGGTCACGCGCGAAATCCGTGCGGTGCCCGGAATCAGTGCCGGGCAGCGCAGCGCTCTTGACGCCCTCTTCGACCAGCCGCTGCCGGTCGAAGTCGCTGTATCCGTCGCTTGCGATGCCCACGGCCGAAGTCTGCCAGCCCGGGCGCACCCGGCTACCACATACCCTGTCACTACATTGGGCGGCATGCGCATCATGCGGCTGCTCTGGCTGATGGTCTCGGTCCTGATGGTGGGGACGCTGGTGGCCCCGGCCGTGTCCGCCGAGCCGCCCATGCGGCTGCCGGACTACGTCACCGACAAGGCCGGTGCACTGAACTCGCAGCAACGCAGCGAGGTCTCCGGCGCGGTGCAACAGCTGTACGACAAGCGGGGCACCCGGCTGTGGGTGGTCTACGTCGATACCTTCTCCGGGGCGAATCCCCGCGACTGGGCGGAAAACACCTGGCGCCAAAGCTTTCTCGGCGACCATGACGCCATCCTCGCGGTGGCGATCGAGGATCGGGCCTATGCGCTCCTGGTCCCGAAGGCAGGCGCGGGTCACGTGGACGTCGACAAATTGCGCCGCGATACGGTCGAACCGAAGCTGCACGACGGCGACTGGGCCGGCGCCGCCGTCGCCGCGGCCGACGGCCTTCGGGCGCCGACTCCACCGTTCAACTGGGTTGGGTTGATCGCCGCGCTGGCGGCGATCGGCGTCGCATTGGCCGGATTGCTCTGGTGGGTCCGGCGTCGGCGTCAGCAGCGCCGGCAGGCCGATCTGAACGCCGCGCAGCAGGTCGACGCCACCGATGCGAAAGCCCTCGCGAAGATGTCGCTGGAGACCTTGGAGGACCTGTCCAAGTCGATCCTCGTCGAGGTCGACAACGCGGTACGCACCAGTGACAATGAGCTGGCCCTGGCGGTCGGCGAGTTCGGCGAGCGCGACACCGCACCCTTCACCACAGCGGTCCAGAACGCGAAAAGCGCCATGGCACAGGCCTTCAGCGTGCGTCAAACCCTCGACGACGCAGTGCCCGAGACTCCGCAGCAGCGGCGCGACCTGCTGACCCAGGTCGTCGTCGCGGCAGCCCGTGCCGACAAGGAACTGGAGAACCAGCGCACGGCGTTCCATCAGCTGCGCGATCTGGTGATCAACGCCCCGACCCGGTTGGACGCCCTGACCCAGCAGCTGGTCGTTCTCACGGCGCGCGTCGAGCCCGCGCAGCAGACCTTGACCGGGTTGCACGGTCAGTTCGGGCCGACCGCCCTGACGTCGGTGGCCGGCAATGTGGACGACGCGCGGGATCGATTGCGTTTCGCTGACCAGAACATCACCACCGCCCGCGGCTTGGTCACCAAGCCCGGCGACAGTCAGGCCGCCCTGGTCAATGCGATCCACGCCGCCGAGTCGGCGCTGGGACAGGCGCAGCGGATGCTGGATGCAGTCGACAGCGCCGCGGACGACATCACCCACGCGACCAGCGCGCTGCCCGCCGCGATCACCGACATCCAGCAGGGCATCACGGCTGCGGAGGCGATCCCGCCCGGAGCCCACCACGCCGAGTTGACGGCAGCGCGTTCCGCTGCGGTGCAGGCGGTTTCCAACGCGCGGGCGACGGGCGCAACCGACCCGCTGAGCGCCTTCACGCAACTGAGCGCCGCCGACTCGCAGCTGGACAAGCTGCTCGCCACCATCGCCGAGGAGACCGCTGCCCTCAGTCGGCTCCGGCAGTCGTTCGATCAGGCGCTGCTGGCGGCGCAGTCCCGCGTACGCGGCGTCTCGGATTTCATCGACACCCGCCGTGGCAGCGTCGGTTCAGAAGCCCGCACCCGGCTGGCCGAGGCCCAGCGCCGTCTGGGCGCGGCGCAGTCGCTGCAGGCCACCGATGTGCCGGCCGCCATCGAGCAGGCCAATGTCGCGGATACCCTTGCCGCGCAGGCCCAATTGCTCGCCGACGACGACGTCCGCGCCGCGCGCCAGGCCTACGCGCAGTCCGGTGCGAGTACCGGCGCCGACCTCGGCGGCATCATCATCGGCGGTCTGCTGTCGGGCATGATCCGCGGCGGCGGGCGCAACCGGGGCGGCGGTGGGAGCCACGGTGGCGGTTGGAACTCAACGACTTTCGGCGGATCCGGTGGCGGTTTCTCCGGAGGTGGCGGCCGCTTCTAGCCCTGGGCAGCCGCGACGCGGGCGCGTTCGCGTATCGACGCGACGACACCACCGTCGTTGAGGATGTCGGTGCCCGTGAGATATCCGGCCTTGTCACTGGCACAGAATGCGAAGAGCGCGGCCATCTCTTCGGCCTTGCCCCAACGCGGGACCGCGGCGTTCATGACCATCGCGCCGGCACCGGCATCCGCCTCCAGCAGCCCCATCTCCGTGTCGACCGAACCCGGGGACACCGAGACGATGCGCAATCCCCTGGCGTTGAAGCGCTCGGCCTGCGCACTGCTGTACCACTTGACGAAGTTCTTGCTCACGCCGTAGGCCATTCCCGAGCGCAGTTCCTCAGGCGCGAACGCGCAGGCGGCCACCATCTCGGCCAGGAATGCGTCGACGTCGGTGAGCGCCAGCGGAAACTTCGCCGTCGGGGCGATCCCGTCGGGCAACAGATGCGCCGCCATCGACGCGACGTTGACGATCGCCGCGCCTTCGCGGGCGACGTCGTAAAACGCCTCGTTGACGTTCACGGTGCCAACCGCGTTGGTGCGCGTCACGTAGTCCGCCGAGCCCATGCTCGGGCTCACGCCGGCGGTGTGGATCACCGAGACGACAGGGCCGAGACCTGTTGCAGTCGAGAACAATTGGTCCACTGCGGCGCGGTCGGTGACATCGGCATTCACGGGAGTTGCCGCAATGCCGAGGCCGGCCAGTTCGGCCGCCGCCGCATCGAGGCGGTCCTGTCGTACGTCGGCCAGCACCACCGAGTGGTCCTGTCCGACGATTTTGGCCGTCGCCACACCCATGCCGCCGGCGCCGCCGGTGATCACCGCAACTCGCGTCATACCGGCACGCTATACCGAAAGCCCAACGGGATCGGCGGCGGGTGCTAACAAACTGCTCAGCAATCCGGCTCAGGTGGTGTACAGGGACACGACCCGGTGAGGTCGTCGTAGCCACTGCCGATCGACCGGATGCGCGCCGCGATGGCGTCCATATCCGCATTGGACCGAGTGATGATCTCGGCGATCTCCGCCGTCCCCTTGGCCACCACGGGAAGCAGTGCACGGTCACCCGCAGGGGTGGGCGGCACGCTGGCGGCGGCATCGATAACCCACTGCTTGACGGAGTCGAGATCACGACGGCCCGCCGTCACCACGGCTGCCGACCGGTCGACCTCGGCACCGATGCGCCGGTCGAGTTCGGCGAGTCTGCCGATGGTCCCGGCATGCTCGCGATTACGGCTGTCGTAGGCCTCCGCCGCGGTGCCCGTCCACTCCCCTCCTGGCGCCGCCGACAGGACGGTGCCGCGCAGTTCGTGGAGCTGGGTGCTCATGTCGAACTCGGTACCGCCAACCGGTGTGCCCGACCCGAATGCCGCCCGCGCGTCGTCCCAAGTCGAAAGAAATGCGCCGAGAACCCCCACGCCGCCCCCTTGCATCACCTTGGCCTGCATCCCCTTGGCCCTATGGCTCACAAGCCTATTCGAGCCCGCGGCAGGTCCCCGGCGGCAATTTCGGGTCAGGCGCAGACGAACTCAGCAGCCCTTGAGGCGCACCGCGAGGTAGTCGCTGACGGCGTCGATGGCGACGCGCTCCTGGGTCATGGCATCACGCTCGCGGATGGTCACGGCGTGATCCTCGAGCGAGTCGAAGTCGACCGTGATGCAGTACGGCGTGCCGATCTCGTCCTGGCGACGGTAGCGGCGGCCGATGGCGCCGGCGTCGTCGAACTCGACGTTCCAGTTCTTGCGCAGCTCGGCGGCCAGGTCCCGGGCCTTCGGCGACAGATCGGCGTTTCGCGACAGCGGCAGCACCGCGGCCTTGACGGGCGCCAGGCGCGGATCGAGCTTCAGCACGGTGCGCTTGTCGACGCCACCCTTGGCGTTGGGGGCCTCGTCCTCGTGGTACGAGTCGACCAGGAACGCCATCAGCGAGCGGGTCAGGCCGGCTGCGGGCTCGATGACGTAGGGCACGAACCGGGTGTCGGTGCCCTGGTCGTAGAACGACAGGTCGACGCCCGAGTGCTCGCCATGGGTACTCAGGTCGAAGTTGGTGCGGTTGGCGATGCCTTCCAGCTCACCCCACGGGTTGCCGGCGAAGCCGAACTTGTACTCGATGTCGGTCGTGCCCGCGCTGTAGTGCGACAGCTTCTCCAGCGGATGTTCGTACAGTCGCAGGTTCTCCGGGTTGATGCCGAGGTCGACGTACCACTGGAAGCGGGTCTCGATCCAGTACTTGTGCCACTCCGGCGCGGTCGACGGTTCGACGAAGAACTCCATCTCCATCTGCTCGAACTCCCGGGTGCGGAAGATGAAGTTGCCCGGCGTGATCTCGTTGCGGAAGCTCTTGCCGATCTGGCCGATGCCGAACGGCGGCTTCTTGCGCGCGGTGGTCACCACGTTCGCGAAGTTCACGAAGATGCCCTGCGCGGTCTCCGGGCGCAGGTAGTGCATGCCTTCCTCGGACTCGATGGGGCCGAGGTAGGTCTTGAGCATCATGTTGAAGTCACGCGGCTCGGTCCATTGGCCCTTGGTGCCACAGTCCGGGCAGACGATTTCGTCCATCGGCACGGCATCAGGATCGTCCAGACCCTTCTTGAGGGCGTAGGCCTCCTGCATGTGGTCCTGACGGTGCCGCTTGTGACAGTTCAGGCACTCGACCAGCGGGTCGTTGAACACCGCGACGTGGCCCGAGGCCACCCACACCTGGCGAGGCAGGATGATCGCGCTGTCCAGGCCGACGACGTCGTCGCGGGAAGTGATGACGGACTTCCACCACTGGCGCTTGATGTTCTCCTTGAGCTCGACGCCCAGTGGCCCGTAGTCCCACGCCGACTTGGTACCGCCGTAGATTTCTCCCGACTGGAAGACGAGACCCCGGCGTTTGGCCAGGTTGGCAACGGTGTCGATGATGGACGCCACGATGTTCGAGCACTCCTGTGTCAGGTCGGATGCAACCCGTCCAGACTAGTGGGGGCTATTCGGCCACGAATTTCGCATCCACCGCGGCACCGATCGTGATGTCGTCGGGGCTCAGGTCCGGGGTGGGCCCGCCGCCCTGGCAGGCCCGCGGACCACGACTTCCAGTGCTGTCATGCCACGACGGTATCCGCCGGCGCCGACAGACCCTTTGACATGCGTGTCCACGCATGGAAAGCTAAATGAAAACTGTTTCCAATAACAGGGAGTACCTGGTTGTCACCCACCACCACGCATGACGAGCTCGACCACCAGCACAGCGGTGCGCCGTTCCCGTCGCCCCCACCGCGGGAGACGCTCGACGCCGCCGGCGACCTGCTGCGCGCCCTGGCCGCCCCCATTCGCATCGCGATCGTGCTGCAACTGCAGGAGTCGAAGCGCTGCGTGCACGAACTCGTCGACGCCCTGAGCGTGCCGCAGCCGCTGGTCAGTCAGCACCTGCGCATCCTCAAGTCGGCCGGCGTCGTCGCCGGCGACCGTGTCGGCCGTGAGGTGATGTACCGCCTGGTCGACCATCACCTCACGCACATCGTCGTCGACGCCATCGCCCACGCCGAGGAGGACCGGCCGTGAGCGAGGCTTGCCGAGCGAACCAGCAGCCGATGAGCGCCCCCACCCGCTCGACCAAACAGCGCACCGCGATCGCCGCGCTGCTGACCAATGTCGAAGAGTTCCGGTCCGCGCAAGAGCTGCACGACGAACTGCGCCGCCGCGGCGAAGGCATCGGTCTGACGACCGTGTACCGCACCCTGCAGTCGATGGCCGCGGCCGGCCAGGTCGACAGCCTGCGCAACGACAACGGCGAAGCGCTCTACCGGCGCTGCTCGCAGGCCCACCACCACCATCACCTGGTGTGCCGGCACTGCGGTGCGACGGTCGAGGTGGCCGGCACCGAGGTCGAGTCCTGGGCCACCGAAACCGCTGCGGCCCATGGCTTTTCCGACGTC
This sequence comes from Mycolicibacterium aubagnense, assembly GCF_010730955.1. NCBI lineage: Bacteria > Bacillati > Actinomycetota > Actinomycetes > Mycobacteriales > Mycobacteriaceae > Mycobacterium > Mycolicibacterium aubagnense. The sequence goes on along the minus strand of NZ_AP022577.1, from coordinate 5,164,726 downwards.
AGCCACACCATCGAGATTTTCGGGGTGTGTGCGGCCTGCACCGTATCCGCGTCGGTCAGCTGACCCGGGCGAACTCCAGCACGGTGTCGCGGGTCAGCGGCGCCAGCTCGATGTCGCCGGGCGCGTGCGGATCGATCCAGGCCATCTCTTCGATCTCGGCGGCAATCTGCGGCACGCCGTCGAGCCGCACGGAAAACAGTTCAGCATCAACCGTGTGCCCGGGCTCGTTGGCCGCAATCGCGGTGTGGTGACCCAACTCCCGCACGTCGGTCACCCCAACCCCGAGTTCCTCCCGGACCTCACGGGCCAGCGCATCGACCGCCGACTCCCCCGGCTCGAGCTTGCCGCCGGGCTGCATGAATGCCGTCGTCCCGCGCTTACGGACCACGAGCAGCCAGCCACGCTCGTCGACCACCACCGCGGCGACAATCCGGATGACAGTCACTTCGGCTTCACCGGGTCAGGTCGGCCCGCACGTCGACACCGGTGGACAGCACCAGCATGACCAGTGTGGACAGCGCGGAATCGCTGAGTCCGGCGGCCGGGAAGTTGTAGCGCAGCATCACGTCGCCGAACTTCTTGGCACCATTGCTCCGGGGATCGCCGGCCCGCTCCACCAGAACCACCGAGCCGAGCATGGTGCGGCCCGCGTGATCGGCCACGCGGTCACGAACGTTGTTGTCCAGCTTGATGTCCCATGCCAGCGGTTGGGTCAGCGAGATCAGCTCCAGCCCCTCGCCGATGGTCACGACCCGAAGCGACGCCACCGTACCGTCGTGCGCGACGGTCAGGGCGCCGTCGCTCTCTTCCACGATGGTCACCGAATCAGCGAGCACAGAAGCCAACCGCTGCAACAGGTTCGACATCAGGCCCTACCGAACCGACGATTGCGATTGACGTATTCCTCGCACGCGGCCCACAGGTCGCGGCGGTCGTAGTCCGGCCACAGCTTGTCCTGGAAGACGTACTCGGCGTACGCCGCCTGCCACAGCATGAAGTTACTGGCGCGCTGCTCACCCGAGGTGCGGATGAACAGGTCGACGTCAGGGATGTCGGGGCGGTGCAGATGCTTGGCGAACGACGCCTCGGAGATGCGGCTCGGGTTGATCTTGCCCGCGGCGGCCTGCTCGGCGAGTTCGCGTGCCGCTTCGACGATCTCGGTGCGCCCGCCGTAGTTCACGCAGTAGTTGACGGTGATGACGTCGTTGCCGACCGTCATCTGCTCGGCGATGTCGAACTCCTTGATGACGCTGCTCCACATGCGCGGCCGGGACCCAACCCAGCGCATGTTGACACCCATCGCGTTGAGGTTCTCCCGGCGCCGGCGCACCACCTCGCGGTTGAAGCCCATGAGGAACCGCACCTCTTCGGTGCTGCGCTTCCAGTTCTCGGTGGAGAACGCATACACCGAGAGGTGTTTGATGCCCAGTTCGATGGCTCCGCAGGTGACGTCGATCAGCACCGCCTCACCCATCTTGTGGCCCTCGGTCCGCCCGAGCCCGCGCTGGGTAGCCCACCGGCCGTTGCCGTCCATGACGACAGCGACGTGGTTAGGCACCTGGTCGGCGGGAATCTGCGGAGCCACGGCCTTGGAGGGGTGCTGCGGCGGGCGGGCGAAGCGCCCGTTGGACTTCGGCGGGAGCTCCGGAAAGACCACCGGCCAGGTCGAAACGTCCGGAAAAACGGGATAGTCGTCAGGCGCCTGCGGCAGTTGCGGATAGCTGGTCTTGCGCGCCCGGTTGAGTGCCATGGGCAATATCCTGCCTGAGTAGGGTTACGCGCTGCTCAAGGAGTGCGGTATCGGGACGCACGCGGCCGGTCTGCTCTTCGCGCAAGCGCTCATCGCCCCGCTCCACCAGAGGCAATGTCCGCAGCTTGCGCTCCAGATGCCACTGCAGATGCGCGGCCACCAGGCCGCTGGCCTGGCTGCGGTGCCCCGCCGGCGAGCCCTGCGCAAACTCCCAGTCGCCGTCGTGCAGCGCCGCCATCAGATCCAGCACACCTTGCGGCGGGGTGGCCGACCCCGACGGCCGGCAGTGCACGCACACGCTGCCGCCGGCCGCGACGTGGAACGCGCGGTGCGGACCGGGTGCGGCGCAGCGGGCGCATTCGGTGATGGCCGGCGCCCAGCCGGCGATCCCCATGGCCCGCAGCAAATAGGCGTCGAGCACCAGTTCACGGGGCCGGCCGCCGTCTGCGACGGCCCGCAGCGCACCGACGGTGAGCCGCTGCAGCGCCGGCATCGGGTTACGTTCCTCACCGGCCAGCCGTTCGGCGGTCTCCAGGATGGCGCAGGCGCAGGTGTAGCGGCCGTAGTCGTTGACGATGTCGACCGCGAACGCGTCGAGTGACACCACCTGGGTGACGATGTCGAGGTTGCGGCCGGGATGCAGCTGCACGTCGATATGGGCGAACGGCTCCAGCCGCGAGCCGAACTTGCTGCGGGTTCGCCGGACGCCCTTGGCCACCGCGCGGACCAGCCCGTGGTCGCGGGTGAGCAGCGTCACGATCCGGTCGGCCTCGCCGAGCTTGTGCTGGCGCAGCACAACCGCTCGATCCCGGTACAACCGCATCGGGCGATTGTCCCATCGCGGACCGACAACTTCCGTTAGGCAGCGCCGGGCGAACGGTCACTACTATTCTCGGAATCGCCATGGCCGAACCTCCTGCACAGCCCCGATTCCCCACCCTGACCCAGCAGCTGTACCGGCTCGCGAGCGGCGCCGTGACAGCACACCAGATCGTCCGGCAATCCCTGGACGCCATCGCCGCCAGCCAACTCGAGCTCAACGCGTTCCGCGTCGTCTTCACCGAGCAGGCACTGGCCGATGCCGCCGAAGCCGATCGCAAACGCGCTGCCGGACAACATCTTCCGCTCCTCGGCGTACCCATCGCCATCAAGGACGACGTCGACGTCGCAGGAGTGCCCACCCGGTTCGGCACCGACGGCGACGTGCCCCCGGCCACCGAGGACGCCGAGGTGGTGCGCCGACTGAAGGCGGCCGGCGCGGTGATCGTCGGCAAGACCAACACCTGCGAGCTCGGCCAATGGCCGTTCACCAGCGGCCCGGGTTTCGGCCACACGCGCAACCCGTGGTCGCGCGAACACACCCCGGGCGGGTCGTCGGGCGGTAGCGCCGCGGCCGTCGCGGCCGGATTGGTCACCGCCGCAATCGGATCCGACGGTGCGGGCAGCGTCCGCATTCCGGCGGCGTGGACCCATCTGGTCGGCATCAAACCGCAGCGCGGACGGATCTCCACCTGGCCGCTGCCGGAGGCCTTCAACGGCATCACCGTCAACGGGGTGCTGGCCCGCACGGTGGCCGACGCCGCGCTCGTGCTCGACGCGGCGTCCGGCAACGCCGACGGCGATCTCCACACGCCGCCACCCATCGCCGCCGCCGAGGCTGTCGGGAGGGCACCGGGCCCCCTGCGCATCGCGTTGTCGACCAAATTTCCGTTCACCCTGTTCCCGGCCCGCTTGCATCCGGAGATCCGGGCGGCGCTGAACACCGTTGCGGGACAACTGCAAGAGCTCGGGCACACGGTCCGCCCGGACGACCCGGAATACGGGCTGCAACTGTCCCTGGACTTCCTGGCCCGCTCGACATCAGGACTGGCCGAATGGCGCGACCGCGTCGGTCCCGGCGTGGCATTGGACCCTCGTACCCGCAGCAACATCCGGACCGGGTGGCTGCTGTCGGAGCACGCCCTCCGGCTGGCACGACAGCGGGAAAAGTCCCTCCAACACCGGATCGGCTGGATCTTCAATCTTTACGACGTGGTGCTGGCGCCGACCACCGCCCAGCCCCCTCCGCTGATCGACGCCTTCGACCGGCTCGGCAGCACCGCCACCGACCGTGCGATCATCGCGGCCTGCCCGATGTGCTGGCCCTGGAACGCGCTCGGCTGGCCGTCCATCAACATCCCGGCCGGCTTCACCGCCGACGGGCTACCCATCGGCCTGCAGTTGATGGGCCCGGAGGGCAGCGAGCCGCTCCTGATCTCGCTGGCCGCCAGCCTGGAAGCGATCACCGGCTGGGCCGCCAAGCAGCCCGAGAACTGGTGGTCCCAGCCCCAGCCCTAACCATTTCCCGCGAGCGTGCGTGTCTGTCAGCGACACACCGAGCGAACTGCGCTGTATCGTCGCGCTCGCCGGCCGCGAGCGTGCCCAAACGGGCTACCGGGCCCCGCGTGTCGGGTGCAGACACGCACGCTCGCGGGAGAGCTAAAAGCCGAGCTTGCCAAGCTGTTTCGGGTCGCGTTGCCAGTTCTTGGCGATCTTCACCCGCAGGTTCAGATACACCTTGGTGCCGAGCAGCTTCTCGATCTGGGTGCGCGCCGCGGTGCCGACCTCACGCAGCCGGGCGCCGCCCTTGCCGATCACGATGCCCTTCTGGCTGTCGCGCTCGACGTAGATGATGGCGTGCACGTCGCACATCTCGCCTTGTTCGGGGGTGCGGCCTTCCCGCTCGGTGAACTCTTCGATGACCACCGCCAGTGAGTGCGGCATCTCGTCGCGGACACCTTCCAGCGCGGCTTCCCGGATGAACTCCGCGATGAGCACCTCTTCGGGCTCGTCGGTGAGTTCGCCGTCCGGATAGAACGCCGGGCCGGGCGGCAGTTGGGCGGCCAGCACGTCGATCAGCACGTCGACCTGCTCACCGGCGACGGCCGACACGGGCACGATCTCCGCTGTGCCCTCGGTCAATTCGCTGACCGCGAGCAGCTGTGCCGCCACCCGATCGCGCGGCACCTTGTCGGTCTTGGTCACGACAACCAGCAGCTTGGTCCTCGGTGCGACGGTGCGGATCTGCTGGTAGATCCAGCGGTCGCCGGGCCCGATGGCCTCGTCCGCCGGGATGCAGAGGCAGATGATGTCGACTTCCGAATAGGTGTCCTTGACCAGTTCGTTGAGTCGCTGTCCGAGCAACGTGCGCGGCCGGTGCAGACCGGGTGTGTCCACCAGGATGATCTGGAAGTTCTCACGGTGCACGATGCCGCGGATGGTGTGCCTGGTGGTCTGCGGGCGGTTGGACGTGATCGCGACCTTGGTGCCCACGAGCGCGTTGGTCAGCGTCGACTTGCCGGTGTTGGGCCGGCCCACCAAACAGACGAAGCCGGAATGGAATTCGTCACTCATCGGGTTCTCCTTCTTCGAGTTCCTCGACGACGTCGGGAGCTTCGGGACGTTTTGGCTCGACCTGCTTCACCAGCACGGTGCCGACGCGGACCCGGCCACGATGGTCGCGTCCGCCCTCGGCCCGCAACTGCAGGTACCGGACATCTGGCGAGCGATGCGAGGGGAAGGACACTCGCACCTTGACGCCCGGCAGCGGCACGCGGCCCAGTTCATGCGCGAGCAACCCGCCGACGGTGTCGACGTCCAGGTCGTCGTCGACCTCGAGGTCGTACAACTCGGCCAGATCCTCCAACGGCAGCCGGGCGGACACCCGAAACTTCTTGTTGCCCAATTCCTCTACGGGCAGGACTTCGTCTGTGTCATATTCGTCGGCGATCTCACCGACGATCTCCTCCAACACGTCCTCGATGGACACCAGACCCGCGATCGCGCCGTATTCGTCGACCAGCAACGCCATGTGGTTATGGGTGCGCTGCATCTCATTGAGCAGATCGTCGAGCGGCTTGGAGTCCGGCACGAACACCGCGGGACGCATCACCTCGGACACCTTGGTGCCGCGGCCACCGTTGGTGGAGTTATAGGTCCGCTCCACCAGGTCTTTCAGGTAGACGACGCCGACGACGTCGTCGACGTTCTCCCCGATCACCGGGATGCGCGAGTGCCCACTGCGCACTGCCAGCGAGGTCGCCTGACCCGCCGACTTGTCACTTTCGATCCACACCATCTCGGTACGCGGCACCATGACCTCGCGCGCCGGGGTGTCACCAAGTTCGAAGACGGACTTGATCATTCGCCGCTCCTCGGCAGCCACGACGCCACGCTGCTGCGCGAGATCGACGACCTCGAGCAACTCGATTTCCGAGGCGAACGGTCCGTTGCGGAAGCCACGCCCTGGCGTCAGGGCATTGCCGATGAGCACCAGCAGCCGGCTGATCGGCGTCAGCAACACCGAGATCACCTGCAACGGAAGCGCCGACAGCAGCGAGATGGAATAAGCGTTCTGCCGTCCCACGGTGCGCGGTCCGACGCCGATGGCCACGAAGCTGACGACCACCATGATGGCCGCGGCGGATACCAGTGCCCAGCCCCGCGTCATCAACTCGTCGAGGTAGTCGACCAGCAGGACGGTCGCCGACGCCTCACAGATAACGCGAAGCAGCACAACAAGGTTGACGTACTGCGGCCGGTTCCGGATGATCTTCGCGAGCCGCACCGCGCCAGGCCGCTCATCCCGGATCAGCTCGTCGACGCGGGCAATGGAGACGGTGTTGATGGCGGCATCGATGGCCGCGAACAGCCCGCCGACCACCACGAGCACTATGGCGCCGATCAACGGCGTCACCCCGGTCACGGCTCGTCGAAGTACCGCGACTTGTCGAGCAGCCGGCGGTCTTTCTCGGTCTGCCGATCCTTGTGGTAGGCGTGCACCTGGTCGGCGACCCACTCTTCGAGCAGCTGACGCTGCAGGTCGAACATCTCTTTTTCTTCGTCCGGCTCGGCGTGGTCGTAGCCCAGCAGGTGCAGCACGCCGTGCACGGTGAGCAGCGCCAGCTCGTGGCCCAGCGAATGTCCCGCGGCCTCAGCCTGATTCGCGGCGAACTCGGGACACAACACGATGTCGCCGAGCATCGAAGGCCCGGGCTCGGGTGCGTCCGGACGACCTCCGGGTTCGAGCTCGTCCATCGGGAAGCTCATCACGTCGGTGGGGCCGGGCAGGTCCATCCAGCGCATGTGCAGATCGGCCATGGCCGACTGGTCCACCAAGACCATCGAGAGTTCAGCGGCGGGGTTGACGTCCATCTTGGAGATCACGAACCGCGCCACGCTGATCAGCTCGTCTTCGGATACGTCGATCCCCGACTCGTTGGAAACCTCGACCGTCACTCCGTCACCGCCTCGTCCGGCCGGTGGCTCGGCGGTGTGAACGGTTGGCCAGACCGTGCTCGCTCACTTTGGCTTCCGCTGCTTCGTACGCGTCGACGATCTCCGACACCAGTTTGTGGCGCACCACATCTGCACTCGTGAGTTCGGCGATATGGATGTCCTCGATGCCGTCGAGCACCTCGACGGCCGACCGCAGACCCGACTTCGATCCGCCCGGCAGATCGACCTGGGTGACGTCACCGGTGACGACGATCTTCGAACCAAAACCCAGGCGGGTCAGGAACATCTTCATCTGTTCGGCGGTGGTGTTCTGCGCCTCGTCAAGAATGATGAAGGCGTCGTTCAACGTCCTTCCCCTCATGTATGCCAACGGCGCGACCTCGATCACCCCGGCTGCCATCAGCTTCGGGATCATCTCCGCATCCATCATGTCGTGTAGCGCGTCGTACAACGGCCGTAGATACGGGTCGATCTTCTCGTTCAGGGTGCCGGGCAGGAAGCCGAGGCGCTCCCCCGCTTCGACGGCGGGACGGGTCAGGATGATCCGGCTGACCTGCTTGGTCTGTAATGCGCTGACGGCCTTGGCCATTGCCAGGTAGGTCTTGCCGGTGCCGGCGGGGCCGATGCCGAAGACGATGGTGTGGGCGTCGATCGCGTCGACGTAACGCTTCTGATTGAGCGTCTTGGGCCGGATCGTCTTGCCGCGCCGCGACAGGATGTCCAGCGTCAGCACCTGCGCCGGCGACTCGCTGTCGGCGCCGTCGAGCATGCCGACGCTGCGGCGGACGACGTCCGGGGTCAGCGACTGACCACCGGCGGCGATCGCGATGAGCTCACTGACGACGCGCTCGGCCAACGCCACATCAGCCGGCCGGCCGGATATCGACAGCGAATTGCCGCGGACGTGAATGTCGGCCGCCAGCAGATTCTCCAGCGCTCGCAGATTCTCGTCAGCGGAGCCCAGCAGACCCACCACAAGGTCAGGCGGAACAGTGATGCTGCTTCGAACCGACGGGCCGAGCTCCGAGGAGCGCGACGCGGCGGCGTTCGTATCGCGGGGCGTCACGTGGTTTTCGATGCCTGCTTTCTTGGGTCGAGCTGAGAAGCACATTCTACCGCCGGGCCCATGCCAGGCCCAACGAGTTGGCTGGTCACGCAACCGCGGGCGGCACCGTGATCCGGTACCGCCCGCGGGTTGCGTAGTAGTTGTCGCCGATTACCGGCTCTGGTGGACGTTGGTGTCGACCTTGGGCGACTTGGCACCCTGGTGGACGTCGTCCAGCCAGTTCAGGTGATCAACCCCCGTCGGCACCACCGTCGCCTGCACTCCTGTCGGAGCCGGGCCAGTGGCGGCTACGGCGGGAACGGCGAACCCCATGGCACCGGCGGCCAATCCACCGGCGATAACTGCTGCAATTCCGAAATTCTTCATGGCGAGTTCCCCTTCACGTCGTCTGTCCGTCTTTGTCCCCTTGCGGTCCGAGCCGCTGTGACATTCATGTAAACAGGCAGGTCAAGAGATTAATTCCGCTGGCAGGAAATTGATGTTTACTGGCAGGAATTGCTGTGTCCCGGGCCACATGAATCGCCCGAACAGCCACGTCGTGGACTTCCGAATTAGCGCAATGGAGGCACTCTGCGCGCTGTTAGGCTCGAATTCGCCGGCGAGGGTCCGCCGGGACGGTGAGGAATCGGGGAGGGTTCTGCATGTCTGGTCATCCGCGACTTCCAGGGCGCCCGCATACGCCGCATACGCCGAACCCGCCACATGCGCCGAACCCCTCGCATCCCCGCAACAGTCACCCCAACCCTGGGCACCACCGCGACGACGAACCCCGGAACAGCCCCCATCACGACGGCGACCATCACGGCGCCGGCCCGTTGGGCAAGCTCGGGGAGGTGCTCGACAAGGCCAACGACGTCCTCGACAAGATCGACAACGCCCTCGACACGGCGCAGGATATCGCCGACAACATCAAGAAGATGATGTCGGGTGACCCCATCGGCGGCCTCGTCGGACTGGCCAACGACGCGGGCCAACTCGCCCAGATGTTGATGCCGGAGGCGGCGGCGACCCCCATCATCGAGGGCGGAATGTACGGGCTGACGCTCGTGTCGCTCGGCTTCGGCATGGGTGATCCCGACACCGGGGAATCCTTCTCGCAGGGCGCCGAGCTTTTTCAGGCTGCCGGCGACGGACTCAGCAACGCCTATCCGAACGAATGGCACGGCAGCGCCGCTTCGTCGTACTCCGGCAGGAACGCCGAGCAGATCGGTAGCGCCGAACAATTGCTGCAGGCTGACAATCTGGTCGTGCAGATCCTGGGCGCCGAAGCGCAGCAGGTGGCCGACGGACGCGATCAGATGGACAACATCGCCACGGGCCTCGGCGCGATGATCCCCGTCTGCCTGGCACTGGAAGCATCGGTAATCGGCTCTCCGGAATCGCTTGCACTACAGGCCGCATCGGTCGCCGTCGCCGCCGCGGCCGCCGGCGTGACGATGAGCAATATGATTGCGCAATCATCAAGCAACGCAGCCCAATTGAGCCAGGCGACGAGCATGTACCAGAGCGCTTCGCACGCTGCGCCGCTGAGCACCATGCCTCCGCCACCGGCTTCGGGCGGCAACGGAACCGACAGCACCGGTAACCCGCCGGGCACCGGCAACCCCACAGGCACTCCGCCGGGCACCGGCAATCCCGTCGGAACCGGTGGCGGCCCGAGCGGCGGTTCGGGCGGCGGCTCCGGCGGCGGCTCCGGCGGCGGTTCAGGCGCCGGGGCCGGCGGTGGCACGCCGAGCATGCCGTCGATGCCGCAGGTGCCTGCCGCCTCGAGCATGCCCACCGGCGCCGGCACGGGCGCAGGCGCGGGCGGCGGCATGCCTTCGCTGCCGCAGATGGGCGGCGGTTCCGGCAGCGGGGGCGGCGGCGGACTCCTCGGCAGCCTCGCCGGCATCGCGGGTCAGGTGGCACAAGCCGCGACGCAGGCGGCCCAGGCCGCGCAGCAGGGCAAGCAGGACCCCAACGCCCAGGATCCGAACGCACCCGGCGCGGACAAGGACGGCGACGGCAAGCCCGACGACCCGGCCGCCGATCCCAATGCCCAACCCGCGGAACCTAATCCGTCTGGCGCGGCGCCCGGGGCGGAGTCACCCGCAGGACGTGCGCCCATCCAGGTCTCGTTCGACGACGGAGCCCACCATGTCGAGGTGGCCGTCGATCCCGACAGCGCCAAAGGCCCTGTCCACGTGAGCCTCGATCCGTCGAATCCCACTGCGCCACCTCGCATCACCACCGAAACCTAGGCTTTCTGAAAGGAGCGACACATGGCCGGCAAACTGCAAGTAACGACCTCAGAGTTGCGCGAGCTGTCCACCAAACAAGACGATGCTGCCGCGGTGTTCAGCGCTGCCGGCGACACCACGTCGTATGTCGAAGTCAAAGTGCTGGCCACCCACGGGCCGCTGTGCATGTCGACGCAATCAGCGCTGAGCGCCGCGAACAACGCGCGCAAGGCCGCCTGCGAGCAGATGCAGAACAAGTCCCGCAACCTGGCCTCGAATCTGACCACAGCCGCCTCTCAATACGATCAGACGGACGCGCAGGAAGGCTCCCACCTCAGCAAGCAGATGCAGATCTGATCGATGTCCGACCATTCTTGGGACGACCCAGAAGACGAGCACCCGGAAACCGAGAGTGCGCTCGACTATCTCAGCGACACCGACAGCGACGAGGAAAACCCAGACGACTCAAGTCTGGATCTGCTGGTGACGCCGGATGACGAGGCACGCGCCGAAGAACCTGCCGGGGCCGACTCCTATGCCGCGGCGATGGAGCCGCCGGCTACCGCCGCACCGCAGGACGACGAACCACCACAGCAGGACGAAGGGCCACGGGTGGTGGTGTTCGCGGTATCCGACCCCGCAGGCAACGTCACCGCCGAGGCATCGATCAGCGGTTCGATCCAGCGGATCAAACTCGCGCCGGGAGCCGCCGCGGCAACCGAGACCGAACTCGCCCGCAGCATCCTGTCAACCGCCAAGCTCGCGAACATGAAGGGCCGTGCGGTGCAACGTGCCCTCATCGAAAGCGTCCTGCGGGCAGAGGGGCTCGACGATGAACGCGTCGAGGCGATCATCGAGGCCAACGCCTCCGACCTACCGACTCCGCGGCAAGCCGACGACGCGGTCGCCGAGGCCGAGGCGGCATACCTGCGCGGCGAGCACTGACCGTCAGAGCTCCCAGCGCGGCGTCAGCACGCCCAAGGCACCCAACGCGACTGCCGCAGCGGTCGACGTCCGCAGCACCGACGGTCCCAGCCGAACAGCGACCGCGCCGGCGGCCACCAGCGCCGCCACCTCGCCGTCGGTGATACCGCCTTCCGGCCCGACGATCAGCGTCACCGCCTCGGTGGACGGCGAAATCACGTCGCGCAGTGCCACTTCCGCTGATTCGTGCAGGACCAGGGTGACATGACCCATCCCGTCGCTTCGCTCACCCCTGGCGGCCCCGATCGACTCCACCAGCTCAGCGGTCGACATCGGGCCACTGACCAACGGCACGTACGGCCGCCGGGACTGCCGTGCCGCCGACCGGGCGACCGCACTCCAGCGTCGTAAGCCCTTCTCCACCTTGGCCGCACCGTCCCACCGGGCGACGCAGCGCTCGGACTGCCAGGCGACGAAGGCGTCGGCGCCGGCCTCGGTCGCCAATTCGATTGCCAGTTCCGAGCGTTCGGATTTGGGCAGGGCCTGGACCACCGTCACCGTCGGCACCGCGGCCGGGACGTCGGCGATCGACAGCACCCGTGCCGTCAACCGGCCCTTCACCGCGTCCTCGATCACGCAGTGCGCCAACGTCCCCGCCCCGTCGGACAGGTCCAGTTCCTCGCCCGGACGGATGCGTCGCACCGTCGCCGCGTGGAACCCCTCGTCGCCGTCGACGACGGCGATACCGCCGACCTCCGGCACCGCGTCGACGTAGAACAGCGCCCGGCTCACCAGCAGCCCCGAAGGCTAACGGCCGCTGAAGGTTTCACGCAGCCGGCTGAACAAGCCACCACCGCCGCCGGCGACGCTCTGCGTGGACCGCACCTCGGTGACGTCGCGGGTGCGCTGCTCCTTGAACTTGCGAAGCAGCTCCAGGTCGCGGTTGTCGAGCCGGGACGGCACCACCACATCGATATGCGCGTGCAGGTTGCCGCGGACCCCGGACCGCAGGTGCGGCATACCGTGGCCACGCAGCGTGGTGACCGACCCTGGTTGGGTACCCGGCGCGATGGTGATCTCGGTGGGCCCGTCCAGGATGACGTCGACGGTCACGGTCGTGCCCAGCGCGGCGTCGACCATCGGGACCGAGACGGTGCAGTGCAGGTCGTCGCCGTCCCGCAGGAACAGATCGTGCGGCTGCTCGTGCACCTCGACGTAGAGGTCGCCGGCGGGCCCACCACCGGGGCCGACCTCGCCCTGCGCGGCCAACCGCACGCGCATGCCCTCTCCCACGCCGGCCGGGATCTTGACGCTGACCTCGCGGCGCGCCCGCACCCGCCCGTCGCCGCCACAGCGGTGGCACGGGTCGGGGATCACCTCACCGACACCGCCACACACGGGGCAGGGTCGCGATGTCATCACGTTGCCGAGCAGCGAACGCTGGACCGTCTGCACCTCGCCCTGACCGTGGCAGGTGTCACAGCGCGCCGGCTGGGAGTCGCCGTGCGTGCCCTTGCCTTGGCACACGTCGCACAGGACGGCGGTGTCGACGGTGACCTGCTTGGTGACGCCCGTCGCGCATTCCTCGAGGTTCAGCCGCAGGCGCAACAGCGAGTCCGAACCCGGCCGCACCCGGCCGATCGGACCGCGCGAGGACGCACCGCCGCCGAAGAACGCCTCGAACACATCCCCGAGACCCCCGAAGCCCGAGAAGCCGGCACCGCCGCCGCCTCCGCCGCCCTCCATGGGATCACCGCCGAGGTCGACTATGCGCCGCTTCTCCGGGTCACTGAGGACCTCGTAGGCGGTACTGATCTCGGCGAACCGGGCCTGCGCACCCTCGTCGGGATTGACGTCGGGGTGCAGCTCCCGGGCCAGCCTGCGGTAGGCCTTCTTGATCTCTGAGTCACTGGCGCCCTTGCTCACGCCGAGCAGGCCGTAGTAATCGCGTGCCACGCCTAAGAACCTTGCCTAATCTCTCGAACCGCTGGGCACCCTCACCGGGTGCCCAGAACCTCGCCTATGTACCGGGCGACGGCCGCGACGTTGGCGATGGTGCCCGGATAGTCCATCCGAGTGGGGCCCACCACGCCCATCCCGCCGTAAACCTTGCCCAAGCTTCCGTAGGCAGTGCTCACGACTGACGTCCCTGCCATCTGCTCGGCCTCGGTTTCGTGGCCGATGCGTACCGTGACTTTACCTGCCTCCTGCTGGGCAGCCAGCAACCGCAGGACCACGACCTGCTCTTCCAGCGCCTCCAGCACCGATCGCAGGGACCCGCCGAAATCAGCCGTGTTGCGCGTCAGGTTGGCGGTGCCGCCGAGTAACAGCCGCTCCTCCTGGTGCTCGACCAGAGTCTCGACCAGCACCGTCGCCGCGCGGCCCACCGCGTCGCCCAGGCCGCCGTGACCGTCCATCTGCGACGCCAGGTCGGCCACCGCGATGGACGCGGCCGACAGCAGCTTGCCTTCCAGCGCCGCGCCGAGCCGCTCACGCAGCTGGGACAGCTCATGCTCTCCGATGGAGTCCCCGAGTTCGACGACTCGCTGGTCGACCCGTCCGGTGTCGGTGATGACCACCAGCAGCAGCCTGGCCGGGGTCAATGCCACCACCTCGAGGTGACGCACCGTCGACCGCGACAGCGTCGGGTACTGCACGATGGCGACCTGCCGGGTCAGCTGCGCGAGCAGCCGGACCGCTCGCCGCAGCACGTCGTCGAGGTCGACGCCGGACTCCAGGAAAGTCAGGATGGCGCGGCGTTCGCTGGACGACAGCGGCTTGACGTCGTCGATTCGGTCGACGAACTCGCGGTAGCCCTTCTCCGTGGGCACCCGGCCCGAGCTGGTATGCGGCTGCGTGATGTAGCCCTCGGCCTCCAGCACGGCCATGTCGTTGCGCACCGTGGCGCTCGAAACGCCGAGGTTGTGACGCTCGACGAGCGTCTTGGAGCCGATGGGCTCCTTGGTGGAGACGAAGTCGGCAACGATGGCGCGGAGCACCTCGAAGCGACGGTCGTCGGCACTACCCATGCGTCACCTCCGGATTCACCGCCATTTTACGGTGACGATGGATTCGGGCGGGCGATAGAGCCCCTCTGGTGGTTGGATGCCTCGGCAAACACCGTGCCGACCCGCTAGGGTCAGGTGTATGCCGACGCTGTCACCGCGGACCCGCTCGGCTCATGGGGAGTTCGCGGCGGGACCTGCTCATGATCTTTAAAGGGGTACGCGACGGAAAGCCCTACCCGGAACACGGGCTGAGCTACCGCGAGTGGGCCCAGATTCCGCCGCGGCAGTTGCGTCTCGACGAAATCGTCACCACCACGACGGTGCTCGCCCTCGACCGGCTGCTGTCCGAGGATTCGACCTTCTACGGCGATCTGTTCCCGCATGCCGTGCGCTGGCGGGGCACCATCTATCTGGAGGACGGCCTGCACCGTGCGGTGCGGTCGGCGTTGCGGAACAGGGTGGTGCTGCACGCCCGGGTGTACGACATGGATGTGCCGCTCTCGCAGCAGATCTCGCCCGCCGGCGGGTGACGCTCGCTAGCGCAGGTACATGCCGGCCAGTACGACGATCACCAACGCGACGAGCCCGATACCCATACACATCAGCGCGGTGACGACGCGGTTACGGGCACTGCCGCCAAGGCCGTAGGTGCCGCGAAACAACGTAGCTATCACCATGCTCGCGGCGTGCCAACCCGCGGAATTGCCGTCGCTTCGGGGCTGGGGCTGCGGCGGTTGGTAGCCATAGGGCTGTGGATAACCGTAGGGCTGCTGGTAACCCGGCTGCTGATAAACAGGCTGCTGGTACCCCGGCTGCGCGTAGGGGTACGGCTGCTGCTGGTTGGGGTAGCCGCCGGGCGGATTCGGCCCTGTCGGATACGGCCCCGGTGGCGGTTGTTGCTGCGGATACCGAGGATCCGGATACGTCATTGCTGCACTCCCCCTGGTCAGCGTTGGCCATCGCGACTCTACTCGGGCCGTCGAGCGTGGGACCTGGCGCGGGAAATCGTCGCGATTCCCGCGTAATCCCGCACGCTCGAGGTACTCAGCCGGCCAGGGTGTCCCGGAGCGTCTTGGGCCGGATGTCGGTCCAGGTTTCCTCGACGTAGGCCAGGCAGTCCGCGCGCGCGCTCTCGCCGAACACGACCCGCCAACCGGCGGGCACGTCGGCGAACACCGGCCACAGGCTGTGCTGCTCTTCGTCGTTGATCAGGACATAGAACGCACCGTTCTCGTCATCGAACGGATTGCTGCTCATCGCATCTCCTCGCGGATTGGGTGGACAGTTCGGCACCCAGCACGCGGTCACTGAGCAGACCGAGACAGCTGAGGTTGGGGAAACCCGGTCCCTGGGTGAGCCAGGACAGGCTGGGCAGGAACAGCTTCGGCACAACGCCCGCCACCGCGAGGTCGTAGCCGATGGATTGCTGCAGCGCGTCGGACGACAGCGGCGCACCGATACCGAGCTCCAGCACGTCCAACGCGTCCTGGCTGAGCAGCGGCACGAACCACATGGCGTCCGCACCGGAGCCGTCGATCACCAGGTCGAAGCCGTGCACCGTCTCCAGGCAGCCGGAGTCGCGCTCGGTCTGCAGGGTCAACCGGACTCGGTCCTGCTGGGGCACGGCATGGGCGACGCGGCCGCGCAGGTGCCGGATGCGGTCGTCGGCCAGCAGCGAGTCCTGGACCCGCGCGGAGAACACGCCACGGTCGGTGCGGGCCATGGCATCTCGGCGCTCGGAGATGCTGAGGCCGGCCCAGCCTGTCGGGTCGGAGAACAGGGTGTTCTCGAAGTACCCCTCGCCGCGGGTGAACAGGGTGACCCCCGGCGAGATCACGGTGATGGTCGAAACCCGGTGCGAGAACAACTCGTCGAGCATCGTCGCGGCGGTCTCGCCGCCGCCGATGACGGCGACCCGCTCGGCGTTGATGCGCTCGTCCTGGGCGACCCGATGCCAGAATTGGGCGATCGACAGCACCCGCGGGTGCCCCGGCAGGATGGAACGCTCTGCCTGTCCGGGCCCGGTGATCATCACGCCCTCGGCACGCACCTGCTGATCGCGGCAGTGCAGCACCCACTGGTCGCCGTCCACCGACAGCTGCGTGACCTCACCCGTGATCACCTGCATGGCAACGCTTTCCGCCACCCACGCCAGATAACGGCTCCAGCGCCGGTGGGTCGGTGCGGGCCGGCCGCGGTCGATCCATTCGGCGAACTGCCCCGTCGAGATCAGGTAGGACTGCCAACTGTGCCGCATCATCCGTTCGTCGAGTTCGACGTTGCGCCGCGGTACGAGTGCGGACCGGTACGGGAAACCGACGTCCTTCTCCGGACCGGTGCCCAGCCGGTGCCGACCATCGGTCCAGCCACCGGCGGCCTGCCAGTTGGCGCCGACACCAAGGCGTTCCACCGCGATGACCTCGGGCGCGTCCACGCCCATCGCGCGAAGTTCAGCGGCCTTGGCGGCCACGGCGACTGCCTTGGCACCGGCGCCGATGACGGCCAATGTGTTTCGCGTCTCAGTCATGCGCGATCCGCCTCCGGCTCCTCGCTGGTCGTCATTTCACCACTTCCCTGAGCTGCGATTCCCACAGCTGTTGCAATTCGGCAATATCGTCTGCACTGAGAATGTCTGGCACCGTGCGCCATTGGACACCGAGCGCCGCGGTGCCGCCATGGTCGATGATTCCGGCCAGCAAGGTCAGCTCGTGATGCACCGCGTAGTTCGGTTCGGGCACCGGTGACGCGCCGGCCAGTAGCGCCCCGTCGAGTTGCAGCGCATCACCGCTCGCGCCGAGGTGCACCCGGCCCAGGTAGTTCAGCAATACCTGGGGTTCCGGGTACGCGGCCAGCCGCGCCGCGGTGTCCGTGCGCAGATAACGCAGCAGCCCGAAGTCGATGCCGTGGCCAGGCACCGCGGCGATCTCGGCGCTGACCTGTTGGGGCCCTTCGGAACTGAGCCGCAGCGGGTAAATGGCACTGAACAGACCGACGGTTTCTCCGGTATCAGCCTGATCCGACAGCACGGTGTCGGCGCGACCGTAGGTCTCCAGTGCCAGCAGCGGAGCCGGGGTGTCCTGTCCACGGCGCCGCCGCCAACGAGTGACGGTGCGGGCAGTCGCGGCAGCCAGCACATCGGTGATCCGCCGGCCGGCCGAGAGCACCCGCCCGGTCAGTTCCGGGTCGATCAACCCCATGGACACCACCACGTCTGCGGCACAATCGATCTCGGCGTTCACCCGACGATTGCCGAGCTGCGGGTCGGGGCCGGCGACCTGCGCCTCCCAGAAGTCCACGGTGTCGAGGTGCTGCGCGCGCTCGGCAACCAACCGGGACCACGTCCGATAGCTCGTGTGTTCGCGGATCACGGCCGGCTCGGCGCCGGCGGTCAGTGCGTGCCAACCGTTTTCCAACTCACCGAGCATGATTCGCCAGGATGCCGGGTCGACGGCGAGCACATGGGCACTGAGCACCAGCACCTTGCCCCCGGACTCCCCGGCACTGTCTTGCGGGTGCAGCAGCACCGCCTGCAGGAGGCGTCCCTGCTCCGGGTCGAGCCGCTCGACCGCGAGATCGGTCTGCTCGGCCACCGCGGCAACGACGTCCCCTGCCACGGTGACCTCGGTGAGGATGTTCCCCACCGGATGGTCGACCAGGGTCATGGTGGCCCGGTCCAGGCGGCAGCGCAGGGCCGGGTGCGCGGCGATGATGTTGTGCAACAACGTGGTCAGGTGCGCGGCGGTCATGGCTTCCGGCACACGTAGAGCCTGGGTCTGGGCCAGTCGCCGGGCATCGCCGAATTGGTACAGCCAATGCACATTGGGCAGCACCGGCACCGGGCCGGATTCCTCGGCCGCCGCCGCGGCCGATTCGTTCTCGGCATCGAGCTCGTCGGCCAGCTCGCGAATGCTGGCGCAGTCCAGCATCATCCGGGCGCGCACGGCGAGTCCGCGACGGCGGGCGGCCTGCACCACCGACAGCGCGACGATGCTGTCCAGCCCTAGGTCCAGGAAGTCAGCGGCGACGTCGAGTGCCGACGGATCGGCCACTTCGAGGACATCGGCGAACAACTGCGCCACCGCCCGTTCGGTGGCGGTGGCCGGACCCGCCGCCTGTCCGGTGCCGGATTCGGCGTCGATGGCCGCCAACGCCGCGTCGTCCACCTTGCCGTTGCCGGTCAGCGGAATCTCGTCGACGGCGATGATGTGGTGCGGCACCAGATATCTCGGCAGCCGCGAGGCCAGCATCCGCCGCAACTCGGTCGCAGATGCCACCCCGGCGACATACGCGACCAGTCGCGGCCCGCTGCCATGCCGCCGGACGGTGACATGTGCATGCCGCACCCCGGGATGAGCGTGCAACACCGCGGCGACCTCACCGGGTTCCACCCGGAAACCGCGGATCTTCACCTGATCGTCGGAGCGCCCTTGGAACTGCAGACCACCGGTGGCGGGATCGCGGCGCACCACGTCGCCGGTGCGGTACATCCGCGCGCCGGGCGCGTACGGGTCGGCGACAAACCGTGCGGCGGTCTCACCGGCACGGCCCAGATAGCCCCGGGTGAGCTGGCCACCGGACAGGTACAACTCGCCGGTGACGCCGTCGGGCACCGGCCGCAGCCACGCATCCAGGACATAAGCACGAGTCGCGGTGGTCGGGTGCCCGATGGATGGCATGCGGTGTTCGGTGAGCGCTGCTACGACCGCTTCCACCGTGGTTTCCGTTGGGCCGTAACAGTTGTAGGCCGACATGCCGGTGCGATCGCATTCGTCGCGGATGGCCGCCCACGCGTTCGGGTCGACAGCTTCGCCGCCCAGCGCCAGCGCGGTCAGCGGCACCGTGGTCAGCAGCCCTTCGGCTTGCAACTGCGTGAACATCGACGGAGTGGTGTCGATCAGGTCGACGCCGTACTGGCCGATGGTCGCCACCAGGGCCTCGGCATCACGCTGCACCTCGTCGCTGACGATGTGCAGCCCGTGGCCGTCCAGCAGCGCCACCAGCGGCTGCCACGCCGCGTCGAAGGTGAACGACCAGGCGTGCGCAACCCGAAGTGGCCGACCGGCTTTCGCCACCGCCGGGTGCAGCACCCGAGCAGCGTGGTCGGCGGCGTACGACAGCACCGCGGCATGCGTGCCGATCACGCCCTTGGGCTTGCCGGTGGTACCCGACGTGAACACGATGTAGGCGCCCTGGCCGGGATGTGTTGGCTCCGGCATGAATCCGCCGACCGCGGTGTTGCTCGCGGCGGTCACGAGGGCGTCGTCCACAACGATCGATGCATTGGTCTGGCCCAGGATCTCCTCGATCCGGTCGGCGGGCATCGACGGATCCAGCGGCACGATCATGCCACCGGCCTTGAGCACGCCAAGCATCGCGACGACATAGTCGGGGCCCCGGCGAAGCAGCACCGGCACCGGCGTCTCGGTCTCGACCCCGCGGCGCCTCAGTTCCGCGGCAACGTGGTCGGACGCCTCGTCGAGACCGCGGAAGGTCAGCGCGCCGCCGTCATACGTCAGCGCCACCGAGCCCGGTTTGCGGCGCGCGGTGGCGGTGAACTTCTCATGGATACCACCGGTTTCCACGGCCGCGGGCGAGCCCGCCAACTCAGGTGCCGCCAACTGGATTCCGACGTCGCGCAACGGCCGGTCCCAGCAGTCGACGAGGCGTTGCATCACCTCGAGCACCTGCCATCCGAGACTGTCTGGTGAGAGCAGCCCGGTGGCACCGTCTTTCGTCTCGACCAGAATGGTCAGCGCGCCGTCGGTCAGGTGCGCCGCGACGGTGATGGGGAAATGCGCCAGGCTCTGTAGTGCTCGGGGACGGAACGTGGCCCCGCGGATATCGAGTTCGTCGCTGCCGACCAGGCCGCCCGGCGGGAAGTTCTCGTACACGAGGAGGCTGTCGAACAGTTCGCCGACACCGCCGAGGGACCGGAGTTCGGTGTGCGACAGGTAGCTGTGCTCCCGCAATTCGGCGGCGTCCCGCTGCACCGCCAGGCACTGCTCGCCGACCCGCCGCAGCGGGTCCAACCGGATCCGCAGCGGCACGGTGTTGATGAACAATCCGACCATCGACTCGACGCCGGCCAATTCGCCCGGCCGGCCCGAGACCGTGACTCCGAAAACGACGTCACGCCGGTCGGTGAGCACTGAAAGTATTGCCGCCCAGGCCATCTGGGTGAGGGTGTTGACCGTGACCCCGCGGGCCCGCGCCGCCTCGACCAGATGATGCGTCTCGTCTCGGGGCGCCGTGACCTCGGTGGTGTGGGGCAGATCGTCGCCGAGTTCACCGGACCCGAGGGCCGGTGCCAGCATGGTCGGGCCGTCGAGCCCCGTCAGGTGTCGCCGCCACAGCCGGCGACTGACCTCGGGGTCGCGGGCCGCGAGCCAGCCGATGTAGTCGCGGTACGGGCGCGGCGCGGCGGGCAGCACCGCGATGTCACCGCCGGCGGCGTACAGGGCGAGCAGTTCGCCGACGAGCAACGGCAGTGACCACCCGTCGATCACGATGTGATGTGCGACGACCGCGAAACGCCAGCGCTGGTGCGGCATTTCGATGAGCAGGAAGCGGATGGCCGGGCCACGCTCCAGGGCGAACGGCCGGCGCCGTTCGCGTGCTTCCAGGTCGTCGGCGTGCGCGGCCGACTCGGCCGTCAGCTGCCCCCACGGCAGGTCGACGGCATTCGGAATCACCTGTACCGTGCGCGTTCCGGCCTGCACGAAGCTGGCCCGCAGATTCGGGTGGCGCCCCAACAGCGCCGCCGCGCACTCCCGCAGGAGCGACGCATCGACGTCGCCCTCGATATCGGCCGACATCGCGATCAGGTACGGGTCGTCCGCCTGATCGAGCTGGGCCATCGAGTACAGCCCCTGCTGCAGCGGGCTGAGGGCCAGGACGTCTTCGATGACCGGCGCCGGTTGCAGTGTCGTCACTGCGGCTCCTGCGATGCGGTCCACGACGTCGCGAACGATGCGGTCAGCTCGGCCAGTTCTTCGGCGGACAGGCCCGACACCGTCATCGGCGCATGCTCGCGGTCCTCACCCTGCGCCCCGTGGATTTCGGCCGACGACCGAGCGTCGATCGCGGCAGCCAGTTCGTGGACCGCCGGATATTCGAACACCATGCGAGCGGTCAGCTTCATACCGGCGTCACGGCCGCGGGCCGCGAGCTGTACTGCCTTGATGCTGTCGCCGCCCAGGCTGAAGTAGTCGTCGCCTCTGCCGATCTCGGCGTCGGCGTCGAGGACCTCGGCCAGCAGCGCGATCAATGCCCGTTCGGTGTCGGTCCGGGCGGGCTCCGACAACTCGGTGACGGTGGTCCTCGTCCGTTCCGCGCGCAGCTGGACGGCCTCGATGCGCTCGAGCTGTCCGGTGGCCAACCACCTGCCGCGTTCGCCGGTGGGCGCCGACGCCTGGTAGATGTCGCCGACGACGCCGATGCCCACGGGCTGGCGCCACTCGTCGAGCACCAGCACCCCGTCGGTGCCCGCCGGCCCTTCGAAGGCCTCGTCGACCCGCAGCTCCCGCAGCCGCTGATCGGCGTTCTCGGCGATTCCGGTAATCACCCGGACCAGGCGGTCCGCGAGACGCCGGGCGGTCTCCGGCGTGTACAGGTCGGTGCGGTAGATCAGGTGTCCGCGGTAACTGTCCTGGGTGGCAAAGAAATTCACCGACAGGTCGGCGTGCGCCACATCGAACGTCGGCTCCAACGCGGTGAATGTGGTGTCGCCCTCCGGACGCGAATCGATGACGTGGTCCGTCGGCAGGTCCTCGCGCACGTGCACCACGACACCGAACAGCGGGTTGCGCGACAACGACCGGGCCGGGCTGACCGCGTCGACAACATGGTCGAACGGCAGGTCCTGGTGTGCGTAGGCCGCCAGGGCGGTGTCCCGCGCGCGGACCAGAATCTCGCGCAGGGTGGGATCCCCGGTCAGGTCGTTGCGCAGCACCAGAATGTTGATGAAAAAGCCCACCAGAGCGTCGAGTTCGGCCTCGGTGCGGCCGGCCACCGGAGTGCCGAGCGGAATGTCGAGCCCCTCCCCCGATTTCGCGAGCGCGACCGCGACCGCGGACTGCAGCAGCATGAAGTCGGTGATGCCGAGTTCGCTGGTCAGCGCGGTCAGTTTGGCGCGCACGTCGGAGTCGATGCCGAACGGCACCGACGCGCCCGCACCGGAGAGCACCGGCGGCCGGGTGAAGTCGGGCCGCAGCCCCGGATCGGCGGGCGGCTCAGACAACTGGCCACGCCAGTAGTCGCGTTGTGCGGCAAGCATTCCCGACCCGTCGGACAGCAGAGTGGCCTGCCAGGCCGCGTAGTCCGAGTACTGGATCGGCAGCGGCGCGAACTCGGGCGCACGCTGTTGGAGGCGCGCCCGGTACGCGGTGACGAGGTCGGTGAACAGCACGCCGGCGGACCAGTGGTCGGCGGCGATGTGGTGCACCATGATCGACAGCACATGCTGCCCGGGGAGGGACAGCACCGCGGCCCGGATCGGCCACTGCGCTTCCAGATCGAACACGTAGCGCCGTTCCCTGTCGAGTTCGGCCTGCAGCCATTCTTCGTCGGCGCCGCGGGCGCGGCGGACCGGCAACGGAGCCGGATCGCCCACCACCTGGTAGGGCACACCGTCGATTTCGGTGTAGGTGGTGCGCAGCACCTCGTGCCGCTCGACCAGATCGCCGAGTGCCGCGACGAAGGCGTCGACGTCGCACGGGCCCGTGATCCGGGCCGCGAACGGGATGTTGTTGACCGGCCCCGGGCCGTCGATCCGGTACTGGAACCATTGGCGCAGTTGCGATGCCGACATCTGGCGCGGACCGGTGTGGTCGAGGGCGAGCAGCGGCGGCCGGTTGCGCGGTGCGCCGGTGTCGACGCGCGCGGCGATCTCCGCGACGGTGCCCAGCTCGAACACCTCACGAACACCGATCTCGGCATCGCAGCGCGCCCGGATCGCGGCAACCAGCTTGGTGGCCAACAGGGAGTGCCCACCGAGTTGGAAGAACGAGTCGTCGGCCCCGACCTGATCGATGCCGAGCAGGTCGGCGAACAGTCCGGCGACCTTGCGCTCGGTGTCGCTGGTCGGCTCCCGGAATGCGTTGCGGGACTGGATGTCCGGATCGGGTAGCGCGCGGCGGTCGATCTTGCCGTGTGCGGTGATCGGGATTTCGTCGAGTACGACGTAGCCGGCCGGCACCATGTACTCGGGCAGCGCGGCCGCCACGCGGGCCTTGATCCGCTGCACGTCAACCGATTCCAGGTCTCCGCGCTCAGCCGGGGTGAGGTAGCCGACGAGGCTTTTGCCGAGCCCGGGCAGGTCGCTGGCCACGACGACGGCCTGGCCGACGCTCGGGTCCACCGCGATGGCTGCGGCGATCTCGCCGAGTTCGATGCGGAAACCACGGATCTTGACCTGCTCGTCGGCGCGGCCGACGAACTCGATGTCGCCTTCCGTGTTGAGGCGGGCCAGGTCACCAGAGCGGTAGAGCCGACCGCCCGCAGCGTTCGGGTCGGCGACGAAGCGCTCGGCGGTCAGGCCGGGACGCTGGTGGTAGCCGTGCGCGACATGGGTTCCGCCGATGTAGATCTCGCCGATGACGCCGACCGGAACCGGACGCAACACATTGTCGAGCAGATGCATCTGCGTGTTGATCTTCGGCTTGCCGATCGGCACGATGCGCGTGCCCTGCTTGCCCTCGACGCGGTACCGGCTGGCGTTGATGACCGTCTCGGTCGGCCCGTAGAAGTTGTGCAGCAGCGCGTCGAAGGTGGCGTGGAACTTGTCGGCGATCTCACCCGGCAGTGCTTCACCACCGATCGGCACCCGCTTGAGGCTGCGCCATTCGTTGACGCCGGGCAGCGAAAGGAACAGGCCCAGCAGTGACGGCACGAAGTGCATGGACGTGATGCCCTCGGTGCGCAGCAGCTCGGTCAGATACCCGATGTCGTTCAGACCGCCCGGGCGCGGAATGACCAGGCGCGCACCGCAGGCGAGCATTCCGAACACCTCGGCGATGGACACGTCGAAGCTGGGCGACGCCACCTGTAGCAGCCGCTCGTCGGCGTCGATCTGGTACTCGTCGACGAACCACACGAAGTATTCGGCAACCGGTCGGTGCGGCACCGGAACACCCTTGGGCAGACCGGTCGAACCCGAGGTGTAGATCAGGTAGGCGGTGTTGCCCGCGGTGAGCGGCCGCACGCGGTCGGCGTCGGTGGGGTTGTCGTCCCGCTGGCCGGCCAGGTCGGTGATCGGTTCGCGGATCACGAGTTTCGGGTCGCAGTCGCCCAGGATGAAGGCCAACCGGTCCTCCGGGTAGGTCGGATCGACCGGCAGGTACACGCCACCGGCCTTGACGACGGCCAGCGCCGTGATCACGAGCTCAGGCGACTTGTCGAGCAGTACGGCGACCCGGTCCTCGGTGCCGATGCCGTGGCCGATCAGCCAGTGCGCCAGCCGGTTCGCCCCGGCGTTGAGTTCGCGGTAGGTGTAGTACCGGCCCTCGTAAGCCACGGCGACCGAGTCCGGGGTGCGCTCGGCCTGGGCCTCGATCAATGCGGCCAGGGTCGTGTCCGGTGTGCTGAGCTGCTCGCCCGTGGCCATCTGGCGCAGCCAATCTGCGTCGCGGTCATCCATCAGTTTCAGCTCGGCCAGCGCCATGCTGGGATCGGCCAACGCGGATTCCAGCAGTACCACGTAGTGCCGCAACAGCTGGTCCGCCACTGTGGCGTCGAGGATTTCGGTCAGGTACTCGGCCTCGACCAGTGCACCGTCGTCGTCGAATTCGATCATGAAGCCCAGCGGCAGCTGCGTCTGGTGGCCGCGGTACTCAGCCCGGCGGCAGGTGATGCCGGACGGGCAGAAGCCTCGGCCGTCAGCTTCGCGGGCGCCGAACGAGACCCGCGCCAGCCGCTCGACGCCGTGGCGGCGGTCCGGGTTGAGCTCGCGCACCACCCGGTCGAGGTTGATCTGCTGATGCGCGAAGGCGCCGTGGGTGGTGTCCTTGGCCTGTGTGACGAAGTCGCGGAAACTCCCACGCGATTCGGGGCGCAACCGCAACGCCACGGTGTTGCCGTAGTAGCCCAACGCGTCTTCGGTGCCGCCGCTGCGGTTGAGGACCGGGGTCGCGACGAGAACGTCGTCGGCGTGGGTGTAGCGGTGCAGCAAGGTGCCGAAGGCCGCCAGCAGCACGGTGTACGGCGTGGCACCGGTCTGGCGGGCCAGCTCGGAAACGCGGGCCACGGTCTCTGCATCGAGACGGCGGCTGACGCGCTGCGCGCGGTACACGGTGGGCACCTGCGAGCCGTGCGGGCCCGGAAGCTCCAGCGGCTCAGGCGGATCGGCGAGCACGCAGCGCCAGTACTCCAACGCCTCGGTGTGGTCGTCAGCCGGCACCGGGGCCGGAATCACCGCGGCCAACTGCTCGCCCTCATAAGCCCGCGTGAGGTCGCTGAAGAACACCTGCCAGGAGGCGTCGTCCCAGGCGATGTGGTGTGCGGTGAGCAGCATGATGTGCTGGTCCGCCGCGGTGCGAATCAGGCTGATCCGCAGGGGTGATTCGGTGTCGAGCTGGAAGGGCGTGCCGAACTCCCGCTGCGCCAGTACCTCGAGCCGCAGGGCGCGCGATGCTTCGGAGAGCTCGCTCAGGTCATGGGTGCTCCAGCCGGGAGCCAACTGGTCATGCACCGTCAGGCCGGGTTCGCCGGTCGCATCTGCCCGGTAGGTGGTGCGCAGCACCGGATGGCGGACGGCAACGGCATTCACCGCATCCTGCAGGCGCTGGTGGTCCAGGTTGCCGGTGAGGGCAAAGGACACACAGACATTGAGCAGTGCACCCGAGGGTTCGGCGTTCTGCACGAACCACATCCGGCGCTGGCCGTCGGACAACACCGGCGCGACGGGCGTCCCGTCGGGCGGCTGCGTGTGGTCCTGGGACTGCAGGCCGCGCTCGGCCAGCTTGCGCCGCAACAGTTCCAGGCGCGCCTCTTCCGCCACATCTGCTCCTCGCGTGCGCAGCGCCCGGATGTCGGTCTCGGTCACGCTAGCTCTCCACCTTTTCTGATTTATCGGTTAGCAAATCCACCAGTTCGATACCGGTGATGCCGCTGAGCAGTCCGGCCAGCGGCACGGACCGGCCGGTGCCCCGGCGCAGTCGCTTGCGCAGGTCCAGTGCCAGCAGCGAATCAAGGCCCAGGTCGAACAGGGCCGCGGTCAGGTCTATGCCGGTCGGGTCGCCCAGTTTGAGCACCGCCGAGAGCTCGTGACGGACGACGTCTTCGACGTCGGCACCGTCACTGACGGCGACTGGAACCTGCTGCGGTACAGCCGCATCCGTGGCAACGGGAGCCTCACCGAGCAGCGTCGCCAATCGCTCGGCATCGGCGCTGAAGATCAGCGGGGCGGGCGCGCTGGTTCCCAGGGCCGCTTCGATGGCGAGCTCGGGGTCCATTTCGCGCAGCCCGGCGCGCTCGATCCGCGCCACCTCCTCGGCGTCGACGATGCCGGCGCCCGGCCACAGCCCCCACCGCACGGCCACACAGTCGAGGCCCTCGGCCCGGAACTGCCCGGCCATCACGTCCTGCATGCGGTTCATGGCCGCATACGCGACATGGCCGCGCCCGCCCCACAGTCCGGACACCGATGAGCACACCAGAATTCGGGCCTCGGGACGCAACGGCCAGCCCTCGGCCAGCCGGGCCAGCCCGACCACCTTCGCGGCCGCGGTGTCGATGAATTCGTCAGCGCCGACCGTCGAGCCGAACGTCGCCGCGCCGGCGGCATGGACAACGAGCGTCGCACCGTCACCGGCGTGGGCGGCCGCCGCGGCCGAAATCTGTTCGGACGACGTGATGTCGCATTGCACCGACACCACTTCGGTGCCATGCGCGAACTCGGCCAGTTGCTTCGCATCGGTACCGCTGCGGCTCACCAGCACGATGCGGCGCGCGCCGGCGGCGGCGAGGGTCCGTGCGAAATGGCGGCCGACCGCGCCGTTGCCGCCGGTGACCACCACGTTCTCGAGCAGCCCGGCCGCCGGTACGGCGCCATCCGGCAGGGCTTCGAGATGGCGCCGATACTGCCGCGAATCACGCAGCGCGACTTCGGTTCCAGTACCTAACATCGTTTCGATGACGGTCGTCGCCGTCGGAGTGTCGAGCTCCCACGAAGCCAGGTCCACGTGCCGGAACGACTGCTCCGGATGGTCGAAACCGATGCTGCGGTGCATGGCGGCCAGCGCCGCCTGGGCCGGCAGCGCCACCGGCTCGTCGTCGCGCACGTGCTCGCCCCCGACGGTCACCAGCCATACGTCGTTGCACTGCGGCCCCATGGCATTCGGGTAGTCGCACAGCCCACCGCGGATCAGCTCGGCCAGGTCCGTGATCGCCGCCTCGGTATCGGGGTGATCGAGCATCGGTGCAACCACGATCAGCAGATCAGCCTCGTCCGGCTCCACCAAGAGCGTGCCGAGGTTGGCTCGCACCCCGTCGCGGAGGCGGTCGCCGAGCTCACCGCGTGGTCCCACGAGCTCCAGCACCGCGGCGCGCCGGATCGTCAGGGGCACGGTCTCTTGCGGCTGCGGCTGCCAGTGTTCGGCACCGACGGTCAGGGCAGTCACCGGCGGCAGTGGTACCGGGGCGGCCCAGAGGTGCATCGCCGCCATGGGCGCATGCGGAAACCCCCGCAACACAGGTTGATTCGGCTCGATGTGCCCGCCCCAGTCGTAGTCCGGGTCGGCCACCGCCACCGTGGCGATGTTGTCGGAGAGCACGTCGGCCAGCGCCTCGTCGCGGCGTCCCGAGCCGACGATCAACGGTGCATCGGTGTCGGCGAGCGCGTGCAGCAACGCGGGATGTGCCGACATCTCGATGAATGCCTCGGCGCCGCTGTCCCGCGTCGCCGCGGCGGCCCGGTCGAACCGCACGGTGTTCCGCAGATTGCGGTACCAGTAGTCACCGAACTCCGTCCCCGCGTCGACGGCCTGCCCGGTCACCGACCCGATGAACGGCACCGTCCCCGAACGGAACTCGGCCTCCGGCACCCGGGTCGACAGGCTGGCCAGCAGTTGGGTCCGCAGCGGGTCCAGCGCACTGGTGTGGGCGGGAAAGCTCATGGCGATGACGCGCGCGAACCGGCCGCGGGATCGCAGGTCGGACACCAGGTCTGCGACGGCGGTCCGGTCCCCGGACACCACGACCGAGGCCGACGAGTTGACCACGGACAACTCCATCCAGCCGGCGGCGTCCGAAACCGCTTGCTGCGCTTCGTCGACACTCATGCCCAGGCTCGCGGCGCCGAAGTCCCCGTCCAGGCTGTCCAATGCCCGGGCCCGGGCGATGACCACGGCGACCGCATCACCCAGCGTCATGGCACCGGCGACGTATGCCGCGGCGAGTTCACCGAGACTGTGGCCCAGGGTGACATCGGGCTCGATGCCCAGTGCCTGCCAGACCGAGGCCAGCCCGACTGCATGTGTGAACTGTGCGCTCTGGCTGTGGATTTGGGTCCACTCGCGGTCGACGGGATCGACCAGGAACGTCAGCGGAGAGTCGATCCCCGCGGCTGCGAACGCCTCGGCGCAGCGGTCGGCCGCCGCCCGGTACACCGGAAGCTGCCGATATGCGTCGGTACCCATCGACGGCCACTGGCCGCCGTTGCCCGGGAACACGAAGGCCGTCCGGGGTGCTGCGGTCCGCGACGAGACCGCCACCAGCGGGTGCTCCTCTCCCGCGGCCAGCGCCCGCAGTGCAGCGGCCAATTCGGCGGCATCATGGGCCCGGACCACAGCCCGGGACCGGCGACGACGACGCAGCCGGAGCAGCATCGCCGCCACCGCGCCGATACTCACAGCGCCGATCTGATCGAGGTAGTCGGCGACACCGCTCGCCTCGGCCGCCAGCAGTTCCTCGGTGTGGGCGCTGAGCAGGACGGGCACGCGGCCGTCGGGAAAATGCGACAGGCTCATCATGCGGCCCGCCCGCCGTTGTCGTCGGGCATCGCGACGATGACGTGCGCGTTGGTGCCGCTCATCCCGAAGGCCGAGACCGCGGCGAGCCGCTCGCCGTGCAACGCCGGCCACGGCGTGTGGTCGGTGGCGAGCGTCAGTCCCTGCGCACTCCAGTCGATTTCAGCGCTCGCCTGCGCGGTGTGCAGGCTGGCCGGAATGGTGGCGTGCTCGGCCGCGACCAGGACCTTGGCCAGGCCGAGCGCGCCGGCGGCGGCCTGGCTGTGTCCCACGTTGGATTTCACCGAACCGAGGACCGCGCCTTGCCCGGGTGCGGTGGCCCCGTAGGTCTGGGCCAGCGAGTTCAGCTCGGTCCGGTCGCCGAGTCTGGTTCCGGTGCCGTGCCCTTCGATCATTCCGATCTGTTCCGGCCGGGCGCCGGACAGGTCGAGCGCGCGGCCGAACAGCCGGGCCTGGGCGGACCCGCTGGGCGCGGTCAGGCCGGTACTTCGCCCGTCCTGGTTGAGGCAGCTGGCCCGTACCTCCGCGAGCATGCGGTGGCCGTTGCGCTGCGCCACCGACTTTCGTTCGAGGACGAACATCCCGGCACCTTCGGCCCACACGGTGCCGCTGGCCTGCGCGCTGTAGGGGCGGCAGTACCCGTCGTCCGAGAGTGCGTGCTGCTTCGCGAATTCGACGAAGTAGCCCGGCGACCCCATCACACACACCCCGCCGGCCAGTGCCATGCCGCAGTCCCCCGCCCGCAAGGCCTGCACGGCGGTGTGGAATGCCGTCAACGCCGACGAACACGACGTGTCGATGGTGAGCGCAGGCCCATCGAGGCCCAGCAGGTAGCCGATCCGTCCGGAGATCACGCCCAGTGACGTCCCGGTGATCAGATGCCCACTCAGATCAGAATATTCGGCAAGGTCGGGACCGTACCCGGTGCCGGAGGCGCCGATGTAACACCCCACGTCGTGGCCGGCCAGATCGTCCGGATTGATTCCGGCATCCTCCAAAGCCCGCCACGTCACCCGCAGCGCGACCCGCTGCTGCGGGTCCATCGCCACGGCCTCGCGCGGCGAGATACCGAAGAACGAAGGATCGAACAACGCTGCGCCGGAGAGGAATCCGCCGCGGTTGTGGATGCGTTTGAACCCGTCGCGGCGCGAGCCGGCGAGCAGGTCACGCACCGGCCAGCCGCGGTCTGCCGGGAATGCGCCCAGCGCCTCCCGCCCGGAAGACAGCAGTTGCCAATAGCTTTCGGCGTCGTTCACGTCTCCGGGGGCTTCAACCGCCATCCCCACGATGACCACCGGATCGTCGGCGCCCGTCGAGTCAGCGCGCACTGATCACGTCCGCGAGCGCGTCCAGGTGGTCGGTGAGGTAGAAGTGGCCGCCGTCGAACTCGGTCAGGGTGAAGACGCCCGACGTGTGGTTCTCCCAGCGGCGCAGCATGTCCTGGTCGATGCGGTGATCGTCGCGTCCACCGAGGACGTGGATGTCGGCGGTGATGCGGCCACCACCCACGTACCGGTTGAGGGCTGCGTAGTCGGCGCCCACTGCCATCAGCAGCAGCTCGACGAAGTCCTCGTCAGCCAGCAGCCGGGGATCGGTACCGCCGAGATCGACCATCTCGGCGAGCATTTCGCGAGGACCCGTCGGCAGCGGCGGCGCGTCGACCACATCGCACGGCGCCTGCCCGGCGGATGCCCACAGGCTGTGCACCGGAGCGCCGCTGCGTTCGGCGACCCGGGCGAACTCGAACGCGACCACCGCACCCATGCAGTGCCCGACGAGCCGGAGCGGGCCCGCGCCCGCCCAGTGACCCGCGGAGAAGAGGTCGGCGGCCAGCTGTTCGACCGTCGGGTGCGCCGGATGCGCCAGCCGATCGGCCCGCCGCGGGTACTGCACGACGTACGTGTCGATCCCCTTGTCCGACAGGGTGGTTGCGAGTTCCCGGTAGGCCACGGCGGCACCGCCCGCGTGCGGGAAGACCACGACCGCCCCGTCGTCGGCGGAGCTCGGGTAGTGCTTGATCCAGCTCGCGAAGGCTGCTTTCACCTCGGTCATGAAACGGCCGCCGGGTCCAGCGCGGTGAGCACGTCGTCGTGGTCCATCTCTGCGATCTCCAGGTAGAGCTCGGCGACCAATTCCAGTCGCCCGCCGCCGGCTTCGCGGCCGATGAGTCGCTCGGCCAGCGCCCGCACGGTGCGGGCGGCGAAGATGTCCGGTACGCCGACGCTCGGGGTGTCCAGCCACTTCCGGATGCGCGCCACGGTGGCGGTCGCCAGCACCGAGTCACCACCGAGCTCGAAGAAGTCGTCATGGACACCGATGTCACCGGCAACCGCCAGGCTCTCCGAGACCATCGCCGCCAGCGCCCGCTCGAGCGTCGTTTCCGGGAGCGCCCGTCCGGCGCCTTCAGAGGCCTCGACCAGTGCCGCGAGTTGACCGGCCGCGGCCCGACGATCGGTCTTGCCGCCCACGGTGAACGGAATCGCCGTAACCACCTGCATCTGCCGCGGAATCATGTGCGGCGGTACGAGTTCGGCCACCGCCGCGCCGATCCGCGCCACGGTGAGGTCCGGATCGTCAACCGAGACCAACGCTGCCAGCACGTCGTGGCCGCGATGGTGCCCAGAGACCACACCGGCCACCGCGGCCCGGACACCGGGCACTCGCTGCAGCGCGGCTTCGACGTCACCGAGTTCGATGCGATAGCCGCTGATCTTCACGCGGTGATCGGCACGTCCGACGAACTCGAGGATCCCGTTCGGCCGATAGCGCGCCAAATCTCCTGAGCGGTACCAGGTTCGGCCCGCATAGCGCACGAAGCGGTCGGCGGTCAGGTCCGGCCGGCCTCGGTAACCCGAGGCGATGCCCCGGCCGGTGAACCACAGTTCGCCGGCCACCCAGTCGGGGCAGTCCTGACCGGCCTCGTTGACCACTCGGCAGGCGTTGTTGGTGAACGGCACGCCGTAGGGCACCGCCGACCAGGCGTCCGGCAGCTCACCGGCCTCAAAAATGGTGGCGTGGATGGCGGTTTCGGTGGCGCCACCAAGTCCGGCGACGCGAACCCCGGGGGCCTGCGCCTGCAGGTGCCGGACCATGGCGGTCCGGACCCAGTCACCTCCGGTGAGCACCACCCGCACCGATTTCAGACGGCCGGTACCGGCGTCTTCGTTGACGGAAACCAGCATCTCCAGCCAGCCCGGCAGGAAGTTGAGCACCGTCACGCCATGCTCGGCGATGAGGGCGGCCCAGCGGTCGGGATCGCGGCGGTATGGCTCGTCGACCACGACGATGCTGCCGCCCGTGGCCAGGGTGGCGAACATGTCGAGCACCGACAGGTCACATTCCAGGGTGGCGAGCGCCAGGCAACGGTCGGCGGGCCCGATGTCGAAGTGCCCGTAGAGGAATTCGGCAGTGTTCATCGCCGCATCGTGGGTGACCTCGACACCCTTGGGCTCACCGGTGGAGCCGGAGGTGAACAGGACATACGCGAGGTCGTGCGGATCGGTGGCGGCCGGGACGAACGGCCCGGGCGCGCGACGCCCGATGCGCAGCGCCTCGGTCACGGTGAGCGACGGCTTCCACGACGGCGCCAGATCATCCGTCTTCCCGTCGCTGCGCTCGCCCCCGCTGCAGTACAAGGCCATCCGGACGCCGCCGGTGGCCAGAATCTTCTCGGTACGGTCGGCCGGCTGGTCGACCCCGATCGGCAGGTAGACGCCGCCCGCAGCGAGGATGGCGAGCAGGGCGATGATCTGCTCTGCGCCCTTGGGTCCGAGCACCGCGACGGTGTCCCCCGGGGTGATGCCGGCGATCTGCAGTGCCGATGCGACAGCCGAAACTTCTTCGGCCAGTTCGGCATACGTCCACCGACGGGCCTCGCTGATCATCGCCGTCGCGGCCGGCCGGGCGGCAGCCGAGGCGAAGAATCCGGTGTGCAGTGCCGCGCCGCTGGGCGCCGCGGTGCGGCTGTTGACCGCGTCGCGGACCGCGCGCTGCGCCGCCGACATCGGCTCCGGGGTGGGCGCCTCCCACGCGGTGTCGTCGGTGGCCAGCAGCTCCAACTCGGCGATGTGCCGCGCGAACATGGCGTCGATGACGCCCTCGGGGAACGCCTCTTCCCGCACGTCCCAGTTGACCAGGACGCCGCCGTTGAACTCGGTCACCTGGGCGTCCAGCATGACCTGTGGCCCTTGGGAGTTGATCCATCCCGGGGTGCCGAAGGTCTCGATCACTGCCGCGCCGAACAGTTCGCCGAGGCCGAGGGCACTGGTGAACACCACCGGCGCCAATACCTGCGTCCCCCGGTGCCGGCTGAGGTCCCGGAGGACTTCGAGCCCGGAGTACTCGGAATGTGCTGCGGCGCTGCGGAATGCGTCCTGCAGGACACTGCATCGCCTCGTTGCGGTCGCCGCGTCGGTCAGGTCGACGTCGAGCAGCAGCGACGACGTGAAGTCACCCACCAGACGGTCGACATCAGCATGACGTTGATCGCGCCCGAACAGCGGCACGTTCAACAGGAAGCGTTGCCCGGCCGACCAGCAGGCCAGGGCGTCGGAGAACGACGCGGCCAGGGCCATCGCAGGGGTGATACCGCGCCGGCGTGCGGCCGCGTACAGCGCGTCCCGAACCTCGGGGGCCAGCCAATGCCAGCGCCGGGTCGTGTGCCGCGGGTCGTTCTGCTCGGCGGTCGGTACCAACGGCAGGCGCGGCGGATCAGGCAGCTCCGGGAGCCGGTCGCGCCACCACTGCCGATCCGCTTCGGCCTTGGGATGGGGCTGCGCCGCCGACTGTGCCACGGCCAAGCGGTATTCGCGGTACGTGTAGGACAGTGAAGCCAGTTCGACACCGCGGTACAACGCCGCAAGATCGGCCATCAGGGTCCGGTAGCTCATGGCGTCGGCCGCCTGCATATCCAGGTCGACGTGCAGACGGGTGGCTCCGTCCGGAAGCAGAGTCAGCGTCAGTTCAAAAACCTGGCCGGTCAATTGCTGGTGCGCCTTACGGCGTTGGGTCTGCGCCAACTGCGCTGCGATCTCGTCGGCAGGCAGGTCCCGCAGGTCGGTGACGGTCACCGGGAAGTCGCCGTCAAGCGCAGCGATGCGCTGGGTGCCGTCGGGCCGGAACTCGACCCGCAGCATGGGATGCCGTGCCGCCAATGCCGTTGCGGCAGCGGTCAATCGGTGCGCGTCGACCCCGCGGCCGTCAAACTCGACATAGAGGTGTCCGGCGACGCCACCCAGTTGCTGGTCGTCTTCCCGGCCGATCCACATGGCGTGCTGCATCGGAGCCAGGCCGAACGGCTGGTCGGGTTCGGCCGCACTCGCTGAATCAGCTTGCGCTACTGCCGAATCCGTGCGCTGCAGACCCCCCGCCGCAGACAGCAGTGCCGACCAGGCCGTAATGGTCGGCTCGGCGGCCAGGGCGGCGAAGTCGATGTCGATGCCCTGCTTACGCCAGCGCCCGGCCAACGACATCATGCGGATCGAGTCCAGCCCCTGGCCGATCAGGTCGGCACCCGGGTCCAGGGAGTCAGCACGGGCACCGAGCAGTTCGGCAACTTCCTCGCGGATGGCCTGCGAATTCACTGCCACGACGCCCACAAAACCCTCCTGATTACCTAAAGGCAGGCTGCCCTAATTTTGATTAGGCTACCCTATATTGCCACTGCCTCCATGCCTACCCCGAGGGACCTGCCGTGACGCGCACCACTGCCTCCACCGAGGCTGCCCCGCATTTGCTGGACGGTTTCGTACCGTTTCCGGACGAGCGCGCCGAGCGCTACCGTCGAGCGGGCTACTGGGCCGGAAAATCTCTGGACAGCTTGCTGACTGACGGCGCACAGCAGTGGCCGGATCGCGTCGCCGTCATCGATCCATCCGTGTCATACACGTTTGCCCAAATCGATCGACTGGCCTCAGAGGCAGCCGCCGGATTCGCCGCTCTTGGCCTCGGAGCCGGCGACCGGGTGCTGCTCCAATTACCCAACACCGCCAACTTCCCCATCGCCCTGTTCGGGCTGCTGCGCACAGGCGCCGTACCCGTCATGTGCCTGCCCGCCCACCGCCGCGCCGAACTCAGCCATTTCGCGGCCGTCAGCGGCGCGGTCGCCCTCGTCATCGCCGACCGGTTCGGCGGCTTCGACTATCGCGACATGGCGCGCGAGCTGGTCGCCGAGCACCCGACCCTCCGGCAGGTCGTCGTCGACGGCGCGGCCGGCGAATTCACCAGTTGGACCTCACTTTTCGGTCACGCGCCGATACCGGCGCCGGTAGTCGACACTGCCGAACCCGCGCTGCTGCTGGTGTCGGGCGGCACGACGGGCGCACCGAAGCTCATCCCCCGCACCCACGACGACTACTACTACAACGCCACCGCCAGCGCCGCACTCTGCGAAATGACCAGTGCGGATGTGTATCTGACAGTGCTGCCGGCGGCGCACAACTTCCCGCTGTCCTGCCCGGGAATGCTCGGCGCGCTGTCCGTCGGCGCAGCCACCGTGTTCACCACCGACCCCAGCCCAGAGTCCGCGTTCGCCACCATCGCCCGGCACCGCGTCACCGTCTGCGCGCTGGTGCCCGCGCTGGCCGGCCTCTGGACGCAGGCCTGCGATTGGGAACCGCAGCGCCCCACGACGTTGCGGTTGCTCCAGGTCGGCGGCGCCAAGCTCTCCGCGCCCGATGCGGCAGCCGTCCGCGCCGCCCTGACCCCCGGCCTGCAGCAGGTCTTCGGCATGGCGGAGGGGCTGATCAACTACACCCGCCCCGGCGACGACCCGGATCTGCTCGACCACACCCAAGGGGCCCCGCTGTGCCCCGACGATGAACTGCGCGTCGTCGACGACGACGGTGCCGACGTGCCACCGGGCGGCGAAGGCGAGCTCCTGGTGCGCGGGCCGTACACCCTGGGCGGCTACTACCGCGCGCCATCCGACAACGAGCGGTCGTTCAGCCCCGACGGCTTCTACCGGACCGGCGACCGGGTGCGGCGCCGGGCCGACGGCTATCTCGAGGTCACCGGACGCATCAAGGACGTCATCCACCGTGGCGGCGAGACCATCTCGGCGCTCGATCTCGAGGAGCACCTGCTCACGCACCCGGCGATCCGGGCCGCCGCCGCGGTCCCGCTACCCGACCCATATCTGGGCGAAAAGATTTGTGCCGTGCTCGTTTTCAACGGCCCGGCCGTCAGCCTCAGCGATCTCAACAGCTATCTCGACGGCCGCGGCGTCGCGGTACACAGCCGCCCTGACACCCTGATCGCGCAGACGTCACTGCCGGTCACCGCGGTCGGGAAGGTCGACAAGAAAGCCATCACGCGCGCCATCGCCGCCACCCACAACCCTCGCGGATGAACCAACCCCACAAGGAGCCAGCTTCGATGTCCGATACTCCGAAGACCCTGCGCGAATACGTCACCAACACGGCGATCAACACCGTGCCGCCGCTGGTCGCGTACTACGTGCTGCGCATGTTCGACGTCGAGCCGTACCTGGCGCTGGTCGGTGCGATCGTCACCGCTGCCGCGCAGGGCGCGCTGACCATGGTGCGCA
This sequence comes from Mycolicibacterium aubagnense, assembly GCF_010730955.1. NCBI lineage: Bacteria > Bacillati > Actinomycetota > Actinomycetes > Mycobacteriales > Mycobacteriaceae > Mycobacterium > Mycolicibacterium aubagnense. The sequence continues at coordinate 5,127,973 of NZ_AP022577.1, read as the reverse complement.
AGCGGAAGGTCGAGCCCGCGAACGTCGTGGTGATCGTCGGCGCCGCGTGCTCGCTCACCATCGCACTCACCACCAAGAACCCGCGCATCGTGCAAGCCCTCGAGCTCGTCCCGATGTCCCTGCTGGTCTGGTCCTTCGCGATCAGCGGCCTGCTGCGCAAGCCGAATTCGAAGAAGGTCGCCGGCGTCGTCTCCCCCATGCTCGCCGAGCCGGCCCTGCCCGACCGCGGCTGGACCGAGCAGAGCATCCAGGACTGGCACCGGCTGCACACGCAGCTGTGCGTCGGACTCGGGCTGCTCTGCGGTGTCTATCCCGTGTTCGCGCTGTACCTGATCGTCAACTACCCGGTGGACCTCTCACAGTTCGTCATCGTCGCAACCGGCCCCACCCTCGTGGTCCTCAGCATCGTGTTCGCGGTGGCCCGCATTCGCCGGTTCGTCGGGCAGCACGACGCTCTCGCGTCCGCCTCGGCCTGCGGCGATCGAGAATCACGGCGCTGAGTAGTCACACTCATCCGCGCCGCCCGGCGCTCGGGCATCATCAGCTCATGGCAAGACTCCTGCCCGACTTCCGGACCGTGATCGACCGCACCGCGCCCGACCGCGACCGCAGCATCGATGTGGCACGGCTCGGTGCGCTGCTCGTGGTGATGTTCGGCCACTGCGCACTGCTGCTCGCCACCATCACCGCTGCCGGTGTCCAGATCGGCAACACCTTGGGCGCCGTCCCCAGCTTGCAGCCGGCCACCTGGGTACTGCAGGTCATGCCGTTGTTCTTCTTCGCCGGGGGCGCCGCCGGCATACACAGTTGGCGGGACGGGACGCCCTGGGGCACGTGGCTTTTCACCCGTGCGCAACGCTTGTGCCGACCCGCGCTGTGGTACCTGGGCGCATGGACCGCCGCCTTGATCGTGGTGCGGTTCACCATGGGCGCGGAATCCGCGGCCGCGCTGGGCAATGAGGCGGTGGCACTGCTCTGGTTCCTCGGTACCTACCTGATCGTGCTGGCATTCGTCCCCGCATTGGCCCAGTTGCGGTCGGGACGATCTGCCGCGCTGGTGGTCGCTGCCCTCCTGGCGGTCGCGGCGCTCGGTGACTGGGCCCGGATCAGCACGCACACCTTGGCGGCCGGCGCGGCGAACCTGATTGTGGTCTGGTTGATCCCGATGGTCATCGGTGCGGTCTACGCGCACCGATTCGCCGCTCCCCGTACCGCGCTGATCGTGGCCGCAGGCACGCTGGCCGTTCAGGTGGCGCTCGCCAAGTTCGGCCCGTACGACGTGTCATTGGTCGTCACCGGCAACGAACGCATGTCCAACGTGACGCCCCCCACGCTTTTGCTTGCCCTACAGTGCATCTGGATGCCGAGCCTGTTCATCGCCTGCACCGGCGCGGTCCGCCGGTGGGCCCAGCGTCCCCGGGTCTGGTACCTGATCGTGGTGGGCAACAGCGGGGCCATGACGTTGTACCTGTGGCACATCGTGGCCATCGCGATCGCGACGTTCGGCCTGCATGCTGCCGGCCTGGATGCCTACGACCCGGCAGCCCCGTATTTCTGGCGCAACATCGCGATCCGGGCCCTGGTCTTCGCGGTGGTGATGACGGCCATGTTCCTGCTGCTGTCCCCGCTCGAGCACAACCCGTTGTGGTGGTGGGATGCCCGGGTCCGGGCGACGGGACGCGCGTCGACCCTGGCCGGTGTGCTGGTCTGCGCTGCCGGGGCCGCGCTACTGCTGATGGCCAAGTACGGGCTGGGGACGGGGTCGGGCTGGATGCTGTTGGCGCTCTTCACCGCTACCCTCGTCGGTGCCCGGATCAGCGCGGGGCGACCGGCAGCACGCCATGAAGCGGCCGAGAACGGCTCCGCTCCCGGACTCAGTGCGCGCTGACGAACGTCACGGTCGGTGTCGGTGCACCCTTGAGGAGCGTGGGGCCTGACGCGGAGATGACGTAGGCCTCGTCACCCGTCGGATAGCCGCCGCCGTTGGTCGAGATGTGAACGTGGGTGTAGTGATTGGCGTCGGGCCCGCCGTAGTCGGGCATCCGGTGGGCGGTGCCATCCGGGAAATAGATCGCCTGACGCCAGATCACATGGTTCAGATCGAACCGCTGCGCGTTGGCCAGCACGTACGACAGGATGCGGTCCCCGAGCGCCTTGCCGGCGGACGACCCGTAGTCGGGCACCATCACGTCCAGCGCCAGTCCTTCGGGATGCCAGCGCAGCGAATCCGGGCGCACCCCGATCATCGTGTGGATCTCCGGGAACGCGGCGCTCACGGCCCGTTCCGCGAGGATCGTGTCCACCTGCAGCCCACGCTCGGCGGCGACGCCCACCGGCAGCGCAATGCTGCGCACCATGGCGCGCGAACCCTCGGCCGCCTCGGCGATGACCAACGAACCCGAGTGCGGCGCGGTCGGCTCGGCCGGCACCACCTGCGCACAGCAGACATCCACCTCCGCAGCCATGGTGGTCGGCTGGGTCGCGGTGCCCGCGGCAAGAACCGCCGCACCCGGCATCACCAGCGCCGCCAGCGCCACCGACCAGCGGCGCCGGGCGCGCGTCGCGGCAGCTAATCCGGGCTTGTCCACCGGTGCACCATACCCCGCAGGTCACCGTTCGGTAACGGCTTCGGATCAGCGCCGCTGGTAAATTCGCCGTACACATCACGAGGAGGAACTGTCGCCGGGGCCGGCGGCGAACCGCCCGCCGACGCTCCTGCCGGCCTGGACTTCCAGGTCAGGGGCGGGGCACCAGGTACGGCGCGAGCGTCGTCAGCTTCTCGCAGGTCTCCTCGAACTCACGTGCCGGAGTCGACTCGGCGATGATCCCGGCGCCGGCCCGCAGCCACGTGTGGCCGTCGGCCTCGTAGGCCGACCGCAGCGTCAGTGCCGCGTCCATGCCGCCGTCGGCGCTGAACATCACGACCGCGCCGGAGTACAGGCCACGCGGCGACTCGTCGAGCCGCATGATGGCGTCGACACTCTCGGCCTTCGGGATCCCGGATGCGGTCACCGCCGGGAAGAGCGCCTCCAGCGCATGCATCCGGGTCAGCTGTTCCGACAGCTGCCCGGACACGGTCGAGCCCAGGTGCTGCACACTGCCGCGCTCGCGTACCGTCATGAAATCGCTGACGACGGTGGTGCCGGCCTTGGCCACCTCGGCGATCTCCTCCTGCGAACTGCGCACCGAAATCGCGTGCTCGACAATCTCTTTCGAGTTCGATTCCAGGTCCTCGCGGGCCGCGCGGTCGCGATCCGCGCCGCGGCCGAAGGCGCGGGTTCCGGCCAGCGGTTCGGTGATCACGGCACCGTCGGCACGTACCGCGGCCACCAGCTCCGGGCTGAAGCCCAGTGCGCGAATCCCGCCCAGCCGCAACAGGAATGACCGCACCGGGGTGTTGTTCGCCCGGCCCACGCGGTATGTCGCCGGGAAGTCGACCGCGAACGGCACCTCGAACCGCCGCGACAGGATCACCTTCTGATAATCGCCGGCAACGATCTCGGCGACGGCAGCGGCCACCCGCGCCGGGTAGTCGCTGCCGTCGACACTCACGTCGACGGCGCGGGTGCCGCCGGCAGCCGGAATCCCCTTCTGCAGCAGACGATTCAGGGTCTCGGCGACGACGTCCCCGTCGCCCGACACGCGCACCTCGCCGTCGGCGACGACCACCTGGGTCTGCGCGCTGAAGACCCGCGCCAGCGGGGTACCCGCCGGCAGCCGCTGCTGCAACCCGAACCGGTACGCACCGAATTCGAAAGCGACCCAACCGAACAGCCGGTCGGTCTCCAGGAGCAGCCGATCGACGGCATCGCCCAGCACTTCTGCGGGCCGGCCGCTCCACACCTGGCGGGCGACGCCGCCACCGGCGTCGACGATCCGCAACTCGTCGCTGTCGAGTTCGATGGCGGTGCGCACTCCGATGGCCAGCACCCACTCGCCCGAATGCTCGTAGCCGACGTAGTCGGCGCCGGAGCGCTCGGGAAGTTCGGCTGCGAGTTGCGCGATCAGATCGGCCGGGGAGACGTCGGCGGGCAACGCAATTCGCGTCACCGACGCCGCGTCGAGAGCTTCAGCAGTCACGAAAGTTAATTTAGCCTAACCTCACCAGAAATACATCGCCCGCCCCTGTGATTCAGGCCCCAGCGTCTGCTTCCGCCTTCGCGACAGCTCAGTCCAGGACGGTGCGCACCACGGCGTCGGCCAATAAGCGGCCCGGATCGGTCAACACCAGACGGTCGTCGGTGACCGCCACGAGACCGTCGGCCACCGCCCCATGCGCCCGATCCCGCTCGGCTGCGGTGAGCACCGCGACCGGCAAACCGGAACGCAGCCGCAACCGCAACATGACGTCCTCGACGTGCCGGGTGGCGTCGTCCAATTCCTCGAAGTCCGCGACCGGCAGTCGGCCGCCGGCCAGCGCCTCGGCATAAGCGTTGGGGTGCTTGACATTCCACCACCGCCGACTCCCGACGAAACCGTGCGCGCCGGGTCCGGCGCCCCACCACTGGCCGCCGTCCCAGTAGCCCAGGTTGTGCCGGCATTCGCCGCCGGGGCGGCTCCAGTTCGACACCTCGTACCAGTCCAGCCCGGCTTGGCCGAGGTGCGCATCCAGCAGCTCGTAGCGGGCGGCGAGCACGTCGTCGTCGGGCACGAGGATCTCGCCGCGCCGCACCCGCCGGGCCAGCGCGGTGCCGTCCTCCACGATCAGCGCATAGGCCGAGACGTGGTCGACACCGGCATCGATGGCCGCGTCCGCGGAACGGCGCAGATCGTCGTCGGACTCCCCCGGCGTGCCGTAGATGAGGTCGAGGTTGACGTGCGCGAACCCAGCCGCCAGGGCTTCCCGCGCCGCTGCCGGGGCGCGGCCCGCCGAATGCGTCCGGTCCAGTGCCGCCAGCACGTGCGGCGCCGTGGACTGCATGCCCAGCGAAACCCGGGTGTAGCCCGCCTCCAACAGCTCGGTGAAGAACTGGGGCGACGTCGACTCCGGATTGGCCTCGGTAGTGACCTCGGCGCCGGGATTGAGGCGGAAATTCTCCCGCACCGCGTCAAGCACCGCCGCCAGCCCGGAGCCGCCCAGCAGCGACGGAGTGCCGCCGCCGACGAACACCGTGTCGACCGGTAGCTCGACCTGGGCACCGGCCATCGACAACTCGGTGCGCAGCGCCCGCAGCCAGCCGTCGGGATTAGCTCCCCCCAGCTCACCAGCGGTATAGGTGTTGAAATCGCAGTACCCGCACCGGGTGGCGCAGAACGGCACGTGGACATAGATGCCGAACGGACCACCGGCGGAGGCGTCGCGCGATTCATCGGAGGTCATGGGCACCAGTGTCCCACCGGGCGATCAGCGGGCCATGTCGGCAGCGCGGCAGACACCTTTTTGCTCACGCTGATCGCCAACCTGGCCCGGTTAGGCCGAATGCACTGCTCGTGGCAGAATGGCGGGGTGTCCGCCAGCCTCAACCGCGCCCTCGGTTCCGCATTGGTAATGCGGCGGCATGTCGACTTCAAGCGCGTATGCAGCTGTTGCTGTCTGTCTTGATACCTGCCTTGATGCCTCAGATCTGACCTCAGAATCTTCAGCCGGCACAGGATCGGCAGTGCCGGACAGCCCCCGGTGAACGCGTGATCCAACGCCTGCTCTTGTGCGAAGGAAACCACCCCGTGACAACAGCTAAACCCGCCAAGACCCGCGATGAAGGCCAGTGGGCCCTCGGCAATCGCGAGCCGCTGAACGCCAACGAGGTGTTCAAGCTGGAGGACGACGCGCTGAACGTGCGGCAACGCATCATCGACGTCCACTCCAAGCAGGGCTTCAGCAGCATCGACAAAGACGACCTGCGCGGCCGCTACCGCTGGATGGGCCTCTACACGCAGCGCGAGCAGGGCTACGACGGCACCTACACCGGCGACGACAACGCCGACATGCTGGAAGCCCCGTACTTCATGATGCGGGTGCGCTGCGACGGCGGCGCGCTGACCAGCGCCGCGCTGCGGACCATCGGCGATATCTCGGTCGAGTTCGCTCGCGACAGCGCCGACATCACCGACCGCGAGAACATCCAGTACCACTGGATCCGCATCGAGGACGTGCCGGAGATCTGGCGTCGTCTCGAATCCGTCGGTCTGCAGACCACCGAGGCGTGCGGCGACTGCCCCCGCGTCGTGCTCGGCGGCCCGCTGTCGGGTGAATCCCTCACCGAGGTGCTCGACCCGAGCTGGGCCGTCGACGAGATCGTGCGCCGCTACATCGGAAACCCGGAGTTCTCCAACCTGCCCCGCAAGTACAAGACCGCCATCTCGGGTCTGCAGGACGTCGCCCACGAGATCAACGACATCGCCTTCATCGGCGTCAACCACCCCGAGCACGGCCCCGGCCTCGACATCTGGGTCGGCGGTGGCCTGTCCACCAACCCGATGCTCGCCCAGCGCCTCGGCGCCTGGGTGCCGCTGGCCGAGGTGCCCGACGTCTGGGAAGGCATCACCAAGGTCTTCCGGGACTACGGCTACCGCCGCCTGCGCTCCAAGGCCCGCCTGAAGTTCCTGATCAAGGACTGGGGCGTCGAAAAATTCCGGGAAGTTCTCGAAACCGAATACCTCGGCCGCAAGCTGATCGACGGCCCGGCGCCCGAGCAGGTTCCGCACACCATCGACCACGTCGGCGTGCAGAAACTCAAGAACGGCCTCAACGCCGTGGGCGTCGCGGCAATCGCGGGCCGCTCCTCGGGCACCATCCTGACCAAGGTTGCCGACCTGGCCGAAGCCGCCGGCTCGGACCGGATCCGGCTGACCCCGTACCAGAAGCTGATCATCCTCGACGTCGCCGACGACAAGGTCGAGGAACTGATCGCCGGCCTGGACGCGCTGGGCCTGCAGACCCGGCCGTCACACTGGCGCAAGAACCTGATGGCCTGCACCGGCATCGAGTACTGCAAGCTCTCGTTCGCCGAGACCCGGGTCCGGGCCCAAACACTGGTGCCGGAGCTGGAGCAGCGGCTTGCCGACCTGAACTCCCAGCTGGACGTGCCCGTCACCATCAACCTCAACGGCTGCCCGAACTCGTGCGCCCGCATCCAGATCGCCGACATCGGTTTCAAGGGCCAGATGATCGACGACGGCAACGGCCCCGAGGAGGGGTTCCAGGTGCACCTGGGCGGCAGCCTGGGCCTGGACAGCGGTTTCGGCCGCAAGCTGCGTCAGCACAAGGTGCTGGCCACCGAGCTCGGCGACTACATCGACCGTGTTGTGCGCAACTTCGTGAAACAACGCGAGACCGGCGAGCGTTTCGCCCAGTGGGCCATTCGGGCCGACGAAGCTGACTTGAGGTGATCGCAGACATGACTGCCGTATCCGAGACCGATCTGAGGGCGCTCGCCGAGCGCGGTGCCGTCGAGCTGGCCGACGCCAGCGCCGAGGAACTGCTGCGCTGGGTGGACGAGAACTTCTCCGGCCACTACGTCGTCGCCTCCAACATGCAGGACGCGGTGCTGGTCGAGATGGCTGCCAAGGTGCGGCCCGGCGTCGACGTGCTGTTCCTGGACACCGGCTACCACTTCGCCGAGACCATCGGCACCCGTGACGCGGTCGAGGCCGTGTACGGCGTGAACGTGGTGAACGTGACCCCCGAGCACACCGTCACCGAGCAGGACGAGCTGCTGGGCAAGGACCTGTTCGCCAGCGACGCCGCCCGGTGCTGCAGCCTGCGCAAGGTGCAGCCGCTGTCCAAGGCGCTCAAGGGCTACTCGGCATGGGTCACGGGCATCCGCCGGGTTGAGGCGCCGACGCGCGCCAACGCTCCGCTCGTCAGTTTCGATGAGGCGTTCGGTCTGGTGAAGATCAACCCGATCGCCGCGTGGAGCGACGAGCAGATGCAGGAGTACATCGAAGCCAACGGCATTCTGGTGAATCCGCTTGTCGACGAAGGCTATCCGTCCATCGGCTGCGCACCGTGCACCCAGAAGCCGGTCGAGGGCGCTGACCCCCGCAGTGGCCGCTGGGCCGGTCTGGCCAAGACCGAATGCGGTCTGCACGCGTCCTAGGCTTTCGATGCAACTGATCCTCACCGCGCACGGCAGTGCCGATCCGCGGTCGGCGGCGAACGCCCGCGAGGTGGCCCGTACCGTGGCCACCTCGCGGCGCGACGTCGACGTCAAAGTGGCATTCTGCGAACAGAATTCGCCGAATCTGCGCGATGTGCTCGCCGACTCCCCCGCCGGCGGTGTGGTCGTGCCGCTGCTGCTGGCCGACGCCTATCACGCCCGCATCGACATCCCCGAGATGATCGCCGACGTCAATCCCGCGGTCCGGCAAGCCAACGTACTCGGTGAGGACGACCGCCTGATTCACGTGCTGAGCCAACGGCTGACGCATTCCGGGGTGTCCCGGCTCGACTCGACCGTCGGTGTCCTGGTGACTGCTGTCGGCTCGTCCTCGGCCACCGCCAACGCCCGGACCGGCACCGTGGCCACCGGACTGGTCGCCGGTACCCACTGGCAGGCGACGACGGCATTCGCGACGGGACCACAGGCCAACCTGGCCGAAGCCACTGAACTGCTCCTGGACCAAGGTGCGACGCGGTTGGTCATCGCGCCCTGGTTCCTGGCCCATGGTCGCATCACCGACCGGGTTGCCGAATTCGCTGCGGCACACCGGATTGCCATGGCGCAGCCACTGCGTTCGCACCGACTGGTCGCCGAAACCGTGCTGGACCGCTTCGACGACGTCGTGGCCGCTCGGCACGCCGCATAGCCCATAGCCCGAAGCCCGAAGCCGTCGGAATCCCGGCAAGACCGCGGCCGTCGCCGTATGGATCTCGTATAGACCGTGGCGACGGAACGTCGTCGCCGGTTGACTCGGCTCATGCGAATATCTGGGACCGCCGATGTCTGACCTGCTGCAACTGCTGTCCATGTTGGCACTGCCGGCATCGGTCCTGCTGCTGTGCCGACGCGCCAACCGGCGCGACCTGCCGTCCTCCGCGCTACGACGCTGATCGCGCATCCGGTCCACGTCGCCTAACATCCGGACGTCGACAATCGACGATCCGGACGAAGGAGACACCGCGCGTGGGCACACACCCCGACACCGGTCGGAAGGGGCTTGGAGCGGGCCTGGCCGTCAGCGCGCTGGGCGTCGTCTTCGGCGACATCGGGACGAGCCCGATCTACACGATGCAGACGGTGTTCGATCCGGGAGACCCGCATCCGGTGCCGATCAGCCGGGACCACATCTACGGTGTGGTCTCCCTGATCTTCTGGTCGGTCATGCTGATCGTCACCGTCACCTACGTCATGCTGGTGATGCGCGCCAACAACGATGGTGAAGGCGGCGTCATGGCGCTGATCACCCTCGTGAAGCGGTCGTCGAACAAGCTCGGCAAGCGCACCGCGACCATTCTGGCTGGGCTCGGAATCCTCGGCGCCGCACTGTTTTTCGGTGACTCGATGATCACCCCGGCAATCTCGGTGCTGTCGGCCGTCGAAGGCGCGAAGACCATCGACGCCCGCCTGGCCGACTGGGTGGTGCCGATCACCGCGGTGATCATCATGGCATTGTTCAGCGTGCAGCGGCACGGCACTGCGGTCGTCGGCAGGTTCTTCGGCCCGGTGATGGTCCTGTGGTTCGGTGCGATCGGCGCCTGCGGCGTCATGGGTATCACCCAGGAACCCGCGATTCTGCGTGCACTCAACCCGATGTATGCGCTGAGCTTCATGGCCGGGCACTTCGGCATCGCGTTCTTCGCCCTGGCCGCCGTCGTGCTGTCGGTGACGGGTGCCGAGGCGCTGTACGCCGACATGGGCCATTTCGGCCGCAAGCCGATCACCTTGGCCTGGCTGCTGCTGGTATTCCCCGCCTGCACGCTGAGCTACTTCGGGCAGGGCGCGCTCCTGCTGCAGAACCCGACAGTGCACGACGCCCCGTTCTTTCTCCTGACGCCCGACTGGGGCCGGCTGCCGATGGTGCTCCTGGCCACGGCGGCCACCGTGATCGCGTCGCAGGCGGTGATCACCGGAGCGTTCTCCGTCGCTGCACAGGCCGCCCACCTCGGCTACCTGCCGCGCCTGCGGATCCTGCACACGTCGGCATCGACCATGGGCCAGATCTACGTGCCCTGGATCAACACCATCCTCATGGTCGCGGTATTGACCCTGGTGTTCGCGTTCCGCAGCTCGGCGTCCCTGGCATATGCGTTCGGCATGGCAGTCACGGGGACCATCACCATCACCACCCTGCTGTTCCTCAACATCGCACGCGCCAGGTGGAACTGGCCGCTGTGGTCGGTGATCGCGATCGGGGCCCCGCTACTCACCGTGGACCTGATGTTCCTGGCAGCCAACCTGACCAAGCTCGTACACGGTGCCTGGCTGCCGTTGCTGATCGGGCTGATCGCGTTCACGGTGATGACCACGTGGCAGGAAGGCCGCGCGGTGGTCACCCGGGCACGTGACGAGGTCGAAGGGCCACTGCGCCAGTTCGTCGACTCCATTGTCTCCAGTGACCCGCCGCTGACCCGGGTGCCCGGCACCGCGGTGTTCCTCAACCGCGGTATCGAGACGGCGCCACTGGCCATGCGCGCCAATGTCAGGTACAACCGCATGCTTCATGAGCACGTGGTGGTGCTCTCCCTGGTGACAGCGACGGTGCCGCGTGTCTCCGACGCCGATCGACTGAGCATCGACGACCTGGGCTACAGCGACGACGGGATCATCCACGTCACCGCCACCTACGGCTACATGGACCGGCCTGACGTCCCGGCCGCTCTGGCCCTCATCGATGCGGCTCAGACCGAGGGGCCGCTCGATCTGGCGGGCGCGACCTACTTCCTGTCCAAGGTCGATCTGGTGATGGGCAAGAAACCGTCAATGGCGCCATGGCGGACAAGGCTTTTCATCGGTACGTCGTACATCACGTCGGACGCCGCAGCCTACTTCCAGCTGCCGCTCGACCGCACAGTCGTTCTGGGCTCCCGCATCGAGGTGTGAAATACCCACCCGTAGGTAACGCGTTGTCCCAAGCAGATAGATTTTGTGATGATCGAAACCCTTGACTGAGCACCTGCTATTCAGCAGATTCGGCAGGTGCCTGTCGCGGCGTGACGGTCGTGCGTGGCACCACGGTGCCGCGTGGGCACCCACAATTTCACCAGCAGGACCGCCAGCGAGCCCGCCCACGCGGCGAGCTTGCGTATGACGAGAGGTTGTCGATGGGCAAGATCTACGCCAATGTCACGGAGTTGGTCGGGCGCACCCCGCTGGTCCGGCTCAACCGGTTGACCGAGGACGCTGGTGCCGAGGTCGTCGCCAAGCTGGAGTTCTACAACCCCGCCAACAGCGTGAAGGACCGCATCGGCGTGGCGATCGTCGATGCCGCGGAGAAGTCCGGCGAGCTCAAGCCCGGTGGCACCATCGTCGAGGCCACCAGCGGCAACACCGGCATCGCACTGGCCCTCGTCGGCGCGGCCCGCGGCTACAAGGTCATCCTGACCATGCCGGAGACCATGTCCCTCGAACGCCGGGTGATGTTGCGCGCATACGGCGCCGAGATCGTGCTGACGCCGGGCGCCGAGGGCATGGCCGGCGCGGTCGCCAAGGCCAAGCAGATCCTGTCCGAGACCCCGAACTCCGTGGCCGCTGACCAGTTCGCCAACCCGGCCAACCCCGCGATCCACGAGCAGACGACCGCCGAAGAGGTCTGGGCCGACACGGACGGCCGGGTCGACATCTTCGTCGCCGGCATCGGCACCGGCGGCACCCTCACCGGCGTCGGGCACGTTCTCAAGCGCCGCAAGCCGGACGTGAAGATCGTCGGCGTCGAGCCCGTCGACTCCCCCATCCTCACCGGCGGCCAGGCCGGACCGCACAAGATTCAGGGCCTCGGTGCAAACTTCGTCCCCGAGGTGCTGGACCGCTCTGTGTACGACGAGATCATCGATGTCGCGTTCCCTGACGCCATCGAGGTGGCGCGCGCGCTGGGCACCGAAGAGGGCATTCTGGGTGGCATCTCGGCGGGCGCCAACGTGTGGGCGGCGCTGGAGCTGGCCAAGCGTCCCGAGAACGCCGGCAAGCTCATCGTGGTGATCGTCCCTGACTTCGGCGAGCGGTACGTCTCCACAGCGCTGTACGAGCACATTCGGGACTGATACCGGGCGAGCGAAGCGACGGGAAATAGACAAATCATGACGCTGTTCGCCAGGCTCCGCGAGGACCTGGACAACGCACGCAGCCACGACCCGGCCGGGCGCGGAGACGTCGAGAACGCCCTGGTGTATTCGGGCCTGCATGCCATCTGGTCGCACCGCCTGGCCCACCGGCTGTGGGCCCGCCCGGCATGGCGCGGACCGGCCCGCGTGCTGGCTCAGGTGACCCGCTTCCTCACCGGCATCGAGATTCACCCGGGGGCGACCATCGGCCGGCGGTTCTTCATCGACCACGGCATGGGCGTCGTGATCGGCGAGACCACCGAGATCGGCGACGACGTCATGCTCTACCACGGCGTGACGCTGGGCGGCCGCAGTCTCAACAAGGGCAAGCGCCACCCCACCATCGGCAACCGTGTGACGGTCGGCGCCGGCGCCAAGGTGCTGGGCCCCATCGTCGTCGGCGACGACTCTGCCATCGGTGCGAATGCCGTTGTGACACACGATGTTCCGGCTGACTCGATCGCGACCGGCATTCCGGCGATCGTGCGTCCACGCACGGAGAAGCAACGCGAGCCCGCCGTCGACCCGACGACCTACATCGACCCGGCGATGTACATCTGACGCTCAGCCAGAACAACGAGAAGTGCCCCGAATCAATCGATTCGGGGCACTTTCCGGTTTACCGCCCGGGTCAGGCCCGAGCGAGAACTGCCTCGACTTCTTGCGTCTGGCCCGCGATCGGCGGGATACGCGTCGCCCGGACGTACACGGTGTCGCCCTCGATGAGGCGCAGCGCTTCGGCGTCGCCGCGGGTGATCTGTGCGGTGAAGGGCGTATGGTCCGCTGCCGTCGTCAGCTCCACGCGAACCTCGAAGCCCAGCACGACAACTCGGTCGACCTTGGCCCGCAGCACACCGGTGGCCGCCACATCGCCGTCGGCCTGGGAAATGGCCATGTCGGGGGTCCGGCCCACGCGAATGTCGTGCGGACGCACCAGCGTCCCGTTCAGCGTGGACACCGCGCCGAGGAACGACATCACGAACGGATTGCTCGGGCTGTCGTAGACCTCGGTCGGTGAACCGACCTGCTCGATACGGCCCTTGTTGAGCACCGCGATCCGGTCAGCGACGTCGAGCGCCTCGGACTGGTCGTGGGTGACCAGCACCGTGGTCACGTGCACCTCATCGTGCAGGCGGCGCAGCCAGGCCCGGAGGTCGTCGCGCACCTTGGCGTCGAGAGCACCGAACGGCTCGTCGAGCAGCAGCACCTGGGGATCGACCGCGAGGGCCCGGGCCAGCGCCATGCGCTGACGCTGACCGCCGGAAAGCTGGCTGGGGTAGCGCGTCTGGAACCCGCTGAGGCCCACCACCTCCAGCAGGCTGTCGACCTTCTCGCGGACCTCCGCCTTGGGCTTCTTGCGGATCTTCAGCCCGAACGCGACGTTCTCGCGGACGGTGAGGTGCTTGAACGCCGCGTAGTGCTGGAAGACGAAACCGATGCCGCGACGCTGCGGCGGCACCCCGGTGACGTCGTTGCCCTTGATGGTGATGGTGCCGGTGTCCGGGGTGTCGAGCCCGGCGATGGCCCGCAACAGCGTCGACTTGCCCGAGCCGCTGGGGCCCAGCAGCGCGGTCAGCGACCCCTCGGGCACGTCGAAGTCCACGTTGTCCAAGGCCGCGAAGTCGCCGTATCGCTTGTTGGCACCGCGCACCGTGATGGCCGGGGTCCTGCCCTGCTTGTGCTCGTCGCTCATGTTCGGTTCTTCCTATCGAAAGCTATTGTGCCGCCCGGGCACGCCGGGCGTCGAGGATCACCTGCACGACCAGCACGATCACCGCGACCGCCATGAGCACTGTCGACATGGCGTACGCGCCGTATTCGGCGCCGCGGTTGTACCGATCGGAGACCAGCAGGGTGAGGGTCTGAGATTTGCCGGGCAGATTGGAAGACACCATGATGACGGCGCCGTACTCGCCCAGTGTGCGCGCGACGGTCAGCACGATGCCGTACGTCAGGCCCCAGCGGATGGACGGCAGCGTGATCCGCCAGAACGTCTGCCACCACTGCGCACCGAGGGTCGCAGCCGCTTCCTCCTGGTCGGTGCCCAGTTCGTGCAACACCGGTTCGACCTCGCGGATCACGAACGGCACCGTCACGAAGATGCTGGCCAGCACGATGCCGGGGAAACCGAAGATGATCTTGAAACCCCAACTGTGCTCGACGAAGCCGAGCAGGCCGGCCGACCCCCACAAGAGGATCAGGGCGACACCGACGACGACGGGCGACACCGCGAACGGCAGGTCGATCACGGCTTGCAGCACACTCTTGCCGCGGAACCGGTTGCGGGCCAACACCAATGCGGTCGGCACCCCGAACAGCACGTTCAGCGGCACCACGATGGCGACGACCAGCAACGTCAGCTGCAGCGCGGAAACGGCTGCCGGCGTGGTGATCTGGGCGAAGAACTCGCCCAGACCAGGCTGGAACGTCCGCCACAGGATCAGGCCGACGGGCACGATGACGAGCACCGTGATGTAGGCCAGCGCCAGGTACCGGGTCAGGTAGCGAACCACCGGCGAGAGGGTCATGAGGCCAGCTCCTGACGTTTGGCCGCACGCGATCCGATGATTCGCAACACGAACAGCACCACGAACGAAATCACCAGCAGCACAATCGAGATCGCGGCCGCACCGGTGGGGTCGTCGTTCTCGATCAGGGTGCGGATCCACTGCGACGACACCTCGGTCTCGCCGGGCACCGCGCCGCCGATGAGCACCACCGAACCGAACTCACCGATGGCCCGGGAAAAGGCCAGACCGGCGCCCGACAGCAGTGACGGCAGCAGTGCCGGCAGCACCACCTTGGTGAAGATCACGAAGTTGTTGGCGCCCAGCGACGCGGCCGCCTCTTCGGTCTCGTGGTCCAGTTCGAGCAGCACCGGCTGCACCGACCGCACCACGAACGGCAGTGTCACGAACAGCAGCGCGATTCCGATGCCCCACTTGGTGTGCTGCAGATGCAGATTCACCGGACTGGCCGGACCGTACAGCGCCAGCATCACGAGGCTGGCCACGATGGTCGGCAGCGCGAACGGCAGGTCGATGACCGCGTCGACCAAACGCTTGCCCACGAAGTCGTCCCGGGTCAGCACCCACGCCACCAGCAGGCCGAAAACCAGGTTGATGAGCGCGACAGCCGCCGAGACCTCCAGCGTCACCCGAAATGACGCCAGAGCCGAGTTCGACGTGATCGCGGTCCAGAAGTACCCCCAGCCACCGCGGGCGGACTGCACCAGGATGGCGGCCAGCGGCAGGAGCACGATCACGGACAGCCAGATACTCGCCGCTCCTACCCGCAACGACGTGGTGCCGAACGCCTGCCGCACGCCGGACCCCGGCCCGGCCGAGCCACCATTGCTGGTGGTCTCTGGCCGGGCCGGGGCGTCGTCGAACTCAACCGAGGTTGTCATCCAGTGGCCTGCTTATAGATCTTGGTAATGCTGCCATTGTCCTTGTCGAACAACGCCGGATCGACGGTCTTCCATCCACCGAGATCAGCGATGGTCCACAGCTTCTCCGGGGTCGGGAAGTCCTTGGCGAACTCGGCACTCACCGCGGGATCGACCGGACGGAACCCGGCCTGCGCCCACGCCTTCTGTCCCTCAGCGGTGTAGAGGAAGTTCTTCAGCGCGTTGGCCTTGTCCTGGTGCGGACCGGAGGTCACGACCGCCACCGGGTTCTCGATCTTGAACGTCTGCGGCGGGTTGAGGTGCTGAACGTCCTTGCCCTGACGCTCGACGTTGATCGCCTCGTTCTCGTAGCTGATCAACACGTCACCGGTCCCGTGCAGGAACAGATCGGTGGCTTCGCGGCCCGAACCCGGACGGGTCTTGATGTGCTCGGTGACCAGCTGCAGGATGTAGTCGAGGCCGGCCTGAGCGTCCTTGCCCCCGTTGCTCTTCGCGGCGTATGGCGCCAGCAGGTTCCACTTGGCCGAACCCGAGCTCAGCGGGCTCGGGGTGACGACCTCGATGCCCGGCTTGAGCAGGTCGTCCCAGTCCTTGATGCCCTTGGGGTTGCCCTTGCGCACAACCAGCGACACCACCGAACCGAACGGGATGCCCTTGGTGGCATCGGCGTTCCAGTCCTTGCTGACCTTGCCCGCCTTCACCAGGCGGGTGACGTCCGGCTCCACCGAGAAGTTGACGATGTCGGCGGGCGCTCCCGACTCGACCTTGCGCGACTGGTCGCCGGAGGCGCCGTAGGACGTCGTGACAGCGACGCCCTTGCCTTCGGGGGTGGCGGCGAAGGCCGGGATGATCTTGCTCCAGCCGGGCTCCGGCACGGCATAGGCCACCAGGGTCAGGGTGGTATCGGCGCCAGACTGTCCACCTCCGCCGGCGGTGTCGCTCGCACCGCCACCGCAGGCGGCGAGCACCATGGTGGCGGACACAACGGCTGTCACAGCTGTGACGGGCCGCCAGTTCTTGATGATCTTGTGCATTGGGTGGACCTTCCTTGCGGGATTACGGATGAGCTACCCGTCACACGGCAAGGGTGATGAATCAACACGTGGGCATAGCAGCAGCCGGCGCCGACCCCAGTAACCGTGGACGGAAACGGGTCAGCGACAACAGGCGACGTCAGCAACAGCGCGGGTACCCACGGCAATGAGAGCCAGGATGTGGCCCTCGGTAGTGCCGGACGCTGCGTGCATGGCGGGAAGAATATCAGAGGTTGCTTGGCAGCTACTGCTCAGCGAGTCAGCAGCCAGGTGACGATTACCAGCACCACCAGCAGCACCAGGATCAACGTCACCCGTGACTGCGGCAGTCCGTTCACAGCGCTTCCTCCTCGACGTGGCGAGCCCGGTGCAGCAGGGTGATGGTGTAGCCCAGAGCCACGTCAAGTAGCACTGCCAGGCCATATGCCAGTGCCAGCACAACGGGCATCACGATGATCGTCTGCAGCACGAAGGACAGGCCGGACAGCCACAGCTCAACGCCGTCCCACCAATTCAGAATGCCGCTCATCGATTCCAGCCTACGGTGTGCGCCCTTTCGGATCGCGATGGGTGGAATCCGGCAGGCCTGGTCCGAGCTTTGGGTGGACGGCAACCGCAAATGCAGTCGATGATGTGCGACATGGTGCTGCCACAAACGGACAAGTCGGGACAGTCCAGCGACCCGGGCCACATCTCGGCGAACGGTCACGGGGTTCCTCACCTCGCCGCGGCGGGCGACGATTCGTTGACCGGCGGTGCGATCTCGACGGCGGTGCGCACGCCCTTTCCGCCGATCGCGGACTATGCCTTCCTCTCCGACTGCGAGAACACCTGCCTGATCTCCTCGGCGGGATCGGTGGAGTGGATGTGCGTGCCGCGACCCGACTCCCCCAGCGTGTTCGGCTCGATCCTGGACCGCAGCGCCGGTCACTTCCGGCTGGCCCCGTACGGGGTGACGGTGCCTTCGGCGCGGCGGTACCTCCCGGGCTCGCTGATCCTGGAGACCACATGGCAGACGCACACCGGCTGGGCCATCGTGCGCGACGCCCTCGTGATGGGTCCGTGGCATGACATCGAGACCCGCTCCCGCACGCATCGCCGTACTCCGATGGACTGGGACGCCGAGCACATCCTGCTGCGGACGGTGCGTTGCGTCAGCGGCACCGTCGAGTTCGTCATGAGCTGCGAGCCGTCGTTCGACTACCACCGCGAGAGCGCGTCGTGGGAGTACTCGGCCGCCGCGTACGGCGAGGCGATCGCCCGGGCCAACAAGAACCCCGAAGCACATCCGACGCTGCGTCTGACCACCAATCTGCGGATCGGCCTCGAAGGCCACGAGGCCCGCGCCCGGACCCGGCTGACCGAGGGCGACAAGGTGTTCGTCGCGCTGTCATGGTCGAAGCACCCGGCGCCGCAGACCTTCGACGAGGCCTCCGACAAGATGTGGAAGACCAGCGAGGCGTGGCGCCAATGGATCAACGTCGGCGACTTCCCGGACCACCCGTGGCGGTCCTATCTGCAACGCAGCGCGCTGACCCTCAAGGGCCTGACCTACTCCCCGACCGGCGCCCTGCTGGCGGCCAGCACCACGTCGTTGCCGGAAACGCCGCACGGCGAACGGAACTGGGACTACCGGTACTCGTGGATCCGGGACTCCACCTTCGCGCTGTGGGGCCTGTACACCCTGGGCCTGGACCGCGAGGCCGACGACTTCTTCTCGTTCATCGCCGACGTGTCCGGCGCGAACAACGGTGAGCGCCATCCCCTTCAGGTGATGTACGGGGTCGGGGGTGAACGCAGCCTGGTCGAGGAGGAACTGCACCACCTGTCCGGCTACGACTACGCGCGGCCGGTGCGGATCGGCAACGGCGCGTACAACCAGATGCAGCACGACATCTGGGGCACCATGCTCGACTCGGTGTATCTGCACGCCAAATCCCGCGAGCAGATTCCCGAGATGCTCTGGCCGGTGCTGAAAAACCAAGTGGAAGAGGCGATCAAGCACTGGAAGGAACCCGACCGCGGCATCTGGGAGGTGCGCGGCGAACCGCAGCACTTCACCTCGAGCAAGATCATGTGCTGGGTCGCGCTGGACCGCGGCTCGAAACTGGCTGAGCTGCAAGGGGAAAAGTCGTACGCGCAGCAATGGCGCGCCATCGCCGACGAGATCAAGGCAGACGTACTGGCGCACGGCGTCGACAAGCGCGGCGTGCTCACCCAGCGCTACGGCGACGACGCATTGGACGCGTCCCTGCTGCTGGCGATCCTCACCCGGTTCCTGCCCGCGGACGACCCACGGGTGCGCGCGACGGTGCTGGCGATCGCCGAAGAGCTCACCGAAGAGGGCCTGGTGCTGCGCTACCGAACCGAGGAGACCGACGACGGATTGTCCGGCGAGGAAGGCACTTTCACCATCTGCTCGTTCTGGCTGGTGTCGGCACTCGTCGAGATCGGCGAGGTCAGCCGGGCCCGGCACCTCTGCGAGAAACTGCTGTCGTTCGCCAGCCCGCTGCATCTGTACGCCGAGGAGATCGAGCCGCGTACCGGCCGGCACCTCGGCAACTTCCCGCAGGCCTTCACACACCTGGCGTTGATCAACGCCGTCGTGCACGTGATCCGCGCAGAGGAGGAAGCCGACAGCAGCGGGGTGTTCCAGCCCGCGAACGCGCCGATGTGACAGGCGCTTTCGGCTAGAAGGTGAGCTCGAAATCGATGACGGTCGGGGTCGGCACGGCGAGGGCAACCGGCGTCAGGCGGCTGTCATGCGCCACGCCGGTGATGACTCGGCCGCCGAAACCGTTCTGTGCCGCAGGCACACTCGCGGTGACGGTCACCTGTCGAACCCCCGATGCCGGATGCAGGTAGATGTCGCTACCGGGGACCACCGGTGTGGTGATCGGCTCCCCTGCCGTGTCGACGAGCGTGCCACCCACCGCCGTGAGCGTCGCGGCATCGGTGGCCTCGAACCGGAACGGGCCGACGACGTCGCCTGCCACCGCGCGGTCGGTGACCAGCCGCGGCACCACCGTCAGCCGGCGCGCCGTCTCGGCACCGGCGACGAGGTAGTTGTACAGCGCGACAACACGTTCGGCGTTCCGGTAATGGCCGGATCCGTGGAGCGTGAAGGTCACGTCTTCGATGTCGACGAATGCCCCGCTGTCGGCGAGGACCTGGAGCCGGTAGAAGCGGTACCCGCGGTGCTGGCGGCCCGGGCGGCTGTCCGAGGCGGTGGCCCCGACGCCGAGGCCCCGGCGGTGGCGCCCGTAGCCGGCAGCGACGTTGAGTCCCGACGCGGCGACCTCGCGCCACGACGTCCCGTCGACCGACTTCTGGAGCACCAGCGAGACGGCCGTGTCGCTCGTCAATTCGACGGTGTAGCTGCCCAATTGAGGTTCACCATCGAACTCGAAGGTGATGGCGCCCGGTTCCGGAGTGACCGCGACCGGCACGTTGAGGGGGCGGTTGTCCAAGCGCAGGCCGTTGGTGAAATGCCAGATCGCGGCCTGCGTCGCGGCGATGGCCTCATGCTCGGCCAGATGCGCGTCACCGAACAGGTGACCGGCCGCCCGGACCCGGCGACTCAACTCGACCGTCCCCAGGGTGGGATACGAGTTGCGGATGATCCAGTCCACCTCGGCCTCGAAGGCACGCGCCGCCACGTTGGGGACCGCTGACCAGTTCGCCGGCCGGTACTGGGAGGGCCGGGTCGGGGCCACGCCCTGGAAGTCGAGCGAGTACGCATCGATGTTTGGGTTGAGCCGGATCAGGTCGGTGCGCGCCGTCGTCCCGTCGGTGAACACGACGGTGTCGACCGTCGGCGAATAGGTGCCGCCGCGGTAGCGGGTCATCCGGGTGATCTCGGCGTCCCGGCGCACGGTACGGCGGACCGCGACGGAGGTGCGGGTGGGTGCGAGCAAAGATGAGGACATTGCTGTGTTGCTTTCTGGAGGTGCGTGAACAGCGCGTATACGTGCTCCGCCAGAAGATGGGCGGGCAGAACGCAGAGGGCCGGCGTCAGAAAATCAACAACAACAACAACAACAACACGGCACGACGAAGCAGCGCCGCATGGGCATGCGCAGCGATCCGTCGTGGGTCATGCCGCCTACCATACGGCACTCGCGCAGAAAAGCCACGGCCGGATTCGTCACAGCAAACCGGGTTTTAACCGCGGTGCGCGCTAACCCTGTGGGGACCCCCGTAAAGCCGTATCGTGGCCGCCGCATCCCCACCACGACCCGTCGGAGGTAGCCCCCCATGACGTCTGCGCAGAACGAATCGCAGGCCCTCGGCGATCTCGCCGCAAGGCAGCTCGCCAATGCCACCAAGACAGTTCCGCAACTGTCGACCATCACGCCGCGATTCCTGCTGCACCTGCTGAGCTGGGTCCCCGTCGAGGCCGGTATCTACCGCGTCAACCGCGTGGTGAACCCCGAGCAGGTCGCCATCCACGCCGAGCAGGGTTCCGGCAACGAGGATCCGCTGCCGGAGACCTACGTCGACTACGAGACGAGCCCGCGCGAGTACACGCTGCGGTCCATCTCGACGCTGCTCGACGTGCACACCCGGGTGTCCGACCTGTACTCCAGCCCGCACGACCAGGTCGCCCAGCAGCTGCGCCTGACCATCGAGACCATCAAGGAACGCCAGGAGTCCGAGCTGATCAACAACCCGGAGTACGGGTTGCTGTCGCAGGTCACTCCCGAGCAGACCATCCAGACGCTGCGCGGCACGCCGACCCCCGATGATCTCGACTCGCTGATCACCAAGGTGTGGAAGACCCCCGCGTTCTTCCTGACCAACCCGCTCGGGGTGGCGGCATTCGGCCGGGAAGCCACCCGTCGTGGCGTGCCGCCACCAGTGGTCAGCCTGTTCGGCGCCCAGTTCATCACCTGGCGCGGAATCCCGATCATCCCGTCGGACAAGGTGCCGGTCGTGGACGGGAAGACGAAGTTCATCCTGGTCCGCACCGGCGAGGAGCGCCAGGGCGTGGTCGGCCTGTTCCAGCCCGGCCTGGTCGGCGAGCAGGCCCCGGGCCTGTCGGTCCGCTTCACCGGCATCAACCGGTCGGCCATCGCGTCCTACCTGGTCACGCTGTACTCGTCGCTGGCGGTGCTCACCGACGATGCGCTGGCAGTCCTCGAGGACGTCGGAGTGGACCACTTCCATGAGTACAAGTGACCAGCCACTGAGCGACGCGGAACTGTCGACACTGGCCAGCCAGTTGTTCGCCACCAGCTTCCGGCCCGGTCCGGACAGCCCGCCGGTGACCACCCAGGTGGCACCGCGTGGGGTGGCCCCGGATGCGACCACCGGGACGTCGGCGGGCGCCACTGCCGCCGGTCTGGCACACCCGGGCACGCCGGCCGAGTTCGTTTCGGTGCCGGAGCTGTTCGCGCCGGCCCCGACTTCGCCTGGGCCGGAAGGGAATCCGCCAGGCACGGCGCCGGTCGCACCGCGCGGTAATGCGGTGAGCCCGGTCGCGCCGTTCGGTGGGCTGGAGGCGTTCGCCGTGCCAGACCTCTCCCCGTCGCTTCGCTCGCCCCTGACGCGTCTGGTCCCGACGGTGCCGGGCGTGCTGGCGTCGGCTCCACCGTCGGCTCCCCCCGCACTGAGCCCTTCCCCGTCGCTTCGCTCGCCCCAGCGCGGCTCCGCACCGACCTGGTCGGGTGCCGTCCCTTCGGTGCCGCAGCTCAACTGGACCGATTCCCCGGAACCGTCCGAGGATGCCGGGAATTACTACTTCCTGCAGTCCCCGGCCGTGGCTGCTGAGCCCGTCGAACCGGTGCCGTCCATTCGGGATGATCACGAGGTCTTCGACGTCCACGCGATCCGCGCCGATTTCCCGATCCTGAAGGAGACGGTCAACGGCAAGCCGCTGATCTGGTTCGACAACGCGGCGACCACGCAGAAGCCGCAGTCGGTCATCGACCGGTTGGCGTACTTCTACGCCCACGAGAACTCCAACATCCACCGCGCGGCGCATGAGTTGGCGGCGCGGGCCACGGATGCCTACGAGGACGCCCGCGAGGCGGTTCGCCGGTTCATCGGGGCGTCGAAGACCGAAGAGATCATCTTCGTTCGCGGCACCACCGAGGCCATCAACCTGGTGGCGTACTCGTGGGGTGGCAAGCACCTGGGCCCGGGTGACGAGATCGTCATCACCCACCTGGAGCACCACGCCAATATCGTTCCGTGGCAGCTGATTGCACAGCAGACGGGCGCGGTGATCAAAGTCGCGCCGGTCGACGACGCGGGCAACCTGCTGCTCGGCGAGTTCGAGGACCTACTGGGTCCGCGGACGAAACTGGTTGCGGCCACGCAGGTTTCGAATGCGTTGGGCACGGTGACGCCGGTCAAGACCATCGTCGAACTGGGCCACCGCTACGGGGCCCGCGTGCTGATCGACGGTGCGCAGTCCGTCCCGCACATCCCGATCGATGTCGCCGAACTCGGTGCGGATTTCTTCGTGTTCTCCGGGCACAAGATATTCGGGCCGACGGGCATCGGGGTGCTGTACGGACGCGAGGACGTGCTGGCCGAAACACCGCCCTGGCAGGGCGGCGGCAACATGATCGCCGACGTGACGCTGGAGCGTTCGGTGTTCCAGGGACCGCCGAACAAGTTCGAGGCCGGCACCGGCAACATCGCCGACGCGGTCGGGCTCGGCGAGGCGATCCGGTATGTGGAACGCATTGGCATCGAACGAATTGCGGCGTACGAGCACGCCCTGCTGGAGTACGCCACCCCGCGGTTGGCGGCCATTCCGGGGGTGCGGCTCGTGGGCACGGCCGACGAGAAGGCCAGCGTGCTGTCCTTCGTGTTGGCCGGGCACGAACCACTCGAGGTCGGCAAGGCGCTGAACGCCGAGGGCATCGCGGTGCGGGCCGGGCATCACTGTGCCCAGCCCATCCTGCGGCGTCTGGGACTCGAAGCGACGGTGCGTCCGTCGTTCGCGTTCTACAACACGTTCGAGGAGATCGACGTGTTCATCGACGCGGTCCGCCGGATCGCCGAGGGCAGCCCGTAACCCCTACTGCGCGAGCAGTCCCCCGCAAGCGGGCGGTACCCCCAGTGAAGACCCTCAAATTCATCAGAATTTGAGGGTCTTCACGTCTGCTCGGCGCCGGCTCGGGCCATTCCCACCCGGCCGATTTAGGCATACATTGAGCATGTGACCAGGGGCTGCGGCACCAGGTATGGCTTCACGGACCGGCAGTCTGCCGGCCCCTCCTCCCACGCTGCGGTCGGGCTGCCGCACATCATTCGTTTCCGCCATCCAGGCCGCATCTAGGGCCTGCCCCGACACTGCGTGCAAGTCGACCGGTGCGGACGGCGTCACCGGAACATTTCCGAGAATCGGAGGACAGGATGAAGCGCTATCTGACACTTGGCTACGGCGCGCTGTGTTACGCGGTGTTCCTGGTCTCGTTCCTCTATGCCATCGGCTTCGTGGGCAACGTGGTGGTGCCCCGCACGGTCGATCATGGGATCACCGCATCGATCGGCGAGGCGGTGGTGGTCAACCTGATCCTGCTCGGCCTGTTCGCGGTGCAACACAGCGTGATGGCGCGGCCGGCGTTCAAACGGATGTGGACGCGCATCGTGCCGCAGTCCATCGAACGCAGCACCTACGTCCTGATGTCGAGCCTGCTGCTGGGCCTGCTCTACTGGCAGTGGCGGACCATGCCCCAGGTCATCTGGCACGTCAGCGCACCGGCCGGGCGCTACGTGCTGCTGACCCTGTTCTGGGCGGGCTGGGCGATCGTGCTGACGTCGACGTTCATGATCAACCACTTCGATCTCTTCGGGCTGCGGCAGGTGTATCTGGCCTGGCGTGGAGAGCCCTACCGCGACTTGGCTTTCCGGACCACGCTGTTCTACCGGGTGGTTCGGCACCCGATCATGGTCGGCTTCATCGTGGCGTTCTGGGCCACCCCGACGATGACGGCGGGGCACTTGATGTTCTCGCTGGCGACCACCGGATACATCCTGATCGCGGTACAGCTCGAGGAGCACGATCTGGTGGCGAGCCTCGGCGATTCCTACCGGCACTACCGCGACGACGTGCCGATGATGATCCCCGGCTTGCACCCGCACCACCACTCAGCGGGCCCGCACCACGCTGCGTAGCTCGCACAAACACAAACTGCCCCAAATCCGTTGATTTGGGGCAGTTTTGCTGTCGCAGCTACTTCTTGGGCTTGTCGCTCGCCGCGTCGGTCGACAGCGCGGCGACGAAGGCCTCCTGCGGAACTTCTACGCGCCCAATGGTTTTCATCCGCTTCTTGCCCTCCTTCTGCTTCTCGAGCAGCTTGCGCTTACGGGTGATGTCACCGCCGTAGCACTTGGAGAGCACGTCCTTGCGGATGGCCCGGATGTTCTCGCGGGCAATGATTCTCGAGCCGATGGCCGCCTGCACCGGGACCTCGAACTGCTGGCGGGGAATCAGTTCCTTGAGCTTGCTCGTCATCTTGTTGCCATAGGCCGACGCCGAATCCTTGTGCACGATGGCGCTGAACGCGTCGACGGCCTCGCCCTGCAGCAGGATATCGACCTTCACCAGGTCGGCTTCCTGCTCGCCGGCCTCTTCGTAGTCGAGGCTGGCGTAGCCACGGGTGCGGGACTTCAGCGAGTCGAAGAAGTCGAAGATGATCTCGCCGAGCGGCATGGTGTAGCGCAGCTCGACGCGTTCCGGGGACAGGTAGTCCATCCCGCCCAGCTCGCCGCGACGCTGCTGGCACAGCTCCATGATGGTGCCGATGAACTCGCTGGGCGCGATCACCGTCGTCTTCACGACGGGCTCAAAGACGCTGCGCACCTTGCCTTCTGGCCAGTCCGACGGGTTCGTGACGACCATCTCGGTGTTGTCGTCCTTGATCACCCGGTAGACCACGTTGGGCGAGGTGGAGATCAGGTCCAGGTTGAACTCGCGCTCCAGGCGCTCGCGCGTGATCTCCATGTGAAGCAGGCCCAGGAAGCCGCAGCGGAAGCCGAAGCCAAGGGCCACGGAGGTTTCCGGCTCGTAGGTCAGCGCGGCATCGTTGAGCTGCAGCTTGTCCAGCGCCTCTCGCAGTACCGGATAGTCCGAGCCGTCCACCGGGTAAAGCCCCGAGTACACCATCGGCCGGGGTTCGCGGTAGCCCGTCAGCGCCTCAGTCGCCCCGTTACGGGCCGAGGTCACCGTGTCACCCACCTTCGACTGGCGGACGTCCTTCACGCCGGTGATCAGGTAGCCGACCTCGCCCACGCCCAGCCCGTCGGAAGCCTTGGGCTCCGGCGAGACGATGCCGACCTCGAGCAGCTCGTGTGTCGCCCCGGTGGACATCATCTTGATCTTCTCGCGCGGGTTCAGCTTGCCGTCCACCACGCGGACGTAGGTGACCACACCGCGGTAGATGTCGTAGACGGAGTCGAAGATCATCGCCCGCGCGGGTGCGTCGGCGTCGCCGACGGGGGCGGGGATCAGTCGCACCACCTCGTCGAGGAGTTCGCGCACGCCCTCGCCGGTCTTGCCGGAGACGCGCAGCACATCGCTGGGTTCGCAGCCGATGATGTGGGCGATCTCACCGGCATACCGATCGGGGTCGGCGGCGGGCAGGTCGATCTTGTTGAGCACCGGGATGATCGTCAGATCGCGGTCCAGCGCCAGGTACAGGTTGGCCAGCGTCTGCGCCTCGATGCCCTGAGCGGCGTCGACCAGCAGCACCGCGCCCTCACAGGCCTCCAGTGCGCGCGACACCTCGTAGGTGAAGTCGACGTGGCCCGGGGTGTCGATGAGATGCAGCACGAACTGCTCGCCGTTGACCTCCCACGGCAGCCGCACGTTCTGCGCCTTGATGGTGATACCGCGTTCCCGCTCGATGTCCATGCGGTCGAGGTACTGGGCTCGCATGTCCCGGTCGGCAACCACACCGGTGATTCCCAGCATGCGGTCGGCCAGGGTGGACTTGCCGTGGTCAATATGGGCGATGATGCAGAAGTTCCGAATCTGCGCCGGCGCAGTGAACGTCTTGTCGGCGAAACTGCTGATGGGAATCTCCTGGTGACGATGGGTCCGCGCGTATCACGCGCGACTACCAGGGTATCTAGCGAGGACCCCGGCGGCTAAATCGCGGGCCGGAAACTCCCCTATGCTCGAAGTCATGGCGTCGCAGTGGAGGACGTTCCAGCGTTTCGCGGAACAACTGGTGTTCAACGAGGCGCCCAAGCTCATCCGCAATCTGCAGCAGCCTGACGGGCTGTCTCGGACCATCCAGCAGGGGATCCGGTTCGGCATCGAAGTGGGACTGACCGCGCTCGGCGCGGTTCCGGCGGAGCCGCAGGCGGCCATCACCGCGGGACGGCCGGTCACCGAGAACATCGTCCCCACCGCGCACCGCGCCCGGCGCATCGTCTACTCGCCCGACCTGGACGGCAAGGCCGACCCCGGCGAGATCGTCTGGACCTGGGTCGTCTACGAAGACGACCCGACCCGCGGCAAGGACCGCCCCGTGCTGGTGGTGGGTCGCGACCGCACGACGCTGCTGGGCCTGATGGTGTCCAGCCAGGACCGGTACCAGGGCGACCCCGACTGGGTGGGCATCGGCTCCGGCAGCTGGGACTACGAGGGACGCGCCAGCTGGGTGCGACTCGACCGGGTGCTCGATGTGCCCGAGGAAGGCATCCGCCGCGAAGGCGCGATCCTCGAACGCGACAAGTTCGAGATCATCGCCGCCCGCCTCCGGGCCGGCTATTCCTGGAGCTAGTCCCCCGCCCCTCGCTCCCGCGAGCGTGCGGGTTTGTCCGGCGACACGCCGCTTTCCCCGTGCACTCAGCGACCGCTCGCGCCCGACGAGAGTGCAATGAGCGCACCTACCGAGGCTGCCGCCACATCGGAATCAGGCTGGGTCCGCCGTTCGGCAGCACCATCTCGCCGGTGACCTCGAATCCGAACCGCTCGTAATACGGCACGTTCACGGGGTTGCTCGACTCCAGATAGGCCGGTGCATGTTCGGCGTCGACGCGGTCCAACCGGGACTTCATCAGCGCCTGACCGAACCCGCCGCCGCGAACCAGAGGGTCACTACCGATTACCGCCAGATACCAGTGCGGCTCCTCAGGATGATGCTTCTTCATCAGTTCGGAAGCCGCCTGCCCGCGCAGCACGGCCGTGCCCAACGTCAGCAGCATGATGGGCGCGATCCGCAGCTCGTCGCCGCGCGTCTGCCGCCACGTCCCCGGCGGATCCCACAATGCCGCCGCGCCGATGCCGTCCCCCGACGAAGCGACCTCGACGCCGCCGTGGTCCAGATGCTGGTACTTGGCGAGCGCCGCGAACAGGCGCGGCAGTCGGCGCCGACGCGCTCCGTCGTCGGGAATCATCCACTTCATGACCGGATCGTCGGCGAAAGCGCGGGCGAGGGTGTGCGACAAAGCACCGGTGTCGGAACGAGTGGCCGCACGGGTCTGAATTTCACGCATGCCGCCAGCTTGCCGCGAACCGTCACGCTGATGCACGCGTCGCCCGATCTTCGGACAGTCCGTGCCCGTTCGCGGCCCGTGAGTGGGCGCACATTGCACGCCGAAACCGGCGCGTCGCCGGACAAACACGCGCGCTCGCGAGCGGGAGGTGCCCCCAGCTCGCGGGAGAAGGCGAGGAGCTAACCGCCTTGGTTGATGTAGTCCTGTAGGTGTTGCTGCTCGGTCTCGAGCTCTTCCATCCGGGTCTTGACGATGTCGCCGATGCTGACGATGCCGGCCAGCCGACCGTCGTCGAGGACGGGCACGTGCCGCACCCGGTTCTGGGTCATCAGGACCACGAGGTGGTCGACGGTGTCGCGCGGAGTGCAGGTGGCCAGGACGGTCGTCATGATCTCCGAAACCGGCTGGCCCAGTAGACCCCCGCCACGCTTGTGCAGCTCGCGCACCACGTCGCGTTCGGACACGATGCCGGCCAGGCCTTCGGGTCCGACCACCACCATCGCGCCGATGTTCAGGGCTGCCAGGCTGGCCAGCAGCTGGGACACCGTGGTCGTTGGAGCTATGGTCGCTACCGCGGCACCCTTGTTGCTCAGTACGTCCGCGATCCGCATCGCCCACCTCCGATCGTGATCTACCTCACATCTATGGTAGTCGGCGCCCGGCGGTTAGACGGGAAAGTCAAGCGAGCCGGGTGATTTCCACGACGACGTCCAGATCGGTGGACCCCTCGCCCGAGTAGATGCCCTTGAGCGGCGTGACGTCCGCGTAGTCCCGTCCCACTGCGACGGTCACGTACTGCTCGCTGATCTCGACGTCGTTGGTCGGGTCGTAGTCCCACCAGCCGCCGGTCCAGGCCTGCACCCAGGCGTGGCTCTGCCCCTCGATGGTGTCGCCGACCTCGGCCCTGCGCTGCGGATGCAGGTAGCCGGACACGTAACGCGCCGGAATCCCCATGCTGCGCAACAAAATCAGCGTCAGGTGCGCGAAGTCCTGGCACACCCCCTTGCCTTCACGCAGCGCGTCCAGCCCGGACGAATGCACGCCGGTGGTGCCCGGGACATAGTCCAGTTCGGTGTTGATCCAGTTCGCCGCGGCGACCACCGCTTCCTGCGGGTCGTAGTACTTCATGATCCGCTGGCCGACCCGCTGCAGGCGCTTGCTGACCGGCGTGTACGCCGTCGGCACGAGCAGTTCGTCAAATCGGTCACGCACGCCGCCGCCGGCCAGGTCGTCCCACGTGACCAGTTCCGCAGGCATCTCACCCTTGTCGGTCTCGACGACCGACGACGACGTCACCTCCAGTTCGGTGTGCGGCGCGTGCAGATCGAAGGCTGTCACCGCCGTGCCCCAGTAGTCGATGTACCGGTACGAGCGGGTGGCCGGCGTGGTCTCGACCCGGTTGAGGATGACGTTCTGTCGCGAGTCCGAGCGCGGCGTCAAGCGAGCTTCGTTGAACGACGCCGTCACCGCTGACTTGTAGGCATACCCCGTGGCATGGACAACTCTGAGCCGCCACATATCAGATCTCACCTTCCTCGATGACCGCCACCGGGTGGCCCGCGTCGGTCCACGCGACCCACGGCGCCGCGTGAAAGTACTCCAGCGCCAACGCTTCTCCGATTTCCCGGCAGCTGCGTTGCAGACCGGCCAGGCGCGCCTCCAGGGAGTCCAGCAGCAGACCCGGCCGCAGGAACTCCAACTCGCTGCGGGCCCGGCCGAGCAGGCGCTGCGCCTCCCCGGTGGCACCGACCCGATCATGCGGCCGGTGGTGCAGTTCGTCCAGATGCCGCTCGGCCACCCGGAGCGAGTAGAACACCGACCGCGGAAACAGCCTGTCCAGCAACATGAATTCGACAACGCGGCCGGCGTCCAGCACGCCGCGGTAGGTGCGCAGATAGGTGTCGTGGGCACCGGCCGAGCGCAGCACCGTCACCCATGCCGGCGACGACGCACTGTCACCGACGCGGGCCAGCAGCAGGCGCACCGTCATGTCGACGCGCTCGATCGACCGGCCCAGCATCATGAAGCGGTAGCCGTCGTCACGCGACAGCGTCGAGTCGGCCAGGCCGGCGAACATCGCCGCGCGTCCTTCCACGAAGCTCAGAAATTCGTGCGGTCCAAGCTTTCTGGCCGCCCGCTCGCGGTCTGCCAGGGCGTTGTAGGTGGTGTTGAGGCACTCCCACATTTCGGTGGACGTGACTTCCCGTGCACCGCGGGCATTTTCCCGGGCGGCCGAGATCGACTCGACGATCGAATTCTGTCCGTCACCACGACCGAAGGCGACCAGGTCGGTCAAGGACCACATGTTCAGTGGGGCCGCGGGTGGCGCGATCCCCAAGACCCGCAGCAACGTTCGCGATGCCACGTCGGGGTCGACGCTCGAGTCCTCCAGCAACTGATGCACGGTGACGTCCAAGATGCGGGCGGTGTCGTCGGCGCGCTCGACGTAGCGGCCGATCCAGTACAGCGATTCGGCATTACGGGCCAACATCAGTGCATCACCGCCTGTTGCTGTTGCTGTTGCTGTGCGGTTTGCACGGTTTGTTGCGGGGGTCCGTCAGCGGCCGCCTGACCGGCAGACGGCAACGAGCGGACGACTTCGGCAGCGGCGAGCTCGCGGTCGGCGGTCGACGCCCGTGACGCCAGCACCCACGTGTCCTTCGATCCCCCACCCTGGCTGGAGTTGACCACCAGCGAGCCCTCCGGGAGCGCCACGCGAGTCAGCCCGCCCGGCAACACCCACACGTCGTCGCCGTCGTTGACGGCGAAGGGCCGCAGGTCGACGTGCCGCGGGGCGAGCTTGTCGCCGATCCGCGTCGGCACCGTCGACAGCTGCACCACCGGCTGAGCGATCCAGCCACGCGGGTCGGCGCGAACCTTTTTCGAGATCGCGGCGATCTCCTTCTCCGAGGCGTCCGGCCCGAAGACGATGCCGTAGCCGCCAGAGCCTTCGACGGGCTTGATGACCAGTTCGCGGATCCGGTCGAGCACTTCCTCGCACTCGTCGTCGAGCCAACAGCGGTAGGTGTCCACGTTCGCCAGCAGCGGCTTCTCGCCCAGGTAGTACTCGATGATCGTCGGCACGTACGTGTAGACCAGCTTGTCGTCGCCGACCCCGTTGCCCACCGCGCTGGAGATGACGACGTTGCCCGCCCGCGCCGCGTTGAGCAGGCCGGCGACACCGAGCACCGTGTCGGGCCGGAACTGCATGGGGTCGAGGTACATGTCGTCGATCCGGCGGTAGATGACGTCCACCTGGCGCTCGCCTTCGGTGGTGCGCATGTAGACGACGTTGTCGCGGCAGAACAGATCACGGCCCTCGACCAGTTCGACGCCCATCTGCCGGGCCAGCAGGGAGTGCTCGAAGTAGGCCGAGTTGTAGACGCCCGGAGTGAGAACCACCACGGTCGGGTCCGCCTCGTTCGCTGCCGCCGCATTGCGCAGGGCCCGCAGCAGGTGCGACGAATAGTCACCGACCGCCCGGACCCGGTGCGTGGCGAAGAGGTTGGGGAACACCCGGGCCATGGTGCGCCGGTTCTCCATGACGTATGACACGCCGGACGGCGAGCGCAGGTTGTCCTCGAGCACCCGGAAGTCGCCCTTGTCGTCGCGGACGAGGTCGATGCCCGCGACGTGGATCCGGACGCCATTGGGCGGGACGATGCCGGCGGCCTCCCGGTGGAAATGCTCGCACGAGGTCACCAGCCGGCGCGGGATCACGCCGTCACGCAGGATCTCCTGATCGCCGTAGACGTCGTCGAGGTACATCTCGAGCGCCTTAACCCGCTGCTTGATGCCCTTTTCCAGCTTCGACCACTCGGCCGCCGAGATGACCCTGGGCACCAGATCCAGCGGGAACGGCCGCTCCTGACCCGAAAGCGAGAACGTGATGCCCTGGTCGGTGAACGCCCGGCCGAGCGCTTCGGACCGGGCTGCCAGCTCGGACGCGTCGGAAGGCGCCAGCTCGGCGAACACGCCCTTGTAGAGACCGCGCACGGCGCCGTCGGCGTCGAACATCTCGTCGTACGCCTCGGTGTAGCTGTCGACGTCGTCGTACCCGTCGAACACACCGTCGTAGCGATTCCCTGGGGTGGTGCGCCGCGTCCGAGCGGGAGCACTGCGCGATGTCCGTGGGCTCATGGCAGACATGCTGCATCAACCTGGCAGTTTCGGCAGGGCAACTTGGCATTCATCGATATGCTGGGGTCGTCGCCAGCCAGTGCGCGTATGCCGCGCTTTGGGGATTTCACGTGGACGCTGGTAACCTGAACAGTCGCTGCCCGTCGATGGGCGAAGAGCACAGACTTAAGACCGAGCATGCCCGTCCCAGAGCATGCCCAAATTGAGATTTAGAAGGAACGACACGCGTGGCCAACATCAAGTCGCAGGAAAAGCGCATCCGCACCAACGAGCGTGCCCGGCTGCGCAACCAGTCGGTGAAGTCGGCGCTGCGTACGGCTATCCGCGGCTTCCGTGAGGCCGTCGAGGCGGGCGAGAAGGACAAGGCCGGCGAGCTGCTCGTTGCCACCAACCGCAAGCTGGACAAGGCCGCCACCAAGGGTGTCATCCACAAGAACCAGGCCGCCAACAAGAAGTCGGCGCTGACCCTGGCCTTCAACAAGCTCTGAGCTGAGCCTGTAGTCTTCGCAAAACCGCGGCCCGTTGATAGAGCCGCGGTTTTGTTGTGTTCAGAGACTGACCCGTCTCAGCGGTCGGCCAACTCGGCGACGCGACGCACCGCCGACTCCAGCGCGTAGTCGGCACTGGCCGCGGCGCCCTTGACATCCGCGTTCAACGACGCGACGACTCGCAGCGCCTCGGCCACAGTGTCCCGGGACCAGCGCCGGGCCTGCTTCTGGGCCTTCTGGACGCGCCACGGCGGCATACCCAACTCCCCCGCCAACCGGTACGGGTCACCCGACAAGCCACCGACGCGCGCGATCGAATGCACCGCCTCGGCCAGCGCATCGGCCAGCACCACATGCGGTACGCCGCCCGCCATCGCCCAGCGCAATGCTTCGGCGACACCGCTGACATCACCCGAAACGGCCTTGTCGGCGATGTCGAAGCCGTTCACCTCCGCCTTGCCGGAGTGATAGCGGCGCACGGCCGCAACATCGATCTGCCCCCCGGTGTCGGCCACCAGCTGTGAGCACGCCGCGGCCAGTTCGCGGATGTCCGAGCCGACCGAGTCGAGCACGGCATTGATGGCGTCGTCGCTGACCTTGACCTTCAGCGACCGGAATTCCTTGCGGACGAAGTCGGCACGCTCGGCGGCCTTGGTGATCTTGGCGCACAGATGCACGTCGGCGCCCAGCTTTTTGAGCTGATCCGCCAGCGCCTTGGCACGGCCGCCACCGGAGTGCACGACGACGAGCATGGTGCCGCCCGGCAGGTCGGCCGCGGCGTCCGCGATGAGGGCGACAGCGTCCTTACCGGCTTCGGCCGCAGACTCCAGGACCACCACGCGTTCCTCGGCGAACAGCGACGGGCTCAGCAGTTCGGCGAGCTCGCTGGTAGACACGTCGCCGGCGCGCAGCCGGTCGACTGGCACGTTGTCGTTGCCGGCGAGCTTGCGTGCGGCCCGCAGTACATCGGCCACCGCACGCTCGACCAGCAATTCCTCGTCGCCCAGCACCAGATGCAACGCCTCGGTCGATCCACTCACCCGTTGATCGTTTCATGGCGGGCCGACAGGCACTCACACGCTCCACGACAGCCGGAACTTCTCCGTCAGTTCGGTATCGGAAAGTCCGCCGTAGTTCTGTTGCTCGTAGCCGCGCACAGCCAAGACGGCGTCCACCGCCGCGTCGCCGAGAATGTCGCGGACCACGGTGCTGCCCCGCAGCGCATCGAGAACCTCGGCCTGCTTCGCGGGCAGTGTCACCACCCGCGCGTGCTCACGTTGGGCTTCGGTCAGGGAACCCGGGTCGACGGTGACCTCGGGCGGCAGCGGCAGCTCCCGGGTGATGCCGTCCAGCGCCAACCCGAGGATGGTGGCCGACGCAAGGTACGGATTGGCCGACGGGTCGACGATCTTCACCTCGACATTGGCGCCGTACGGATTACCGGATGCGGCGCTGACGAACCGCACCGCGGCCTCCCTGTTCTCGGTGCCCCAGCAGACGTTGGCACCGGACCAGCTCCCCGGCTGGATGCGCAGCCCGGACACGATGGAGCCGCACAAGACCCCCTGCGCGCCGGGCAGACCGGCCAGCAGCCCCGCCACCGCGCACTCGCCCGCCGCCGTCATCCCGCGCATCCCCGAACCGCCGGAGAACACCGGCACTCCATCACGATTCAGCGAAAAGTGCTGATGTGCGCCAGAACCCACGCTGCCGGCGAAAGGCACCGGCGACAGACTGATCCGCAGACCGTGGCGGCGGGCCACCCGTCCGATGATGATCCGCGCGAGCACCAGCTGATCGGCGGCGGCCACCGGATCGCGCGGTGCCAGCGAGAACTCGAATTGGTTGGCGCCATATTCAGGATGGAACTGTTCGATGGACACCCCCGCGGCGCCGGTCGCGTCCATCACGTCGCGGACGAACGCTTCGAATTCGAGCACGCCGGCCAGTCCGTACTGCGCCCACAGCGCGGACGGCAGCTGCGCGCCGTCGGGGCCGACCACCACGAACTCGACCTCATGTCCGACGGAGGCCGTCAACCCGGCCGCCGCCAATCGCTGCGTAACCCGTTGCAGCACACCGCGACCGCAGTGCGGGTCTTGCTTGCCATCCTGGGTGAAGAACGCCCCGGGCGCCCAGGCGAGTCCGTCACCGAGGACGCGTAGACCCGCCAAGTCGACACGCACCCGCCGGTCCCCGACCACACCGGTCTGGTCGCCGAACACGATGCCGGTCTGGTCGATGGCGAACACATGCCACGTCGGGCTGGTGCCCAGCCCGTGGTCGGCGAACACCGCTACCCGGCTGCGTGGAACCACCTTCACTTGCGTCAGGCCCGCGGCATTGACCACGGTGCCGATCAGCGTTCTGACGCCGGCCGCTGCGAGCGCCGCAACCGCCGCCGCGGATTCAGCCGAACGGTCATTCACGTCAATAATTCTGCAACGTGAAGCCTGAATTCACGGGCGTATCGCGCGTCCGCCTTCGGCGGCCAGGGGATCACCGCCTCGTCGCCGACGCCACGCGGCCAGCACCAGGGCCACCCCCACCGTCGTCGTACCGAGCAGGAGCGCGCCGCCCCAACCCGACGGGACACTCACCGCCGCCCCGGGCACCGCGGCACTCCACCGCGCGACATGCAGGAGCCACCACAGTTCCGGCCCGGTGAACCGGATGAGCAGTTGCGCTGCGGCGGGCCAGAACCAGCCCACCGCGGCGGCCGCGGTACCGAGAATGGTGATGGGCGGAATGATCGGTGCCACAAGGAGATTGGCCGCCACCGCGACCAGACTCAGACTTCCCGATATCGCCGCCACCAATGGCGCCGTCACGAGCTGCGCGGCAACGGCGACACACACGGCATCAGCGATCGGTTTCGGCCACCCGCGGCCCACCAGGCGGCGCGACCACCCCGGCGCGATCACCACGAGTCCCGCCGTCGCCACCACCGACAGCGCGAATCCCGCGTCCACGGCGAGCGCCGGCGAGATCACCATCAGCACCAGCACGCTGGCCGACAACGCGGGGATGGCCTGCCGGCGCCGATGCACCAGCAGGCCCATCAGCATCACCGAACCCATTGCCGCAGCTCGCAATACGCTCGGGGACGGCTGCACGATCACGACGAACGCGAACAGCGTCAGCGCCGCCAACGCCACGGCGATCCGCGGCCCGACCAGCGCCGCGCTCAGCAGAACCGCACCGCATACGATCGTCACGTTCGCGCCTGACACCGCGGTCAAGTGCGTCAGTCCGGCCCGCCGAAAGTCCGCTGTGGTGTCCGACTCGACCGCCGACACGTCACCCAGGACCAACCCCGGCAACATCGCGGCCTGATCCGGCGGCAGGGCCAGGCGAGCGGCCTCGCCGAACTCCGCCCGCACGTGCGCCGCCGCGCGCTGCCCCGTCGAGGCAGTCCCGAACCGCGGCGTGCCCACCGCGGCCAGCACAGCCACTGACAGGTCACGCCTCTTGGGCCGGGTGACCCTGGCCCGGAACGCCATCGGGCGGCCGACGCCGACCTCCGAATATCCGAGAGCGGGCGCGAAAACCAGGACCCGCCCTGATGATTCGATGTCCTGAAGCCGCTGCAACGAGGCCATGAACATCAGGCGGCTGCTCTGGATGGTCTTCGGGGACTCGGACGGAGTGACCGTGACCGTCACGGTGGTGCCGAACCGGGACGCCAGCGGATGGGTGTCGACCGCGTGCACGCGCACCGTCGCGACGATCGCGAACGCCGCCCCCACCGCCGCCACAGCGAGCACCGCGCGCCAGCGCACGTCGCCCATTCGCAGTCCGACTCCGACGACGCCCGCCACCGCAACCACCACCGCCGTCAGCGCCGCCCACGGCCCCCACCACACCCCGACCGCGGTCACCGTCCAGCACGTCAGGGCGGCCGGCACCAACCGCAGGTCGATGCCGGGGACGTCCGGCGCGGGACGGTCCGTCACACCTTGACCAAGTCACGCAGTTTCTCCAGCCGGCTCGGGCCGATACCGTCGACCTCGCCCAGCTGATCAACGCTCGTGAACCGGCCGTTGGCCGCACGCCACGCCACGATCGCTTTCGCCATGACCGGACCGATGCCGGGCAACGCGTCGAGTTGGTCCTCGGTAGCGGTGTTGAGATCGACCGGCCCTTGTGAACCAGCGCCCGTTCCATCACCGGACGGCCCCTTCTCCGGCGGGGCGGACGTCGCGCCTGCCGAACTGCGCATCACCGCCGGCGCACCGACTGGAGCGGTGATGCCGACCAGGATCTGCTCGCCATCGGCCACCTTGCGGGCCATGTTCAGGCCGACGAGGTCGGCGCCGGCCAGCGCTCCCCCGGCGGCGGTGACCGCGTCGGCGATGCGCGCACCGGCCGGGAGCGTCACCAGTCCCGGCTTGTGGACAAGGCCGGCGACGCTGACCACGACATCCTCGGCCTTCGCCGGGGGCGCGGGCGCTCCAGGTGCGCTGGACGAAACCATCTGCACCGGAGGCAGTTTCGCCGCCGTCACGGGCGGCTTGTCATCACCGAGCACCGCGATCACGGTCACCAGGACCGCGACCACGCCGACCACGGCAAGTGCGATCACCCCGGCGCGGCCGGGGTCGGCCCGCACCGACGCCAGCCACCCCGGACTGCCGGACACCGCGTCGGGCAACCATCGCGACAGCGAGGTGTCGTCGTTCGGGTCTGGTTCGTCGTCGGGATCCGTCGCATCTCCTGGCTGTGCGGTCAGGCGCCGCTGCGCGCGGTCGGCCGGTGTCTGAGTGACCATGTCCGCGACGTTAGGCACTGCCACCGACCGGAACGCTGCAAAAGTGCCGCCGTGCGAGCCCCCTGTGGATCAATCGCGATCTGTGGATGAATCGTCCGGCCACCGGGACCCCCGACGTCGGGTAGACACCTGCGGCATAGTGTCTAGCGAAAGCGCACAGCCCCAGCGAGGAGGCCTCCATGACCACCGATCGACCACTCCGCGTCATCCAGTGGACCACCGGCAACATCGGCAAGCGGTCCCTGCACGCGATCATCGCTCGTGACGACATGGAACTGGTGGGCGTGTACGCGTACGGCGCCGACAAGGTCGGGGTCGACGCCGCCGAGCTGGCCGGCTGGCCCGAACCGACGGGCATCAAGGCCACGAATGACATCGAAGAACTCGTGGCACTCAAGCCCGACGCCTGCTGCTACAACCCGATCTGGCCCAGCATCGATGAACTGGTCCGCCTGCTCGAGTCGGGCATCAACGTCTGTTCGAGCGCGGCGTGGATCACCGGCGGCAAGCAGTCCCCCGAAGATCTGGCCCGCATCCAGAAGGCCTGCGAGGCAGGCAATTCCACGATCTTCGGCAGCGGCGCCCACCCTGGCCTGACGAACATGATGGGCATGGTGCTGTCCAGCGCGTGCGAGAGCGTCGACGAAATCCGCATCACCGAGTCGGTCGACTGCGGCGTCTACGAGTCGGCGGGAACCATGGCCGCGATGGGATTCGGCAAGGACCCGGAGACCCCCGGGCTGGCCGAGAGCGTCCGGCTGGAGAGCGAAGTGTTCGCCGAGTCGGCCGCGATGACGGCCGACGCCATCGGCGCCAAACTCGACCGGATCACCTTCGACGTCACCTTCACCCCCGCCACCGAAGACTCCGACCTGGGGTTCATGCAGATCCCGAAGGGCACCGTCGCCAGCGTCTACGGGTATCACCGCGGCTGGGTCGGTGGCAAGAACGTTGTCAGCGTCGGCTTCAACTGGATCATGGGCGAACACGTCACGCCGCCGAAGCCGGTGGCGCATGGTCATGTCATCCAGGTGTTCGGCGTGCCCAACATGCGGACCGTCGTGTACTGCCTGCCGTCGACGGACTGGAGCGAGGTCAGCCTCAACGGCCTCGGCATGATCTATACCGCGCTTCCGGTGACCAACGCAGTACCCGCGGTAGTGGCCGCCGCGCCGGGCATCCTGACGCTCAAAGATCTGCCGCCGGTCACCGGCCGATTCACCGGATAGCCCAAAAGCGTTCACAGCCGGTACATTTCGCGCGCCATCAGCGCGTCCTCGAGATAGTCGGCGTGCGTCTCGTACACAGGGCCTGCGGGGCGCTCTTCGGCCAGCCAATGCACCGCCCGGCTGATGACCCGCTCCGCGCTGGTCAACCACCGCGGCACGGTCGGTGCGTGCACGGTCAGCGCGTGTGTCCAGCCGAGGTTCAGGGTGTTGCTCATCATCGTCACCTTTCAGGGGGCAGCGGCGAGGGGTGCCGCGCAGGATTTCAGGGTGCGGTGACGACGAGCCCTGAGCGCGAGTAGACGGGTACTCGAAATCTGACACCCGGGGTCATCCACCAGCTGCGTAGTGCGGCCTGCGCGCGGCACGCACCGCCAACTCGCCACCGACCGGGAGCGCTACTCCTGCGTGCTGACGATCACGCCGACGGCGCCGGACCCGACGTGTACCGCCAACACGGGCCCCATGTCGGTCACCACGAGTGATTCGACCTGGGGCAGACGGGAAGTCAGGGCGGCACCGATCGACGCGGCATCGTCGTGATTGTCGACGTGGTGCACGGCGATGGACGCGGGGCGGTCACCGACCAGCGCGACCACCCGTTCGATCATCGCGGCATGCGCCTTGGCCACGGTCCGAATCCGCTGATCCAGGACCAGCCGGCCGTCGATGTCCAACTGCAGCAACGGCTTCAGCGACAACGCGGTACCGAGCCAGGAGGCCGCGGTGCCGATGCGGCCGCTGCGGCGCAGGTTGTCCAACCGATGCACGACGATGAAGCCGTGTTGCTTGCCGGACTCCGAACGGGCCTGCGCCTCAACGGCATCCAGGTTCGCGCCGGCAGCCGCAGCCCGGGCCGCGGCGAGAGCGACGAACCCCACCCCCATGGCCGCGGACCGTGAATTCACGACGCGCACAGCGGAACCCAATTCCCGGCCGACGGCCGCGGCGGAACTGAACGTGCTCGACAGGCCGGCCGACAGATGCACTGCCACCACGCCGTCTCCACCACTGTCAGCCAGGGCCTGTTGGTAAACGTCGGTCAGATCCGCGGGCGCCGCGCCCGAGGTGGACACGTGCGACCGGTCCTGGATGTCCTGCGGGATCGGGTCGACCCCGTCCTGGTAATCGACACCATCCTGCAGCACATGCAGCGGGACCACCCGAATGTCCCAACGCTTCAACTCATCTGGGTCTAGCCGGGCCGACGAGTCGGTCACCACCACCACAGTCATGACGGGCCTGCCATGACTAGTCGTCAGTCCGCTGCGACACCACACCGGCCTCGGCCAGCCCCTTGAGCATGAGTTCGGCGACCGCGCGGTGCGCCTCGAAGTTCCAGTGGATGCCGTCCGGATTCGCCCGGCCCGACATCACCTCGTCCCCGACGGCGGCCTTGAGGTCAACGACCGGAATCTGCTTCGCGTCAGCCCAATCGGTGATCGCCGCCACCGTGGCGTCACGCCACCGGTGCGAGCTGCCGTAGGTCTCCGCGATGTGCACCGACGGAATCGTCGCGACGAACGGAATACCGGGCCGGTTGAAATCGATTGCCCCGCGGGTCTCTTCGAGATATTCGACGGTCAGGTGCGCCGGCAGCGCGGGCCGGGCGATCGGCGACAGCCGCGGTTGCAGCCAGCCGTAGCCGTCCCGCACCATGCGGCGCAGCCACGGCGGACGCACGTAGCGGATGAGCTCCCGCAGCGCCGTCGGCAACGGCGACGGCAATGAGTCCATGCCGCAGGTCGCGAAGATCACCGCGCCGGCCTTCGGCAGCGCCGCCCAGGAGCGCGGATCCTGGGTTGCGGCCCACCACACGTCGCGGCAGGTCCAGCCGATGCGGCCGATCAGCTCCAAGTCCCAACCAAGTTGGGAAGCAACGATATTCGGCCAGATACGCGGATCATCGGACGGCAGTCCGCCGCCGGGGCCGTAGTAGGACAGCGAGTCGCAGAAGACGAGGAGAACGGGACGGTCAGAGGACATCGTTGGCCACCTGAGCCGAGGCGTTCCACACGTCCAGACGCCACTTGACCGGATCGTCGTCGGCAAGCCCGGCGCTGTGTCCCGACAGCTGCACCCAGCTGGCATTGCCCATGCCGCCGAGCACCGGCCAGTTGTCCACCGGCAGGTCCAGCAGGGCCGCGGTCAGCGCCGCGATCAGGCCGCCGTGCGCCACGAGCACCACCGGGCGGTCGACCTCGTCGACACCCCACTCGGGCAGCTTGCGCAACTGCTCGATCACCACCGGCAGACTGCGATTCGCGACGTCCACCCGGCTCTCGCCGTTGTGCGGCGCCCAACGGGCATCCTCCCGCCAGGCCAGCCGGGCACCGGGAGCCACGGCGTCGACCTCCTGATGCGTCAGACCCTGCCAGTCGCCCAGGTGCGTCTCGCGCAGCCGCTCGTCGACGGACACCGTCATGCCGGCCTGGTCCCCGAGCGTCGTCGCGGTATCGAGGGCACGGCGCAGATCGGATGACACGATCACCAGCGGCTGACGCTTGGCCAGCACCTCGGCAGCGGCGACGGCCTGGGCCCGGCCCAGGTCGCTGAGGTCGGTGTCGAGCTGGCCCTGCATCCGGCTGGTGGCGTTGTACTCCGTCTGGCCGTGACGCAGCAGCAGAAGCCGCCGGTTCCTCACTCGCCGTCCTCGTCGGGCGCGTCGTCACCGTCGGGATCAGCAGGCCTCGCCGGCAGGTCTCCGTTCAAGTCCACCTCGATGGCCGGGCAATCCCGCCACAGCCGGTCGAGCGCGTAGTACTCGCGCTCCTCCTGGTGCTGGATGTGCACGACGATGTCGACGTAGTCGAGCAGCACCCAGCGGCCCTCGCGGGCGCCTTCGCGGCGGGCCGGCTTGTGGCCTGCCCAGCGCATCTTCTCCTCGACCTCGTCGACGATGGCGTTGACCTGGCGGTCGTTGGACGCGGAGGCGATGACGAAGTAGTCGGTGATGACCAACTGGTCCGACACGTCGATGACGCTGATGTTCTCGCCGAGCTTGGCGGCAGCCGCACGGGCGGCGACCGTCGCCATGCTGAGGGCTTCAGGGGTGGCCGTCATGTGTTCTCCTGCTGGTTCGCGGCCTGGTAGAGCCTGCGTTTGGATACGTATTGGACGACGCCGTCGGGCACCAGGTACCAGATGGGCCGGTTGGCCTGGGCGCGGCGACGGCAGTCGCTCGATGAGATGGCCAGTGCGGGCACCTCGACCAGGGTCAGGGCGTCGGGTGGCAGTTCTTTCTGTGCTTGCTCGATGTGCTTGCCGTCCAGCTCGTAGCCGGGCCGGCTGACGCCGACGAACCGGGCGGTGGAGAACATCTCCTCCCAGTTCTGCCAGGACAGGATCGAGGCCAGCGCGTCGGCGCCGGTGATGAAGAACAGGTCGGTGTCGGGGTTCTGCCTGGCCAGGTCGCGCAGCGTGTCTTTGGTGTAGGTGGGGCCACCGCGGTCGATGTCGACGCGGCTCACCGAGAACCGCGGGTTGGCGGCCGTCGCGATGACCGTCATCAGGTACCGGTCCTCGGCGGCGGTGACGTGCCGGTCCCGCTTCTGCCAGGGCTGCCCGGTGGGCACGAACACCACTTCGTCGAGCTCGAACAGGTCAGCCACTTCGCTGGCCGCGACGAGGTGTCCATGGTGGATGGGATCGAACGTCCCACCCATCACTCCCAGCCTGCGTCGAGTCACGATTTGCCAGCTTACGGCAGCGTTCGGAGCCAACTCCGGGGCAGGACCTCGCGGGCTAGACGGGCAGCAGGTTGTCGATCACCGCGGCGAGCTGCTTGGCGGACCGGCATTCGTGCATGGTGATGACGTCCTGGTACTTGGCCGTCGCCGAGTCGCCGCTGCCCCACAGGTGCTTGGGCTCAGGGTTGAGCCAGTGCGCGTGCCGGCTGGCGTTGACCATTCCGGCCAGTAGATCGGCCTGCGGGTTGCGGTAGTTGTTGCGGCCGTCGCCGAGCACCAGCAACGCCGTGCGCGGCGAGAGCGCATTCGGCCACTTGTCGAGGAACGAGACGAACGCGTGGCCGTAGTCCGAGTGCCCGTCCCGCGTGTAGACAGCCGCCTCGCGGGTGATCTTCTGCACCGCGACGGCCAGGTCGGCATCGGGCCCGAACAGCTCGGTGACCTCGTCGGTGGTGTCGATGAAGGCGAACACGCGAACCCGACTGAACTGCTGGCGCAGCGCGTGCACCAGCATCAGCGTGAAGTGGCTGAAGCCCGCGACGGAGCCGGACACGTCGCACAGCACCACGAGCTCGGGGCGGGCCGGATGCGGTTTCTTGAGGACGACGTCGATGGGAACGCCGCCGGTCGACATCGACTTGCGCAGCGTCTTGCGCAGGTCGATCTGGCCGGCGTGGGAACGACGCCGCCGGGCAGCGAGCCGGGTGGCCAGCGTACGAGCCAGGGGCGCAACGACATTGCGCATCTGGCGCAGTTGTTCGCCTGACGCCCTGAGGAATTCGACGTTCTCGGCCAGCTGCGGGATGCCGTAGGTCTGCACGTGGTCGCGGCCGATCTGCTCGGCGGTGCGCCGCTTGGTCTCCGACTCGACCATGTGCCGCAGCTGCGAAATACGCTTCGCGGCAATTGCTTTGGCGATCTGTTCCTGAGTGGGTGTGGGCTCGTCACCGTACGGCGCAAGCAGGCCGGCCAGCAGTTTGCCCTCCAGCTGGTCGAGCCCCATGGCCTTGAGCGCCTGGTACGACGAGTACGACGGACCGCGGCTCGAGTTGTACTTGCCGTAGGCATCGACGATCTGCGCGATCATCGCCATCAGGCGATCGTCGAGGTTGGCCATGTCGGCGTCGGAGAGCAGATCGAGGAGCGCCGATCGCATGGCCTCGACATCGTCGGGCGGTATCCGGTCGGGCCGGTTCTCCGGGTCCGCATCCTCATCGAGTTCGAGCACCGCCCGATCCCCCATGGCCGCCGGGAACCACAGGTCGAACAACGCGTTGTAGGTCTCCCGGTGGTCGGGCCGGCGCAGCACCGCGCACGCCAGGCCCTCGCGCAGCACCATGCGGTCACCTAGTCCCAGGGTGGCCATCACCCGTCCGGCGTCGACGGTCTCGGACGGCCCGACGTTGATACCCACCTTGCGCAAGGCTTCGACGAAGCCCACCAGGTGGCCCGGAATGCCTTGCGGGGCAAGCGGTTGCGCGGGGGTTCGTCCGACAGTCATGACGTCCCCTAGTTGAGCTTCAGCTCGCCGGCGGCGCGATGCTGATCGGACTGGTGCTTGAGCACCACACCCAGCGTGGCCGCGATCATCGCGTCGTCGAGGGTGTCCATGCCCAGCGCGAGAACCGTGCGGCCCCAGTCGATGGTCTCGGCGACCGACGGCAGCTTCTTGAGCTGCATGCCGCGCAGCACGCCGATGATTCGGACCAGCTCGTCAGCGATCTTCTCCGGCAACTCGGGTACCCGGGAGAGCAGGATGCGCCGCTCCAGGTCGGGGTCGGGGAAATCGATGTGCAGGAACAGGCAGCGCCGCTTGAGCGCCTCGGACAGCTCGCGCGTGGCGTTCGAGGTCAGCACCACCAGCGGTGTCTGCTTGGCCTTGATGGTGCCCAGTTCAGGGACGGTGACGGCGAAGTCGGACAGGATCTCCAGCAGCAGGCCTTCGATCTCGATGTCGGCCTTGTCGGTCTCATCGATCAGCAGCACGGTGGGCTCGGTGCGCCGGATGGCCGTCAGCAGCGGGCGGCTCAGGAGGAACTCCTCGCTGAACACATCCATCTTGGTCTGATCCCAGTCGCCGGACTGCTGGCCGGACTGGATCCGCAGGATCTGCTTGGCGTGGTTCCACTCGTACAGCGCGCGGGCCTCGTCGACCCCCTCGTAGCACTGCAGGCGCACCAGCTCCGAACCGGTGCACTGGGCGATGGCCCGGGCCAGTTCGGTCTTGCCGACACCGGCCGGTCCTTCGATCAGCAGCGGCTTACCCAGCCGGTCGGCCAGGAAAACCGCTGTGGCCGTTGCGGTATCGGGCAGGTATCCGGTTTCGGCGAGTCGCTTGGCGACGTCATCGATGTCCGCGAACAGCGGCACCGAACGAGCGGGTGTACTCAAGTTCTTCTCCTCTATGCAGGCCGGG
Organism: Mycolicibacterium aubagnense; assembly: GCF_010730955.1. Lineage (NCBI taxonomy): Bacteria > Bacillati > Actinomycetota > Actinomycetes > Mycobacteriales > Mycobacteriaceae > Mycobacterium > Mycolicibacterium aubagnense. Next base: position 5,083,138 of record NZ_AP022577.1, on the reverse strand, counting down.
TCTGGCCGTCGCCCCACACGATCCATTTGGTGGATGTCAGTTCCGGTAGGCCCATCGGGCCGCGGGCGTGCAACTTCTGGGTCGAGATGCCGATCTCGGCGCCGAAGCCGAACTGCTCACCGTCGGTGAAAGCGGTTGACGCATTGACCATCACCGCGGCGGCGTCCACCTGCTCCGAGAAACGCTGGGCCGCAGCAAGGTTGGCGGTGACGATGGCCTCGGTGTGCCCGGTACCGTACTCGTTCACGTGCGTGATAGCCCCGTCCACGCCATCGACAATGGCCACCGCGATGTCCAGCGACAGGAACTCGGCGCGCAACTCGTCCTCGCTCGGGTCCAGGTGGACCGTCACCCCGGCGTCCTGCAGCGCGGTCACCAGCCGGGGCAGCGCCGTGTCGGCGATGGCCCGGTCGACCAACAGGGTCTCGGCCGAGTTGCACACGCTGGGCCGGCGGGTCTTGGAGTTCAGCAGGATGCTCTCGGCCATGTCGAGATCAGCCGCTTCGTGGACGTAGACGTGGCAGTTGCCGACGCCCGTCTCGATGGTCGGCACGGTGGCGTCGCGCACCACGGCGTCGATCAGGCCGGCGCCGCCACGCGGGATCACCACGTCGACGAGACCGCGGGCCTGGATCAGGTGGGTAACGCTGGCCCGGTCCTCACTGGGCAGCAGTTGCACCGCATCTTCGGGCAACCCCTCGGCGGCCAGCGCCGCCCGCAGTGCGGTGACCAGAGCCGCGTTGGACCGGGCGGCCGACGAACTGCCGCGCAGCAGCGCCGCGTTGCCCGACTTGAGAGCCAGGCCGAAGGCGTCGACCGTCACGTTGGGGCGACTCTCGTACACCATGCCGACCACGCCCAGCGGCACGCGCTGCTGACGGATCTGCAGGCCGTTGGGCAGCGTGCTGCCGCGCAAGACCTCACCGACCGGGTCGGGCAGGCCGGCGACCTGCCGCAACCCGGCGGCGATACCGTCGAGCCGTTGCGGGTTCAAAGCCAACCGGTCGATCATCGCTTCGGCGATCCCCGCGGCGCGCGCGGCGTCGATGTCCTCGGCGTTGGCGGCCAGCACCGCATCGGCGGCAGCCAGTACGGCGTCCGCTGCGGCGTGCAGCGCGCGGTTCTTGGCTTGAGTGGTCAGTGTGGCCAGCGTGCGTGACGCGACGCGGGCCCGCCGGGCGGCGTCATGCACCTGCTGGCGCAGATCGGTGTCCGTAGCTGCGTGCACACTCATTAACCCAGGGTAACGAGGTATCTGCGGTTCGGGCCGGTCGGGGCTACCGTGGCCCGGTGACTCGGATCACCGTCGTGGGCAGCGTCAACATGGATCTCGTGTTCGGCCTGGCCGAACTTCCCGGGCCCGGGCAGACGGTGCTGGCATCGTCGTTGCATTCGGAGCCCGGCGGCAAGGGCGGCAATCAGGCCGTCGCCGCGGCCCGGGCCGGTGCCGATGTTCAGCTGGTCGCCGCGGTCGGCGACGACGCCACCGGCGGTGCCTTGCGAAAGCACCTGCAGGACAACCGCGTCGGCCTCGACGGCGTGGTCAGTCTGCCGGTCCCCAGCGGCACCGCAGCGATCATGGTCGGTAGCAGCGCCGAGAACATGATCGTGGTGGCACCGGGCGCCAACGCGCACCTGACCCTGGACTCACGACAGGTTCGCGCTGTGGTCGCCGACTGCGATGTGCTGTTGCTGCAGCTGGAAATCCCGCCGTCCACCGCGTTGGCGGCGGCGCGGCTGGCCAAGCAGAGTGGCGCGACCGTCTTGCTCAACGCTTCCCCGGCAGGCACCGACCCGGGTGCGCTTGCCGACCTGGCCGCCGCCACCGACGTGGTGATCGTCAACGAAACCGAAGCCGCCCAATGGCATTGGCCCGTCGCGCATCTGGTCATCACCCGCGGCGCTGACGGCGCCGTGCACCGGACCGCCGAGGGCGAGACGCACGTCGCCGCACCCGAGGTCGAGGCGGTCGATACCACCGGCGCCGGTGACGTCTTCGCCGGTGTGCTGGCCGCCGGCTGGCGTGCGGACGCCGGCCACGCTCTCCTGCGCGCCGTCACCGCGGGCGCACTCGCCACCCTGGTGCCCGGCGCCGGCAACTGCGCGCCGTACGACGAGGCCATCGAGGATGCGCTGGGTTCGGCGCCCTGACAAGCCGGCCTACGCAACTGGCGCGCAGATATCCGCCACCCAGGCCCCGTCTGCGGCAGCACGGTCGCAGTCAGATCGCTCCCGTCGATCCCGATATAGCAAATACTGCCGGTTGATGAGGGGTGGCCCTACAATCTGACGATCAAATGGACGACCACAAAGGAATCGCGGTGTCGCGGAGATTCTTCTGGCTCACGGTCGCCATCGCCGTCTTCTACGTGCCGCTCGCGCTCAACTACACCTGGCCCCTGTTCACTCCCGGAATGTCGCGGTGGCAGGACTCGGTCAACACCCTGGTCAACGGCCGCACCTACGCGGTCGGTGCGGGGTCCGTCGAATCGGTGCGCCACGGTGCCTACGCCGAGCATCGCGTGGTCCTCATGGTCCACACCACCCTGGCCGGACTTGCCTTGGCGCTCGGATTGTTTCAGTTCTCGCCGCGGCTGCGCACCCGCCGGCCCGCGATCCACCGGTGGACCGGCCGGGCGTATCTCGCACTGATGTCCGTGAGCATGTTGACGGCGTTGGTGTTCCTGTATCTCACCCCGGCTGCGCGGCATTTCATCGGGCCGGCATTCGAAACTCAGTTGCGCGCCTTGGCAATCGGCACGCTCGGCAGCGCCTGGTACGCGGTCTACGCGATCCGCCGCCGCGACGTGATCACCCACCAGGCCTGGATGACGTACGGCATCGCGCTGATGATGACGGCGCCGCTGCTGCGCGTGATCTGGATCGGGATACAGCCGCTGATCCCGCAGCACGACCTGCTGACCAATATCGGCGTCGGCTCCATCATCCTCGGCGTCGCCGCGCCCGGCAGCGCCGTTTTCGCCTTCATGCTGGCTCAGCGCTCGACGCGGGATGCGACCATCCCGTCCGCCCCGCGACGCGTGTACTTCTTCGCCTTCGCGCTGGCGGTTGTCGGCTCCCTTGCCTACACCAGCCTGGTCGTCCGGTTGTCGCCGCCCATCCCGCACGTCCTGGTCCTTTTCCACCTGGTGCCGGCGTGGATCGTCATCGCACTCGCGGCGCGGGGGGTGTTCCGGGCTCGGGTCATCGGCGATACCGTGCGCGAACGCCAATGGCGCTGGCTGTTGTGGGGCTTCGCCGGCGCGCCGACGGCCGCCAGCTTGTACGCGCAGATCGTCCCACCGGCGTTCACCACTGCCGACGCCGTGCTCGCCGGCGGCATGGACGGGCCAGTCATTCCCATCACCGTCGGCTTCGCGCTGGTCGTACACGCGGCGGCGCGATCGCAGCGCCGGACTGACGACGACCTCGACGAACCGAACATCCTCGCCGTCGCCTGACCCACACGCCTACGCGGGAAAGTTATCCACAGGCTGGAAATTCTCTTGTGGCGTCCGCTCATTCCGGTCATTACGATCGAAAGCATGTTCGAAGTATTGGTCCTCGAAACCAGGGAAGTTGACGACGCTTCCCTGATCGACTCGATGACCAGCGCCACCCGGACCGAAGCCCAAAACGCCGCCCGCCGACTGGCCGCCATCGCCGAACTCACCCACCGCCGCTGCATCGACCACGAACATCGCGACCTGTGGGCCTGCGACGGCTGGGACGCCGCAGCCAGCGAAATCGGCGCCGCCTTGACCATCAATCGCTGGCAGGCCGCCAGCCACATGCACCTCGCCCTGACCCTGCGCGACCGCCTCCCGAAGGTCGGCGCCCTCCTCGCCGCCGGCGACCTGTCATTGGCGTTGGTCACCCTGATCTGCTGGCACACCGAACTCGTCCACGACCCCGCTACCCTCGCCCTCATCGACACCGCCATGGCCGGCGCTGCTCGCGAATGGGGTCCCCTGTCCAAAGCCGACACGATCCGGCAGATCGACCACTGGATCCAGAAATTCGACCTCGCCGCCGTGCGCCGCACCCGCAACGCCGTCCGCGGCCGCGACGTCGAGTTCGGCAAGCCCGGTGATCCCGCCGGCGTCACATCCGTGTGGGCCCTGCTGCTGGCCACCGACGCCGCACTACTGGAACGCACCCTCACCGCCATGGCCCACGAGGTCTGCCACCAGGACCCCCGCACCCTCGGCCAACGCCGCGCCGACGCCTTGGGCGTCCTGGCAGCCCGCGGCGACCGACTGCCCTGCCACTGCACCAACCCCGACTGCCCCGCCGCCGGCACCGATCCCCGCGCCGCCGCCGTCATCATCCACGTCCTAACCGACACCGCGCCCCACCCGGTCAGCGACCCACTGCTCGACGCACCCGACGCCACCCCGCCGGTCACTACGCACACTGCGGTCGCCGAGGCCCTGGCACCGACGCCCGAGCCCGCACCCGCCGTCGACCAGAGCGCGGTCGGCTACCTGCCCAGCGGGACCGTCATCCCTGCCGTGCTGCTGGCCGACCTCGCCGCCCGCGGCGCCACCGTCAAAACGGTAATCACACCGCAGATTCCGGCCGACGGACAACCCCACTACCGGCCATCGACCACCCTCGACCGCTACGTCCGGATGCGGGACCTGACCTGCATGCACCCCGGCTGCGACCACCCCGCCGCCGACGCCGACCTCGACCACACCGTCCCCTGGCCCGCCGGCCCGACCCACCCCGCCAACCTGACCCCCAAATGCCGCAAACACCACCTGGTCAAAACCTTCTACACCGGCACCACCGGATGGCACACCCACCAAAACCCCGACGGCACCATCGCCTGGACCGCACCCACCGGCCACACCTACACCACCGTGCCCGGCAGCCGAATCCTATTCCCCCACAAACACTTCCCCACCGGGCCGCCACCACCACCGACCGCGGCAACCACCAGCGACCAACCCGACCGCGACCTCATGATGCCCACCCGCCGCCGCACCCGCACCGACGCGCGCACCCGGCACACCCAGCACGAACGCCAACTCAACTGGACCGAACTACTCGAATCCGCACCAACCCCCGAAGCCAAACGCCAACTCGCCCAACAACTCATCAACGGCGACAGCTCGCCGCCGTTCTGAAGCCGTGTGGTCCGAATATGCGACCGGCTCAGGCCTCCGGCACGTTCCGCTCGATCTCGTCGAGCCAGATACGGGCCGACATGTCCGACGGCGCTCGCCAATCCCCACGCGGAGACAGGGCGCCACCGGCGGACACCTTCGGACCGTTCGGCAGCGCCGACCGCTTGAACTGGCTGAACGAGTAGAACCGCTGAACAAAGACTTTCAGCCAGTGCCGGATGTCGGCCAGCGAGTAGGCCACGTGCTCGTCGTCGGGGAAGCCGGCCGGCCAGTCACCTGCGTCCACATCCCGCCACGCATGCCAGGACAGGAACGCGATCTTCGACGGCCGGAAGCCATACCGCAGCACATGAAACAACGAAAAGTCCTGCAGTGCATACGGACCCACCTTGGCCTGGCTGCTCTGCACGTCGGCGCCGGGTACCAGTTCCGGGGTGATCTCGGTGTCCAGCACCGACTGCAACACGTCGTTGACGTCGCCGCCGAACTGCCCCGAGGAGATCACCCACCGGATCAGGTGCTGGATCAGGGTTTTCGGCACGCCGCCGTTGACGTTGTAGTGCGACATCTGGTCACCGACGCCGTAGGTGGACCAGCCCAGCCCGAGCTCGGACAGGTCGCCGGTCCCGAGCACGATGCCGCCGCGCTGGTTGGCCAGCCGGAACAGGAAGTCGGTTCGCAGCCCGGCCTGTACGTTCTCGAACGTCACGTCGTACACGGCCTCGCCGCGGGCGAACGGGTGCCCCATCTCGGCGAGCATCAGCCGCGCCGTGTCCCGAATGTCCAACTCGGAGAACGTGACTCCGAGCGCCTTGGCCAGCGCGGTGGCATTGCTCTTGGTGCGGTCGCCGGTCGCGAAGCCCGGCATGGTGAAGGCCAGGATGTCGCTGCGCGGCCGGCCCTCTCGGTCCATCGCCTTGGCCGCGACGATCAGCGCATGGGTGGAATCCAGCCCGCCGGACACCCCGATCACCACAGTCGGGAAGTTCAGTGCCCGCAGGCGCTGCTCCAGACCGGACACCTGGATGTTGTATGCCTCGTAGCAATCCTGTTGCAGCCGTTCCGGATCCGACGGCACGAACGGGAACCGCTCGATCTCGCGGAGCAGGCCGATATCGCCCGTCGGCGGGGACAGCGTGAATTCGATGCGCCGGAAATCCGACGTCCGGTCGGCGAACTGGCGCCGGTTGTCGTCGAACGTCCCCATCCGCAACCGCTCGGCGGCCAGCAGCTCGGTGTCGACATCGGCGACCGACCGGCGCTCCCCACGCGGGAAACGTTCGGATTCGGCCAGCAGCACACCGTTTTCGTAGATCATGGTCTGGCCGTCCCAGGCCAGGTCGGTCGTCGACTCGCCCTCTCCCGCCGCTGCATAGAGGTACGCCGCCAGGCAGCGCGACGACGCTGACCGGGCCAGCAGTTTGCGGTCGTCGGCGCGGCCGATGGTGATGGGGCTGCCCGACAGGTTGGCCAGCACCGTCGCACCGGCCAGCGCAGCCGTCGCACTCGGCGGCACGGGTACCCACATGTCTTCGCAGATCTCCACGTGCAGAACGAAGTTCGGCAGGTCGGCGGCGGCGAACAAAAGGTCACTGCCGAACGGGACATCGGCACCGTTCACCCGGATGGTCCCGGTGCTGTCATCACCGGCACCCCGATTGCTCCTCGCGTCCGCAGCAGCTACCTGACGCGATTCGTAGAACTCGCGGTAGGTCGGCAGATACGACTTGGGTACGACGCCGAGGATCGATCCGCGGTGGATCACGACCGCGGTGTTGTAGATGCGGTGGCGGTACCGCAGCGGCGCACCGACCACCAGCACCGGCAGCAACTCGACCGACGCCTCGACGATCGTCTCCAGCGCCTCGGTCACCGACTCCAACAGCGTGTCCGACAGCAGGATGTCCTCGATCGAGTACCCCGACAGCGTCAGCTCCGGGAACACCACCAACCCCACGGCGTCGTCGTGGCAGTCACGGGCCAGGCGCACCACCGACTGGGCGTTGGTCGCGGGGTCCGCGAGCGTGGTGTGGTGCGTGCACGCGGCCACCCGGACGAATCCGTGCCGGTAGGCGGAGTAGAAGTCCACGACTCGATTGTCGCACCGTCACGTCGCGTAACACGGCAGACGGCCTACCCTCGATGACGTGCAGGCTCCTGAACTGGTCAATCTGCTGGCCGACCGGCGTCTCGCCGTGCTGACCGGCGCCGGCATCTCCACCGATTCGGGCATTCCGGATTACCGCGGGCCGGACTCGCCGCCGAGCAATCCCATGACCATCCAGCAGTTCCTGTCCGGTCCGGCCTTCCGGCAGCGGTACTGGGCCCGCAACCACATCGGCTGGCGGCACATGGCCGCCCGCCGGCCCAACGCCGGCCACCGCGCCGTCGCCGCGCTGGAACGAGCCAGGCTGGTCACGGGCGTCATCACCCAGAACGTCGACCTGCTGCACACCAAAGCCGGGTCCCAGACAGTGGTGAACCTGCACGGCACGTACGCGCAGGTGATCTGCCTGAGCTGCGGGCACACCATGACCCGGGCCGCGCTGGCCGACGAGCTGGAACGGCTCAACCCCGGCTTCACCGAACGGGCCGCCACCCAGGTCGGCAGCATCGGCGTGGCCCCGGACGCCGACGCGACGGTCGAGGACACCACGACGTTCCGGTACCTGGACTGTCCCAGGTGCGGCGGCATCCTCAAACCCGACATCGTGTACTTCGGCGACAGCGTGCCGAAAGCCCGCGTGCAGCAGGCCTACTCCCTGATCGACGACGCCGACGCGCTGCTGGTCGCGGGATCGTCGCTGACGGTGTACTCGGGCTACCGCTTCGTCCGGCACGCGGCCGCCGCCGGCAAGCCCGTCGCGATCATCAACCGCGGCACCACCCGCGGCGACGAGCTGGCGACGGTGAAGATCGACAGCGGATGTTCGGAGATCCTCGCCCTACTGGCCAGCGAACTGCCGGCTCAGAACCTGTCCGGGTGCCAGTAGACGTCCTCGGGTGTCCCGGACAACGCGTTGTCCACCGCCTCCCGGCCCTGCAGGTAGCCGTAATCCTGGTTCGACGACTCATATCGCCACCCGCCGAAGCGGCCCCGGCTGTAGAAGCCATGTCCGCGCAGCCGCTCGTCGAGCGTCCGCACGATGTCGTCGCGGCCCAGCGTCGGCACCGGATAGCCCATCGGAAGCTCCCGCACGAACCGGCTGACCACGTACTCGGACTCGGCGCCCAGTGCCCGCAGTGATTCCTCGGTGCGCCGCACCGCCTCATCACCGGTCAGCGTTTGCCCGGGCAGCAATGGCACCTCGCACAGCACATTCCAGCGGCCGGTGCCGGCGTTGGCGGGGTCGTAGTTGTTCAGCATCGTGGCCCGGTACCAGGGCACGCCCAGATCCGGGCAGTACAGCCAGGTCTTGTCGGCCAGCGCCGCCGGCGCCGCACCGCGGTAGCCCAGCCCGACCGCGTAGATACGGCTGGCGCACAAGGTGTTTCGTTGGGGCGTTCCCTCAGCGCCTGCCCCACCGAGCCAGTCCCAGGCGGTGGTCAAGGGCGCCGAACTGATGCAGTGGTCGTATCCGACGGTCGAGCCGTCGTCCAGCGTCGCCAGCCGCCGGGCCACGTCGATGTCGACCACCCGGGTGCCCAGCCGGACCGTCTCGGGCGCCAGCATCTGGTCGTACACCCCCTGCCACAACGCGCCGGTGCCGCCGATCGGGTACGGAAAACTGCCCGCAGGCGCGGTGGCCGAGCCGGCCAAACCGAGGCGCGGCACGTTAGGGGCGGCACTGCCGCTGCGCAGCGACGTCCATTCGTGGTCGATCTGCTCGAGCGGGGCCGTCCACATCTTGTAGTTGTAGGGGCCGAAAAACTCGTCGAAAAGTTTGCCACCGAAATTGTTCCGGTAATAGTCGGCGAGGTTGTGCAGCGGTGCGTCGGGGTATAGGTCGGTCGGCAACTCGGTAAGTTGCTGCTGGATGGGCGTGGGCACCAGCGCATGCGGCCCGCTGCCGTCCAGCCACACCCAACCGTTCCGGGCGACGTCGTTCATCTTGACGCCGGACGCATCGACCGCCCGGTCGAAATCCGCGAAGTGGCTGTGCAGCACATGGCCACCGAGATCCCACGTGAAACCGTGTGCGTCGCGAACCGAGGCCGCCATGCCCCCGACCTGATCGCCGGCGTCCACCACGAGGTGGTCGATGCCGAGTTCGGTCAGGCGGACAGCTGCGCCCAGCCCCGTCGGACCCGCGCCGACAATGAGAAAGGTCGGCACAGGGTCAGAAATCGGCGACCAGTCGGGCCGGCTCGAAACCTTCGGCGAACGCCCGGCGGCACAGGAAGCCGTAGTGCTCAGCGGAACTGCGCACCCAGGAGGCGCTGACCTTTTCGCTGGCCTCGGCCTGCGACACGTGCGACATGAGGGCTTCGATCTTTTTGTCCAGCGCATCCGAGATGTCCACGAAGGCGGTCGGATTGAAGCCGATGGCCGACGGTCCGCCGTAGGTCATGATCGACGACACCCACCGCGCGGCCCCTAGGGTGCAGCGGGAAACCACCCGGTGATCCTGGTGGCTGTCGTTGGCCGTATGGGTGTAAACGATTGTGGCAGCGGACTTTTCGATGGCATCTTCGATCAGGTGCACCAGCTCGAACTCCTGCAGCGAGACGCGGCAGTCGCCGAAACCCTGGCCCCACAACAGCTCGTGGACGCCCAGCACCTCGACCGCGCGGAGTTGCTCACGCACCCGCTCCTGCGAGTCGCCCGGCCCCTCTTCGCCGCGGGTCACCACCAACATGGTGACCCTGTCGCCGGCCGCTACATGCTTTGCCAGCGCGCCGCCGCAGCCCAGTTCGATGTCGTCGGGATGCGCGCCGACCGCCAGCACGGATTGTCTCGCCATCGCCCCCTCAATCCTGTTTGCTGCGCAGGTGTCCAAGGCAGCATAACCCTAATTTGCTGGGCAGGCCTTCTCTAATAGGCAAAACGCAGAACGCGGCGGTGATTCTAGCCAAATACACACAAAGTCGACGTCAAACTGCTACCAGGTCGTCGGCATGAACCGCAGGTCGGCGCAGCTCCACGGGCAATTCGGGAGTGGATCGGCCGATGATGCCCGCGAGCTCGGAATCGTCGTAGGCCACGACCCCGCGGGCCACAGCGTTGCCGTCCGGACCGTGCAGTTCGACGACGTCGCCGCCGTGGAAGCGGCCCGAGACCGCTGTGATGCCCGCCGGCAGCAACGATTTTCTTTGCCGGACGACGGCCCGCACCGCCCCGGCGTCCAGGGTCAGCGTCCCCGTCGTCTCCGCCGCATAGCGCACCCAGAACCGCCGAGCCGACATGCGCTCAGGGCGGGCGGCGAACACCGTGCCCACCGAGGCATCGGTCAGCGCGGCAGCCGCGTCGCCGGCGGCCGCCAGCAGCACCGGAACACCCGCATCCGCGGCAAGCAGCGCAGACGACAGCTTGGAGGCCATACCGCCCGTGCCCAGCCGGCTCCCGCCGGTCGCCGACACGCCGTCCAGATCACCCGACGCGGCGACCTCGGGGATGAAGCGGGCTGGATTGTCCTTGGGCGCCTTGCGGGGATCACCGTCGTACAAGCCGTCGATGTCACTCAGCAGGATCAGCGCGTCGGCACCGACCAGCTGCGCCACCAGCGCCGACAGCCGGTCGTTGTCGCCGAACCGGATCTCGTTGGTGGCCACGGTGTCGTTCTCGTTGACGATCGCGACGGCGTGCAGCGCCCGCAACCGGTCCAGGGTGCGCTGGGCGTTGTTGTGCTGCACGCGCTGGGCGATGTCGTGCGCGGTCAGCAGCACCTGCCCCACGGTCCGGTCATACCGGCCGAAGGCCGAGCTCCATGCGTTGACCAGAGCTACCTGGCCGACGCTGGCCGCGGCCTGCTTGGTGGCCAGATCCGTCGGGCGCTTGGTCAGGCCGAGCGGCTCGATCCCGGCGGCGATGGCGCCGGACGACACGATCACGACGTCCGAGCCGGCCTTCATCCGCTTCTCGATGGCGTCCGCGAGCGTGGCCAGCCGGCCCGCGTCGAACATCCCGTTGGGTGCGGTGAGGGCCGTGGTCCCGATCTTGACGACGACGCTGCGCGCCGTCCGCACGGCTTCCCGGTGCGCCGAGACTGCCGCGTCCGTGCCGAGGGTCACGCGTCGTCCTCGAGGTCCTCCGCCGAGCGACGACGCTCCTTGCGGGCCGCCTTGCGTTCCGCAGCGCCGATCCGGTCCGTCTGCTCCAGGCGGATGTCGGTGCCACGACCGGACAGCAGGGTGTCGACACCGGCGAGCGTCTGCGGCTCCCAGTCGAACGTGACGTCGCCGATGGTGACGGCACAGCCGGCACGAGCGCCCTTCTTCAGCAGTGCGTCCTCGACGCCCAATCGGGCCAGCCGGTCGCCGAGGTAACCGACTGCCTCGTCGTTGTCGAAAGCCGTTTGCGCGATCCAGCGTTCGGGTCGCGTGCCGCGCACGATGAAGCCGCCGAAGCCGTCCGATTCGACGGTGAAGCCGCTCTCGTTGACCGCAACCGGCCGGATGACCGGCCGCCTCGGCGCCACCACAGGCTGTGCGGCCCGGTACGCCGCGACCATGTCCCACAAGGCGAAGGTCAACGCGCGCAAGCCATCTCGACTCACCGTAGAGATTTCGTAGACCGGCCAGCCGTACTTGGCGGCGACCTCTTCCTTGACGAAATCGGCGAGTTCGCGGGCATCGGGCACGTCGATCTTGTTGAGGACCACCGCACGGGGTCGCTCGGCCAGGTCGCCGAGCGTCGAATCCCCTTGCAGCGTAGGCGTATACGCCGCCAGCTCGGCCTCGAGCGCGTCGATGTCGGAGATCGGGTCCCGGCCGGGTTCCAGGGTCGCGCAGTCCACCACGTGGACCAGCACGGCGCAGCGTTCGATGTGCCGCAGGAAGTCCAGTCCCAGGCCGCGGCCGTCGGCGGCGCCCGGGATCAGGCCGGGAACGTCGGCAACGGTGAACGTGTGGTCACCGGCGGATACCACACCCAGATTCGGAGCCAAAGTGGTAAACGGATAGTCGGCGATCTTGGGCTTGGCCGCCGAAATGGTTGATACCAGCGACGATTTGCCGGCGGACGGGAAACCGACCAGGCCGACATCGGCGACTGTCTTGAGTTCGAGGGTGAGGTCGCAGGTCTGGCCCTTCTCCCCCAGCAGCGCGAATCCGGGCGCCTTGCGGGCCCGCGAGGCCAGTGCGGCGTTACCCAGCCCGCCGCGGCCACCGGCAGCGGCCTCGAAGCGGGTGCCGTCGCCGACCAGGTCTGCCAGCATGCGGCCGTGCTCATCGAGCACAACGGTGCCGTCGGGCACCCGAACCTCGAGATCCGCGCCGGCGGCACCTTCCCGGTTGCTACCGGCGCCCGGCTTACCGGACGGGGCATCGACATGCGGGCGGAAGTGGAAGTCCAGCAGGGTGTGCACCTGCGGGTCGACGACCAGGACGATGCTGCCGCCCTTACCGCCGTTACCGCCGTCAGGCCCACCGAGCGGCTTGAACTTCTCTCGGTGTACCGATGCACAGCCGTTGCCGCCGTTGCCGGCGCGCGCGTGGATCACCACACGGTCAACAAACCGGGGTGCCATCTGTCGTCCTCTCCATCACACGAACACTTCCCTGTCGCCAGGAAAAAGAAAAGCTGCCACGAGGCGAAACCTCGTGGCAGCTTCACACCTCGTGGGAAAAGGTTATGCCTCGACCGGGACGATGTTGACCGTCTTGCGACCGCGCTTGGAGCCGAAGAGCACCGAGCCGGCGGCCGTGGCGAACAGGGTGTCGTCGCCACCGCGACCGACGTTCACGCCCGGGTGGAAGTGAGTGCCGCGCTGACGGACGAGGATCTCGCCGGCCTTGACGACCTGGCCGCCGAAGCGCTTGACGCCCAGTCGCTGGGCGGCTGAATCGCGACCGTTACGAGAGCTGGACGCGCCCTTTTTATGTGCCATGTCTGTTCGCTCCCTTGCTTACTTGATGCCGGTGACCTTGACGACCGTCAGACGCTGACGGTGGCCTTGGCGCTTGTGATAGCCGGTCTTGTTCTTGAACTTGTGGATACGGATCTTCGGGCCCTTGGTGTGCTCGAGCACCTCACCGGTGACGGCTACCTTGGCCAGCGCGTCGGCGCTGGTGGTGACCTTCGCACCCTCGACCACGAGAGCGACCGGCAGCGACACCGAAGCGCCCTGCTCAACGTCGAGCTTCTCGATCTTGACCACGTCACCGACGGCAACCTTGTACTGCTTGCCACCAGTCTTGACGATTGCGTACGTGGCGTTATCGGCTGCCATCGTTGGTGTTCCTCTGTTCTTCGTTTCGTCTACTGCGGGGCGCGCGCCACCCGAAGGCTGCGAGCGCGGGTCTGTGATGCGGGGCTGTTGAGGCACCCACTGTCGCCGGTGTCGGCCAGGCGACAACTGGTCAAGGGTACGTGACCAGGTAATCGAGGGTCAAACCGCGAGGACCCCCACGGCATCAGCCATCAACACCTCCGACCGGCGGACCGGCGGGGCGGGCCGCCGCGCGACGCCGCTGCCGGACGACGGGAGCGGCGCTGACGGCCGGTTCAGCAGGCTGATCAGCCTCTTCCTCGTCGTCCTCGTCCTCGTCCTCGTCGTCATCGGAGTCTTCTTCATCGGAGTCGTCGTCATCGGAGTCGTCGTCATCGGAGTCTTCGTCCGAGTCGTCCTCGTCCTCGTCGAGGTCCAGCTCGTCACTGTCGTCGTCGCTGTCCTCGAAGTCCTCATCGAGTTCGACTTCGAGTTCGTCGTCTTCGGCGTCGTCCTCGTCCTCGTCAGCCTCGTCGGCGTCCAGGTCGTCGGCCTGGTCCAGCTCGATCAGCGCTTCGGCGGACTCGACGACATCGCCGTCGGTTACTTCCTCGGCGATGTCCTCGGTGAGGTCTTCATCATCGAGTTCGTCCTCATGCTTGCCGTTCGCTGCCGCCATCGCCTTGAACATCGGGTGCTCGCCCTGCGGATGCGGCGGCACCTTCGCCACCGGAGCCTCCTCGACAGGCGGCGCCACCTTCTTGGCGCGCTTGCTGCGCCGGCCCCCTCCACCCGCGCTACCGCCCGCGGCTTCGGTCTTGCGGCCGTTCGCCGACGCGGTGTCTACCGGATCGCCGTGCAGCATGATGCCGCGGCCCGCACAGTGCGTGCAGGTGGTGGAGAACGCCTCGATCAAGCCGGTGCCGAGGCGCTTGCGCGTCAGCTGCACCAGACCCAGCGACGTGACCTCCGACACCTGGTGGCGAGTCCGGTCCCGGGCCAGCGCCTCGGTCAGGCGGCGCAATACCAGGTCGCGGTTGGATTCGAGCACCATGTCGATGAAGTCGATGACGATGATGCCGCCGATGTCACGCAACCGCAGCTGGCGGACGATCTCCTCGGCCGCCTCGAGGTTGTTGCGGGTGACCGTCTGCTCCAGGTTTCCGCCCGAACCGGTGAACTTGCCGGTGTTGACGTCGACCACCGTCATGGCCTCGGTGCGGTCGATCACCAGCGTGCCGCCCGAGGGCAGCCACACCTTGCGATCCATCGCCTTGGCCAGCTGCTCGTCGATGCGGTACACCGAGAACACGTCAGGCCCGGCCGGAGCCGGGTTGCCGGCGACATCGGACTGGGCGCCGCCTGACTTTTCGTACTGCGACATGCGCGAAAGCAATTCCGGCGCAACGGAATTGACGTAATTGCTGATGGTGTTCCAGGCCTCGTCGCCCGACACCACGAGCTTGGAGAAGTCCTCGTTGAACAGGTCGCGGATCACCTTGACCAGGACGTCAGGCTCTTCGTAGAGCGCCACCGCGGCGCCGGCCGCCTTCGCCTTGGTCTCCGCGGCGGTGGTCTCGACCTCGGTCCAGCGTTCCTGCAACCGGTTGACGTCCGCGCGGATGTCCTCTTCCTTGACGCCCTCGGACGCGGTGCGGATGATCACGCCGGCATCGGCAGGCACGACCTCTTTGAGGATTTCCTTGAGGCGCTGCCGCTCGGTGTCGGGCAGCTTGCGGCTGATCCCGGTCGACGACGCTCCCGGCACGTACACCAAGTACCGACCGGCCAGCGAAATCTGTGTGGTGAGGCGGGCGCCCTTGTGCCCGACCGGGTCCTTGCTGACCTGGACGACGACGTAGTCGCCGGGCTTGAGCGCCTGCTCGATCTTGCGGTTATTGCCACCGAGGCCGGCGGCCTCCCAATTGACCTCACCGGCGTAGAGCACACCATTGCGGCCCCGGCCGATGTCGACGAACGCCGCCTCCATCGAGGGCAGCACGTTCTGCACGATGCCGAGGTAGATGTTGCCGACCAGAGAGGCAGAAGCCGCTGAAGTGACGAAGTGCTCGACCACGACGCCGTCTTCCAGCACGGCGATCTGGGTGTACCGGGCGCCTTCGTGCGGCGGCTCGGTGCGGACCTTGTCTCGCACCACCATCACGCGTTCGACGGCCTCGCGGCGGGCCAGGAACTCGGCCTCGCTCAGGATCGGCGGACGGCGGCGGCCCGCGTCACGACCGTCGCGGCGGCGCTGACGCTTGGCCTCCAGCCGGGTGGATCCGGTGATGCCCTGGATTTCGTTGTTGTCCGACTTCGCCCGCGGGGCGCGCTCGTGGACGACGGTGTTGGGCGGATCGTCGGCCGAGGCGGCCTCACCGTCGGCGTCGTCACCACCGGCACCACCGGACTTGCGCCGGCGACGGCGGCGACGACGGCGGCTGGCACCGTCGGACGCGTTCGCGTCGTCGTCACCGGAGTCCTCGTCACCCTCGGCGTCGGCGTCCTCGTCACCCTCGGCCGAGGCGTCCTGCGCCTCGCCCTCGGCGTCGGCGTCCGTCGCGTCGTCGCTGCTCTGTTCGCCCCGACCGCGGCCACGACCACGGCGACCACGACGGCGGCGCCGGTTGGCGGGCCGCTCGCTGTCGTCGTCGCTGCCATCCTCGCCACCGTCGTCGGCGCTGTCGGCCACGTCGTCGGTGATGTCGTCGTTGTCGTCGTCGGCGAAGTCGTCGGGCTCGGCGGGCGGCCGGAACGTCACGGGCTGCGGCGCCACGAAGAGCGGCAAGTAGTCGGCGGGCTCGGCGGAGGTCGTTGGGGCGGCCGGAACCGTCTCCAACAGCAGCCGGGACTCGGGCTCGTCTTCGTCGGGCTGCGCGTCGCCTGCCTCTGCCGCCTCGCGGGCGATCTCGACGGCAGCTTCGGCGACGTCGACGGCTTCGACGGCGACCTCAGCGGCATCCTCGTCCGCCGCATCGGCGGACTGCTCGGCGGACTCCACGGGCGCGGCAGGGGCCGTGACCTCGGCGGCTTCGCCACCGAGGCCCAGCAGGTCGCGGACCCGCTCGGCCTCGGCACGGTTCACCGTGGAAGCGGGATTGCGGGGCCTACCGTCGACCCCGGCGAGGGTCTCGGTGATCTTCTTGCTGGTGGTCCCGAGGATCCGGGCCAGCGAGAAAATCCGCAGGCGCTCGGGGAGCTCTATCGGCTCCGCGGCGCTGCCGGCGTCTTCGGATCGGGCTTCAAGTTGGGCATCGTCGGCCACGTATTCTCCTCAAGCCCCCGGGCGCGTCGTGCGACGCGGCCACGCGAGGGCTTCTTGTATTGGCTCGGGGAACTTCTCCCGAGATTGTTGTGGTCTCGCACCTAGCGGCCCATGGGGAGCCCTCGGTGCCTGGCTGAATGATGGCTGGACGGTCGGCGCCGCACTCGGATTTCTCCGGGTGGTCGCGTCGTCTAAGTCTTCATCCGGGCGTCCGCTCCTGGTATGAAGCAGGTCACCCGTACGCCAGTATCCCACATCGCCGGCCAATCTCCGACGAGGTGCCGCCGGTAGCTCAGCTACCGGCGGACCACAGTGTCAGTTACCGGGGAACCAGAGGGCGATTTCGCGGGCCGCGGACTCCGGGGAATCCGAGCCGTGAACCAGGTTGTCCTGGGTGATCAGGGCCAGGTCACCACGGATGGTGCCGGTCGCGGCCTTCTCCACCGGGTCGGTGCCGCCGGCGATTTGCCGGAAGGCGGCGACGGCGCGCGGGCCCTCGACGATCGCGGCCACAACCGGGCCCGAGGTGATGAATTCCAGCAGGTCGCCGAAGAAGGGCTTGTCCTCGTGCTCGGCGTAGTGCTTGGTCGCCAGCTCCACGCTGACAGTCTTCAGCTCGAGAGCAGCAAAGGTCAGGCCCTTGCGCTCGATTCGGCTGATGATTTCGCCGATCAGGTTGCGCTTGACGCCGTCGGGCTTGATCAAAACAAGGGTCTGCTCAGTCACGGCGGACAGCGTACTAGTCAGTAACCGAATCCAGCGATTCGGGCAGAAGTCACTGCTGGCCAGGCAGCAGACCGCGGTCCTGGCGACGCTTGACCTCAGACCGCAGGTAGAGGATCAGCACCCAGACCAGCAGGAAAATGATGCCGACGACGCCGATGGTCACGTCGATGAACGCGCCGAGGATCAGCACGAATTGAATGCCGACGTTCGCCGCCAGCGCCCAGGACCGGCCCTGCAGCCCTGACAGCAGCGCCAGCACGATCGCCATGCCGATCAGGTAGCCACTGCTGAGTGGCGTCAGACCCCCGTGGAACACCGACACCACCGGCAGCGCCAGCAGCACCACGATGACTTCCAGGATCAGCGTGCCTGCCATCACGCCGCGGAAACTCTTCCACGGGTCGGGCTGCTGGCTAGGGGTGCTCACGCCGGGTCCTTTCCGAACAGGGTGCGGGCCGCTCCGGCCGTCACGACCGAACCGGTGATCACCATGCCCGCGCCGGAGAAGCCGTCGGACGAGCCCCCGACCGAGCCGTAGTCGTTGCCCGATTCCTCGACCAACGCCGTCGCCGCCTCGATGGCGTCGGCCAGGTTCGGCGCGGTGATGACGCGCTCGGGACCGAACCGCTCCTCGGCCAGCGCGGCAAGGGATTCGACGTCCATGGCCCGCGGCGACCCGTTGTGCGTCACGACCAGCAGGTCGAACGCCGGCTCGAGCGCGGTCAGGATGCCGTCGACGTCCTTGTCCGCCATGACGGAGACGACGCCGACCAGGAACCGGAATTCGAACTCCGTCTGGAGTGCGTCGGCGAGCGCGGCGGCCCCGGCGGGGTTGTGCGCCGCATCGATGAACACCGTTGGGGCACTGCGCATCCGCTCCAGGCGACCCGGATTGCGCACCGCGGCGAAGCCGGCGCGCACGGTATCGACGTCGAGTTGACGGTCGGCGCCGGCGCCGAAGAACGCCTCGACCGCGGCCAGCGCCAGCGCAGCATTGTGCGCCTGATGCTCGCCGTGCAACGGCAGGAAGATGTCGGTGTAGACACCACCGAGGCCCTGCAGTTCCAGCATCTGCCCACCGATGGCGACCTGACGGCCACGGACGGCGAATTCGGAATCCTCGCGCGCGACCGCGGCGTCGGCCGTAACCGCCTGGGCCATCAGCACTTCCATGGCCTCGGGCACCTGGCGGGCAATCACCGCGACGGTGCTGGGGTCGGTGTCGGCGGGTACCAGGTCGGGCTGCTGACGGGCGATGATGCCGGCCTTCTCCCGCGCGATCGCGGCGATGGTGTCACCGAGAAAGTCGGTGTGGTCCAAGCCGATCGGAGTGATGACGGCGACCGGGGCGTCGACGACGTTGGTGGCATCCCAGCGTCCGCCCAGCCCGGTCTCGACGACCGCCACGTCCACCGGCGCATCGGCGAAGGCCGCGAACGCCATGGCGGTGAGCACCTCGAACTTGCTCATCTTGGGGCCCGGCTCCCCCAGTTCGCCGGCTTCCGACTGGCGGTCGACGATCTCGACGAACGGTTCGATCTCGGCGTAGGTCGCGACGTATTGCGCTGGGCTGATGGGCTTTCCGTCGATCGCGATGCGCTCGGTGGCGGCCTGCAGGTGCGGGCTGGTGGTCCGGCCGGTGCGCCGGCTGAACGCGGTCAGCAGCGCGTCGATCATCCGGGTGACCGAGGTCTTGCCGTTGGTGCCGGCCACGTGGATGCTCGGGTAGCCGCGCTGCGGCGAGCCGAGCATCTCCAGCAGCGCCTCGATGCGCACCGTGCTCGGCTCGATCTTCGTCTCCGGCCACCGCTGGTCGAGCAGGTACTCGACCTGCAGCAGCTCGGCGATCTCGTCGGGCGTCGGAGCCGCGCCAGTGGCGCCATCGAACCGGGGCCGCGGTTCCGTCATCGCAGACCGGCCAGCCGGGCGTTGATCCGGTCGACCTCTTCGGAGGCCAGCTGCTGGCGACCCCGAATCTTGGCGACCACATCTTCGGGAGCCTTTGCCAGGAACGCCTCGTTGCCCAATTTGCCTGTGGTCTGGGCGAGTTCCTTCTGCGCGGCAGCCAGGTCCTTCTCCAGCCGACGACGCTCGGCGGCGACGTCGACCGTGCCCGAGGTGTCCACCTCGACCACGACGGTGCCCTTCGACAGCCGGACCTCCACGGCCGCGGAGGGGTTGAAGTCGGCAGCCGGTTCGGTCAGCCAGGCCAGGGACGTCACCGCGGCGACCTGGGCGTCCAGGTCTGCTTCGCTGATACCCACCAGGCGGGCAGGCACCTTCTGCCGGTCGTTGAGGCCCTGGTCGCTGCGGAACCGGCGCACCTCGGTGATCAGCTTCTGCATGTCGGTGATCCGGCCGGCGGACACCTCATCGAGCTCGACACCGGATGCCCGCGGCCACTGCGCGATGACCACCGACTCGCCACCGCTCAGCGACTTCCACAGCGCCTCGGTGACGAACGGCATCACCGGGTGCAGCAGCTTGAGCAGCACGTCGAGCACGGCGGCCAGCACGGCCTTGGTGTGCTCTGCGCGCGAACCACCTTCGAACAGTTGGGCTTTCGCGAGCTCCAGGTACCAGTCACAGAACTCGTCCCACGCGAAGTGGTACAGCGCCTCGCAGGCGCGGCTGAACTGATAAGTGTCGAGCGAGTCATCTACGTCGACGCGGACCTCTTCGAGCCGGCCCAGAATCCAGCGGTCGGCGTCGGTGAGCTCAGCAGCCGCCGGCAGCTCAGCCGGGGCCGCGCCATTCATCATCGCGAAACGCGTTGCGTTGAACAGCTTGGTCGCGAAGTTGCGGGACGCGCGGGCGTGGTCCTCACCGATCGACAGGTCGCCGCCGGGACTGGCACCGCGAGCCAGGGTGAAGCGCAGCGCGTCGGCGCCGAACGTCTCCACCCAGTCCAGCGGGTCGATACCGTTGCCCTTGGACTTGCTCATCTTCTGGCCGAACTGATCGCGAATCAGGCCGTGCAGGAAGACATTACGAAACGGCACTTGAGATCCACCGGCGCATCCGCCCAGGACCGGGTCGTCGGCCACGAAGGTGCCGAACATCATCATCCGGGCCACCCAGAAGAACAGGATGTCGTATCCGGTCACCAGAACCGTTGTCGGATAGAACTTCTCGAGTTCAGGCGTCTTGTCCGGCCAGCCCATGGTGGAGAACGGCCACAGCGCCGACGAGAACCAAGTGTCGAGCACGTCGGGGTCCTGCTCCCAGCCGGCCGGCGGCTCCTCGTCCGGGCCGACGCAGACGGTCTCGCCGTCCGGGCCGTGCCAGATCGGGATGCGGTGTCCCCACCAGAGCTGCCGCGAGATGCACCAGTCGTGCATGTCGTCGACCCAGGCGAACCAACGCGGCTCCAGGCTGGCCGGGTGAATCACGGTGTCGCCGTTACGGACTGCGTCACCCGCCGCCTTGGCCAGCGACTCCACCTTGACCCACCACTGCATGGACAGCCGCGGCTCGATGGCCTCGCCGCTGCGCTCGGAGTGCCCGACGCTGTGCAGGTACGGCCGCTTCTCGGCGACGATCCGGCCCTCGGCGGCCAGCTTCTCGCGCACCTTGACGCGGGCCTCGAAGCGGTCCATTCCGTCGAATTCGGTTCCGGTACCGGCGATCGCACCCTTGGTGTCCATGATGGTCGGCATCGCCAGGTTGTGCCGCAGGCCGATCTCGAAGTCGTTCGGATCGTGCGCGGGCGTGACTTTGACTGCGCCGGTACCGAATTCGGGGTCGACGTGCTCGTCGGCCACGATGATGATGTCGCGATCCAGGAACGGGTGCGGCAGCGTGCTGCCGACCAGCGCGCGGTAGCGCTCGTCCTCTGGGTGCACGGCGATGGCGGTGTCACCCAACATCGTCTCGAGTCGCGTGGTGGCCACCACGATGTGGGGTTCCGCGTCGTTCATCGAGCCGTACCGGAACGACACGAGTTCGCCCTCGACGTCGTCGTACTTCACCTCGAGGTCGGAGATCGCGGTCTCCAGAACCGGCGACCAGTTGACCAGCCGCTCGGCGCGGTAGATGAGCCCGGCGTCGAACAGCCGCTTGAAGATGGTGCGGACGGCCCGCGACAGGCCTTCGTCCATGGTGAACCGATCCCGGCTCCAGTCGACACCGTCGCCCAGGCGCCGCATCTGGCCGCCGATGGTGCCGCCGGACTCGCGCTTCCATTCCCAGACCTTCTCGACGAAGCCCTCGCGGCCGAAGTCTTCTTTGGTTTGGCCGCCGGCGGCGAGCTGCTTCTCGACCAGGGTCTGCGTCGCGATGCCGGCGTGGTCCATGCCAGGCAACCACAGCACCTCGAAACCCTGCATGCGCTTTCGCCGGGTCAGCGCGTCCATCAGGGTGTGGTCGAGGGCGTGGCCCATGTGCAGGCTGCCGGTGACGTTCGGCGGCGGCAGCACGATGGAGTACGGCGGCTTGTCGCTGGTCGGGTCGGCGGTGAAGTACCCGGCGTCGACCCAGCGCTGGTACATGTCAGCTTCTACCGCGCTCGGATCCCACGATTTGGGCAGGGCAATCTCCGCATCGGAGGCCGCATTCACGGTCGTGGGATCAGGTGTATCGCTGGCAGTCACCGGCCAATTCTAGGTAAGCGCCGCGACCTGACCTAAATGCGCCCGGCAAGCGGCACATTTACCGCCGCGCGGAGAACTACTTGCGGTTGCCGAACAACCCGCCGAGGACACTGCCGAGCACGCCGCCGGCGCCCTGGTTGCCACCGCCGCCGAGGACACTGCCCAGAATGCTCCCCAGCGGGTTGTCCCCGGAGTTCGTCTTGCCGCCGGCGTTGTTACCCCCCAGCGCCCCGCCGAGGATGTTGCCCAGCACGTCGCCGAGACCGCCGCCGGACGCCGCGGGGGTCGACGCCCCGCCACCGCCGAGCTGCTTGCCGATGTACGCCAGCACGATGGGCGCCAGGATGGGCAACAACTTCTGGATCAGCTCACTGTTGCCGGCGCCGCCGCCGGCCAGTGCGGACGCGACCTGACCGCTGTCATTGCCGCCGAAGATCTTCGCGATGGCGTCGGCGCCCTGGTCCTGGTTCACCTGCTCGACGGTGACGCCACCGTCGAGCAGTCCGCTCGCCGCGTGGTCGGTGGCATCGTGCTCGATGCCGGCCGCGTTATCGGGGTCCTGCGCGGTGTGTTGCAGACCGCCCACCAGCAGCGGCACCAGCTGTTGTACGGCGCTGTTCACCTCGCCTTCATCCGCACCCAGTTTGGCCGCAATCTCTTGTGTCGGAATCTGATTGAGCAGTTCGTCAAGACCAGCCATGGCTTTCCACCTCATGTCCCCGGGATGTGTGTGAAACCTCGTCGCCGACACTAGCCGGGTCGGCGACGCGGCACAGCACTTCCGCGCTTGCTGCGCGAATCAGCGCCCCAGCGCTTCGGTTTCGAACGTGACGCCGGCGGCCGGCAGCCGGGTGAGGAGCACGTCGCCCATGGCGGCGGCCGGGGTCAGGACGCCCGTCAAGTCCGAAAGCCGGTCGCGGTCGAGCGCCAGCGCCAAGCCGCACTCCCCCAGCAACACCGCGGTGGCCTTGTAGCCCGGGTCACCCTGCTGAGCCATGACGGAGCGGTACCGGGCGCCACTGGTGGTGCGGGTGTACGTCTCGACGCGGTAGTGACCGTTGTCCCGGGCCTGCTCGCTGGGTCCGGTGCCCGGCTTCGGGACGACCCGGTCGATGAGGCCACGGGGCAGCTTGTTGAAGAAGCGACTGCCGAGGTTCATCACGGCCGCGTTGACCGCGGTACCCAGCGCCGAGGCGACGGGAGCGATGGGCGACGACCCCAGGCTCATGTGCTCCGCGTACCGGAACCGGCGGCCGTAGTGCCAGTCCAGCAGCGCATTGGTGCGCCGCACGATGCGCGTGTTCGCCACCGCCATGACGAAGGCGCCGGTCCAGGTGCCGGCGAGCTCCGGCGCGATGTCCCGACCGCGACGCCACGGGGTGTCGGACTGGTGGCCCACTTCCGGCTCGGCGGCGCGATCGGTGGTCAGCGTGTAGGGGTCCATCATGGTCCGACGCAGCTCCTCGTCGCCGGACGTCAGTGAGAACAACTCCAGCATTGAGGCGACGGTGCCGCCCGAGACGCCACCGGAGAAGCCACGCAGCACGTAGTCGGTGTCGGTGAGCTCCCCGGCTCCGTCGGCCTGGGCCGCCTTGTACAGCGCGTAGACGGTGAGATCCGAAGGGATGGAATCGAATCCGCAGGAGTGCACGATGCGGGCACCCGTATCGGCGGCCTGCTTGTGGAACAGGTCGATGCTCTCCCGGATGAACAGGCTCTCCCCGGTGAGGTCGGCGTAGTCGGTGCCGGCCGCCGCACACGCGGCCACCAGCGGCAGGCCATACTTCAGGTACGGACCGACCGTGGTGACGACCACCTGGGTCCGGGCCGCCATCGCATCCAGGCTCTGCTGCGACGAGGCATCGGCGTGGATCAGTCCCCAGCCCTGACCGGCCGCGCCGAGGGAGTCCCGGACCGCGGCCAGTTTGTCCATTGACCGGCCGGCCAGCGCGATCCGCGCGGCCCCTCCATGCTCGGCCAGATATTGGGCGGTCAGCTTCCCGACGAAGCCGGTGGCGCCGTAGAGAACGATGTCGAATTCGCGCTGCGGTGCAGTCATGCTGCTCAACCTAGCCGTACGACGATCAAGCGGCGAGGAACGAGCCGCGATGTGGGGGTACCTCCCGCTTGCGGGGGCGAGTGCGGCAAATCAGACTCAGCCGAGGGTCTCCGGCAGGTCGATGTGTTCCTTCAGGACGTGCTCGGACAGGAACGCCGTCACCACCTGGTACCAGATCTTGGCGTGCTGCGGCGCGGCGATCCAGTGCCCTTCCGACGGGTAGTAGAGGTAGCGGTGCGCGGTGGCGCCGGTGTCGTCGGCGGGCAGCCCCGACCTGGTCAGCAGGTCGTTCCACAACCGCAGGCCTTCGCCGATCGGGACCCGATAGTCCTTGTCCCCGTGGATCACGAGCATCGGGGTCGTGATGTTCTCGACGTGGCGGTGCGGCGAATTGCGTTCGGCCATCTCGGGTGTCATCTCGCGGGCCCACCAGTAGGCGCCGTCGGTGGTCGGCCCGAATTGGTCCAGGGCCCACAGGCTGGCGTGGGTGACGATCGCGGCGAACCGGTCGGTGTGCCCGGCGATCCAGTTGGCCATGTAGCCACCGAACGAGCCGCCCATCGCCGCGATCCGGCCGGCGTCGACGCGCGGGTGGCCGCAGGCGCCGTCGACGGCAGCCATCAAGTCGGTGAACGGCGCGAAACCCCAAGCACCCCAGCCACGTTGGATGAAGTCCTGACCATATCCGGTCGACAGCGCCGGGTCCGGCATCAGCACCGCGTAGCCGAGCGCGGTGAGCAGCCACGGATTCCAGCGCCAGTGCCAGGTGTTCCAGCTGCCCACCGGTCCGCCGTGCACCCACAGCAGCAGCGGTGCCGGCGTGTCGCCGGCAGGCAGTGTCAACCAGGACCGAACGGCCATGCCGTCGTCCGTCGTCGCCGTCAGCTCGACCAGTTCACCTGGCAATTCGGGAATTTCGACGCACGGCAGCACCGTGACGGCGCCGGAGGCGTCCACCCGGACCGGATGCGGCGGGGTCAGGTAACTGCTGCGCAGGGCATACACCACACCGCCCGCGACGGGGCGTACCTCGCCGTAGGCGAAGTCATCGTGGGTCAATTGACTGACCGCTCCGCTCGCCGGGTCGACGGTGAAGATCGGAGCGCGGCCGTTGTCGTCGGCCGTCACCAACAGCGTCGATCCGTCGTGCGACCACCGCACCGACGTCGGCCAGCGGTCCCACTGCGTGGTGAGCTCCACCGGCTCGCCACCGAAGGCCTGGCGGCACAAGGTGATCCGCGGTGCTCGATTCGGCGTCGAATGCGTCTCGCGGAGGAAAGCGACCGCGCTGCCATCGGGCGAGATCGCCGGGCCGCCCAGGTCGGCACCGGGGTCGTCGGCGATCACCGTGCGCTCGCCGGTGCCGATGTCGATGCGAACCAGGACACTGCGCAATGCCGCCCCCGGTGCGGGTATCTCCCAGGACGCGACCGCGAAGGTCCCGTCGGCACTGATATCCACGGTGGCTTCGTTCAACGCCATACCGGGCTGCGGCGTGATGTCCTGAGCCGCACCGGATTCGACACGGAGCAGGTGCGCGTGATCCGGCCCCAGGTCGTGATCCCAGTGCCGTACCGGATAGCCGGTGTGCAGGATGGCCGAGACTTTGTTGTCTTTGCGCAGCGTGCGCAGGCGCTTGTCGTCGTCGGGCGTGCCGGCCGACGGGAGCATCGGCGCCGTCACCACCACGACGTCAGCAGAACGGGCGGCGTGCACCGCGCTGACGCCGCCCGACAGCTCGAGAATCCGTTGCGCTTCACCGCCGTTCGCCGGTAAGCGCCACAGCGCCGCGGGCGGATCGTCGTCGGAATCGGTGGCTCGTGCCGCGACGAACAGCAGATCGCCGGCCGCGGTGAAGGCCGGCTGGGACTCCCCTTTGGCCCCGTACGTCAGCCTGCGCGCGTCGCGCTGCCCGTCCGGGTCGAGTTCCCAAGCTGCGGTGACAAATTCGTTGCCCTTGTCAGTCAGCTCACTGATCATCGTGACGACGCGACGGCCGTCGGGCGACACTGCGAGCCCGGACACCCGGGGCAGACGGAGGTAGGCATCCAGGTCATCGAACGGGGTCACGGCCATACTCCGTTGTTAGCACATGACGGCTCGGCGCCTCACCCGATTATCGGCGGCGGTGGCGGTCGAGGAAGTCGTCGATGAGAGCGTTGACGGTGTCCGGCGCCTCATATGCGGCCAGGTGCCCGACCTGCTCCAGGACCACCAGTTCCGAGCCCGGAATCGCCTCGGCCATCCGGCGCACTTCGGCGACCGGAAAGCTCTCGTCTTCACGGCCGGCGACCACGAGCGTGGGAACGCCGATGCGGCCGAACAACGCGTGCTGGTCCGGACGCCGGACCACGATGCTCTCCACCGCAAAGCTGGCGGACCGCGCGTTGTTGCGCCTGATCATTCCCACGAGTCCGTCGACCAGGTCGCGACGCTGCCGGCGGGTGGTCACCCCGAGGAAGCGCGGCACCACCGTCGACCGCACGAAGAGTGGGCGCCCGGCCAGTCGGGTCAGCCGCGCCGCCAGCGCGAGCTGCAGACGATCCCATCGAGGCCCCTCCGATGCGGTGCCGTTGAGCAGTACGGCGCACCCGACCCGGTCCGGGAAGATCGCAGAGATCGCGCCGCCGATCATGGCGCCCCACGAATTGCCCACCAGATGTGCCCACGGCAGCCCCAGCCCGTCCAGGACGTCGACATATGCCCGAGCACTCTCCTCGAAGGTGAAGGCGCCGCGCAGCGGCTGGCTGCGTCCCTGCCCGGGCGGGTCGACCGCGATCGTGGTGTATCTACCGGAGAAGTGGGCCACCTGCGCGGCGTAGAGCGTGTGGTCGGTCAGCAGGCTGGGCATCAGCAGGATCGGGTCACCGGAGCCGGTGACGTCAAGATGCAGGGTGCCGAGGCTGGTCGCGATGTCATGCGTCGCCATGCCCCCATCGTTTCATCAGGTGACGGATCACCCAGGATGGCTCCGGCAACGACAGAGGGTGTCGGACCATATGGTCCGACACCCTCTGTCGTCACGTTCGAGCGGTTGTGGCGCTCGTAGGCGCGCGGAGTTAACCCCGGCGGCCGCAGACCGGCCAGGCACCCATGCCCTGGCTGGCACGAACGTTCTCGGCAACCCGGATCTGCTCTTCGCGACTGGCCGACGACGGCGAGCCGGAGCCGCCGTGGGCGTGCCAGGTGCCCATGGTGAACTGCAGGCCACCGTAGTAGCCGTTACCGGTGGCGATGCCCCAGTTACCACCAGATTCGCAAGCTGCAACGGCGTCCCAGTTGACCCCGCTGTCCGCGTTCGCGGTACCGGTACCGATGACCATCGGGGCCACAGCAACTGCCCCAGCAACGGCAACCAGTCCAAGCGTTGTGCGGATGTTCTTCACTTCGTTCCTCTCGCCGAGCGCGCGCCATCCATCGCCCGCACATAGGCGGTGCGACGTGCTGCCTGCCGGGCAGGCGTAGGGGGCTGAATCGTGCCGTCTCGGTCAGACACGACAGCGGGGGCGGCTTGATCGGTCCGGGCTCGAAGCCGGCGGACGCCACGGGCAACAGGCCTTGTGCTCTGTTCCCACCGCGATCCCGCTCACACGCAGGTTCATGGTTTTTTCAGTTGTTTGCTCTCTTGGAGCAGCACGAGGACCGTAGCAAGTATTCGGCTCGCTATGTCGAACCCATCCCAGCCAGATAACAGGCAGATCACGGTTGATCCTGAGAGGAACATAAGCAGGTCACGCGATGTATAAAGCGGCCCTAACAAATCACCGTTCGACAACATTTCGTGATAGAGGTCACCATCAAATTGTGGCCTGGCGCACAAAATTCAATTCACACGAGTCACAGTCGTCGCAGGTCAGCGGCGCATTTCAGCAGTGTCGGCGCTAAACCTCCGGCGTGTCGCATCGTGAAACCCAGTGACGCCAGGGCTTCAGTTCGCTGCCGACGGGCGCGTCAAACCGCATCGAGGTGGAACGAGCCACTCGACACCGGCACCAATCAGGACTTTTCATGCCTACGACGCGAACCGTTCAGACGCCGTTAAACAACGGCCCGGCCCGCGATCACCCAAATCCGTTGTGCCACAGCATGTTCGAAATTCGATCATCGAACGGCCGGCGAATTGCACAGAATTGCGCGGTTTCATTTGCGCATTCGTTACGAATCGCGGAAATACCGATAATTCAAATTCGCCGAACGTAGAGAAATTCGTGAATACGCAGCCCCGCCATGGACCTTTGCTGAGTTGCTCAGACGAAGTCGGCGGGGCTGTTGACGTTGACCAGTGCCCGCTGCCGGTCCATCACCACCCGCTGGGTGTCGGCGGTGTCGACCAGTGCCCGCATGCTCCGCCGCCCGCGGGCCACCAGCTCGTCGGCCCGGGTGGCCAGCGCGGTCCGGTAGATGCCCGCCAAATAGTGATCGCGGCCGTCCCAGGGCAGCACCACATCGGCGTCCACGCGCGCCGCGTGCCCGGCGAGTTCATCGATCAGCTCGACTGTCAGATACGGCATATCCACGGCGCACACGAAGGCGCGCGCATATCCGGCATCGGCCGCGGCACGCAGCCCACGCGCAGTGGCCAACAGGGGTCCGATGCCGGGCGTCGCATCCCGCAGCACCTCCGCATCCAGGTCGGGCAGCGCCTGGCCACGAGCGGCGATCACGAACACCCGCGCGCACCGGGATCGCAGGGTCGCCACCACCTGCTCGACGAAGGTGATCTCCCCCACCGATCCGCGGAACCGCACGGTGGCCTTGTCCCGCCCCATACGACGAGACGCCCCGCCGGCCAATACAACTGCGGCCAGCGGGGCGTCCTCGGTCAAAGCGTCAGGTTCAGTCGACTGTCCAGGTGTCCTTGCCACGCAGCAAGGATTGCAGAGCGGCGGTGTCGTGCGCCTTGGAATCCATCGCCGACTTCACCTGCGCACGCGCTTCGTCGTCGTAGGTCGGCCGGTTCACCTGACGGAAGATGCCCATCACGGTGTGCTCCAGGTTCTGCTCCGACAGGCGCGACAGCGCGAACGCGTAGGCCGGGTCGTCGATGTGCGCGTTGTGCACCACGATGTCACCGGGGTCGACGTCAGCGGTCTTGCCGATCTCCAGTCCGTAGCCGGACTTGGTCACGCAGTACTCGTTCTCCGCGCCGAAGGTGATCGGCTGGCCGTGCTGCAGGTTGATCAGCCGCTCCTCGGCGCCTTCCTTGCGCAGGGCGTCGAAGGAACCGTCGTTGAAGATCGGGCAGTCCTGCAGGATCTCGACGATGGCAGCGCCGCGGTGGGCGGCCGCGGCCTTGAGCACCTCGGTCAGACCCTTGCGGTCGGAGTCCAGCGCCCGGCCGACGAACGTGGCCTCGGCGCCCAGGGCCAGCGACACCGGGTTGAACGGCTGGTCCAGCGAACCCATCGGGGTCGACTTGGTGACCTTGCCGACCTCGGAGGTCGGCGAGTACTGGCCCTTGGTCAGGCCGTAGATCCGGTTGTTGAACAGCAGGATCGTGATGTTGATGTTGCGGCGCAGCGCGTGGATCAGGTGATTACCGCCGATCGACAGCGCGTCACCGTCACCGGTGACGACCCACACCGACAGGTCCGGACGCGCCAGCGCCAGGCCGGTGGCGATGGTCGGGGCACGACCGTGGATCGAGTGGAACCCGTAGGTCTCCAGGTAGTACGGGAACCGGCTGGAGCAGCCGATTCCGCTGACGAACGCGATGTTCTCGCGGCGCAGGCCCAGCTCCGGCAGGAAGTTGCGGATGGTGTTGAGGATGACGTAGTCACCACAACCCGGGCACCAGCGCACCTCCTGGTCGCTGGTGAAGTCCTTGCCCTTCTGCGGCTGGTCCGTAGTCGGAACCAGGGCAGTCTTGCTGAGGGCTTCGGTCAGGCCCAGATCAGCACCGATCAGATCCGTCATGCGTTTGCTCCCACACCGGTTTCCACGGTGGCGGCTGCCAACCGTGCGAACTTGGCCTTGTCAGTTTCCTTTTCGCGCAACGATCCGTCCAGCGCCGCGCTGATGATGCCCTCGACCTCATCTGCCAGGAACGCCATGCCCTCGACCTTGGTCACCGACTGGACATCGACCAGGTACTTGCCGCGCAGGAGCAGCGCCAACTGGCCGAGGTTCATCTCCGGCACGACGACCTTGTCGTACTTGCGCAGGACCTCTTCGAGGTTGGCCGGGAACGGGTTGAGGTGGCGCAGCTGAGCATGCGCAACCTTGATGCCGTTGCGACGGGCCCGGCGGCAGGCTTCACCGATGGGACCGTAGGAGCTGCCCCAACCGAGCATCAGCAGTTCGGCTTCGCCGCTCGGGTCGTCGACCTCGAGGTCGGGGACCTTGATGCCGTCGATCTTGAGCTGACGCAACCGGACCATGAGGTCGTGGTTCTTGGGCTCGTAGGAGATGTTGCCGGAGCCGTTGGCCGCTTCCAGACCACCGATGCGGTGCTCCAGGCCCGGGGTGCCCGGGATGGCGAATT
Source organism: Mycolicibacterium aubagnense (assembly GCF_010730955.1). Classification (NCBI taxonomy): domain Bacteria; kingdom Bacillati; phylum Actinomycetota; class Actinomycetes; order Mycobacteriales; family Mycobacteriaceae; genus Mycobacterium; species Mycolicibacterium aubagnense. The sequence continues at coordinate 5,052,568 of NZ_AP022577.1, read as the reverse complement.
GGCGACCCAACGTCTCGGGGTCGCGCGCGTAGGGCTGGAACGGCTCGTCCGGCTTGGCGAAGGTGTGCTCGATGGCCGGGTAGCTCGCGATGTCGGGGATGCGCCACGGCTCGGAGCCGTTGGCGATCGCGCCGTCGGACAGGATGATCACCGGGGTGTGGTAGGTGATGGCGATCCGCGCCGCCTCCACCGCGATGTCGAAGCAATCCGACGGGGAGCACGGCGCCAGCACCGCGACGGGCGACTCGCCGTTGCGGCCGTAGAGCGCCTGCAGCAGGTCGGCCTGCTCGGTCTTGGTCGGCAGCCCGGTGGACGGGCCACCGCGCTGCACGTCGATGACGATGAGCGGCAGCTCGGTCATCACCGCGAGGCCGATGGCCTCGGACTTCAGCGAGACGCCGGGACCCGAGGTGCTGGTCACGCCCAGCGCACCGCCGTACGAGGCACCGATGGCCGCGCCGATACCGGCGATCTCGTCCTCGGCCTGGAAGGTCAGGACATTGAAGTTCTTGTGCTTGGACAGCTCGTGCAGGATGTCGCTGGCCGGGGTGATCGGGTAGGTGCCGAGCACCACCTGAATGTCACCGAGTTGACCGGCGGCGACGATGCCGTACGCCATGGCCGTGTTGCCGGAGATCTGACGGTATTCACCGGACTTGAGCTTGGCCGGGGCCACCTCGTAGGTGGTGCCGAAGGCCTCGGTGGTCTCGCCGTAGTTCCAGCCGGCCTTGAGCGCCAGCACGTTGGCCTCGGCGATCTCGGGCTTGCGGGCGAACTTCTCGCGAATGAAGGCCTCGCTGTGCTCCAGCTCGCGGCCGTACATCCAGGACAGCAGGCCGAGCCCGAACATGTTCTTGGCGCGCTGACCGTCCTTCTTGGTCGCGCCGATGGCCTCGACCGCGGCCAGGGTCAGCGTGGTCATCGCGACGGGGATGACCACGAACTCGGACAGTTCGTCGTTCTCCAGCGGGTTCTCTTCGTACCCGACCTTGGCCAGGTTGCGCTTGGTGAACTCATCGGAGTTGGCGATGATCATGCCGCCGCGCGGCAGGTCGGCAACGTTGGCCTTGAGCGCGGCCGGGTTCATGGCGACCAGCACGTCGGGGCGGTCACCGGCGGTGAGGATGTCGTAATCCGCGATCTGGATCTGGAACGACGACACGCCGGGCAGGGTGCCCTGTGGTGCGCGGATCTCGGCGGGGTAGTTCGGCTGCGTCGCAAGGTCATTGCCGAAGAGCGCGGCTTCCGAAGTGAACCGGTCACCGGTCAGCTGCATACCGTCACCGGAGTCACCAGCGAAGCGGATGACGACCTTCTCGAGCTTCTGCCGCGAGGTGCCGTTGTCGCCGTCGTTAAGACCCACGACGCCTGCCTTTCACACTCTGTTTCGGAGTCCGTCGCACTGTTTCCGGAGACGCCGCAAAGCGGCCCTCACGATCGCCAGCTCGGCGCCGCCAAAATTTTGATGTCACTGCTAGTACCGATTATTGCACTTCTCTTAGGGTGGGCTGACCCGGACGCGCCGATGACGGCTGGGTTGCGACCCAATAAATGCGCAGGTCCGTGACTTGACAGGTGTTCACACCGATCAATTATGTGGCATTGGTCACGTCCGGTGACCGAGTATTCCTAAGAAACCGGCTACTCGCCAGTAGTCGTCGTCGCTAACACTCGGAGATGGCCGTCGGCGCCATTGGGCACCTCTGCCGCCGCACCGGAAAACGCTGGTGGCGCAAGCGATTAGGCGTCAGTCCGGCTGGCCGTCTGGACGGGTGTCCAGGCGGCGGCCGTGCCAACGCAGACGTAGCAACATCAGCTGCCGGTGCGCCTGGAACCCCAACGCCAGCGGGTCGGCCCAGGCGCGGCGACCCGGCGTACCACGACCGGTATCGGTATCCATACCGCCATTGTCCAGAAGCTGGGCAACCGTGCACGTCCGGCGACGGGGCGGCAACATGTCGGTTCGGTGAAGATTCGCGACATCGTCCGGCGGCGGCCCGGCTGTTACCGACAACGCACTCGTGACGGCTACCAGCTCACGACGATGGTGTCGACAAGGACATACGCCGCGACGGCGAAGACGAGATAGGCGAATCCATGCTGCAGCCGCCGGGTGTCGAGCCGGGTGCCGAGGTGGCCGGCGATCAACGAACCGACGATCGCCGTGCCGACGAAAGCCGCGGCGATGGTCCAGTCGATGCTGGTGCCGCTCAGATGAGACAGGAGACCCGCCACCGAGTTCGCGACGATGATGAGGAGCGAGGTACCGATCGCGACGGGCATCTCCACCCCGAGCATCAACACCAGCGCCGGAACGATCAGAAAGCCGCCGCCGACACCGAAGAGTCCGGTGAGCAGGCCGACGAGGAAGCCCGCAGGAATCGACCTGGAGGCACAGCGGCGCCAGTTGATTCCCGAGTCGCCCACCTTGCAGGCGGTACCGGTGCCGCCGTTGTCCTGCAGCATCCGGATTCCGGCCAGCACCATCACCACCGCGAAGCCGACGAGCAGCGCCGGCTGCGGCAGATGACGGCCGATGGCGCTGCCGACGAACGTTGCCGGGATGCCGGCGGCCGAGAAGATGGCAGCCAACCGCCATTGAACGTGCCCGGCACGAATCTTCGGCATCGCGCCGACCGCCGACGCGATGCCGACGACCAACAGCGACAACGGAATTGCCTGCTCAATCCCGAGCCCCAGCACATAGACCAACGCCGGCACCGCCAGGATGGACCCGCCTCCGCCGAGTAGGCCGAGCAGGACGCCTATGACAGCGCCCAGGCCAAGGGCGAGAACGACATTCACGGAACTTCACTCTCCTCGAGCGGAACGGCGGGTCGCGTCGGTCAGGGCGTCTTGTGCGTCTTGCCTGCGATGTGGGCCCGCACGTCGGCCATGTCGAGTTCCTTGACCTGGGTGATCAGATCCTCGAGGGCCGCAGCCGGTATCGCGCCGGGCTGGCGGTAGACGAGGACGCCGTCGCGGAACGCCATGATCGTTGGGATCGCCTGGATTTCGAGGGCCGCGGCAAGCTGCTGCTGTGCTTCGGTATCGACCTTGGCGTGCACCACATCGGGGTGCGACTGCGCCGATCGATCGAATACCGGAGCGAAGGCGCGGCACGGACCGCACCACGATGCCCAGAAATCGATGAGCACGATCGGGTTGTCGGTGATGGTCGCCTCGAAATCGGCGGCCGTCAAGGTTTTGGTGGTCATTGCGATCTCCTTTCGTTGTGATGCAATTGCCTTGTCAGGCCAGACCTTTCAGCATGAGATTCCAATACATGAACGGAAGCCCGTACTTCTTCAGGTACCAGTACGCCCGGTGCGGGGTCGTCGGATTGAGTAGTGGGAACGAAGGTTCCAGATTCAGGTCATAGTCGAACTCGGCGAGCAGCATCGCGTGCGACGAGGTGACGATCGGGCACGACGAGTAACCGTCGTAGGACGCGCGCAGTGGCCGGCCGTTCAGGACGGAATCGATATTGGCGACCACCACCGGGGCCTGCTTGCGGATGGCGGCGCCGGTCTTCGAATTCGGCGACGAACCGGCGTCGCCGAGGCTGAAGACATTCGGATACCGCACGTGCTGCATGGTGTGCTTGTCGATGTCGACGTAACCCATTGCGTCACCAGTCGACAGCGGGCTGTGCTTGATCCAGTCCGGTGCGGACTGCCGCGGCACGGCATGAAGGACGTCGTAGGGCAGCATCGCGTCGGTCCCACCCGCCGCGACACTGGTGACGCCGACCTTGTGCGACGCCGCGTCGACCAACGTCACCTCGGAGTTGGTGTGCAAGGTGATGCCGTAGTCGGCGATCACCTTGTCGAGGCTGTCCGCGATCGCGGGAATCCCGAACGGCCGCGCTCCCGGCATGACGAGGTGCACGTCGATGTCCTTGAGCACGCCCTGCGATCGCCAGTAGTCAGACGCCAGATAGGCGATCTTCTGCGGAGCTCCGGCACACTTGATGGCTCCGGAGGGAACCGTGAAGACCGCGGTACCCGACCGCAGGTTCCGGATGAAATCCCAGGTCCGCGGCGCGAGGTCGAATCGGTAGTTCGACGAGACGCCGTCGCGGCCCAGAGTGTCCGCCAGCCCCTCGGTGCGATCCCAGTCCAGTTGGATACCAGGGCAGACCACCAGTGCGTCGTACTCATACGTCGCACCGTCGGCGCACGTCACCGTGTTGCTATCGGGATCAAAAGCGCTCGCGGCGTTCCTGATCCAGGTCGTGCCCTTGGGCATCACCGAGGATTCGGCGCGCTCGGTCGCGGACACCTGCGCCTGTCCGCCGCCGACGAGCGTCCACAGCGGTTGGTAGTAGTGCTTGTCCGAGGGTTCGATGACCGCGACGTCGGTGTAGCCCTTGCGGAGCAACCGGGCGGCGACCGTGATGCCGGCGGTCCCGCCGCCGACGATCAGGATCTGGTGCTTGGCAGTGATGGTCATATCTGTGATGTCTCCGATCTTCAGGCGTTCTCGACGGCTTCTGCCCAGGCGCCATACCCGCCCACGATGTCACTGACGTCGTTGAATCCGTTCCGCCGCAACAGGCTTGCTGCGACCGATGAGCGATACCCACCGGCGCAATAGACGACGGTCGGTTTGGCGGGGTCCAGCTCAGCCAGCCGAGTGGGCAACTGCCCCACCGGGATGCCGATGGCGTTCGGGATGGCCCCGGCCGCAACCTCACCGGGGTTGCGGACATCGACGATCTGCAGGTTCGGCAGTTCGGCGGCCCGTTCACCAAAAGCCTTGGCGGTCAGCCTCGATGCCACCCGGACATCACTGGGGTGGTCAACCAACACCGCGTACGGCTCGGCCACGTAGCCGATCACCCGGTCGAAGCCGATGCGGGCGAGCCGGTTCTTACCCTCGAGTTCCTGACCGGGTTCGGTAAACAGCACGATGTCGACATCGGACGGTAGGACCGAACCGGCGAACTCTGCGTAACGACCTTGCAGGCCGATGTTGACCGCGCCACGCAGATGGCCCAGCGCGAATTCCTCGGGTCCACGCCCGTCCACCAAAACAGCGCCGGCGTCGATCGCCTTGCGGGCCTGCTCGTAGGTCATCGCCGTCGGCATCTTGGTCTCGTCCAACAGCTCTCGGTCCTTGCGGTTCAGGATCGCGTCGTAGACGAAATAGCCCGGTGCGGGCGGCTGCCCTTCGGTGACGAGGTTCATGAACGAGGCTTTGTCGGCAGCCCGCAGCGCGTAGTTCGTCGCCTTCTGATCACCGATCGTCGACCACAGGTCGGTCGACAGATTCTTGCCGCATGCCGAGCCCGCACCATGTGCCGGGTACACCCGGGTCGCGTCGGGCAGTGTCATCAACTTGTCATGCAACGAGTCATAGAGCTTGTCCGCCAGTTCCTCGCGCGTGTAGCCGATCGAGGCCAGCAGGTCGGGGCGGCCCACATCGCCGATGAACAGCGTGTCCCCGGTCATGACGCCGTAGGGCGTCTGGTCATCCGCGTGCTCGTAGACCACCACGCTCATCGACTCGGGGGTGTGTCCCGGGGTGTGCCGGAACTCCAGCGTCACGTCGCCCAGCGAGTACCGCTCACCGTCGGCGACACCCATCGAGTCGAACTCGGTCTCGGCGACGGACGAGTAGACGATCTTGGCGCCGGTGGCCTTCGCCAGCTCGAGGTGCCCGGAGAGGAAGTCCGCGTGAAAGTGGGTCTCGATGACCAGTTCGATGGTCAGCCCGCGCTCTTTGGCATCGGCGACATATCCGGCCACGTCGCGCTGCGGGTCCACAACGACTGCGCGTCCGGTGGTTTCGTCACCGATCAGGTAGGACGCGTGCGACAGGCAATCCAGGTAATACTGCTGGAGGATCATCACGGCTTCTTTCTCCTAGTTGGGTAGCACCACTCTGAGCTATACCCCTATGGGTATATCAAGTACCCCCAGGGGTATCATATTCCAACCCCGATCAATACGGGTGGGGGTATTGATCACACCTCCTCGAACAATACCCCCTCCCGTATATTCAGCTAGGGGCTTAGGTCCTCGAGCCGCGACCGTCCGCCGGCGATACCCGGGTTGGCGGACGCCGTACCACGGGCGATAGGCGCCACCTATCGCGGCATATGAATTACCGATGGCTCGCGCCCCGCTTCCAGGCCGGGATCGCCGATTACGGGGATTAGATTGGGAAGATGACCACGGTCAGAGACGGCCACGATGTTGACGCCACCTACGACGAACACGCGGTAACGGTCACCGGCGCCGAACACGAAGCCGCGGGAGTCAAGGCCGTGATGGTCAGCATGCAGCGGGGACTTCGGCAGATGGGGCCGCTGCGCACCGCCGAGACGCTCAGCAAGATCAACCAGCGGCACGGGTTCGACTGTCCGGGCTGCGCCTGGCCGGAGGAACACGGCGGCCGCAAGCTCGCCGAGTTCTGCGAAAACGGCGCCAAGGCCGTGGCAGAAGAAGCCACGCTGCGCCGCGTCACCCCGGAGTTCTTCGCCCGGCATTCGGTGGCCGACCTGGCCGACCGGCCCGAGTACTGGCTGTCCCAGCAAGGCCGGCTCACCCACCCCATGGTGCTGGCACCCGGCGACACCCACTACCGCCCGATCGACTGGGACGACGCCTACGCGTTGATCGCCCAGGAATTGACGGCCCTCAGCAGCCCCGACGAAGCGCTGTTCTACACCTCGGGCCGCACCAGCAACGAGGCCGCATTCCTGTACCAATTGCTCGTGCGCAGTTACGGCACCAACAACCTGCCGGACTGCTCGAACATGTGCCACGAGTCGTCAGGCACCGCCCTGGTCGAATCGATCGGCATCGGCAAGGGCTCGGTCACCGTCGACGACGTCATCCATGCCGACTGCATCGTCATCGCCGGACAGAACCCGGGCACCAACCACCCCCGCATGCTGTCGGTGCTGGAGAAGGCCAAAGCGGGCGGCGCCAAGATCATCGCCATCAACCCGCTGCCCGAGGCCGGATTGATGCGATTCAAGGACCCGCAGAAGGTGCACGGCGTCGTCGGCCACGGGGTGCCCATCGCCGACGAGTTCGTGCAGATCCGCATCGGCGGCGACATGGCCCTGTTCGCCGGGCTGGGTCGGCTGCTGCTGGAAGCCGAAGACCGCGAACCAGGGACGGTGCTGGACCGCGACTTCATCGCCCGCCACTGTGCCGGCTTCGAGGAATACGAAACCCGCACCCGCGCAATCGAACTGGACACCGTCACCGAGGCCAGCGGGATCAGCCAGGAGCAGCTGCACCGGGTTGCCGAGGCGCTGGCCCGGTCGGAGCGCACCATCATCTGCTGGGCGATGGGCCTGACCCAACACACGCACGCGGTGGCCACCATCGGCGAGGCCACCAACCTCCTGCTCATGCGCGGCATGATCGGAAAACCCGGAGCGGGAGTGTGTCCCGTGCGCGGGCACTCCAACGTGCAGGGTGACCGGACCATGGGCATCTGGGAGAAGATGCCCGAAGAGTTCCTGGCCGCGCTCGACACCCGCTTCGGGATCACCTCTCCACGCAAGCACGGTCACGACACGGTGGATGCGATACGCGCCATGCGTGACGGGCACGCCAAGGTTTTCGTCGGGATGGGCGGCAACTTCGTCTCCGCCACCCCCGATACCGACGTGACCGCCGCGGCGATGCGCAATTGCACGCTGACGGTGCAGATTTCGACGAAACTCAACCGCAGTCACCTGGTGCACGGCCGCACCGCACTGATCCTGCCGACGCTGGGCCGCACCGACAAGGATTTTCAGGCCGGCGGCAAGCAGCTGGTGTCGGTGGAGGACTCGATGTCGATGGTGCATCTGTCGCGCGGTGGGCTGACCCCGCCCAGCGACTGCGTGCGCAGCGAGGTCGCCATCGTCTGCCAGTTGGGCCGCAAGCTGCTGGGCCCCGACCACCCCGTGCCGTGGGAATCCTTCAACGCCGACTACGACGGCATCCGTGACGCCATCGCCGACGTCGTCCCCGGATGCGCCGACTACAACACCCGGGTCCGCCAGCCTGATGGCTTCCAGCTGCCGCACCCACCCCGGGATTCCCGCGAGTTCCCCACGCACACAGGCAAAGCCAACTTCTCGGCCGAACCCGTCGAATGGGTGCCGGTACCCGAAGGCCGGCTGGTACTGCAGACGCTGCGCAGCCACGACCAGTACAACACCACCATCTACGGCCTGGACGACCGCTACCGCGGCGTCAAGGGCGGCCGCCGGGTGGTGTTCGTCAACCCGGCCGATATCGCGGCGTTGGGTCTGCAAGAAGGCAGCCGCGTCGACTTGGTGTCCGAATTCGACGGCCACGAGCGCCGTGCGAAAGACTTTCTGGTGGTGCCCTATTCGACCCCAGTCGGTAATGCCGCGGCCTACTACCCCGAGACCAATCCGCTGATCCCGCTGGACCACACCGCCCGAAAATCCAATACCCCGGTATCCAAGGCTGTGGTGATCAGGCTTGCCCCGGGGGCCGATCGCAGCGAGGGCGGGATCTGACCAGCCATGGGTCGCGTAACCGCACGGCGCCGAGCCGAACACGTCACCGCCAGCGGCGCGGTATCCCGCCCGGAAACCCTGGCAGTCGAGGAACCCCTGGAAATCCGGGTCAACGGCACTCCCCTCACCGTGACGATGCGGACGCCGGGTTCGGATGTGGAACTGGCCCAAGGGTTTCTGCTCACCGAGGGCGTGATCGCGCGCCGCGGCGACATCGCTCGCGTCGCATACTGCCGGGGCGCCACCGAAGATGGCGCCAACACCTACAACGTGCTCGACGTGACGTTGGCACCGCACGTCCCGCCGCCGTCCGTTGACGTGACGCGCAATTTCTACACCACCTCGTCATGCGGCGTGTGCGGCAAGGCGTCCATCGATGCGGTCCGAACCGTCAGCCACTACTCCCCCGGCGACGACCCGACCAGCGTCACCTCCGACGTGCTCACAGCGATGCCACAGCGGCTGCGCCAGGCCCAGAAGGTGTTCAACAGCACCGGCGGCTTGCACGCCGCCGCGCTCTTCAGCGCCGTGGGAGAGATGTTCGTCGCCCGCGAGGACATCGGCCGACACAACGCGGTGGACAAGGTGATCGGGTGGGCACTCGAGCACGACCGCATTCCGCTGACCGACACCGTCCTGCTGGTCAGCGGCCGGGCGTCGTTCGAACTGACACAGAAAGCCGTCATGGCCGGCATCCCCGTGCTCGCAGCGGTGTCCGCGCCGTCCTCGTTGGCGGTCGACCTGGCCAGCCAGGCCGGGCTCACACTCGTGGCGTTCCTGCGCGGCGAGTCGATGAACGTCTACACCCGGCCCGACCGCGTAATCAGGTAGCAGCGCAAAAAGGCAAAGCCCCCGCCGCGGCGGGGGCTTTGCCTTTTCAGAGAACTAAGCGCTCTTGTCGCGACGCTCGGACCGCGCTGCCTTGCGCGGCACGATGGTCGGCAGCACGTTGTCCTGGACGGTCTCCTTGGTGACGACCACCTTGGCGACGTCGTCGCGGCTCGGGATGTCGAACATCACCGGCTGCAGGACTTCTTCCATGATGGCGCGCAGGCCACGGGCACCGGTCCCGCGGTGAATGGCCTGGTCGGCGATGGCGTCGAGGGCCTCGTCGGTGAACTCGAGCTCCACCCCGTCCATCTCGAACAGCCGGACGTACTGCTTGACCAACGCGTTCTTCGGCTTCGACAGGATCGACACCAACGATTCCTTGTCCAGGTTGGTCACCGACGCCACGACCGGCAGACGGCCGATGAACTCGGGGATCAGACCGAACTTGATCAGGTCCTCGGGCAGCACCTCGGCGAAGTGGTCCTGGGTGTCGATCTCAGCCTTGGAGTGCACCTCGGCACCGAAGCCGAGACCGCGCTTGCCGACGCGGTCGGAGACGATCCTCTCGAGACCGGCGAACGCGCCCGCCACGATGAACAACACGTTGGTGGTGTCGATCTGGATGAATTCCTGGTGCGGGTGCTTGCGCCCGCCCTGCGGCGGCACCGACGCCTGCGTGCCCTCGAGGATCTTCAGCAGCGCCTGCTGCACGCCCTCACCGGACACATCGCGCGTGATCGACGGGTTCTCGCTCTTGCGGGCGATCTTGTCGACCTCGTCGATGTAGATGATGCCGGTCTCGGCACGCTTGACGTCGTAGTCAGCGGCCTGGATCAGCTTCAGCAGGATGTTCTCGACGTCCTCGCCGACGTAGCCGGCCTCGGTCAGCGCGGTCGCGTCGGCGATGGCGAACGGCACGTTGAGCATCTTGGCCAGGGTCTGCGCCAGGTAGGTCTTGCCGCAACCGGTAGGCCCGAGCATCAGGATGTTCGACTTGGCGAGCTCGACCGGCTCCGCCCGGGAGTCGCGCGACTTCTCCTGCGCCTGGATGCGCTTGTAGTGGTTGTAGACGGCCACGGCGAGCGTCTTCTTCGCGTTGTCCTGGCCGATGACGTAGCCCTCGAGGAAGTCCCGGATCTCCTGAGGCTTGGGCAGCTCGTCGAGCTTGACGTCGTCAGCGTCGGCCAGCTCCTCTTCGATGATCTCGTTGCAGAGGTCGATGCACTCGTCGCAGATGTAGACGCCAGGTCCCGCTATGAGCTTCTTGACCTGCTTCTGGCTCTTTCCACAGAACGAGCACTTCAGCAGGTCACCGCCGTCTCCGATGCGCGCCATGGGGTGAGGCCCTACTTTCTCCGGTCGCCGTCAGTCGTTACACCAGATAGTGGGTTATTTCGGGTGTGATCCCGACGCTACCCGTTCGCTCCGTTGCGATGCGACCGAAAGAGGCGAATCGCTCCGGTGGTATTTATCCGTGTGCAGGAGAACATAGCCCGATCGGCGGCTTGCCACCCGTCGGCGCGCTGACCGTGATTCTGGCGTGTCTTCCCGGCGCCGGTTGGCGTTGGCTCGACAGGCCTGTGATCAGGGCTGTTCACCTATCCGCAACCCTACCGTGTGCACATCGAAGCCGCCGACACGTTTCGCGGCCAGCGCAAGCACAGGACTGTCGGGCCTACCCCTGTAGCCGGCCGCCCAGCTCCCCTACCGGTACCGCCACCGTGAGCGGGCCGCCGTTGCCCACGAGTTGGCTCTCGCCGAAGAAAAACGTGACGGCCTCATCGGTCAGTGCGAAGTTCCGGTACGAGGCGCGGTCCGGTTCGATGAGTGCCGCATCACGCGCCTTCAACATGCGTTGCACCACCGGCGTCAGAATGGCCACCGGATCGGCACCCGGACCGAACAACGTGTCGATGGTGATGGGCCCGTCCGCGCCATAGGTGAACGTCCGGAACCGGATGGCCGGGTGTCCTTCATGGGCGAAGCCCGTCGGGTCCACGATCTTGAGCACCAGGCTCTGGGTCTGTGCCGAGCGGTACACCGCCGGCGTCACGGTCTCCTCGTACCCCCGGCCATTGCCGTACTTCTCCACCCAGCCGACGAACCCGTCGCCGTCCTGGGCCAAAAAATCCGCGACAGCCTGTTGATCGGGATAGTCGACCGGGAACGCGGCCGTCCGTTCATACCCCGCCCCGACCTCGTGGATCCGGCAGATGCCGGTGGCGTCGGCCGTCCCTCCCAAGGCAGCGCACGAACGTTGAGCGGCCGCAGTCGGCGCCAGGCTCAGGAACGTGACTGTTGCGGCCACCACCAGGACCGAAATCTTCATGCACCGATGGTTCGCCGACGCCCTTGGCGGATCCTTGGGATTGCCCTACCCGAGTTCGACGGTGAACTCATGGGAGCCGATGCGGATGAGGTCGCCATCGAACAGATTGGTACTGGCCACGATTCGGGTGCCCTGCACGTACACGCCGTTGGCAGAACGCAGATCCACCATGATCGGGCCGGTACCCGCGTCGACGATGACGGCGTGGTAGCGGCTCACGTCCGCCGCGTCGAGCACGATGTCGTTGTCGGCGAGGCGACCGATCCGGGTGGCCATTGCGCGCAAGGCGAACCACCGCCCGGTCGTATCGCGCAGCCCGGCTTTCGATGACGTCGATCGCGTGGTGCTCGGCCGGAGCCGGCCGATGGTGTGCACCGCCGTCGCTTGCGCAGTCCCCTGCACATCGAGCGGTTCCTGACGCAGAATCCGTTGGTGCAGAGCGCTTATCGCCTGGCCGGGATCGATACCGAGGTCCTCGGCCAGGATCGATTTCACGCGCTGGAACGCATCGAGCGCGTCCGCCTGTCTCTGGCAGCTGTAGTAGGCCGTGATCAACTGCACCCACAGCGGTTCCCGGTAGGGATGTTCAGCGACCAGCGATTCCAGCGGTCCGATCACCAGAGCTGCATGACCACAAGCGATTTCAGCCTCGGCGCGGGCGGTCTCCACCGCGATCCGGTCGTCGACCAGTGCGGCGGCGACCGCGTCGACGAAGGCGAAGTCGGACAGATCACCGAGGACCGGACCACGCCATTCGGCCAGGGCGGCCGAGAGGCGCACCGCTGCGGTGGTGAACTGCCTCTCGGCAGCCGCCCGCACCCCGGCGACCTTTTCCTTCTCGAACCGCCCGAGGTCCGTTGCATCCTCCGGCACATCGAGTCGATAGCCGGGCGGTGCGGCGGCCAGCTTCTCCCGCGACATTCCGGACTCCGCCAGGATCTTTCGCAGATTGGAGACGTAGGAGTGCAATGCGGTGCGGGCAGCCGCGGCCGGCGACTGCTCCCACACCGCGTCGATCAGCGCGTCCACCGACACGGGGCGGCCGCGATTGAGCAACAGCATCGCGAAGACGGCTCGCTGCTTGGGTGCGCCCAGCGGCACGTCGTGGTCGTCGACGGCCATCCGCAGCGTGCCCAGAACACCGAAATCGATTCCGGCCGGCCGCATGGGCCGAGGGTATCCGGTGCTATCGGCCGATGCGGGCTATTCCCCCGTCCGGCAGTCAGGGCTGAACAAACGCCAGCGGCCGCCAACCTGAACAGGTTGGCGGCCGCTGGGCGTCGAAAGACTCAGGCCTTCTGGGCCGAGAGCTTCCGGTACTCGAGAACCGTGTCGATGATCCCGTACTCCTTGGCATCGGCCGCGGTGAGAATCTTGTCGCGGTCGGTGTCCTTGCGGACCTGCTCGGCGGTCCGGCCGGTGTGACGTGCGAGCGTCTCCTCCATGAGGGTGCGCATACGCTCGATCTCGGCGGCCTGGATCTCCAGGTCCGAGAACTGACCTTGGATGACGCCGCCGAGGGACGGCTGGTGGATCAGCACGCGGGCGTTCGGCAGCGCCAGGCGCTTGCCCGGCGAACCGGCGGCCAGCAGCACCGCGGCAGCCGACGCGGCCTGACCGAGGCACACCGTCTGGATGTCGGCACGCACATACTGCATGGTGTCGTAGATCGCCATCAGCGAGGTGAACGAGCCACCCGGCGAGTTGATGTACATGGTGATGTCGCGATCGGGGTCCTGCGACTCCAGCACCAGCAGCTGGGCCATCACGTCGTTGGCCGATACGTCGTCGACCTGGGCACCCAGGAAGATGATGCGCTCATCGAACAACTTGGCGTAGGGGTCGACGATGCGCTCGCCGGTGTGCGTCCGCTCCGTGAACTGCGGAAGGATGTAGCGCGCCTGCGGAGCCAGCTCCGGGTTCAGATGCTTGGAGATCACTTCGAGGCCCCCTTGCCGCCGTTGAGGTTTGCACGGGTGATGATGTGGTCGACGAAGCCGTACTCCAGCGCTTCCTGCGCGGTAAACCAGCGGTCGCGGTCCGAGTCGGCCTCGATCTGCTCGACGCTCTTGCCGGTGAACTCCGCGTTCAGCCGGAACATCTCCTTCTTGATGACGTGGAACTGCTCGGCCTGGATGGCGATGTCCGACGCGCTACCGGTGACGCCACCGAGCGGCTGGTGCATCAGGACCCGGGCGTGCGGCAGCGCGTGGCGCTTGCCCTTGGCCCCGGCGGCCAGCAGGAACTCGCCCATCGACGCGGCCATGCCCATCGCGTAGGTGGCGATGTCGCACTCCGACAACTCCATGGTGTCGAAGATCGCCATGCCGGCGCTGATCGAGCCACCCGGCGAGTTGATGTACATGTGAATGTCTTTGGACGGGTCTTCGGCCGTCAGCAGCAGGATCTGGGCGCACAGCCGGTTGGCGATGTCGTCGTCGACCTGCGAGCCCAGGAAGATGATGCGCTCCGCAAGCAAACGCTCATAGACCGAGTCCGTGAGGTTGAGCCCCGGTGCGCTTGAACGCATGTCAGTCACGACTGGATACCTGCTTTCTCGAGTTCGTCCACACGACACTAACCAACGGCCGACGGCCGCGAGTCCCCGACGCGGCCTAGTTCGCTCACAGCGTCACAGTTGCCGAGAGCGGACGGTGCCGCAGGCATCACTGAAGACACCTGCGGCACCCGTACCACGATCAGATTTGGAGACCTAGTCTTCGCTCTTGGCCTTCTTGGCCTTCTTCTCCTTGGCCGGCTTCTCGTCGGCAGCTTCTTTGGCCTCATCCTTGGCCTCGGCCTTCGCCTTCTTGGCCTTGGCAGGCTTCTCGTCCTTGGCGTCCTCGGCCGGAGCCTCGTCGGCGTCCGGAGCCGGAGCCTCGACCTCATCGGCAGCCTCGGTCTCGTCGGCAGCCTCGGCGTCGCCACCGGCGGGGCCGAAGAACTCCGCAGTGTCGACCGTGTTGCCATCGGTGTCGGTGACGGTCGCTCCGTTGACCACGGCGGCGATGGTCATGCCGCGGCGGATGTCGGCGAACATGGACGGCAGCTGGTTGTTCTGCTGCAGGATCTGGATCAGCTGCTGCGGCTCGATGCCGTACTGGCGGGCCATCAGCGCGATGCGCTCCATCAGGTCACCCTGGCCGACCTTGACGTCCAGCTCGTCGGCGATGGCGTCCATCAACAGCTGGGTCTTGACGGCCTTCTCCGCGTTGGTCCGCGTGTCGGCGTCGAACTCTTCGCGGCTGCTGCCCTGCTCCTTGAGCTGCTCCTCGAACTTGGCCTCGTCGTGGTCCAGTCCGTGGACGGCGTTGTGGACGGTCTCGTCGACAGTCGCCTGCACGATGGCCTCGGGCAGCGGCACCTCGATCTGCTCCAGCAGGGTCTCGACGGCCTTGTCGCGAATCTGCTCGGCCTGGCCGATCTGCTTCACCCGGCGAACCTGGGTGACCAGGCTCTCCTTGAGCTCGGCGATGGTGTCGAATTCGCTGGCCAGCTGCGCGAAGTCGTCGTCCGGCTCCGGCAGCTCGCGCTCCTTGACCGACTTGACGGTGACGGAGACCTGGGCTTCCTTGCCTGCGTGCTCACCGGCGGCCAGGGTGGTCGGGAAGTCCTTGGACTCGCCGGCCTTCAGGCCGATGATGGCCTCGTCGAGGCCCTCGATCAGCTGACCGGAACCGATCTGGTGCGACAGGCCCTCGGTCTTTGCCTCCGGCACGTCCTCGCCGTCGACGGTGGCCGACAGGTCGATCGAGACGAAGTCGCCGTCAGCGGCGGCGCGCTCGACACCGGTCAGGGTGCCGAAGCGGGCGCGCAGGTTCTGCAGCTCGGCGTCGACCTCGTCGTCGTTGACGACGATCGGGTCGACGGTGATCTTGATGGCCTTCAGGTCCGGGAGGGTGATCTCCGGGCGGACGTCGACCTCAGCGGTGAAGACGAGCTCGTCGTTGTCCTCGAGCTTGGTGATGTCGATTTCCGGCTGGCCCAGCGGCTTGACGTCCTGGGCGGTGACGGCCTCGCCGTAGCGGGCCGGGATGGCGCTGTTGACAACCTGCTCCAGCACCGCGCCGCGGCCGATGCGGGCCTCGAGCAGCTTGGCCGGGGCCTTGCCGGGACGGAAGCCGGGCAGGCGGACCTGCTTGGCCAGCTCCTTGTAGGCCTGGGCGAACTCGGGTTGAAGCTCGGTGAAGGGCACCTCCACGTTGATGCGAACCCGGGTGGGGCTCAACTGCTCCACGGTGCTCTTCACAGCGTTACTCCTTGTTTTTTGTACTTGCCATCAGTTGGTGGTCGGGGTGACAGGATTTGAACCTGCGGCCTTCCGCTCCCAAAGCGGATGCGCTACCAAGCTGCGCTACACCCCGTGCCTCGTCGCGGTCGCATTAACCGCGGTCGAGATACTACGTCCTAGACACGCGACACCATCAATTGGATTGGCGGCCGCTGTCCCGGTACTGTCTGCCGGTACTGTGATCGCAGCAGTGCACGCGGGCGTAGCTCAATGGTAGAGCCCTAGTCTTCCAAACTAGCTACGCGGGTTCGATTCCCGTCGCCCGCTCCACAGGACCGGCCTCACCAGGCCGGTCCTTTGTTTTCGGCCTCGTTTTCCACGGTGCGCACGGCCCGACATCGCGTCGTGCCGGACGGCCCGCACCGGCGGTCCGCGACGCCCACGCACAGCGACCCCGCTGAGACCCCATGGAGACCCCATGGACCCGAGTTTTCTGTAGCTGAGCGGCTTTGCTTGGACGGCTCGAAACAACTATTGACCGCCGGGCAAATTAATTGCGCAGCGAGCCGCGTCCATTTACGAATTCTGGGAGTTTCCTGGCAATGTTGTAAAATTGCCCGCAATTCCTCACATATTCGAATCACGCCACAAAGCCGCAGCTACAGCGGCTCAGCCACGTTAATTAAGACACACTGGCAAATATTTTTGCCGTCCGCGTTGAGGGTCCGTACCAGTGGCTGTATAAAGGCACGATGACCACGTCGCTCACTCGATTGGATCGCCGGAACCGGCGGTCACCAGACGTGGATTCAGAGGTTGCTGAGAGCACGTGGCGCGACCCCAAGCGAT
This sequence comes from Mycolicibacterium aubagnense, assembly GCF_010730955.1. Lineage (NCBI taxonomy): Bacteria > Bacillati > Actinomycetota > Actinomycetes > Mycobacteriales > Mycobacteriaceae > Mycobacterium > Mycolicibacterium aubagnense. The sequence continues at coordinate 5,035,828 of NZ_AP022577.1, read as the reverse complement.
ACCTGTGGTTACTGGTTCCGGCCGCCCCTGGCGCGGTGACGCTGTCCTGGCTGCTGGTGTGGTCGACCGGGCTGCACATCTTCTGGTGGACCGCTCTCGTCCTGATTCTGGTCGCCGGGCCCACCGCCGACCATCTGGTCGGACGTGAAACGCACGATCGCGCACCCGACCGCATTCTGGCCCAGTTGCAGCAGGACAAGTTCTACCGCTTCGCCACTCACATGTTCCTGCCCACGCAGTACCTTGCGCTGGCGTTCGGCTGCTGGGTGTGGGCCGGCGGCGGCTGGGTCACGTTGACGTTCGCCGACAAGGTCGGACTGATGGTCGCGGTGGGGCTGTCCGGTGGCATCGCCAACAACGCAGCCCATGAACTGGGGCACCGGCGCGAACGCGCCGAGCGGTGGCTGAGCAAGTTGGCCCTCGCGCAGAGTTGGTATGGGCAGTTCTACGTCGAGCACAACCGCGGGCACCATGTCCGCGTCGCGACGCCCGAGGATCCGGCCAGCGCCCGCTTCGGCGAGAGCGTGTACTTCTTCGTCGTGCGGTCGGTCGTCGGCAGCACCCGCTCAGCCTGGCGCCTGGAAACCAAACGCCTTCGCCGCCAAGGACATTCACGCTGGAGCCTGCGCAATGACGTCCTCAACGCCTGGCTGTTGAGCGCGATCCTGTTCGCCGGCCTGGCGCTGTGGTTCCGTCCGGTGGTCGTGCCGTGGCTATTCGGCCAGGCACTCATCGGCATTTTCTTGCTGGAGGGAATGAACTACCTGTCGCACTACGGCCTGCGCCGGCAGAAGCTGCCGTCGGGCCGCTACGAGCGCCTACGCGCCGCGCACAGCTGGAACAGCAACACGGTCATCATGAACGTGTTCCTGCTGCATCTGCAGCGGCATTCAGACCACCACACGGACCCGTCGCATCGATACCAAGGGATCCGGCACGCCGAGGATGCACCGCAACTGCCGAGCAATTACACCGCGATGCTGGTCCTCAGCCTTGTCCCGACGCTGTGGCGCCGGGTGATGGATCCGCGGGTCCTGGCGATCTACGGCGGTGACGTCCGGCTGACCGCACTCAGCCCCCGGCAACTCAAGCGGATGCAACTCGACGGCAGCTAGCGCAGCCTGCCGTACCCCTCGAACAGGTTCCAGGACTGACTGCCCCGAACCACATGCAGGTAGTACGCGTAGTTCGCCGTCGTCATCGCGATCGCAGCCAGCCCGAACCCGATGCCACGAACGAGGCTGTCCGGCACATCGAGCACGACGAGCACCACCTCGACCGCGAAGAAGATTCCGAGCAGCGTCAAGCCCTTGCGCCACATGCCCTTGACGAAGAAGTAGATGGGGCCGAACAGAAAAGCCAGGATGTTCGAGGTGAGCTTCAGCCGGTCCATGAACGACATGGCCTGGTAGGCCGCCTTGGACTCCGGCGAAGAGTTCGGCAGGCCGTAGGCGTTGAAGAAATCAAAGCGCCTCTGCCACGACGGGGACACGGTAACGCTGGGAAATTGCTGTGACACGGCACCGACAATAACGGCTGCGCGGTGTCACTTCCGGTGCACCAAGGCGGCTACTCGGCCGCCACCTGAAACACCGTCACCGGCCTGGTGTGCGCAGGCCGACTGCCGTCCGCGATGAACCGCGGTGACCGTTCCAGCCGTCGTCGCATCGCGGCCAGCGGGATGGGTTCGGCCCCGGTGCGCTCCGAGAGATGGAACAGCAGGTCGGTCAGCGCACAGACCTCGGCGGCCGTGCACCCCGCGCCGAACATCGCCGCGACCGTCGCTGGGTCCCACAACAGTCGTTGCGACACGGTGGCGGCGGTGTCCCTGACCATCTCGTTGTGCCCGAATGGTAAGTCCGGCACGGGTTCTCCGGCCTGGACCACCAGGGCGGCGTCGCCGGGTTCCGCACGCATCACGTTCACGAGGGAGACGGTGTGACCGCGCTCGTCGCGCTGCGGGTCGGACACCACAAGTGCCACAGTCGGCGGCCCTTCGACGGGTTCGGCGCCGGCCCGGTCGCGCAGCGCCCGGTGTGCGGCCGCCGCAACGGTCTCCCCGTTGGCGGCGTCGAGCACGACGCCCGGCAGCGCCCAGTCCCCTTGATGCGGTGCGCGTTGCCTGCGCGCCAGGATGAGCCCCGGCTCCGCGCCGGGGCTCACCGCGAAGACGTCGACGCTCAGCCAGGTGGCCAGCGACTCAGCCATTACGGGCGTCCTCCTCGCGAGCGGCGTATACCGCCCAGTCACGTCGCACGGTAGCGCGCACCTCGGCGAAGGACACGGGGTTGACGACGACGCCGTCGTCGAACACCGTCCGCATGGCGTCCGTCGCCTCGACAGCGCCGGACGCACCCTGCACCAGGGTCAACTGCCCACGCTCGTCGCGGACGACAGCCAACCGCCCCCGTGCGCTGCGCTTCCCCGGGTCGGTGACCGGCGCCTTGGCGATGTCGCGGCCGCGGCCGTCCACCTGCACCCAGGTCGCCTTCATTGCGATCGAGAACGTGTCACGCGTGACGTATTGGTATGTGTAGGAACCGAATCCCAGTACCGGCGTGGTGGACACGTATCCCTGTGCCATCAGGTTGGCGGTGATCGCGTCCGCCCGGTCGTGGGTGATCGAGTCACCGTAGATGACACCGATGTGCGGGTCCAGCTCCCGATAGCCGGCAGCGTTCACGGTACCGCCGAAGACCTCCCACAGCAGGTTCACCACGCCTTTGTTCGCGGAGCTCCCTGCCGGGGCGTCCGGGTCGCCGCACAGGATCCGTTCGGGGTCACCGCTGTCCGGGCGGATCACCACTTTGCCATCGCGCGCGGTGACCGCGTCCTTCAACGTCGGCAGGATGCCGGTGCACACGTGCCACAGGTCCCAGGTATCGCTGACGATCGACACGATCCCGGTCGGGTACAGGTCCAACAGCCGGGCGAATGTCGCGACCTCGTCGTCCTGGGTGCCGGCGCACATGACGCTGTGCTCGGTCGCCGGCACGCTGCCGCCAATCACCGCGCCCTCCGGTGAGCCTGGATAGTTCCGCTCGACCCAGCCCAATGCGGGCAGGCAGTCGGTGCCGGTGAACGCCAGCAGGTGTCCGGCCCCCGACGCAGCGGCGGCCGCGCTGCCGGCCATGCCGCGGAAGGAGAAGTCGTGCCCCTGCCAGTCCACCGCGGCCGGGTCGGCGCCGCTGTCCTGCGCCCGGGCGTCCAGCAGCGTCCGGTTGCGCCAGGCGGTGGTGGCCGACGTGATGGGCTGCCACAGCGCGGCCGACATCTCGGTCTCGATGTAGTTGGTCAGCCAGAAGAACTCGGGTGCGGTGTTCTCGACGGTCAGGTACGGGATGCCGACCGGAACGATGCTGCCCTCCGGCAGCGCCCGTACCCGCAGCGGCAACCGCCCGTAGGCGTGCAGTTGCCGGATATGTTCGGCACCAACATCATTGGGTCCCAGCACCTGGGTGACGCGGTCTACGTAGGCGCGGCACACCTCGTCGACGTCAGCGGCGAAGAAGGCGCCCCACTTTTGGCCCAAATCCCGTAGGTAGGCCTGCAGACCGAAGAAGGCGGTCCAGGACACTCCGGGGATGCGGCTGCCCCGGGCCGTCAGGTTGGAGTAGACGTATTCCGTGCCGGCCGGGTACTGGCGGCGGTGGTCCAGCTTGTAGGCATCGGTGTCCATCAGGACATCCAAGGCCGCAACGGTTTCCGGTCGGTGCGTGGTGGTTGCTTCGATGGTCATGGTGTTAGTCCTTGTCGTCAGATCAGATTGCCAGGGTGCGGACGATGAACGGTTCCAGCGGTTGGACGTGTACGCCGTCGGGAGTGGCGCGCGAGTCGGTACTGGTGATCGAGGCGTAGCCGGCGAGGTTGTCCCGCCAGCGTCCGGTGAAGCAGCCGTGGCTGACCCACAGGTGCAGCGCCAGCCGGGGTTTGGTCCAGCGGATGGCATCGGCCAAACCGGCGAAGGTGCCGCCGCCGTCGCAGATGTCGTCGATCACGAGCAGCCGGCCCTCGTCCGGCAGTCCGTCGGGAGCGACGAATCCCGACAGCTTGCCGTTGGCCGGATTCCGTTGCTTTCCAGCGACATACAGCGGCACACCGAGCCGCGATGCCACGCGCCCGGCACGGTCGCGGGCCCCCTTGTCGGGTGCGACGACCCCCGCCCAGCCCGGGTGGTGGGCCGCCCCGCACCCGACCAGGTCCACGGCTTCGATGACGCTGACCGCGACTCCCCCACGCCGGACTTCGTCGACCCACACCGGCGAGTGCGGGTCAACCGTCACAATCTGCGCGACGCCGGTGGCGGCGGTGAGCCGGGCGGCGACGCGAGCGTCGTCGGTCGCGTCGTGATCACCGCGGGCCGACGGCAGGTACGGCGCCACCAATACCGGGGCGGCCGCGGCGGGCGATTGGTTCCGGTGAAATGCCGCCCACTGCCCGACAGCGGCGTAATCGATGGCGCCGCAACGACTCCAGGCGACCGGGCGGAATCCCGCACCGAGCGGTTCCAGGTCACGGACCGCGGTGTCGCCACCCGGGTAGCTGGTGACGATTCCGGGTGCGGTCGACAACACACCGCGTTCGATGTCGAAGACGTGGAATGTCAGGTTCATGGCGACAACGGTAATAGATATGGACAATAATGTCCATATCTATTACCGGGTGGTCATCGGTAAGCTGCCTGCATGGAGTTCCTGCTCATCCTGATCGTCATCGCGGCCATCGGATTCTTCCTGTTCACCAGGCAGAGCAAGGCCGGCAAGGCCGCTGCCCTGGCCAACGCGAAAGCCGATGCCCGGCGCGTCATCGAGATGCTCGGCGGCCAGGTGTTCAACTTGACCGGCACCGACGATGCCTCGCGCCAGGCCCTGGCCGACGCGTCCGAGCGCTACAACGCCGCCGCGTCGCAGATCGAACAGGCCACCACCGCCCAGCAGGCGGCATTCGCCAAGCAGAGCGCGCTCGAAGGGCTGTACTACGTGCGGGCCGCGCGCACCGCCATGGGCATCGATCCGGGTCCGCCGCTGCAGGCCCTGGCCGGTCAGCGCGGGGCGGGCGAGGTCACCGAAGACCGCCGAATCCAGTTCGACGGCAGGCAGATTCAGGCCTCACCGGGGCCGACGGCCGCAACACCGAACTACTACCCCGGCGGTCAGGTGGCCGGTCGCCCGGTGCCCGCGGGCTGGTACTCCGAGCCGTGGTGGAAGCCGGCGTTGGTGGCCGGCGCGTGGGGCGTCGGCTCGGTGCTGCTGTTCGACGCGCTGTTCGACGGCATGCACGGAGTCAATTACGGCGCACAGGGTTTCGAGTCGGGATACGGCTCGGGATTCGACCAGGGCTATCAGCAGGGCCTCGACCAGAGCCAGTTCGCCGACTCCGGCAACAACGGCTGGGACGCCGGCAGCAACAGCAGTGGGGATTCCGGCAGCAGCAACTGCGGAGGCGGAAGCAATTGCGGTGGCGGAAGCAGCTGTGGTGGCGGGAGCAGCTGTGGTGGCGGTGGTTGCGGTGGCGGCTGCGGAGGTGGCGGCAACTAGCCGTCCGACCCCGTCACACCTGGCACTCGGGGCACCAGAACAGGTTTCGTCCCTCCATCACCTCGGTACGGACGGTGGCGCCGCACCTGCGGCACGCCTCCCCCGCGCGTCGGTACACATAGGTCCGCGGCCGGTCCGGGACGTAGGACGGCGCGCCGTGGTCGTCTTCCGGACGCACCACGACGATCTTGCCGCGACGGACCCCGACCTTCATCAGCGCGACAAGGTCGGTCCACAGTGCGGCGAATTCGGACTCGGTGAGCTGCACACCCGGCCGGTGCGGATCGATCCCGTGGCGGTACAGCAGCTCGCTGCGGTACACGTTGCCGACACCGGCGATCACCGTCTGATCCATCAGCATCGAACCGATTAACCTGCGAGACTTGCCGATTCGCGCCCAGGCCAATCCTGGGTCGGCATCGCGTCGCAGCGGGTCGGCACCGAGCCGGGCCACGACGTCATCGACTCCGGACTCGTCGATCAGCTCGCAAACAGTCGGGCCGCGCAGATCGGTCCCGAATTCGGCCCCGAGCATGCGCATCCGCACCTGACCGACGGGTGCGGTCATCGGCAGCGGCTGTTCGGTGAACGTGCCGTACAGGCCGAGGTGGATGTGCACCACCGCACCGCCGTCGTAGTGGTGGAACAGATGCTTGCCCCAGGCGTCGGCCTTACGCAACACCCGGCCATCAACCACGGCGGCGGCGACGGCGAACCGCCCCTGCGGACTGCTGACTGTCACCGGCGCCCGTCCGAAACGCTGCTGGTGCAGACGGGCCAACCGGTGCAGGGTATGCCCCTCCGGCACGGGTCAGGCCTCGAGATCAGGCTTGGGCGCCCGGGACTGCCGGCGCGACATGCGTCTTCTCGTACTCGGCCAGGATGTCGATCCGGCGCTGATGCCGCTCGGCCTGCGACCATTCGGCAGCCAGGAAGGCGTCGACAATGGCGAAGGCCTCCTCGGTGCTGTGCATGCGGCCGCCGATACCCATCACCTGCGCGTTGTTGTGCTCCCGCGCCAGCTGCGCCGTCTCGACGCTCCAGGCCAGCGCACAGCGCACACCCGGCACCTTGTTGGCCGCGATCTGCTCGCCGTTACCCGAGCCGCCGATGACGATGCCCAGGCTGCCCGGGTCATCGACGGTGCGCTTCGCGGCGGCGATGCAGAACGCCGGGTAGTCGTCCTCCGCGTCGTAGGCGAAGGCACCGCAGTCGACGGCCTCGTGGCCGGCGGCGGTGAGGTGGTCCAGCAGGGCCTGCTTGAGTTCGTATCCGGCGTGGTCGGCTCCGAGGTATACGCGCATGCCGCACATTCTGGCAGAACGGGAGCCCCCGGCAGAATCAGCCGGCTCAGCCGGCCCGACACCCTCGCCGGCTCAGCCGGCGGCGATCTTCGTGTCGCGGTCGATGGCCTCGGTGATCTGCTTGATGATCTCGGCCTGGTCGGCGACACCGTCGATGTTGATCTGCATCACGTACAGCCCCGTCCCGTCCTGGATGACGACGGTGTTCTGGGTGATGAGCTTGGTGACCCCGTTGGAGTTCCAGGAACCGGCGATCTGGAACGACTTGTGGCCGTCGACCGTGCCCGGCGTGCCGGTGTCGGTGGCGGTGAACCCCGGCAGGTTGTTCAGCTCACCCGGCGCGAAGTCGAGAATCTTCTGCGCATCGGCATTCGGGCCGAGCCGCGAGATCAAAGCCGTGGCGCTGGGCCGGTAATTGCCGGCACTCGGGCCGTTGTAGACGATCGACTCGTAGGCGAAGGCCGGCGTCTGCGGTCCGGCGTCGACCCAACCCGGGGGCATCGGCATCGTCACCACCGGTACACCGGGCTCGTTGCGGTGGACCAGCGACTCCTGAATGTTGTTGCTCTTCAGGTAGGTCGCGATGGTCTGGTAGTTACCGGGTGTGCCGACCAGCACCGGCGGTGCCGGCTTGTGCGACGACGACGGCTTGTCCGCTCCGGAGCTCTGGCTGCTGGTCCCCGACGCACCCGAGCCACCACTCGAGTCATCACCGGAATTCAGGAGGACGACGGCGATCAGCACGACCACGACAGCGGCAATGGCGCCACTGATCACCCAGATCTTGGTCGACTTGCCGCCCGATGACTGGCCCCGGCCCGGTTGCGTCTTGCCGATGTCGGCCGCGAGTTGCGAGTACGACGTCGGTGGTCCGCCCGGACGCCCCATGCCGGGCGCGGCGCGCGCCGCGGGATCGGCCGGGACGACCGGCAGCACCACTGTCGGCGACACCGTCTCATGAGTCGGGCGGACGGGCCGCCGCGGCGGCGGAGACGTAGGCAACGGCTGCCGATACGGCGGCGCCGACGGTGACGAATCAGGTTCCGGCCGAAAGGGTTTCGCCGCAGGCGGCGGACCGGCGGGACCGGGTGGCGGCGGGATCGGCGGCCGCATCGGCTCGGGCCGAACCGATGCGGGAATCGGCGTCGGTTCCGACACCCGCTCGGGCGTCGCCTGCGGCTCGGACGGCACGGGCGGCACGGGTGGCGCAGGCGGTTCCGGGGCCGGAGCCGGCACGACGGGCTCCGGCGCCACCGGCTGCTGGACAACCGGCTCGGGCTCCGGTTCGGGGCTGACCACCGGGGCGACCGGCGGCGGCGTCACCTCCTGCACAACCGGCGGCGGCGTCACCTCAGGAGCGGACGGTGCCTCGGGAGCGGACGGTGCCTCGGCGGCAGGCGGCTCGGGCACCAGAGTGACCGTCGGCAGCCGCAGTTCGGCAGTGCGCAGGTTCAGCGTCGGTGACTCGGTGACCAGTTCGGCCTGCCGCTCGAAGGCCCGCGCGAACTTGGTGCAGGAATCGAAGCGGTCATCGGGCGACTTGCCCATGGCCTTGATCAGCACGTCGTTCAGCGGCTCGAGCCACGGCTTGAGGTCGCTGGCCTTGGGCGGCGTCGCGCTGAGGTGCTGACTGATCACCGCGATCTGATTGGTGTCCTGGTATGGCGTCTGCCCGGTGAGCAACCGGTAGGCGGTCGCGGCCAGCGCGTACTGGTCGGCGCGGCCGTCGATCTCGCCGCCCATCAGCTGCTCGGGAGCCGAGTAGGAGACGGTGCCGATCGCCAGGTTCGCCGACGTCAGCCCCGTCACCTCACCGATCTGGCGGGCGATGCCGAAGTCGCTCAGCAGGATTCGTCGCTCATCGCTGTCGATGTTGCTGAGCAGGATGTTGGCGGGCTTGATGTCGCGGTGCAGCAATCCACGCTGGTGCGCGTAGTCCAGGGCCGAGCTCATGGCTTTGACGATGTCGACCACCAGCTCCAGCGGCAGCCCGTTCGGGTACTCGTACTTGACCAGCTGCGCGGCGTCGGTGCCGTCGACGTAGTCCATGCTGATCCACAGCCGGCCCTCGAACTCACCGCGGTCGTGCAGGCCGACGATGTGCGGATGCCACAGACCAGCGGCGATGTTCGCTTCGCGCTCGAACCGGATACGGAATTCGTCGTTGGCGGAGGCGGTTTCCCGCAGCACCTTCATGGCGTCGAGGCGGGGCAGCCGGGGGTGCTGGACGAGGTACACATCGCCCATTCCCCCTGAGCCCAGCAACCGGCGCACGGTGTACCCGGCGAAGGTTGCGCCCGTCTCCAGCGACATCAGCGCATCCTACTCAAACCCGCACGTCGAAGGACGAAACTGTCCGTCGGCACGTCGCTCCCCACCAGTTGCATCGTTGTGGCTCATGTTTCGGCTGTGTCTGACCACCGTAATGGCGGCCAGACGTTCCTTGCGGAACGCCGACGAGATTACCTGTGCCGACCCAGGCGAGCGTGACTAGCGGCGGATTGTGCTCAGTCGAACTCGGGAGCCTCGCTGCGGGAGCGCTTGAGCTCCCAGAAGTGCGGGTAGGAAGCGAAAATCACGGACGCGTCCCACAGCTTTCCGGCTTCTTCACCGCGCGGGATGCGCGACAGCACCGGACCGAAGAACGCGACCCCGTTGACGTGGATTGTCGGGGTGCCCACATCGGGGCCGACGGCGTCCATGCCGGCGTGGTGGCTCTTGCGCAGCGCCTCGTCGAACTTCTCGCTGGTGGCGGCCTCCGCCAGTTCGGCGGGCAGGCCCAGCTCTTCGAGGGACTCGGCGATGACTTCCGCAAGGTTCTTGTTGCCCTGGTTGTGAATCCGGGTGCCCATCGCGGTGTACAGCGGCGCGAGTACCTCGGATCCGACGGCCTCTTCGGCGGCGATCGCGACGCGGACCGGACCCCAGGCGTTCTTCATCAACTCCTGGTAGTGCTCCGGCAGGTCCCTGCCCTCGTTCAGCACCGCCAGGCTCATGACATGGAACTGCACGTCGACATCGCGGACCTGCGCGACCTCGAGGATCCACCGGGACGTGATCCAGGCCCACGGGCACAACGGATCGAACCAGAAACCTGCGACATCCTTGGTAGCGGCAGAGTCGGCCATTCGTCTTCCTTCGTGCGGTCGGTTTCGTGCGGTCGGTATAGAACCCTGTTCTCGACAACTATGCCCGGCGTCCCTATGTTCCCGGTCATGGCCACCGGTTGTCCCCTAAGTTGGTGACGTGGCACTTCCGAATCTGACCCGCGACCAGGCCGCCGAGCGCGCGGCGCTGGTGACCGTCGACAACTACCGCATTGATCTGGACCTCACCGACGGCGCCGGTGCACCGAGCGAGGGCACCTTCCGATCGGTGACGACGGTGACATTCAGCGCCCTGCCGGGCGCCGACACTGTCATCGACATCGCCGCCGACGCCATCCGCAGCGCCACGCTCAACGGGCTGCCGATCGACGTGTCGGCCTACGACGAATCGACCGGCGTGCCGTTGACCGGGCTGACCGAGCAGAACGTCGTGGTGGTCGATGCCGACTGCCGCTACTCCAACACCGGTGAGGGCCTGCACCGCTTCGTCGACCCGGTCGACGGCGAGGTCTACCTCTACTCGCAGTTCGAGACCGCTGACGCCAAGCGCGTGTTCGCCTGCTTCGACCAGCCGGACCTCAAGGCCACCTTTGATGTCACGGTCGTGGCTCCCGCGCACTGGCAGGTGATCTCGAACGGCACCGGCACGACGGCCGGAGCCGCCCCGGCGGCGACATCAGATACCGGGATGGTCCATCGATTCGCCACCACTCCGAAGATGAGCACCTACCTGGCGGCCCTGATCGCCGGGCCCTACGCCCGGTGGGACGACGTCTACAGCGACGAGCACGGCGACATTCCGCTCGGCATCTTCTGCCGCGCATCGTTGGCCGAGTTCATGGACGCCGACCGGCTGTTCACCGAGACCAAGCAGGGATTCTCGTTCTACCACAAGAACTTCGGCACGCCCTACGCGTTCGGCAAGTACGACCAGCTGTTCGTGCCGGAGTTCAACGCCGGCGCCATGGAGAACGCCGGGGCGGTGACGTTCCTGGAGGACTACGTCTTCCGGTCCAAGGTGACCCGCTACTCGTACGAGCGTCGCGCCGAGACCGTGCTGCACGAGATGGCCCACATGTGGTTCGGCGACCTGGTCACCATGCGCTGGTGGGACGACCTGTGGCTCAACGAATCCTTCGCGACGTTCGCGTCGGTGCTCTGCCAGGCCGAAGCCACCGAGTACAAGCAGGCCTGGACCACCTTCGCCAACGTGGAGAAGTCCTGGGCGTATCGGCAGGACCAGCTGCCGTCCACCCATCCGGTGGCCGCCGACATCCCCGACCTGGCCGCCGTCGAGGTGAACTTCGATGGCATCACGTACGCCAAGGGCGCCAGCGTCCTCAAACAGCTGGTGGCCTACGTCGGGCTGGAACCGTTCCTGTCCGGCCTGCGCGACTACTTCCGCGACCACGCGTACGACAACGCCACATTCGCCGATCTGCTTGGCGCACTGGAGAAGTCGTCGGGCCGCGACCTGTCGGACTGGGGCCAGCAGTGGCTCAAGACCACGGGGCTCAACACGCTGCGGGCCGATTTCGACGTCGACGGCGACGGTGCGTTCACGCGGTTCGCGATCACCCAGAGCGGCGCGGCGCCCGGCGCCGGCGAGACCCGTGTGCACCGGCTTGCGGTGGGCATCTACGACGAAGACGACGTCGACGGCAAATTGGTCCGCGTGCACCGCGAGGAACTCGACGTCGAGGGCCCAGTGACGGAAGTTCCTGCCCTGGTTGGACTTTCGCGCGGCAAGTTGATCCTGGTCAACGACGACGACCTGACCTACTGCTCGATGCGGCTCGACCCCGCCTCACTGCAGACGGTGCTGAGCCGCATCGCCGACATCGACGACCCGCTCCCCCGCACCCTGGCCTGGTCGGCGGCGTGGGAGATGACCCGCGAGGCCGAGATGAAAGCCCGCGAGTTCGTCGCCCTGGTGATGAGCGGTCTGCACGCCGAGTCTGAGGTGGGTGTCGCCCAGCGGCTGGTGCTGCAGGCGCAGACTGCGCTGACCTCCTACGCCGATCCGGCATGGGCGGCCGAAATCGGTTGGGCCGCCTTCGGTGACGCGTTGCTGGACCTGGCGCGGGACTCGTCGCCGGGATCGGACCACCAGCTGGCATACATCAATGCGTTGTGCACGTCGGTGCTGGCGCCGAACCACATCGCGGTGCTGTCGACGTTGTTGGACAACGAGCCGGCCGCGGTGAACATGCCGGGTCTGGTGGTCGACACCGATCTGCGCTGGCGCATCGTCACCGCACTGGCACGCGCCGGTGTCATAGACGCGGACGGGACGGCGACGCCGTTCATCGACACCGAGGCCCAGCAGGATCCGACGGCGGCTGGTCAGCGCAGTGCCGCTGCCGCAGCTGCTGCGCGTCCGCAGGTGGCGGTGAAAGAGGCTGCGTGGCAACGGGTCATCGAGGATGACACGCTGGCGAACATCACCACGCGCGCGATCGTCGGCGGTCTGGTCCAGCCCGGACAGAACGAGCTGCTGGCCCCGTTCCGGGATCAGTACTTCGCGGCGATCTCCGCAGTGTGGGAGCGGCGCTCCAGCGAGGTCGCGCAGACCGTGGTCATCGGCCTGTATCCCGCATGGGACATCAGCCAGGCCGGCCTCGACGCTGCCGACCGGTTCCTCTCCGATCCGGAGGTTCCGCCGGCCCTGCGCCGCCTGGTGCTGGAAGGTCGTGCTGGAGTGGAACGTTCACTGCGCGCGCGGGCCTTCGACATCAGCTGACGCGACTGCGGGGCCGCACCTGGCCGACTCCGGCCTAGGTGCGGCCCTGCAGGATGCCCTCGATGTTGCGCTCGGCGAGCGCGGTGATGGCCATGTAGGGATTGCAGCCGAGGTGCCCGGGCATCAGGGACGCATCGTTGACGAACAGGTTGCGGTGGCCGTTCACGCGCCCGAAGGCGTCGGTGGCCTTGCCCCGCACGCATCCGCCCAGCGGGTGAACAGTGTTGGGCGCGAACACCTTTCCGCTGAACAAGTCATCGCGGTAGTCGACCTTGTTGGCGTGCAGGATCTTGTCGAACACCTGCCTCGCCCTGGCCTCGTTGTTCGCGGCGAAGGCGTCGGTCCATTGGATGGTCGCGGTATCGGACTGGCGGTCATAGGTGATGTCGGCCCGGTCGCCGGTGTCCACCATGACGTAGTAGCCCAGCAGGTAGGTCTCCACCGGCAGCGGCATGGAGAACATGCTGGCGTACACCGGGTTGTCCGGGTCGTCGCGACCGTCGATGTTGATGATGCCCATGAGAGACTGCGTGGTGCCGGCCGGATCACTCTTGGCCAGGTTGTGTCCGACCATCACGTCACCGTTGTTGCCGTATCCCTTGCCGATCTGATCGTTCAGATGGGCCAGGCCACCGGTCTCCCGTGCCTTCAGCAGCAGCTTGGTGGTGCCGAGCACGCCGGCCGCCAGATACAGCTGGTCACAACCGAATTCGGTCTTGGACAGTTCCTTGCCCCAGCGATCGATCTCGCGGGTGGACACCACGAACTCGCCCGAGCGGTCCTGGCGGATCGAGGTCACCTCGGTCAGCGGGCGCAGCGTGACGTGGCCGGTCTTGAGAGCTTCGGCGAGGTAGGTCTGGTCGACGCTGCCGAACCGGCCGTAGTTGTTGCCGAACTGCTGCTCGAAGGCCAGCGAGGACTGCGGCACCTGGCCGGCGGCCTCTTTGACCAGGTAGTCGAAGGAGTAGGAGCTGCCGTTGTAGTCGACCTTGTAGCCGGCGGCCGCCGCATACTTGCGGCCGACGCGGGCGTACTGGAAGCACGGCGTCTCCTCGAACCAGGGCATGTCGCGGTAACTGATCTTCAGCGCGGTCTTGGCGCGTTCGACATAGGTGCTCAGGAACTCGTCGGTGCTGATGTCGGGAAACGCGGTGGCGACCTGCCGCTGCGTCGGGATGGCAGCAATGCCCGCGTTGACCATCGAGCCGCCACCGACCGCCAGGCCCCGGAAGACGTCGTGGGCGCCGTGCGTCACCTTCTGACAGATGCCGGCCTGGATCGGCTGGGGCGACGGCGCGTGCTCAGCCACCTGCTCGACGGTGAAGCCGCCGAAGGAGGTGACCAGACTCGGCGCCACCTTCGTGAACCAGCCGGCGCGGGTGTCGGGGGGCAGCATCTTGGAGAACCGCTTGCCGTCGTCGTCGGGCTTGTCCCAGAGCCTGCCCTGTTCGATGACCAACGTCTCGATGCCGGCCTGCCCCAGCCGCAGCGCGGAGACGCCACCGCCGTACCCGCTGCCGATCACGATGGCCGAGAAGTGCTTCCGGGCTTCGGTCCGGTCGCGCGATCTTTCGACGAGGACCCCGACGCCGGCCGCGCCGGCGACGCCCACCACCGCCGCGCCGCCGAGAAACTGCCGCCGGCTGATCGGGCTCATCGGCTACCCGCAACGGGGGAACATGCGTCCGCTGCGCAGGCCGAGCCCCGGCGCCGGATGTGTCGATGCCGGCCCTGCAACACTGCCAAGATCGTCCTTCCGCCTTACTGTCCAGCTAACCCGTAGCAGACCAGTGCGAGCGTCCCGAATATCGGATTCATCACAAAAATTACACGATGCCGCGGGGTTTCCGCCGCTCCGCGAGATCCCGCCGCCAGCGCGTCGCCAGGCCCGTGTCACGCACGGTATGTCGTACGTCACTCTCATGCGTGTATGGCACTCTACCTGCAAGTTTATCGTCGCCGACGTCGAACGGACGATAGGTGCCCCACTGCGGGGACACCAGCCGGGCAATTGGCCGGAATGCCACCGCATGCTGACCCTTCAGACAATTTGCTGGATAACGCCGAGAATACGGACAAGAACTGGCTCTGGCTACCGTCCCGTATTTGCGCAAACGGCCGAAGGCAGGTACGAATACGGGGTGTTGTCGGCATTGCGCGCGGGTCAGGAGGCGTCGCAGCCTCCCGCGCCTGCGGTATCTGGCACGTCTGACACGGCCGCTGCACCCAAGTCCAAATGGCGCGACGGCAAGCGCTATGTGTGGCTGCTCGGCCCCATCACCCCCGGAATGGTCGCCCTGTCCTGGTTGCTGGTGTCGCTCACCGGCGTCGACGCCTTCTGGTGGACCGGCTCGGTTCTCACGTTCGGGCTCGTGCCGCTGCTCGACCACATCGTCGGACCCGAAGCCGAGCAGGCGCCCGGTGACCTGCGCCGTCTGGAGGACGACCCCTTCTACCGCATCGCCACCCACCTGTTCCTGCCGGCGCAGTATCTGTCGCTGATCTTCGCGTGCTGGCTGTGGGCCGGCGGTGGCTGGGTGACCATGTCGCTCGCCGACAAGCTCGGCCTCATGGCCGCGGTCGGGACGGTCGGCGGCATCGCGATCAACGCCGCCCACGAGCTCGGCCACAAGCGCGGCATGTCCGAGCGCAGGCTGAGCAAGATCGCGCTGGCCCAGACCTGCTACGGCCAGTTCTTCGTCGAGCACAACCGCGGTCACCACGTGCGCGTCGCGACTCCGGAGGATCCGGCCAGCTCACGGCTCGGCGAGAGTCTGTACGCCTTCATCGGCCGGTCGGTTGTCGGCAGCCTGCGGTCGGCGTGGCAGCTGGAGTGCGACCGCCTCGCCCGCGTGCGCAAGTCCAAGTGGTCGCTGCACAACGAGGTCCTGGGCGCCTGGCTGCTGAGCGTCATCCTGTTCGTCATCCTGGTGGCCTGGTTCGGCGTGGTCGTCCTGCCGTGGCTGTTCGGCCAGGCGGTGATCGGCATCTTCCTGCTGGAGACGGTCAACTACCTCGAGCACTACGGCCTGCGGCGGCAGAAGCTGCCGGGCGGCCGTTATGAACGTGTGCGCGCCAGTCACAGCTGGAACAGCAACACCGTGATCGCCAACGTCTTCCTGTTCCACCTGCAGCGGCACTCCGACCACCACGCCAACCCCATGCGCCGGTACCAGGCACTGTGTCATGCCGATGAGGCCCCGCAGCTGCCCGGCGGCTACGGCACCATGCTGCTGCTCGCCATCTGCCCGCCGCTGTGGCGCCGCGTGATGGATCCGCGCGTGCTGGCGCATTACGGTGGCGACATCAGCCTGACCGCGCTGCAGCCGGGCTACGAGGCCCGTCTGCGCAAGCGCTACCCCACCGCTCGCTGATCCCGCGGCTGCGCCGGATTTACGGCCGGATTCGCGGCCGGATTCGCGCCGGCGGACTGTGCCCGCAGCGCGGAGTCAACGCAAAAAAAACTCTGGCCGGGGACGAACACGTGGTTCGCACCCCGGCCAGAGTGAAAGACGAAATCAGGCTGGCGAGACGCCGGCGCTCAGCACGCGAACCGCGCTGATGAGCCCGTCCATCAGGTTGCCCTGCTTGAACGACGCGGCCGCCGCGGAGACGCCCAGCGGAGCAGCCTCTTCGATGCCGCGACCGCGGACCTCGGAGCCGTAGACGACCTCGATGACCTTCTGGTCCGGCGACACGGCCAGCAGCACGGCGTTGTTCGGCGTCGGCACGGTCGCCAGCACCTCACGGGCGGTGGCGGCGGTGTCCGCACCCAGGTCGCCGATGTAGACGGCGAAGCGGGCGCCGGCGGCGCGCGAACCGTACTTCAGGGCGTCGTCGAGGAACACCAGGTCCTTGACCGGGAACGGATAGTGCACCGACAGCTCACCGGGTTCGGTGACGCCGGAGATGCGGCCGCTGTACGTGACGGCGTAGCCGTACGGCAGGTTGGCCGGATCGATGTTTGCGACCTCGGTCTGGCTACCACTTGCCACTTGCGCCACCTCCCACAGTCAGGTGCGAGTCATGGCCGCCGTGGCCGTGATCCGCCGGTTCCTCGGCCGCCCACAGGATCGGCGCGTGGGTCCACTTGTCGGTCATCTTGTAGGTGTCCGGATGCGGGCCCTTGCGCAGCAGGAACAGCGCGCCAAGCACCAGCAGCAGTGCCAGCGGCACCCCGCCGAGCAGCGAATGAGTAAGTGCAATGCTCACGCGCAAACCGTATCAGCACCGGCCTCGCCCGTGCGGGCGACAGGGGCAATCCGCTGCCGGAAGTCAGGCGGCGCCTTCTCCGAGATACCGCACCCAGGCCGGATCGAGTTCCTTGACGGCCGACAGCAGCCGCCAGTGCTGCCCCTTGGGCGGCAACGGCGCCGCGTGCAATGTCCAGCCCAACTCCGAGAGGAGCCTGTCGGCTTTGCGGTGGTTACATGGGCCACAGGCCGCCACACAGTTCTCCCAGGAATGCTCGCCGCCGCGGCTCCGTGGCACGACGTGGTCGACGGTGTCGGCCTTGCCGCCGCAGTACGCGCACCGAAACCGGTCCCGGTGCATCAGCGCGGCCCGCGTCATAGGAATGCGGGCCCGGTAAGGGACCCGCACAAAGTTTCGCAGCCGGATGACGGACGGCACGGCGACCGCGCGGGTCGCCGAGTGTATGACCGGACCGGTCGGATCGTCGTGCACCACGTCGGCTTTGCCGCACAGCACCATGATGACTGCCCTGCGCATGGGCAGCGCGGTCAACGGTTCGTAGGTCGAATTCAGCAGCAGGACGCGGCGGCGGCCCCAGAACGAACCGACTGATCCCTCCACGGGACTTGACTCGACTGCGTGCAGGGGTGATGACAGCGCAGGGCTCGATACGGGCCCAAGCGAGCCTGCCGCGGCGCCATGAAGTCTGTGGCCGCGGCCTTTCCTCCGTTGCGACATACGTCCTCCGTGCTGACAGTCCATCACGGATCGGCAGAGATCGCACGGGAATTCCGGCGTGTTAGCTGGACCATCCGATGAACTTCGGGTGACGAGTCCCGTCCCGAACGCACCGGAGCGCCCTCGTGGACAATGGCGACCGTGACAGAGGTGCAACGGTCGTTCTACGACGAAGTCGGCGGAGCGGAGACCTTCGGGCTCCTGGTGTCGCGGTTCTACCAACTGGTCCGCGACGACGAAATCCTGCGCCCGCTGTATCCGGAGGACGACCTCGACGGCGCCGAACACCGGCTGCGGATGTTTCTCGAGCAGTATTGGGGCGGTCCGCGCACCTATGGGGAGGAACGCGGGCATCCACGGTTGCGGATGCGGCACGCGCCGTTCCGGATCGGTTTCCTGGAACGGGACGCCTGGCTGCGGTGCATGCACAGCGCGCTCGCCTCGATCGGCGCCGACACCATCGATGACGCCCACCGGCAGGCACTGTTGGACTACTTCGACATGGCCGCCCAGCACATGGTGAACTCGGCGTTCTGATGACAGACCCGCGGTGGTGGGCACGCGCGGTCTTCTATCAGCTCTACCCACGCTCGTTCGCCGACAGCAACGGTGACGGCGTCGGTGATCTCGACGGCGTGACGGCGCACCTGGACTACCTCCGGGGCCTCGGCGTCGACGCGCTGTGGCTCAACCCGGTCATGGTCTCCCCGATGGTGGATCACGGGTACGACGTCGCCGACCCGCGTGACGTCGATCCCCTGTTCGGCGGGATGGCGGCGCTCGAGCGGTTGATCACCGCCGCCCGCGCTGCGGACATCAAGGTCACCATGGACCTGGTTCCGAACCACACCAGCTCGGCGCATCCGTGGTTCCAGGCTGCCCTGGCCGCGGGCCCCGACAGCCCCGAACGGTCCCGCTATCTCTTCCGGGACGGCCGCGGGCGGGGTGGCGCCCGGCCACCGAACAATTGGACGTCTGTCTTCGGCGGCCCAGCCTGGACTCGCGTCACCGAACCCGACGGCAGGCCCGGCCAGTGGTACCTGCACCTGTTCGATGCCGCACAGCCGGATCTGAACTGGGACAACCCGGAAATCGCCGCGGATCTGGAACGGACGCTGCGGTTCTGGCTGGACCGCGGGGTCGCCGGATTCCGGATCGACGTCGCGCACGGGATGGCGAAACCCGGCGACCTGCCGGACATGGCGGAGCCCGCCGTGGAATCCGACACCGCCATGCTGACGTCCGAGGCAGACGATCCGCGCTTCAACAACGATGGCGTGCACGCCATTCACCGCGGCATCCGGACGGTGCTGGACGACTATCCCGGCGCGGCCACCGTCGGCGAGGTGTGGGTGTTCGACAACGCCGATTTCGCCAAGTACCTACGCCCCGACGAACTGCACCTGGGCTTCAATTTCCGTTTGGTACGAGCCGATTTCACCGCAGCCGCGGTCCGTGAAGCGATCGAGAACTCGCTGGCTGCTGCGGAGCTGGCCGATTCCCCGCCCACGTGGACGCTGTCCAATCACGACGTCGAACGCGAAGTGACCCGTTACGGCGATGGCGCGCAGGGACTTTCGCGGGCCCGGGCGATGGCGCTGGTGATGCTGGCGCTGCCCGGGGCGGTGTTCGTCTACAACGGCGAGGAACTCGGCCTGCCCAACGTCGACCTGCCCGACGAGGTGTTGCAGGACCCGGTCTGGGAGCGGTCCGGCCACACCGAGCGGGGTCGCGATGGCTGCCGGGTGCCGCTGCCCTGGTCCGGCGACGCCGCGCCCTACGGGTTCTCCGCAACCTCGGACACCTGGCTGCCGATGCCCGACGACTGGGGACCGTTGACGGTTGCGGCGCAGTCCGTGGACCCGGAGTCGACGTTGACGCTGTTCCGGCAGGCGATCGAATTGCGCCGGGCCCGAACAGCTTTGGGGAATTCGGTGCGGTGGCTACCGACCGCGGACGATCTGCTGGCATTTCAGTGCGAAGACGGGTTGGTATGTCTGCTGAATGCCGGCAGCACTGCGGTCGACGTCCCGGCCGGCCGGGTTCTGCTTGCCAGTGGGCCGCTACCGGACCGGCGAATGCCACCCGACACGGCACTCTGGCTGGCCTACGATTAACCCATGCCCGTGGATGCGACCCGCGCAGCGGTGCGGCTGTCCGCACCGACGGGTGACGCGCGCGCCGACCGCTGGCGCGCCCACCGCGCGACGGTGCGGGCCGAGCTGATCGAGGCAACCCTTCGAGCTATCGACGAGTTCGGTCCGGACCTCTCGATCGACGACGTCGTGAAAACCGCGGGCGTGCCACGACCGAAGCTGTATCGCTTCTTCACCGACAAGGAGACGTTGTTCGCCGCCGTCGGTGAGCGCATGCAGGAGTTGATCGTGCAGCGCGTCATTCCGTGCTTCCACGTCACCGCTACGGCGCTGGAGCTCGTTGGTTCAGCACTGGCCGGCTACATCGATCTGGTGGCCGAGCGCCCCAACCTCTTTCGGTTCGTCGTCGGTTCGCATTTCAGCGACGACCACTCCCGCACCAAGCTGCTCGAGAACGGCCGCAATCTGTCCAGCGCGATGACCGAGGTTCTCGCGGCGATGCTGCGCGCCCACGACGGCGATGCCGACCACCTGGAATACACCGCCGACGCGATCCTCGGTGCCGTTGCCCTGGGGGTGCTGCGGTGGCTCAACGAGCCGACCATCAGCAAAGACGAACTCATCGCTCAGCTGACGCCCGTGATCTGGGGTGCGGTGTCTGCGGCGGCCGCGGCCCGCGGCGTCGTCATTTCGCCCGACGAACAGATGGCGTTGTTCGGCACCACCGAGTGACCCGGCGCGGCCGTCGCGACCTGCGCTCCGACGGTTCAGAAAACGTCATTATCCAATACCCTTGCGCATTCACACCTGTCGTCGTAGCTTCGAACTACTAGAACTCGCGGTACTAGTTACTGATTGTTCGAGGAAAGGCGGCGGCATGTCCGTACGCAGTGAGCAACGCGCAAAGATGACGCCGGAGCGGGACCCCCGGGCGCTCTATCCCCGGACCCGGCGAATCCGCTTCCGCTTCAACCAGGAAGCGGGCCGGAAGTACTTCGTCGCCGGCGCGGCGGTGTGCACCGTGCTCCTACCGCTGACTCTGGCCACCCTGGCCGTCTCCGTCGGGTCTGATCCCGTGGCGCGGCGCCGACCCGACCGCCTGGCCCGCGAAACGTACGACCTGTTCACCGGCCCGATATTCAAGGGCCTGCTGCGTGATCTCGCCGTATACCTGCGTCCTGGATTTCACCCGGACGATGTCGACACCAGCGCGCTGGCCCTGCAGTGGCGGGACACGCTTTTCGGCACCGACGGTGTCCTGGTCGACCACCTGAAATAGCCGACACCACGAAAGGGAACCGATCATGAGTGCAGAACCCATCACCCCGAGCGGGGTCGCCTACCCGACAGTCCGCCGGATGCGATTCCGGTTCGGCGACCCCGAGCCCCTCAAGCGCCACTTCGTAGAGGGCGACATCGTGTTCAGCCACCTGGTGGCCGTGTTGTCCGGCTCCTTCCCCCCGGGAGAGGAGTCGTTCATCCGGTCGGTCCGCCGCTTCTCCGACCAGATCACCGACCCGGCACTCAAGAAGCGCGTCGCGGGGTTCATCGGCCAGGAATCCGTGCACGGACAGGAACACCGCAAGTTGAACACACAGTTGGCGGACATGGGTTATCCGCTGGTGCGGTTCTTGTTGTTCGCCCCGACCAGCGTGCGACAGAAAATGGTGCTGCGCATCGAGAAGCTGATCCCGGCGAAAGTGCATCTGGCGATGACGGCCGCCGCGGAACACTACACCGCCGTCCTGGGCGCGCGGGTGCTCTCCAACGACGAAATCCAGGCAATCCCAGGCGATCCCGAGGTCTGGCGTCTCCTGAACTGGCACGCCATGGAGGAGTTGGAGCACAAGTCCGTCGCCTTCGACGTCTACCGGTCGGTGGGCGGTTCCGAGCGCACCCGCATCGCCGTCATGTGGTTCATGTATTTCCTGACCATCCCGGTCGTCACGGCCGCGGTGGCCTTGTCGATCCTGCTGGATCCAACGGCATGGCCACGACCGATCACGGTGCTGCGCCAGACGTACGGCGTATTCCGCGGGCCGCTGGTGCGCGGCATCCTCGGGGAGATTCACGAGTACTTGCGACCCGGCTTCCACCCCGACGACGTGCCCACCGATGAGATCCTCGAACGCTGGCGGCACGACTTGTTCGGCGCCGGTGGCGAACTCGTCGGCTACGTGCGATAGCCGGGCGCCGGACATGACCGCCAGCACTCAGTACGCACAGCCGCCGACGGCCGAGCGACACGAACCAGATCACGAGGTCGTGATCGTCGGCGCCGGGTTCGGCGGTATCGGCGCCGGTATCGCCCTCCAGCGCAAGGGGATCCACGACTTCGTCGTCGTCGACAAGTGGGACCACGTCGGGGGCACCTGGCATGCGAACACCTATCCCGGTGTCGCGGTGGATATCCCGTCGGTCATCTACAGCTTCTCGTACGAGCAGCGCGGCGGCTGGTCCCGGGTCTTCGCGCCTGGCAGCGAGTTGCGTGACTACGCCGACGACATGGTGGACAAGTACGGCTTGCGGGACAAGTTGCGGCTGGGCACCAACGTGACCGGCGCGACCTTCGATGAGCGGAACTGCATGTGGCGGTTGCGGATCGATGGCGGGACCGAGATCACCGGGCGTCACATCGTGATGGCCGTCGGCGGACTGGAACGGCCCAAGATGCCGGACATTCCCGGTCTGCAGGATTTCGGCGGGGTGCTCATGCACACCGCCCTGTGGGACCACGACGTCGCACTGGCCGGCAAGCGGGTGGCCGTGATCGGAACGGGCGCGACGTCGCTGCAGCTGGTGCCGGCGATCGTCGACGAGGTCGCGCATCTCACTGTCTTTCAGCGCACGCCGATCTGGGTATTCCCCAAGCCGGACAGTGAGATTCACGGTATCGCCCGCGCAGTGCTCGAGTTCGGCCAATTGCGGTCGGTGCTCCGCGCCGCCGGAACCGTCGCGACCGAGATCGGGATGGGCGGCATGCTCACCGGACCGAGCTGGATGGTCGAGGCGACGCGCAAGCTCGCGGAGGCTCCGGCGCGGGCCTGGATGCGCAGTCAGATCACCGACCCTGCGACCCGAGAGAAACTGATCCCCCGCTACGGCCTGGGCTGTAAGCGGCCGTCAATGTCCAACGAGTACCTGAAGACGTTCAATCGGAGTGACGTCAGCCTCGTCACCGATTCCATCGAGCGCATCATCGACCACGGCGTGGTGACCGCCGACGGCGTCGAGCACGAGGTGGACGTCCTGATCTGTGCCACCGGATTCAAACTGTGGGAACGGGATTCGGTACCGCCCTTCCCCGTCGTCGGTCGCGACGGACTCGACGCCGCGGAGTTCTGGGCCGTCAATCGATTTCAGGCCTACCAAGGCGTCTCGGTTCCCGGTTTCCCGAACATGTTCATGATCACCGGCCCCTACGGGTTCGTGCTCGGGTCGTATCTGTGGATGATCGAGGCCACCGCGGCACACCTGAGCCGCGCGATCGCCGAAGCCAATCGGCGCGGTGCCCGGGAGGTGGAGATCCGCCGGGAAGTTCACGACGCCTATTTCCAGCACTGTCTGCGGCGCCAGGAACGCAACGTCCTGTTCACACCGACGTGCGCCGGCTCCAACACGTATTACATCGACTACCACGGTGATTCACCGTTCCGGCCGACGACACACGGCGAGATGTACTGGCAGAACCGCCATTACAACCTCGACGTCTACCGATACGGGACCGGCGCCGCCAACGCACACGAAGTAGCAGCCACGTCGAAGGAAGCCGGATGAAAATCAACAATCTCGAGCCGCAGCTCGTGGTGGTCACCGGCGCCGGGAGCGGCATCGGTCGTGCCACCGCCATCCGCTTCGCCAAACTCGGTGCACACGTGGTGGTCTCCGACATCAACCTCGACCTGGCGGAGGCGACCGCGGCCATGATCAAAGGCGCCGGCCACAGGGCGTCGACAGCCCAGCTGGACGTCGCCGACCCGGACGCGTGGGAGGTGTTCGCGCGCGACGTGCGTGCCGAGCACGGCGTGCCCGACGTCGTGGTCAACAACGCGGGCATCCTCGTCAGCGGTCCGTTCCTCCAACTATCCGCCGCGGATTGGGACAAGCAGCTCAGCGTCAACCTCATGGGCGTGGTGCACGGCTGCCGGGTGTTCGGTGCGCAGATAGCCGAGCGTGGTCGAGGCGGTCACATCGTCAACATCGCTTCGGCAGCAGCGTTCACGCCGACGCCGGTCATGGCGCCGTACTCGGTGTCGAAGGCGGGGGTCAAGATGCTCAGCGAATGTCTGCGCCTGGAATTCAGGCAGTACGGCATCGGCGTCAGCGCGGTCTGCCCCGGCGTGATCAACACCCATATCGGCGACCGAGCCGTGACGGTCGGCGTAGACCCCGCGTTGGTCGAGCAGGCGAAGCGCCTCACCAGACAACTTCAAGCGCTCGCGGACGTCCTGCCGATCTCGCCGATGAGCCCCGATCTCGTGGCGCGAGCCGCGGTGCGGGCGGTCAACCTCGACCTCGCGGTGGTCCCGGTGCGGGCAGAGGCATGGCTGGGCTACGTGATGCACCGCATCGCACCCGGCATCAATCGCCGTATGACACAGCCCTTTTCGTTTGATCTGGTCGAGAAGCTGGCCGCGCCGTTACTCGACCGGGTGATTCCGGCGACCGCCGCCGAGGAGCCCGTCCCGTCTCGCTAAGGTTGGGCATCAGCCGCGCGGGAAAGGGTCGCCATGCTCGTCGATTTGTCTCACCTGATTCGGGCCGGCATGGTGACCTATCCGGGGTTGCCCGCACCGTCGATCGATGACCACCTCACTCGCGAGGCGTCCCGCGAGGTCTACGCCCCCGGCACCGAGTTCGCGATCGGCGCGATCACCATGGTCGGCAACACGGGGACCTATATCGACTCCCCGTTCCATCGCTACGAGAACGGCCCGGACCTGTCCGGGCTCGACTTGAACACTCTGGTGGACCTGCCCGCCATCGTCGTACACCGTCGGGACGTCGCAACGCGGAGCGTCGATGTCGCCGAGCTACCCGACGACATCGAGGCCGGCTGCGCAGTCCTCATCGACACCGGATGGGACCGGCATTTCGGTACCGAGGCCTACGGCATCGACGCGCCGTTCCTGTCCGAAGCTGCCACCGAGCTGTTGATCGATCGTGGCGTGGCGCTCGTCGGTATCGACTCGGTGAACATCGACGACGCCAGTCCGGAATCGGCTGGCCGGCGCCCCATCCATACCGCCCTGTTGGGCAACGGGATTCACGTCGTCGAGCACCTCACCAACCTGGCGGCACTGCCGGCCCGCGGTGCACGGTTCACCGCCGTCCCGCCGCGCATCGAAGGTTTCGGCACATTCCCGGTCCGGGCGTACGCGACCATTCCCGACTGACGATCGCAACAACAGGTCCGGGCCGCGTCCGGGTCCGCTAGTCGACGGGAGCGTCGAGCAACAACCCGACCAGGTCGCGGACGAGCTTGCCGGTCCGCTTGGGTGGCACTTCGCCGGCGAGCAGTATTCAGCCGCATTCGTCCACGACATCACCGTCCGTGACGACAAGGTCGTCGCACTGGTTCAGATCACCGATACCCAGTGCTGGCATGATGCGCTCGTTGCAAGCTGAATGAGGTTGACGGTGGGCTACGCGGTCAGCCCACCTTTCCGCCAGTCCCGATCGGCTCATTGACACCCGGCCCCGAGCCTCGGGCCAGAAGAGTCACCTCCTAGACCGCAAAACTGTCACCGAAGTCTTGATACATCGCAAGATCCAATGCTCCAGCCGTTGTCATTCGAACGTTTGTTCGATAAAATTTGGTATGGGAATCGCAGAAGATCTCACCGCCAGCCTCGACATCGCTCGAGGCGTACACCTTCCGGATGACATCACCCGGGACGACGCCCTCGAGTCGATGCGGACGCTGCAGACGCTGCGGAATCTGGTTGATCATCTGGCGGCGGTGGTGGCCGGGGTGCTGGGTCGGTGTGGGGTGGCGGCGTCGCAGGGGCGGACGCTGCGGGAGTTGTTGATGTCGTTGGGGTGTGCACCCGCGGTGGCCGAGCGGTGGGTGCGTATCGGTGGTGCGCTGCCGTCGTTGCCGACGCTGGCCGCCCATGCCGGTGACGGGGCGATCTCGGGTGAGCATGTCGATGCGATCGTCAAGGGCATCAACCATATTCGGGCACGCTCACCCGGCCCGGTGGATGAGGCGGCCCGCTTCGCGCAGGTCAGTGATCTGCTGGGGCAGTTCTTCTCCGGTGCCACACCGGCCGAGATCACGGCGCGGGCCCGGCGGCTCGGTAATCGCCATGCCGCCGCTGAGGGTGGGCTGCCGGCAGCCGAGGACCGGTCCATCAACACCGTCGATCACCGGGTGACCAGCGACGGCCGGCTACAGGTGCGTGCGGATCTGGATGCCGAAGTGGGCGCGAAATACATCGCCGCGATGGAGGAACTTTCGGCGCCGCGCCCTGAACCCGATGGCAGCCCTGATACGCGGTCGGCGGGGCGGCGACGCGCGGACGCTCTGGAGGCGGTGTTGGATATCGCGGCCCGCGGCGGGGATATCGCGTCCGCACCGCGCACCCAGCTTCTGGTGACGGTGCCCGCTGATGCCCCGGATCTGGCGGAGTTGGCGTTCATGGGGTCGGTCAGCGCCCTGACCCTGGACCGGATCTGCTGCGACACCACCGTGACGACGGTGATCGTGGACGGCGAACGGGTGCCGTTGGAGATGGGGCGGGAGAAGCGGTTGTTTCCGGCGCATCTGCGCAAAGCGCTTTATCTGCGGGATCAATGCTGCATCAAATGCGGGGCGCCGCCGGGGCGCACCCATGCGCACCACATCGTGCACTGGACCCACGACGGTGAAACCAGCCTGAGCAACGGGTGCCTGCTGTGCCCGGCGTGTCACGCCAATGTGCATCACGACGGCTGGGACGTCGTCATGGGCCTGGACAAACACCCCTGGCTCATCCCACCCGCGACCGTCGACCCACACCGGAACCCGATCCCGGCCTACAACCGCCGCACCATGCGACTGGACGCCGTTGCGGCATAGCCGCGTCAAGCGCTATCTGAAACCTGCTGTGCACCTTGATAACTCAATAGTGTTCCCGGCTCTCGTGCTCGCGTGGCGGGTTAGGGCGACAACAGGATCGGACCGCCGCGCCGGCGGTACACCGAGCCGAAGCGGGCGTCGATCCTCAGCCACGTCGGATGCACCCGGACCCGGACCACCTCGTTCTCGGGCAGCGGATCGGGTACGAAACCCATGGCGGTCAAGGCGAATACGCACCGCATCGGGATGCCCACCTCGATGTCGCCGGCGCTGACCGTGACGACGTCCTGGTCCAGCAATGACGGCGGCGGGCCCTGTGCCCCACTGTGTTCGCGGGCCAGATCGACGCCCCGCTGCGACAGCTCCATCATCGCGTGGGCCGGCACATCGTCGAGGTGACTGAACCCGTTGTCCGGCGGCAGCGCACCCCGCCACGCCGAGTCCATCGCGAACCCCGGATCGATGCGGCCCGAACCGGGCAGCTCACGGCTCAAGGCGTCAGCGCCGGCGCACAGGTCAGACGGCGTCAACCGGCCGCTCAGCACCCGCGCGGCCAGCACCTCGAAACCCGTTGCTGCCCAGGCGACAATGACACCGTCACCGCGCATCCGCAACCGCACCACCGCCGCTTCGTCAAGGCGCAGCACACGCTCGACGAAGGTGGCCAGGTTCTCCGCCTGCGCGACGTCGGCGAGCCAGATTCCGCGTTCGGTCATCGGTGCACTCTGCTCTTCGCGCAAGCGCTCATCGCGCAAAACGCTGCAGGTACTCCCGCTGATGCGGGGCGATGCGCACGAGCATCTGCCGCTCGATGTTGAAGGTTGCCAATTGGGTCTCCCCGATCACGGCCGGCTTGGAATCGGGATCGGCCTGCGCCGACCGCACCTCATAGCCCAACGTGAAGTCGCAGGCCCGCAGCCGGTTGGTCCAGATGGTCACCTGCAACGGCGAATCGACAAGGCGCAGTTGGTCCTTGTACTTCACGTTCACTTCGGCGATCAGCAGTCCGGTGGTGGCGACGTCCTCGGCAAACGGTTCGGTCAAGAACGGAACCCGCGCCTCCTCGAGAATCGTCACCATGGTCGCGTGGTTGACATGTTGATACATGTCGATGTCTGACCAGCGCACCGGCACCGGCGTCGTGAAGCGTTCAGTCACCGGCCCATCATCCCTGATTGCCCGTTCCTGTTGTTCTCGTGGTCATGCTGCGCAGCTGCCGCGCCGCCACCGACAGGGTTGCCAGGTCCCGCTCTTCGTCACCCAGGATCTCGGTCAGGGTCCGGCGGGCCCGCGTGACCCGGGAGCTGTTGGTCGACGCCCACTCGTGAATCTTCTGCTCACCGGTCTCGTCCGTCTCGCCGACGGCGATGACGTCGATGCACAACGCCCGGACAGAACCGTAGATGTCGTCGCGAATCGCCAAGCGCGCCAACGAATGCCAGCGGTCGTTGCGGCTCAACTGGGATACCGCCGTCAGGAGGTTGTCGATGCCAAGGTCGTCCGTCAGGGCAAAGTAGGTGTCTGCCACCTCTGCCGGCTCCCGCTCAGCGATGTCGGCGATGTCGATGACATCCAGCAGGCTGTACTGGTACAGCCCCGTGGCCACCATGTAGGCCAGGTCCCGCGAGACGCCGGCGGCCACGAACTGCGCGGCGTCGGTCTCCGCGATGG
Source organism: Mycolicibacterium aubagnense (assembly GCF_010730955.1). NCBI lineage: Bacteria > Bacillati > Actinomycetota > Actinomycetes > Mycobacteriales > Mycobacteriaceae > Mycobacterium > Mycolicibacterium aubagnense. The sequence continues at coordinate 5,007,375 of NZ_AP022577.1, read as the reverse complement.
CCTTGTCATCGCCGCGCAGCCACTGCGCCATCTGCGGCGTCAGCTCGGCGACCTTCGCCGCGAACCGGTTGGCCTCGGCGCCGACCGCCAGCGGCTGGGGCCGGTAGTTCAGCAGCCAACGGCCGGCCCGGTCGATCAGGCGGCGCAGGTCCAGCGTCATGCGGTCGGTGACATCCACCGGGACGCCGGCCAGGCCGGCCGCCCGGATGTTCCGCCACACCTCGCCGACCCGGAAAATCTTGTCCACCGCGACATAGCTGCGAACCGCGTCGACGGGTCCCACACCGACGTCCTCGGCGACGCGGTAGGCGTAGGTGATGCCGGCGGTGTCGACGAGGTCGTTCACCAGCATCGTGGTGATGATCTCCCGGCGCAGCTGATGCGACCGGATGTCTGCCGTGAACCGGTCCCGCAGCTCCTCCGGGAAGTAGCCGGGGAGCCGTCCCGCGAACACCTCCTGATCCGGCAGCTCACTGCCCAGCACGTCCTCCTTGAGTGCCAGCTTCACGTGCGCCATCAAGGTGGCCAGTTCCGGTGAGGTCAGTCCCAGCCCGGTTTCCATCCGCCGACGGATTTCCTTGTCCGAGGGCAGCGCCTCCAGCTCGCGGTTGAGTCCACGTTCCCTCGACAGATCGCGAATCTGGGAGGCGTGCACCGGCAGCAGGCTGGCGGCGTTGGCGCGGCTGGTGCCCATCAGGTCGTTCTGCGACATGTTGTCGGCGAGCACCAATCGACCGACTTCGTCGGTCATCGACATCAGCAGCTCGGTGCGTTCGCCGGCCGCCACCTTGCCGGCGGTCACCAGGGCGTCGACCAGAATCTTGATGTTGACCTCGTGGTCCGAGCAGTCCACGCCCGCCGAGTTGTCCATGGCATCAGTGTTGATGCGGCCGCCGGACAGATCGAATTCGATGCGGCCACGCTGCGTGACGCCGAGGTTGCCGCCCTCGCCGACCACCTTGGCGCGCACCTGATTTCCGTTGACCCGGATGGCGTCATTGGCGCGGTCGCCGACGTCGGCGTCCGACTCGGTCTCGGCCTTGATGTAGGTGCCGATGCCGCCGTTCCAGAACAGGTCGACGGGCGCCAGCAGGATCGACTTCATCAGTGCCGGCGGCGTGAGTTCGGTGACATCGGCGCCGAGGCCGAGTACTTCGCGGACCTGGGGGCTGATGGGGATCGACTTCTGCTCACGGCTGTACACACCACCGCCTTCGCTGATGAGCGACTTGTCGTAGTCGTCCCAACTCGACCGGGGCAGCTTGAACATCCGGTCACGTTCGATCCAGGAACGGGCCGAATCGGGATTTGGGTCCAGGAAGATGTGCCGGTGGTCGAAGGCCGCCACGAGCCGAATGTGCCTGGACAGCAACATGCCATTGCCGAACACGTCACCGCTCATGTCGCCGACGCCGACGACGGTGAAGTCCTGGGTCTGGGTGTCGTGCCCCATCTCCCGGAAGTGCCGCTTGACCGACTCCCAGGCGCCCTTGGCGGTGATGCCCATGGCCTTGTGGTCGTAACCGACCGAGCCACCGGAGGCGAACGCATCACCGAGCCAGAAACCGTACGACTTGGCAACGTCATTGGCGATGTCCGAGAACGTCGCGGTGCCCTTGTCGGCGGCGACCACCAGGTAGGCGTCGTCGCCGTCGCGGCGCACCACCTGCGCCGGCGGGACGACAGCACCGGTGGCCGTCTCGACGTTGTCGGTGACGTCGAGCAGGCCGGCGATGAACAGTCGGTAGCAGGCAACACCTTCGTTGCGCAGGGCATCGCGATCGGCGGCCGCGTCACCGGTGGGAACCGGCGGCGACTTGAGCACGAATCCGCCCTTGGCGCCGACCGGCACGATGACGGCGTTCTTCACCGCCTGCGCCTTGACCAGACCCAGGATTTCGGTACGGAAGTCCTCCCTCCGGTCCGACCAGCGCAGACCACCGCGGGCCACGTTGCCGAACCTCAGGTGCACGCCTTCGACGCGCGGCGAGTACACGAAGATCTCGTATTTCGGCCTGGGCAATGGTAATTCGTCGATGAGCTGGGGATTGAGCTTGAACGACAACGCATTTCGCTGCCGCGCCGACCCCTCGGCGGTGACGTAGTAGTTGGTGCGCAACGTGGCCTGCACCAGCGCCGCGAACGCCCGCAGGACTCGGTCGGTATCCAGGCTCACCAAGGCGTCGATGTCGGCGGCGACGGCCGCCGCGGCGGTCTGGGCGCGTTCCGCGGCGTCCCCCCCGGCCGGGTCAAATACCGCCTCGAACAACTCGACGAGGGACTTCGCCGTCCGCGGGTTGTCTCTGAGCACGGTCTCGATGTGGTACTGACTGTACGGAAAACCGGCCTGCCGCAAGTACTTTGCGTACGCCCGCAGGATCGTCACCTGCTGCCAGGTGAGCCCCGCGCCGAGCACCAACTCGTTGAACCGGTCGATCTCCACCTTGCCCTGCCAGATGGCGGTGACCGCGTCGGCGAATCGGCCCGCGATCGCTTCGCGCTCCACTGCCGGGGTGTCGATGGTGGATTGGTGCCGGGAAATCTTGAACTGGTAGATCCAAACCGGCACGCCGTCGCCGCGAACGACGTTGAACGGCTGCTCCTCGAGCACCACCACACCCATCGACTGCAGCATCGGCAGCAGCTCGCTCAGCGAGGCCGACCGGCCGGCCAGATACCACGTGAGTTGGGCGGTGCCGTCATCATCGGGCCCCGCTTCGGGATAGTCCAGCACGAGCTTGACACTGTCGTCCTGCAGCTGGTCGATGATGCTGATGGCCTCGATGGCTCCGGTCGGCGTGAAGGCCTGCTTGTACACCACGGGGAACGCCACCGCGTAGTGCTCGGCCTCGGCGCGGGTGATGGTGCCCGGTGTGACGGCACCGATCAGCCGGTCGCCCCAGGTGCGGGCGGCCTCGGTCAGCAGACCCTGAATGCGGGTTTCGTTGGCCGCCGACGTATCGATGGTCGCCTGGCTCGCCCCTTCTTTGAGACGAACCGTGAAATGCACGACGGCCCAGGGCGATTCACTGACGCGTGCGGTGTACTCGATGCTCTCGCCACCGAGTTCGCGCACCAGGATGTCCTGCATGGCCAGCCGGACATCGGTGGTGTACCGGTCACGCGGCAGGTACACCAGGCACGACACGAAGTGAGCGAGTTTATCGGCGCGCAGGAACAGCAGCGCACGCCGCCGGGAGCCCAGGTCGATGACGGACTTCCCCATCGCGACGAGGTCGCGCGCGGTCAGGGAGAACAGCTCGGACCGTGGCACTGTCTGGATGATGTCCAGCATCAGCTGGCCGGGCCGGCTCGGATCGCCGTGAGACAGGGCCAACGCCTCGTTGACCCGGCGCGAGATCAGCGGAATCTCCAGCACATTCGCGTTACCCGCGGTGACCGTGAACTGCCCGATGAAACGGTGTTCGCGGGCGGGCCCGTTCGGACCCGCGCTCTCGCGAACCACCACGATGTACGGGTAGGCGCCGTAGCGCAGGTAACTGGGCATGGTGGCCTGGGCCACCGCCAGCAGTTCGTCGTCGCCGGCCAGCGGCGGCAGCACGTCGGTGCGCAGCTTGGCCACACCGAGCCGGGTCGCGGGATCCACCTGCGCCTGCCCGTTGTGCACTGCGCACTGCTGGTAGCCGAGCAGGACGAAGTGCCCGTCGGCCAGCCAGCGCAGCAGGGCCGCCACGTCGCGCCGGTCGTAGCCGGGGAACCGGCCGTTGTGATCGGCATCGAGCGCGTTGGCCAGGCCCACGAGAGCGGCGTTCATCGCCGGGGTGTCGAGTTCCACGGCTCGGGTGTCGGTCAGGGCATGCGGCAGCACCGCCGCGGCCTCGGCCACGGCCTCGCCGTCACCCATGGTCGCCAGCTGCACATGAATCCAGGTCTCGTCGATGCCGTCGGCCGGTGCGCTGGGATCACCCGCCGGACCCATCGCGACGACCTCGCCCGCCGAATCCCGGCGAACCCGGAATTCGGGACTCATGATCGCGGTGTAGGCGACGCCGATCCGGTTCAGCAGCACCATCACCGAGTCCATCAACAGCGCGCTGTGGTCGGTCACGATCTGCAGCGCCGGGCCGAAGCGGCCGGGATCGTCGGCAGGGTAGATCGCGACCAGAGTCTCCCCCGTCGACCGGCGATGACCGAGGCGAAAGTGCGCCGCCAGCAACTCCGGCGACACCCGGGTTGCCAGCGCGACGTCGATCGGGGCGGTAACCCCACCGCCGGCCGGAGAGCCGTCGCTGGGGCCGCGGTAGGTCAGCAGATAGGCCCGTGCGAGACCAGCATTGCCGTCCGTGCCGGCGGACTGCGTCGTGCTGCCGCGTCCGCCCCGATATTCCGTCATCCGACTTGCTCCTGACGTCGCGCCGTCGTGCCCCAATCGGCACGTACGTGCGACGTTAGTCGCGAGTCAGCTTGCGGTGGGTGACTCTGTGCGGACGCGCCGCCTCGATTCCAAGTCGTTCCACTTTGTTCTCTTCATAGGCACCGAAGTTGCCCTCGAACCAGAACCATTTGGCCTCGTCCTCGTCGTCGCCTTCCCACGCGAGGATGTGGGTGCAGGTGCGATCCAGGAACCAGCGATCGTGGCTGATGACCACAGCGCAGCCGGGGAACTGCTCGAGCGCGTTCTCCAGCGAAGACAGGGTTTCCACGTCCAGGTCGTTGGTCGGCTCGTCGAGCAGGATCAGGTTGCCGCCCTCTTTGAGAGTCAGCGCCAGGTTCAGCCGGTTGCGCTCACCACCGGAGAGCACGCCGGCCGGCTTCTGCTGATCGGGGCCCTTGAAGCCGAACGCCGACACGTAGGCGCGTGACGGGATTTCGTTCTGGCCGACCTCGATGTAGTCCAGCTTGTCGGAGACGACCTCCCAGACCGTCTTCTTCGGGTCGATGCCCGCGCGGCTCTGGTCGACGTACGACAGCTTGACGGTCTCGCCGACCTTCACGCTCCCGTCGTCCGGCTGCTCCAAACCGACGATGGTCTTGAAGAGCGTGGACTTACCCACACCGTTCGGCCCGATGACGCCGACGATGCCGTTACGGGGCAGCGTGAAGGACAGGTTCTTGATCAGCGTGCGGCCGTCGAAGCCCTTCTCCAGGTTGTCGACCTCGACGACGACGTTGCCCAGTCGCGGCGGCGTCGGAATCTGGATTTCCTCGAAGTCGAGCTTCCGCGTCTTCTCGGCCTCCGCGACCATCTCCTCGTAGCGCCCGAGGCGGGCCTTGTTCTTGGCCTGGCGGGCCTTGGCGCCCGAACGCACCCAGGCCAGCTCGTCCCTCAGCCGCTTCTGCAGCTTCTGGTCCTTCTTGCCCTGAACCTCGAGACGCTCGGCCTTCTTCTCCAGGTAGGTGGAGTAGTTGCCCTCGTACGGGTAGGCGCGACCGCGGTCGAGCTCCAGGATCCACTCGGCGACGTTGTCCAGGAAGTACCGGTCGTGGGTGACGGCCAGGATCGCGCCCTTGTAGTCGGCGAGGTGCTGCTCGAGCCACAGCACGCTCTCGGCGTCCAGGTGGTTGGTGGGCTCGTCGAGCAGCAGCAGGTCGGGCTTGCTCAGCAGCAGCCGGCACAGCGCGACGCGGCGGCGCTCACCACCGGACAGGTGGGTGACCGGCTCGTCCGGCGGCGGGCAGCGCAGCGCGTCCATGGCCTGCTCCAGCTGGGAGTCGATGTCCCAGGCGTCGGCGGCGTCGAGCTCCTCCTGGAGCTTGCCCATCTCTTCCATGAGCTCATCGGTGTAGTCCGTGGCCATCAGCTCAGCGACCTCGTTGTACCGGTTGAGCTTGCCCTTGATGGCCACGCCCGCCTCGACGTTCTCGCGGACGGTCTTGGTCTCGTCCAGCTCGGGCTCCTGCATGAGGATGCCCACGCTGGCACCCGGCGCCAGGAAGGCGTCGCCGTTGTTGGCCTTGTCGATGCCGGCCATGATCTTGAGGACGCTGGACTTACCGGCGCCGTTGGGGCCGACGACACCGATCTTCGCGCCGGGCAGGAAGTTCAGGGTGACATCGTCGAGGATGACCTTGTCGCCGTGCGCCTTACGTACCTTGCGCATCGTGTAGATGAATTCGGCCATGCCGTCGTCATGCCTTTCGTTGGCTGTTCGTCGTAGCGTTCTCGTAGCACGGACCCGGCGCGATCGATCTGGCGCGGTCCCGCGAAAGCTCGCTGACCATCCTAGGCAAGCCGCCAAATCGCCCGGTGGCGCGGTCGGGGCGCCCCGTGAAGGGCCGTTTGAGGCGCCCCGACGTTCCGCCTAGACCGACAGCGCCAGCCCGTCCGCCTTCTCGGCCTCGGGCTGCTGGTCGTGTGGCCGCACCTCGGGGCCGGCCTCGACGTCAAGGGGACTCGGCCGCCGGGGATCGACCTTGACCTGGCACCGCGCCATGTCCGGGCCGACGGACGTCGCCCGCACCTCCATCGATGAGCGCCGGTTGCCTTCCTTGTCCACGTACTCGCTGGTGTAGATGTAGCCGACGACCACGACCGGGTCGCCTTTGAACAGTCGGCCTGCCACCCCGTCGGCCACCCGGCCCCAGCAGTTCACCGTGATGTACAGCGAGTTGCCCGGCTCCCAGCCCTCGTCGGTCTTCTTCCGCGAATTGCTCGCCATTCGGAACGTCACGACGTTGCTCTCCCCGGCCCGGCGTGCGACCACATCGGTGATCACGTTGCCGACCACGGTGACGGGTGTCTCGAACATGTGCTTCTCCATCCATTTCGGTGTTGCCGGCGTTCTCGTCGGCCTATGCGCCCATTGACCCGCCCGGCACCGACAAAAGAACCGGCGCCGCTCGACAGGCGGCGCCGGTTGTGGATGAATCGCGAACTGTGGATAACCGCGCGCGGCGTCAGTCGGCCTCGATGGCGTCTTTGGCCTTGCGCCGCTGCAACTCCCGAATGTCGAACTTGATCCAACCGATCGAGTCGACGGTGGCCAGGTCCGCCAAAATCGACCGCAGCTCGGCGAGGAAGGCCGCGCGCCGCTCCTCCAGATCGGGGGCCGCTTCGAGCAGCTTCTGATCGGCGACCACCTGGCGCGCTGTCGTGAACAGCAGCGCCGACACCGACTCGTTGCTGCGAATCCGGCCTTGCGCGACGTACTGCCGGCCGACACCGAGTGCCCGCTTCGTCAGCTCCTTCTCACTGATGTCGGGCGGCGTGCCCCGCAACACGTCGGCGACCAGTTCGTAGGCCTCCAGGAACGGCCGCAACATGGCGCCGGCGATGATCGGACGCTTGGCCCGCAGCATCGCGTAGATGGCCTCGCCCCCCTCGGCCAACTGCTGCTCGCAGTTGGCCTGCCACGACATCTCTTCCAGGATGTGCTCGCGGAACGATGCCGAGTCCGCAAAGTAGAACTCGAACTTGAGCAGGGCGCGCAGCCGCATGGCCTGCGACCAAAAGGCCTCCACCGGATCGGATTCCGCCTTGGCGGCGTGCGCCATGGCGAGCTCGACAATGGCGGTTTCCAAGAACGCATCGATGGTCGTGTTGCGGTAGAACGCGGCCTCGTGCTCATCCTGCGGCGCGATGTACCAGACCGGCTGGCGGCCGGTGTTCACCGCGGTGACCGGATGCCCGCCAGACATCGCATCGAGCGCGGCCCGGACCCCTTCGGGGGTACGCAGCCGCAGTACCGAATTGGTCATCGGAATCTGCTTGCGCTCAAGGTAATCCAGCGCATCCTGCAGGGTGTGGTGCAGCTGGTCCAGCGTCAGCGCCAGGCCGCGGGTGGTCAGCAGCAGCGCCGACACCAGAGCCGTGGCGTTGACCGGGGTGGCCCGCAGGATGCGCCAGGCCACCTCGAAGGCCATCTTCTGCAGTGCGAGGCGCTTCACTGCCGGGTCGGTGGCCACCGCACCATCGGGCGGGCCCAACTGCTCACGCATCGACACCGCTTCGGGGAAGCGCACGTAGATCTTGCCGAAGTTCCGGTCGCCCTGCGCCTTGATGTAGTGGTACAGCCAACTCAGACCCTCCGGGGTCTTCTCGCCGCCGCGGGCGTAGGCGGCGTACTCCGCGGTCTCGTGCAACTGGTCGAAGCTGATGGAGACGGGCTGCAGCAGGATGTCCTCGCTGCGGCCGTCGAGGTAGGCGTCGGCGACGTACGCCAGCAGACCCAGCTTGGGCGGCAACATCTTTCCGGTCCGGGAGCGGGTGCCCTCGATGGACCAGTTGAGGTTGAAGCGCTTCTCTACGATGTACCCGACGTACTCCTTGAGCACGTACTTGTACAACGGGTCGCCGGCGATGTTGCGCCGGATGAAGATGACGCCGGAGTGCCGGAAGATCGGCCCCATCAGACCGAAGGCGAGATTGATCCCGGCGAAGGTGTGCACGGGCGGCAGGCGGTTCTCCTGCATCGCCACCGGCACGATGACGCCGTCGAGGTACGACCGGTGCGAGAACAACAGCACGGCCGGGTGCAGTTCCAGCGCGTGCCGCATGGCCTCGACCTGCTCGCGGTCGTAGTCCACGTTGGGGTCGAATCCCCTGCTGAAGATGGCGCGCCCGATCTTCGGGATGAAGTCGACGGAGAACCGGCTCCACCCCGTCGACAGCTCGTCGAGCATCTCGCCGGCCTTCTCCACCGTCGCGCCCGGAATCTTCTCCAGGCCTTCCCGGAACCGCGCTGACGCCAGCACCTCGGGCTTGACCAGCCGAGGTGATTTGTACTCGGGTCCGAGCAGCCGCAGCTCCACGCGCTCGATGGCGAGCTGCGCCCGGCGCAGCACGAACCGGGCGAACTCCCTTGGGTTTTCGGCGGTCGTGGTGTCCTTCCACTGCTGCCGCAGCTGCCCGACGGTGGCAGGTTCACCGGCGACCACCCGGGCCCGCAACGGGTCCTTGCGCAGGATGCGGCGCTGCAGCAGCTCCGGTGGCCGGTAGCGGTCGCGGCCCGAGATCAGCGACACGATCTTGGAGCGCGTCGGCAGACCGGCGGGCACCCAGAACACCCGGACGGGAACCACCGAACGGCTCTCGTCGGCGCCGAGCAGCTCGACCAGGCGGGCCAGCGTGCCGGGTGACGGCTCCCCTTCGGTCGGCAGCCGGAGCACCTCGAGGCGGGTGTCAGGATGCTGTTTGCGCTGGTGGGCGAGCCAGTCGTTCAGCAGGTCCCACTCGGCGGCGGAGCCGACCGCGGTCAGCACCAGCGCGTCGTCGGTCGGGTCGAAGCTGGCGAGATCGTCAGCGGTGTGCTTCACCGTCGGCCCTTGGCGCTGCGCGGCGCTTCGCCGCTGTCGTCGGGCGCATCGGGGTCCGCCGCCGGCGACGCCGTCCGGTGGTACAGCGCGTTGTCGGGCACCTCGTCGTGTGGCCATTTTCGGAGGGTGTCGAGGTAGAGCTGCCGCACCTCCGCGATGCGCTCGGACAGGTCGTCGAGAGTCCAGTCTTCGACCGAAATCGGTGGGAAGACCACGACGTCGACCTTGCCCGCATGGAAGGTCGACGAATCGCGCGCGGCGATCACTTCCGCATTACGGATGACAATCGGCACGACGGGAATACCGGCGGCCATGGCCATCCGGAACGGACCCTTCTTGAACTCGCCGACCTCAGTGGTGTCGAGGCGGGTGCCCTCGGGTGCGATCAGGATCGAAAGGCCTTTACGGGCAAGCTCTTCCATCTTGTGCAGGCTCTCGATGGCCGAGGCCGGGTCATCGCGGTCGATGAACGCGGCATCCATCACCTTGCCGATGGTGCCCATGATCGGGTTGCTTTCGAGTTCCTTCTTGCCCACCGAGGTGAAGTTGTCGCTCACCAGTGCGCCGGCGATCATCGGGTCGGCCTGGTTGCGGTGATTGAAGATGAACACCGCGGGCCGTTGCGCGCGTAGGTTTTCCGCACCGATCACGTTGAGGTCGATACCCAGCGTGGCCATCAGTGCCTTGCTCCACGCCGACGTGAAGAAGTTGACCCCGGTGCGCCGGTTGCCGGTCAACAGACCGAGCCCGACGGCACCGGCCGCGACCGGCGCCAGGGACGCGATGCCGGCGATGGTTCGCAGCTGCGCGATGGGGCTGCTGCCACTGCGGCTGGAGAACTTCAGCACCGGCCAACCACGTTTGACGGCAACGGATTCCAGCTTGGCCGCCGGGTTGGTGGGCCGGGGGTTGCCGACCAGGTACATCAGGGCGACGTCTTCGTCGCCGTCGGCGTAGAAGTAGCTCTTCGCCAGATCGACGCCGTTGTTCGCCGCGAAATGCTGTGCGGCGTTGGCTTTTCCGGGCCCCCACAGCACCGGTCTGACCACATCGCCGGTGATGAGCCCATCCTCGTCGGTCTCGAACTTGTTGCACAGCACGTTCTTGATGCCGAGGAAGTTCGCCACTGGTTCCACCTGGACCGTCAGTGCCGACGAGCTCAGCACGACGGTGTGCCCGCGCGCCATGTGCGCGCGGACGAGCTCACGCATCTCGGGATAGATCCGCTTCTTGATGTGCTGGATGAACAACCGTTCGCCCAGCTCGTCGAGGTCGCTGAGCGAATTGCCGTTCAGCATCCGCGCTCCCCGGCCGATCAGGTCCTCGAACTCGGCGCGCCCCAACTGGTGGTTCACCGCGGCCTGCACCATGCCGATGAATTCGCCGACACCCATCTGGCGGCGGCGCAACCGATCCTGCGTCATGATCACGCCGGTGAACCCGGCCACCAAGGTGCCATCCATGTCGAAGAACGCCCCGACCTGCGGACCTTGCGGGCTGGCCAGGATTTCCGCGACCGACCCCGGCAACCGGGCATTGCGGAACTCGCCCGCGTAGTCGTCGTCCGAACTCATTGCGCGGCACCCCCGTTCACTGCCGACTCGGCCGGTTCGTCCGGCAACTCGAACGATGCCGGGATCGCCCGGCCGTCCCCACCCAGGGCGAGAACCTCGTTGAATCCGTCCACCAGACAGCGGGCCCACAGTTCGGGATCGTCGATCGACGCCCGGTCATAGCGGGTGCTGATGGTGACCCAGCCGCTGCGCGAGATGAGCACCGCCATCATCGCAACGCCAGGAAGTGGCCCGATTCCATAGTGCCGCAACACCTTTGCCCCAGCGATGAAAGTGTCGACCGGCGGACCGGGGACGTTGCTTGCCTGCACATCCGAGTTCACCACCGAGCCCGCCATCGACTCCAGCAGGTTCTCCGGCACCAGGTTCAGCAGCGGCGCCACGACACCGACCACCTCGATGGCGCGCTCCTCGCGCTTGCGGGTCATCTGCGCGCGCACCTTCTGGATGCGCTTGCGCGGATCGACGACGCCGATGGGCGCGGCGATGTTCACACCCGCAAATCTGTTGCCGCCGGCCGGATCCGAGTCGGAGCGCACATTCACCGGCACTGCCATCGGCAGCGAGGCGACGGGAATGCCCTTGGCCTCGTGGTAGAGGCGCAGCGCACCGCAGAGGGCAGCGAGGTAGGCGTCGTTGATGGAACCTTCGGCAGCCTTGGACGCCTTGTGCAGATCACTGAACTTGATGTCGATCGCCTCACTGCGCGACGCCAGACCACGGCGGCGCAGCACCGGCGACGGCGGCGCCGCCGGCGTCATCACCCGCCGGCTCGACCGGACATAGTCGACCACGCCGCCGACCGCGTCGACCGGGTCGCGCACCATGCGCCCGACCAGCCCGGCCGCACCACGAGTCACATCCAGCATGTTGTTGGCGATGCCCTTTGGCAACGCGTTGATGCCTTGGCGCGCAAGGTCATTGGGCGACAGATCTTCAGGGATCGGCAGTGGCGCCTCGGGCCTCGGCGCCGGGTCGCGCTCCAGGTCGTAGAGGTTGGCGAACATCTCCATGCTCCCCACACCGTCGGTGACGGCGTGGCTCATGTGCACGATGTTGGCAGCGCGGCCGCCGGGCAGCCCTTCGACCAACGTGGCCGTCCACAGCGGACGGGAGATGTCGAGCGGCGACTGCAGCGCCAACTCGGCGAAGTCGAAAACCTCACGCAGCGTGCCCGCGCCCGGCGCGCGTACCCGCCGCACGTGGAAATCCAGATTGAAGTCCGGATCGACGACCCAGCGCGCGGCAGCCGTCGGCAGGCTCGGCATCACGACTTTCTGACGAAGGCGAATCGCCCTGCGAGAGGCCTGCTCGAACCGCGCCCGGTACTGCTCCCAGTCCGGGGTGACGTCCAACAGTTCGACGCCCATGAGGCCGGAACGGGTGCGAGGATTGGCTTCGCCCCGATGCATCAACTGATCGACTGCACTCAACTCTTCGGGCAACCCGGCCGTGTCAAAGTCCGGCACGTCGCTCATGGCTGTCGCTCTCCTCGTCGTCGCCCAGCGGTGGCCCCTAACGCTAGTCCGCTGCCGGAGACGGCGGGGCGCAATACCGCTGTTGCGATGCCCACTGCGAGTTGGCGCCGGGATAGACTTCCTGCGCGTTGCCTCCGTAGCTCAGTTGGATAGAGCAAGGGCCTTCTAATCCCTAGGTCGCAGGTTCGATTCCTGCCGGGGGCGCTTTTTGCTGATGCGGCGGCGCCGGCTCGTCGATGGCGTCCGTCTCCGATTCGATGACCGTCTGCGACGGCGCCGCCCGCTCCCACAGCACGGCGCCGACGCACGCGGTGACGACCCAGCCCGCGCCACTGATCCCGCACCAGGTGAGCAGCGCCATCGCCACGCCGATCGGCCCGAAGTCCTCCCACCCGCTCAGCAGCGGCGGGAAGATCATCCGGGCGGCCAGCGGCAGGATGGTCCCCTCGATCACCACTCCTGCGAAACCTGCGAGCAGCAGCGCACGCCAGGCCCGGCCGCCGTCGCGCACCAGCAGCGCGGGCGTGATCGTCCAGAAGATCCAGACCGGGATCATCGACACCGCGAAGTGCGCCGCGAGATCCCACCCGTGGTGCACGCCGCCGAAGGCGATGCGCTCCCGCAACCCGATCATCGTCAGGTACAGCGCGAACCACGTCACACCGCGCCACAGCTTGCCGCCCCAGCCGAAGGGCTCGCGCCGCCACGCCTTGGCGAAGATTCCGGCGATGGTCATCGACATCGGGATGCCCCACACCAGGAAGCTCGCGACGCCGAAAAACGTCCAGTTGGACCGAAGGCCCGACGCGCGGCCGAAGGCGGCCCGCACGTGGTCGGTCAGCGGCGATGCCAGACCGAGTTGCCGGCTCACCACGACGCCGGGGCTGGCGTTGTCGGCGAACCCGGTGAGATAGCTGAAGCCGATGATGGCCAAGGGGATCACCGTGGTGAACAGCTGGACCGACACCACGGTCCCCAGCGTGCCGCCGTCGATCTCGGTGAAGCGGTTGACGACGGCGACGATGGGCCGCAGCTGGCGCATCTCGGCCAGCTGCCGGTACCGGTCTTCGACGCGTTGCCGCATTGCCGGCGTTTCGGCGTCGTCGCTCATGCTTCCCCTTCTACGGACCCGGGCATTGTGCCCGGTCAAGGGTGATCTGCGCGCCGAAACGGCGGGAGGCGGTGGGTCAGACGGCCTTCGTCACACCGTAGTAAGCGACGATGTCGTCGGTGTCGGCCGTGGAGCTGGTCAGCGTCGCGTAGGAGCGCAGGAAAGACTGCCCGACGCAGCCGTCAACCTTGACGTGGACGTCCTTGAGAGTGATGCGCGCCGGCGCCGCCTTGAAGGACTTCTTGTCGACCGGCACCTGGGTCACCGTGCCCGGCTTCGGGTGGACCTCGACGCTGCCGACCAACGGGAAGGTGACGCCGGTGGGGATGGCGCCGGTGAACAGGTTCGCGCTGGCGGTCGAGGCACCCACCGACCCGACCAGACGGACCTGCCCCAGCTCGATCCCGCAGCCGATCTGGTAACCGGCCTCCAGCGAGCCGCCGGTGAGAGTGCCCTTGCCCTTGCCGCTCACGGTGCCGGTGAAGGTGCCACCGACCAGATACTCGCGCGAACTGACGGCAGTGGTCAGCGGTGCGATGGGCAGCTCGGTCTCGTCCTTCGCTGCCACGGTCAAGGTCCAGCCGTCCGGCGTGACGACGGTGGCCGGTTCATCGGAGGCCACCACACCGGTATCCGGCGCCGGGACCTCGGCCCCGACCGGTCCGGGCTCGGCGAACGCGGTGGCCGCGGTGGCCGCGACCCCCAACGGGAGCGACATACCCACAGCAGCAACCACAGCAAAACGCTTCAACATGAACTTTCGGTACCTCTCGTCACCAACTCCACAGCAATCGCACAGTTATGTCGTAGATCGGCACACAAGTGAAGGTTTTGACTCACGTGAGTCAAAACACAAGCCATAGGGTGGGGTCGTGTCCGATCTCGTACTGACGCAGGTCATCGACCGCGTCGCACTCATCACGGTCAACGATCCCGACCGCCGCAACGCGGTGACCGCGGAGATGTCTGCCGGCCTGCGGGCCGCGATCAACGCCGCTGAGGCCGACCATCGCGTGCACGCCGTCGTCGTGACAGGTGCCGGCAAGGCGTTCTGCGCCGGCGCTGACCTGACCGCTCTGGGCGAGGCCACCGTGAACGGCCTGCGGGTGATCTACGACGGCTTCCTCGCGGTGGCCGACTGCACCCTGCCGACGATCGCCGCGGTGAACGGCCCGGCCGTCGGGGCCGGGCTCAATCTCGCGCTCGCCGCCGACGTCCGCATCGCCGGGCCGGGTGCGGTCTTCGACCCGCGGTTCCAGAAGCTCGGGATTCACCCGGGCGGCGGCGCGACCTGGATGCTGCAGCGGGCCATCGGCCCACAGGCGGCGCGGGCCGCGCTGTTGTTCGGCATGAAGTTCGACGCCGACGCCTCAGTACGGCACGGCCTGGCACTGGAGGTCGCCGACGACCCCGTCGCCGCGGCGTTGGCGTTGGCTGCCGGGCCGGCCTCGGCGCCCCGCGACGTGGTGCTGGCCACCAAGGCGTCGATGCGCGCGACGGACCATCCCGGGGTCCTGGATTACGAGCAGCACGCGCGGGCCGTGGACATCGAGATCGTCCCGCAGGCAGCGTCGATCGAATCACCGGAGTTCACCGCGAGGTTGGCCGCCGCCCAGCGACGCACATAGCCCCTACGCGTCCAGGAGCGCCAGCTCGGGTGCCTCGATGAGCGCCCGCAATTCGCCGAGGAATGCGGCGACCCCGGCTCCGTCGGCGATCCGGTGGTCGAAGGCACAGGTGAGCGTCATGGTCGGCCGCGCCACCACCTCACCGTCGTGCACGACGGCACGGGGTTTGAGCGTCCCCATCCCGAGGATCGCCGCCTCTGGATAGTTGATGACGGGCACTCCTTCGTCCAGACCGAGAGCCCCGAAGTTCGACACGGTGAACGTCGATCCGTGCAGCTGGGCAGGTTTGAGCGAGCCATCCCGGGCAGAGTGGATCAGCCCGGCCACTGCCCAGGCCAGTTCGCGGGTGGAGAGCCGCTCGGCGTCCCGGACCACCGGCACCAGTAGTCCACGCGACGTCGCGACACCGATGCCCAGGTGCACCGAGTCGTGAAGATGCACGTGTGAGCCCCGGGTGCCGGGTCCGCCCGTAACCCAGGTGGCGTTGAACTCGCGGTGGTGACGCAACGCGATGGTGAGCAGCCGCAGCGTCAGCACGAACGGTGTGACGTCCGCGGCCGCCCCGGCGAGGGTGTCGCGGACCCGGAGCAATTCGGCGCAGTCCACCTGAACCGAGGCGTGAGCGTCCGGTATCTCCTTGCGCGACATCGACATCCGGCGTGCCATCTCGGCCTGCACGCCACTGACGGGAACCAGATCGGCGTCACCGGTGTGGTGCGCCGAGGCCAGCACGTCCTCACGGGTGACGATGCCGTCGGGGCCTGACGGTGGCACCCCGGTCAAGTCGACGTGCAATTCGGCGGCGAGCTTGCGCACCCGTGGTTTGGCGCGGGGGCGGCGCCGGGTGGTATCGAGATCCGCGTCCGCCCCGTATCCGACGAGCACGGGTTTGCGTGCCAGTGCTTTGGCTTTCGGCTCGGGCCCGGGTTCAGCCGCTTCCGCCGTATCGGAGGCGATGCGCACGAGGATGGCGCCGACAGCGAGCGTCTGTCCTTCTCCCCCACCGAGTTCGGTCACCACACCGGCGTACGGGCTGGGTATCTCGACCGCCGCCTTGTTGGTCTCGACGGTGCACAAGACCTGGTTGAGTTCGACGGTGTCCCCCACTGCCACAGCCCAGGAGGTGATGGTCGCGTCCTGGAGGCCTTCGCCGAGATCGGGCACCAGGAAGTCCTGGGTCGAGGTCATGGCTGGCTCATCGCCTTGTGCACACAGTCCAGTAGCCGGTCCACGCCGGGCAGCCACAGCTTCTCCAGCCGGGCCGGCGGGTAGGGCGTGTCAAAGCCGGTGGCGCGCAACACGGGTGCCTCCAGGTCGTAAAAGAGTTCCTCGGTGATCCGGGCGGCCAGTTCGGCGCCGAATCCCAGGGTGCGCGGCCCCTCGTGCATGACGACCGCGCGACCGGTCTTGCGGATCGACGCCGCAATGGTGTCGAAGTCCAGCGGGTTAAGCGACCGCAGGTCGACGACCTCCAGATCGCGGCCATCGGCCAGATCGGCTGCCGCCAGGGCGGTGTCGACGAGCGAGCCATAGGTGATGACCGTGACATCGCGCCCGGTACGCCGCACGGCGGCCCGTCCGATCGGCGGTGCGGGAACGCTGGTGTCCAGCTCTCCCTTGGTCCAGTATCGGCGTTTGGGTTCCAGGAAGATCACCGGATCGCGGGACGAGATGGCTTCGCGCAACAGCCAATACGCGTCCGCCGGCGTCGACGGAACCACCACCTTCAGCCCCGCGGTGTGCAACCAATAGGACTCGGTGGATTCCGAATGATGCTCCACCGCCCCGATTCCGCCGAACGACGGGATCCGGATGGTCACCTGCATGTCGACCTCACCGCGGGTACGCATCCGGTATTTGGCGAGATGGCTGACGATCTGGTCGAACGCCGGTGCGGCGAATCCATCGAACTGGATTTCCGGTACCGGCACCAGGCCACGGATGGCCATGCCGATGGCGATGCCCACGATCGCCGACTCGGCCAGCGGCGTGTCGAAACACCGCGCTTCCCCGAACGTTTCGTGCAGGCCGTCGGTGACGCGGAAAACCCCGCCGAGCGCAGCCACGTCCTCCCCGAACACCAGCACCCGGTCATCGGCGGCCATGGCGTCGTGCAGGGCCCGGTTGATGGCCTGCGCCATGGACAAGGTGGCAACTGTGGCGGATGTCGTCGCCGACGGGTTCGGCTCGTCGGGCTCCGCATCACCGGACCACGACGGGCGTTCGATGATCTGCGTCATGTCATCCCTCCCAATCCAATTCGGCCAACAGCGCGTCGCGCTGCCGGGCCAGTTCGGGTGTGATGTCGGCGTAGACGGTGTCGAACATCTCCGCGACGTCGAAGTCCGCCGCGGTCAGTACGGTGTCCCGCAGATCAGCGCGGAGCCGGCGCGAGCGGTTCTCGACGTGCTCCTGCAGTCGTGGTGTCCACACCCCGACGTGTTCCAGGTACACCCGGTAGCGCGCGATGGGATCACGCGCCTCCCAGTGCTTCAGCTCTTCTGGATCGCGGTAGCGAGTCGGGTCGTCGGAGGTGGTGTGCGGACCCATCCGGTAGGTGACGGCCTCGATCAGCGTCGGACCGTCACCGTCGCGGGCGCGCTGCGCCGCTTCGGCCATGACGGCGTAGCAGGCCAGTACGTCATTGCCATCGACGCGGATGCCGGGCATGCCATAGCCGATGGCGCGGTGCGCGATCGACGGGCCCGCCTGCTGATGACGCACCGGCACCGAGATGGCCCATTGGTTGTTCTGGACGAAGAACACGCACGGCGCCGACGCGACGGCGGCCACGTTGAGCGCCTCGTGCATATCGCCTTCGGACATCCCACCGTCGCCGACGAACGCCACGGTGACCGAGTCCTCACCGAGCCGCTGTGCGGCCATGGCCGCACCGACCGCGTGCAAGCCCTGCGACCCGATGTCGATCGATATTGGCGCACAGTGCTTCTCGATGAAGCCCAAACCGCCGTGCCACCGACCCCGCCACACGGCACTGATCTGGGCCGGCGTGATGCCACGGACCAGTAGGGCGCCGAGTTCTCGGTACTGCGGAAACAGCCAGTCGGTCTTGCGCAGGCATGCCGCCGCACCGACCTGCGCGGCTTCCTGGCCACGGCACGAGGCGAACAGCGCGAGTTCACCCTGCCGTTGCAGGTTGACGAATTCGACGTCCAGGTCGCGGGTGACGACCATCTCTTCGTAGAGCCAGCCCAGCGTTTCGGGCGGCAGGTCGCGTCGATATCGCTCGTCGGAGGTCGGTGCGCCATCGGGGGCAACCAGTTGAACCGGCGCCAACCCCACGCTGCTGTCCAGGTCGTGGGCCGACACGTCAGCCATACCGCCTCCTTTCGGTGACGGCATGTTCGGCCGTCAGTCCGCGAGAAGCTCAGCGCGGTGGCGACCAGGGCAACCCTCCGGTGGTGGGGTCGCCGGCCGATGCCGGGGTGTGGCATCAGTCGGATGATCCGCTCTGCTCGCCGCAGTGCTGGGGCATCACCGCCATTATGCGCCCGGATCGCTCCAGCCGTGGTCATCGCAGGTAACGGAGTGGATACGTGTCGGTTCGAGCCGGCGACACCGGCAATACGGCCCGGCGCTGACGCTATGGAGCCAGGGCGACGATCCGCTCGGCCCGACGGAGCACCGGCATGTCGACCATCAGGCCGTCGTGCTGGAAGACACCGCGTTCGCGGGTCGCGGCGTCGAGTACCGCACGCGCCCACTCGATCTCCTTCGCGGTCGGCGCATAGCCGTCCCGGATCACCGCCACCTGGGTCGGGTGGATGGCCACCTTGGCGTCGAACCCGACGGCCACGGCATCGTCGACCTCGGCCCGCAGGCCGTCCAGATTCTTGATGTCCAGGTAGACCGAGTCCAGCGCGAGCTTGCCGAAGGCCTTGGCGGCCAACAGCGATTGTGACCGGACATGCTGTGCGACATCGCGGTACGTGCCGTCGGGCCAACGGTTGGCGGTGCCGCCCAGCACCGCGAACAAGTCCTCGGCACCCCACATGACGGCGTAGGTGTTGTCGACCCGCGCGGTCTCGGTGACGGCGAGCGCCCCGAGCGGGGTCTCCACCAACACCACCACATCCAGCGGCGCCAGCGCCCGAACCTGTTCGGCTGACTCGGTTTTGGCCAGCATCACCGTGGTGTACGGGGTGCGGGCCAGCGCCTCCAGGTCCAGCGGATGATCGGAAGTGTCCGACGGATTCAGCCGCACCACCGTGCGAGCCGGGTCCAGCGGGGTGTCGATCAACGCCTGGCGAGCGGCCGGCCGATCCTTCGCCGCACAGCCGTCTTCCAGGTCGAGGATCACCACATCGGCTGCGGCAGCGGCTTTTTCGAACCGCTCAGGTCGGTCCGCCGGGCAGAACAGCCAGCCGGGACCGGTAGCACCGAGTGCCATCAGTTCTCGCCTGCCGGACGCTTGCGGACCATCGTCTTGCGCGTCGCCGTGGCGACGATATCGCCGTGCTGGTTGCGGCCGGTGTGAGCGAACGTCACGATGCCCTCCCCCGGCCGGCTCTTGGACTCGCGCTTCTCGACCACCTCGGACTCCGCGTAGAGCGTGTCACCGTGGAAGAGCGGCCTGGGGAACGCGATATCGGAGAAACCGAGGTTCCCGACGATCGTGCCCTGCGTCAGCTGCGCGACCGACAGGCCGACCAGCGTGGACAGCGTGAACATCGAATTCACCAGCCGGGCATGGAACGGCGGCAAGGCGTCGGAGAACGCGGCGTCCAGGTGCAGCGCCTGAGTGTTCATGGTGAGCGTGGTGAACAGCACGTTGTCGGCCTCGGTGACGGTGCGGCCCGGCCGGTGCTTGTAGATCACGCCCGGCTCGAACTCCTCGAACCAGAGTCCGCGTTGCTCGACGACTTTCTTGGGCCCTGCTTCGCCGGTGCTCACAGCCCGGCCTCACGGGCGATCAGCATCAGCTGAACTTCCGTTGTGCCCTCGCCGATTTCGAGGATCTTCGAATCGCGGTAGTGCCGGGCCACCGGGTACTCGTTCATGAAGCCGTAGCCACCGAACACCTGGGTCGCGTCGCGGGCGTTGTCCATCGCGGCCTCGCTGGCGATCATCTTCGCGATGCAGGCCGCCTTCTTGAACGGCTTGCCCGCCAGCATCAGCGCCGCGGCGTCGTAGTACGCCGTGCGGGCGACGTGGGCACGGGCTTCCATCCGGGCGATCTTGAAGGCGATGGCCTGGTAGCCACCGATCTTGCGGCCGAATGCTTCGCGCTCCTTCGAGTACTTCACGCACTCGTCGACGCAACCCTGCGCCACGCCGGCCGACAGCGCCGCGATGGCGATGCGGCCCTCGTCGAGGATGCGCAGGAAGTTGGCGTAGCCACGACCGCGGTCGCCGAGCAGGTTCTCGGCCGGCACGCGTACGTCGTCGAAACTCAGCGGGTGGGTGTCCGAGGCGTTCCAGCCGACCTTGTCGTAGGCGGGTTCGGCGGTGAAGCCCGGGGTGGGCACCGGCACCAGGATCGACGAGATCTCCTTGTGCCCGCCCGGCAGTTCGCCGGTCACGGCCGTGACGGTCACCAGCTTGGTGATGTCGGTACCGGAGTTCGTGATGAACTGCTTGGAGCCATTGATGATCCAGGTGTCGCCGTCCAGCTTCGCAGTGGTCTTGGTGGCCCCGGCGTCGCTGCCACCGCCGGCCTCGGTCAAACCGAAGGCGCCCAACGCCTTTCCGCTGGCGAGCAGCGGCAGCCACTCCTGCTTCTGCTCCTCGCTGCCGAATCGGTACACCGGCATGGCGCCCAGCGAGACGCCGGCCTCCAGCGTGATCGCCACGCTCTGGTCCACCTTGCCAAGCTCTTCCAGGGCCAGGCACAGGGCGAAGTAGTCGCCACCCATGCCGCCGTACTCCTCGGGGAAAGGCAGGCCGAACAGGCCCATGTCGGCCATGCCGTCGATCACCTTGTACGGGAAGGTGTGGTCCTTGTCGTGCTGTGCGGCAACGGGCGCCACCACGGTCTGCGCGAATTCCCGAACCGTCTTGGCCAGTTCGGCGTAGTGGTCCGGCAAGGTGCCGGTGGACAGAAAATCAGTCATGAGGAGCTTCCTTACTTACAGCGGTAATCCGGGCCAGCGGCTGGCCCACTTTGACCTGATCGCCCACGGCGACAAGCAATTCCACGGTGCCGTCGACCGGCGACGACAATGCGTGTTCCATCTTCATGGCCTCCACGGTGACCACCACGTCACCCGCACCGACCGTGGCACCGTCCTCGATACCTACGGCGACAACGGATCCGGGCATCGGGCTGACGATCTCGGCGTCTCCGCTGTGTTCGTCGTCGGCGCGGACGGGGGCTTCGCGCACGTCCTCGATGACCGTGGTGCGGCCGCCACCGGCCAGCCACAGCCGATGGTCCTCGGTGGCGGTCAGGTATTCGGTGCGCAGACCGTCGACGGTGACCACCAGCCGGTCGCCCTCCAATGACGCCGTCACGCTGCGTGACTCGCCATCTTCGATGCGCGCCGTGGCAGCACTGGGCGTACCGGTGAGGTGCACGTGGTCGGTCCGCTCGCCGGCCCGCAGCCGGACGGTCGTCGGTGCGTGCTCGCCAACCCGCCAGCCCGACGGGGTGGCCCACAGCTCGCCGGCTTCCGACCAGCTGTGCAGCCAGCGGTACGCGGCAGCCGCGATGAACTCGTCGTCTCCGGCCTGCGTGGCGACGTAGTCGCCGGTGCGGCGGTCCAGCAGACCGGTGTCGAGGCGTCCGGCGATGACGTCCTCGTCGGCCAGCAGGAACCGCAGGAAGTCGATGTTGGTTCCGACGCCCAGCACGGCGGTGCCGGCCAGTGCCCGGTCGAGTCCGCGCCGCGCCGACTCCCGGTTCGGTCCGTACGCAATGATTTTCGACAGCATCGGGTCGTAGTCGCTACCGATCACCGACCCGGCCCGGATGCCGGAATCCACCCGGGCAACAGATTCCCCATCGCTCCTCACGTCCGCAGCGGGCTCGGCCAGCGCCAGTACCGTGCCGCCGGTCGGCAGGAAGTCGTGCGCCGGGTCTTCGGCGTAGACGCGGGCTTCAATGGCGTGGCCCGTCATCGTGATGTCGTCCTGTGCCACCGGCAGCGCCTCGCCGGCCGCCACCCGCACCTGCAGCTCCACCAGGTCGATTCCCGTGACCAGCTCGGTGACCGGGTGTTCCACCTGGAGACGGGTGTTCATCTCCATGAAGAAGAATTCGTCGGGCCGGTCGGCGGAGACGATGAACTCGACAGTGCCGGCGCCGCGGTAGTCGACACTGCGGGCGGTGTCGCATGCAGCCGCACCGATCCGGGCCCGGGTCACCTCGTCCAGTACAGGCGACGGGGCCTCTTCGATGACCTTCTGGTGCCGGCGTTGCAGGCTGCATTCGCGCTCGCCGAGATGCACGACGTTGCCGTGACTGTCCGCGACGACCTGAACCTCGATGTGCCTGGGGTTCAACACGAATCGCTCCAGGAACAGGGTGTCGTCGCCGAACGCCGATGCTGCCTCACGGCGGGCCGAGGTGAGGGCAGCCGCAAGTTCACTGGCGGAATGCACGACGCGCATGCCCTTGCCGCCGCCACCGGCCGACGGCTTCACCAGTACCGGGAACCCGATCTCGGGCGCACCGGCGATCAGCTCGGCGTCCGTCAGTCCCGGACGCGAGATACCGGGAACCACCGGAACCCCGAAGGCGGACACCGCCGCCTTGGCGGTGATCTTGTCGCCCATGGTGCCGATGGCCTTGGCCGGTGGCCCGATGAAGACGATGCCCGCGTCGTGCAGTGCGGCCGCGAATTCGGCGTTCTCCGAGAGGAATCCATAGCCCGGGTGCACGGCCTGCGCACCGGTGCGCCGGGCCGCGTTCACGATGGCCTCGATGCTCAGGTAGCTCTGCCGGGCCGGAGCCGGGCCGATGTTGACCGCGACGTCGGCCTCGAGCACATGCCGGGCACCGGCGTCGGCATCGCTGAACACCGCGACCGAGCGAATGCCCATGGCACGCAGGGTGCGGATGACGCGGACGGCAATCTCGCCACGATTGGCGATCAAGACGGTGTCGAAAGTTCTGGTCATCACGTCACATCCTGAATACGCCGTAGGACACCGGCTCCAGCGGAGCCTGTGCAACAACCGAAAGGGCCAGTCCCACCACAGTTCTGGTGTCCGCCGGGTCGATGACGCCGTCGTCCCAAAGCCGGGCCGTCGAGTAGTACGGGTTGCCCTGATCTTCGTACTGCTGGCGGATCGGGGCCTTGATCGCCTCTTCCTCCTCGGGCGTCAGCTCACCGCGCACGGTGGCCAGCACCGAGGCGGCCTGCTCGCCGCCCATCACCGAGATGCGGGCGTTGGGCCACATCCACAGGAACCGTGGGGAATACGCGCGCCCGCACATCGAGTAGTTGCCGGCGCCGTACGAGCCGCCGATGACGACGGTCAGCTTCGGCACCCGGGCACAGGCCACGGCGGTGACCATCTTGGCGCCGTGCTTCGCGATGCCGCCCGCCTCGTAGTCGCGGCCGACCATGAAACCGGAGATGTTCTGCAGGAACAACAGTGGCACCGACCGCTTGTCGCACAGTTCGATGAAATGTGCGCCCTTCTGGGCGGATTCGCCGAACAGCACGCCGTTGTTGGCGACGATGCCCACCGGGTGGCCGTGGATGCGGGCGAAGCCGGTGACCAGCGTGGTGCCGTATTCCGCTTTGAATTCGGTGAATTCGCCACCATCGACGATGCGGGTGATCACCTCGTGCACGTCATACGGCACCTTGGAGTCGATCGGCACGACATCGTAGAGCTCGGTCTGGTCGCACACCGCGTCCACCGTCGGGGCGACATCCCATGGCGTCTCCGAACGCGGCCCGAACGTCGCGGCGATGCGGCGGACGATGCGCAGTGCGTCGCGGTCGTCCTGGGCCAGGTGGTCGGTGACACCGGAAGTCTTGGAGTGCAGGTCCCCACCGCCGAGGTCCTCGGCCGAAACCACCTCTCCGGTAGCGGCTTTCACCAGTGGCGGGCCGCCCAGGAAGATGGTGCCCTGGTTGCGGACGATGACGGCCTCGTCGCTCATCGCGGGAACGTAGGCGCCGCCGGCGGTGCAGGAGCCGAGCACCGCGGCGATCTGCGGGATGCCCCGCGCCGACATGTTGGCCTGGTTGAAGAAGATGCGGCCGAAGTGCTCGCGGTCCGGGAACACCTCGTCCTGGCGCGGCAGGAACGCGCCGCCGGAGTCCACCAGGTACACGCACGGCAGCTGGTTCTGGCTGGCGATCTCCTGCGCCCGCAGGTGCTTCTTGACCGTGATCGGGTAGTACGTGCCGCCTTTCACCGTCGCGTCATTGGCCACGATCATGCATTCGCGGCCCGAGACCCGGCCGATGCCGGCGATCATCCCGGCGCCCGGGCATTCGTCGTCGTACATACCGCCCGCGGCCAGCGGCGCGATCTCCAGGAACGGACTGCCGGGGTCGAGGAGTCCGTTGACCCGGTCGCGCGGCAGGAGCTTGCCGCGACCGACATGGCGCTCGCGTGAACGCTCCGATCCCCCGAGCGCGGCGGTGGCCAGCCGGTCCTTCAGATCAGCCACCAGCGCCAGGTGCTGCTCGCGATGCGATACCCGTTGGGAAACGCTCGGCGACATCGTCGCTCCATTTCACTTGAGTTAATGGCGAATAACCGAACGCGATGTTAGTCTTCATTAACTGAGTTGTCCAGACCGGGTTGGAGGTGTCGATGGCGGCATCAGAGTCAGGCGCCACCGCGGCCACGCATCTCGTACCTGCCGACGCCGAAACACCGCGCAGCCGAGCCAAATCCGACCGCCGCAGCCAACTGGTCGCCGCCGCCGAGCGGCTCATCGCCGAACGGGGCTATCTGGCGGTCCGCCTCGAGGACATCGGGTCCGCCGCCGGTATCAGCGGACCCGCGATCTACCGGCACTTCCCCAACAAGGAAGCGCTCCTGGTCGAGTTGCTGGTCAGCATCAGCGCGCGGCTGCATGACGGCGGCCGCGCCGTCGTCGCCGGCACCGACGACCCGGCCGATGCGCTCGACGGGCTCATCGAGTTCCACCTCGACTTCGCGCTCAATGAATCCGACCTCATCCGGATTCAGGACCGGGACCTGAACAACCTCCCCGACGCCGCCAAGCGGCAGGTGCGTCGGTCGCAGCGCCAGTACGTCGAGATCTGGGTCGACGTACTGCGCCGGCTCGACCCGTCACGCAGCGAAGCCGACGCCCGCACCATGGCGCACGCCGCATTCGGGCTCCTGAACTCGACCCCACACAGTGTGAGCGCGGGCGGTGCCCGCAAGCAGGAGGAATCCTCGCGCGCGGTGCTGCGCGCCATGACGGTCGCGGCACTGGCCCCGCACCGCTGACCCGGCCCGCAGCAACGTCCCCGCGGCCCGCCGCGCGCCGCAGGTACCCTGCAAACATGAGGTGGGCATGACCGGATCGCGCGACGACGGGCTGGACGCCACCAGAAAACTCCCGGCCATGCCGACGGCCGGCTACCAGACCGACGCCTTCACCGATCCCTACGGTGTCGCCGCACCGCCGAAGGTCCACCGCCTCAAGTGGCTGTTCCCGCTGGCTGCAGCGGTGCTGATCCTGGCGCTCTGCATGGCGATCGCACTGGTCATCGTCAACAGTTCCGAGCAACAGACCCTTGTTGCCCCGCCGCCGCTGCCGACGCCGACGCAGGATCCGATGTCATCGTCGACGACTGCGACGACCACCATGACGCCCGAAAGCAGCGAGCCCAGCGAAGCCGTCAGTCCCCCGGCCGCGGCGGCGCCCTCGGATCCCGAAAGCGGTGACACCGAAGCAGTCCTGTACTCCGTGATCGGCACCGGCCGTGCCGTGAGCATCACCTACGTCGACACCGGCGGAGTGCTGCAGACGGAGTTCAACGTGCCACTGCCGTGGACCAAGGAGGTCCAGCTGGGCCGGCCGGCGGCGCGCTCGGCCAGCGTCAGCATCGTCAACGCCGGACGCGGCATCGCCTGCACCATCTCGGTCGACGGCACCCAGATTCAGCAGCGGGAAGGCGCCGGTCTGACGGTGTGCCGGCAGTCGGGCAAGCGCGGCCGCGGGCACGGGAACTAGCGCCGGGCCGGCACCTTCACCAGCAGCATCCCCACCAGCCCGATCCCCAGGACGGTGCACAGGCCACCGAGGCCTGCGCGGGTCGTGGCGAAGATGTCGATGAACATCGAGAACAACCACGGCGACAGGACGTGCGCTGCTCGGCCCGTGGTGGTGTACAGCCCGAAAGCCACACCCTCCTTGCCGTCCGCCGTGATGCGGAGCATGAGGTTCCGCGACGCCGACTGGGTGGGGCCGACGAACAGGCACAGCGTCAGACCGCACATCCAGAACGCCAACGGACCGGACAGGCACATCAGCGTGACGCCCACGACCACCATCGCGGTCAGCGAGCCCACGATCACGCGCTTGGAACCGATCCGGTCGTCGAGCAATCCGCCGAACGCCGCACCGAGCGCCGCGATGGTGAACGCGCCGGCGCCGAACAGCGGCACGCTCGTCGGCGCCAGGCCGTAGACGCTGACCCCCACCACGGGGCCGAAGATCGAGATGCCCGTCAGGCCGTCGCGGAAGATGGCGCTGGAGAGCAAGTAGTAGACGACGTTGCGGTCGCGTCGCCACTCCCCGACCACCTCGGTCCACAACCTGCGATAGGCACCGAGGAACCCCACGGCCGGACTGCCGTCGTGCGGCGGCGACTTCACCGTCAGCAGCAACGGCAGCGCGAAGAGGGTGAACCACGCCGCCGCCACCAGGACGGCGTACCGGTCCGGTTTGCCGTCCGAGTTCGGGATGCCCAGCAGGCCGAGAGTGTCGCCGCTGCCGGCCTTGAACCCTACAAAGACCAGCAACAGCAGTACGACGCTGCCGAAAAACCCTGCGGCCAAGCCGAATCCAGAGATGCGGCCGGAGGTCATGGGCGTCGACAACTGACGGAGCATCGCGTTGTACGGGACGGTGGCCAGATCCATGCATGCCGCAGTGGCGGCCAACAGCGCCAGGCCGATCCACAGGTAGTGGTAGTCCGGCTTGATGAACGTCATCGATGCCGTCAGCACCACCACCGCGCCCGTCAGCGCTGCGAGGGCACGGCGCCGCCGGTACGCGGCGTCGACCATCACGCCGGTCACCGGGGCCAACAGCGCCACCGCGATGCCGGCCACCAGCACGGCACGCCCGAGCCAGCTCTCAGGTGTCGTCGAGCCGGGTAGCCCTTTGCCGACCTCAGAGATCAGGTAGATGTTGAAACCGAATGTCGTCACGATCGCGTTCACGCCCGTGGCACCGGTATCCCACAGCGCCCAAGCAGTTACGCGACCCCGGCGGACGGGCGGGACGCCCGCAACGGGGTTGCTCGGGGCCCGTCGATTCGCTCGGCAAGCCTCGCTCATGCACCCACTGTATTGGTCCCTACGATTGCACCCATGCCTGTACCCGCTCCCAGCCCCGACGCCCGCGCCGTCGTCACCGGCGCCTCGCAGAACATCGGCGAAGCGCTGGCCACCGAACTCGCCGCCCGCGGCCATCACCTGATCATCACGGCCCGCCGCGGCGACGTGCTGGCCGAGGTCGCGGGGCGCATCACCGACAAGTACGGCGTCACTGTCGAGGTCCGGGCCTGCGACCTGACCGACCCCGCCGACCGCGACAAGCTCTGCGAGGAACTGGCGCAGCGCAACATCTCGATCCTGTGCGCCAACGCCGGCACCGCGACGTTCGGCGCCGTCGCCGACCTGCCCGCCGAGGGCGAGAAGGCGCAGGTACAACTCAACGTTCAGGGCGTGCACGACTTGGTGCTGGCCGTCCTGCCCGGCATGATCGCGCGGCACGGCGGCGGCATTCTGATCTCCGGTTCGGCCGCGGGCAACTCGCCCATCCCGAACAACGCGACCTACGCCGCCTCCAAGGCGTTCGCCAACACCTTCAGCG
Organism: Mycolicibacterium aubagnense; assembly: GCF_010730955.1. Lineage (NCBI taxonomy): Bacteria > Bacillati > Actinomycetota > Actinomycetes > Mycobacteriales > Mycobacteriaceae > Mycobacterium > Mycolicibacterium aubagnense. The sequence continues at coordinate 4,979,380 of NZ_AP022577.1, read as the reverse complement.
AATCGCTGCGCGGCGAGCTCAAGCCGCACGGCATCAACGTCACGCTGCTGGCGCCCGGACCGGTCCGCACCGAGCTGCCCGACCCGGCCGAGCAGTCGCTGATCGAGCGGCTGATCCCCGATTTCCTGTGGATCGACACCGAGTACACCGCCCGGGTTTCGCTTGACGGCCTCGATCGCAACAAGATGCGGGTCGTGCCCGGTCTGACGTCCAAAGCCATGTCGGCGGCGAGCGGCTATGCCCCGCGCTCGATCGTCGCGCCGATCGTCGGCGCCGTCTACAAGAAGCTCGGCGGGTCGTAGCGGCCGGCATCCGGCGGCAGGCCGCGCCGAATGCAACTGGGTGGCGGAAAATCGGCCCAGAATTCGCCCTGCAGTTGCATTCGCGACAACTCCGCGCGCGAGCCTGACGACAGGGCGGAAAAGGCCGGCCGAAACCGCCGTGTGGTCAGGCTCGAGCCCGACCCGCCCGCCGCCCTACCTGCGGCGGGCCGTGCCGAGCAGGCTGCGGGTGATCTCACGCCCGGCCACGGTCGCCGCGGAGCGCAGGAAGCTCTTGAACGCGGTGCTCTGCAGGACTTCCGCAACCATGCCGGGGCCTTCTGCTTCGACCTCGACGCGGCCCGATGCGGTGAGGTCAGGCTCTTCGGCCGGCGCGGGGGCGGGCGCTGCGTCCGGGGCCGCAGGCGGCGCACCGGCCGGCGCCGGCTGCGCAGACAGCCGCTCGTAAGCCGAGTCGCGGTCGACTGTCGTCCCGTAGGTCGCTTGCAACGGACTGGCCTTGGCGGCGGCGGCGATGGCGTCGGGGCCGATGGTGCCCATGAGGGAACGCGGGGCGCGCAGCCGGGTCCACGCCACCGGAGTCGGCGCACCGACCTCGGACAGCACCGTGATGACGGCCTCGCCGATGCCCAAAGATGTCAGTGCCGACTCCAGGTCGTAGACGGCCGTCTTCGGGTACGTCCGCACCGTCTTCGTCAGGGCCCTCTGGTCGTCGGGGGTGAACGCCCGGATCGCATGCTGAACCCGTGCGCCCAGTTGGCTGAGCACGTTGTTCGGAATGTCGGTGGGCAGCTGCGTGCAGAAGAACACGCCGACGCCCTTGGAGCGGATCAGTTTGACGGTCTGCTCGACCTGGTCGAGGAACGCCTTCGATGCGTCGGCGAACAGCAGGTGCGCCTCGTCGAAGAAGAAGACCAGCTTGGGCTTGTCGGCGTCACCGATCTCGGGCAGCGTCGTGAACAGGTCCGCCAGCACCCACATGAGGAACGTCGAGAACAACACCGGACGCGCGGCCTGGCTGCCCAGTTCCAGCAAGGTGATGATGCCGCGGCCCTGTGGGTCCAGCCGCATCAGATCCTCGGGCCTGAGCTCGGGCAGCCCGAAGAAGGTGTCTCCGCCCTCGGCCTCCAGGTTGATGAGCGCCCGCAAGATCACGCCCGCGGTGGCCGGCGACACCGCGCCGAGTGCCTTGAGCTCCTCTTTGCCGTCATCGCCGGTCAAGAACTGGATGACGCCGCGCAGATCCTTCAGATCATCGAGGAGCAGGCCCTTCTGGTCTGCCCAGTGGAAGATCAGACCGAGCGTCGACTCCTGCGTCTGGTTGAGCCCCAACACTTTCGACAGCAAGATGGGCCCGAAGCTGGTGACGGTCGCACGCACGGGAACGCCCACGCCGGTGGTCCCCAGGGACAGGAACTCGACGGGGAACGCGGTCGGCGCCCAGTCGTCGCCGGTGTCCGTGGCGCGCTGAGTGGTCTTGTCGCCCGCCGCGCCGGGCTGCGCGAGCCCCGACAGGTCGCCCTTGACGTCGGCCATCACGACGGGCACCCCGGCCGTCGACAGCTGCTCGGCGATCACCTGCAGCGTCTTGGTCTTACCGGTACCGGTCGCGCCGGCAATCAAGCCGTGCCGGTTGATGGTGACCAGCGGAATCTTGACCTGAGCGCCGGCATCGACAGCTCCGTCGACGACGACCGCGCCCAGGTTCAGCGCCTGGCCGCTGACGGCGTAACCAGCGGCGATCTGCTGCGCGGGGGATGCACTCGATTCGGTCGTCATGCGCCTGACCCTACTTCGTCGGGTCGCTGGTGACCGGGTATGGACACCCCGTGATCGGCCTGGGAATAGTCTGGAACACCGTGCGTGACGAACTGGTATGGATCGACTGCGAGATGACGGGACTGGATCTCAAGTCCGACAGACTCATCGAGATCGCGGCATTGGTCACCGATAGCGACCTGAACGTGCTCGGCGACGGGGTCGATGTGGTGATCCACACCGACGATGCCGCACTCGACGGGATGGCCGACGTAGTGATGAAGATGCACACCCGCTCGGGCCTGATCGACGAGGTGCGTACGTCCACCGTCAGCCTCGAAGACGCCGAGCAGATGGTGCTGGACTACATCCGCAGCCACATCGGACAGGCCAAAACCGCTCCCCTGGCCGGTAACTCGATTGCCACCGACCGCGGCTTCATCGCCCGGGACATGCCTCGCCTCGATGACTTCCTGCATTACCGGATGATCGACGTCAGCTCGATCAAGGAACTGTGCCGCCGCTGGTACCCGCGAATCTATTTCGGACAGCCGGACAAGGGGCTCGCGCACCGCGCGCTGGCCGACATCCACGAGTCCATCCGCGAGTTGAAGTACTACCGCGGCACCGCGTTCGTGGCCGCTCCCGGCCCGTCTACCAGCGAAATCGCGGCTGTCGCCGGTGAGCTGGGCCCGCCGACCAACGACAACGCGGTAACCGATTCGGCTTAGCGCGCCGAAGCGGCTACTATCTACGACGCTGCTTCTGCCGCGAGGCTCGCAGCAATGGTGGCTGTAGTTCAGCTGGTAGAGCACCAGGTTGTGATCCTGGGTGTCGCGGGTTCGAGTCCCGTCAGCCACCCCGAGGTAGAACATCGCCTCACCCGCATGTCCGCGGGTGGGGCGATGTTTGTTTTCCGGGCCACGCCCAGCCCACTGGCACAGTGGTGGGCGTGGGTGACGTGACCGAGTTGCGAGCCGTCCGTCTCGACGGGCCGCGCGTCCGCCTTCGCAAAGCGCGCGACGACGACGCCGAGGGCCTGATCGAAACACAGACCGACGAACGGTTGCGGCGGTACCTCGGTGGCCCGCGGCCCGTCGATGATGTTCGCGCCGTGATCGAATCAGTGGGGGCGGCAACACTATTGGAAGCCCCCGGCTGCTACGTCGTGGCAGCCGGGGATTCCGACGAAATGTTGGGGACGGTGACACTCGACCGGCGTCGCAACGATGTTCCCGGCCACCTGGACCCCGGTGGCTACGAGCTGGAGCTGAGCTACGTCTTTCGGCCGCACGCGTGGGGCCGGGGTTATGCGTGCGAAGCTGCGCGACTGTTGCTGCGGTACGCGGCCGGCGAACTGGACGACCAACCTGTCGTGATCGTCACCCAGACCGCCAACCGCGCCTCACTGCGGCTGGCCAAGCGTCTCGGCTTCAGTGTGGTGAGCACGTTCGAGCAGTACGGTGCCGAACAGGCGCTGGCGACCGCTCAACTGGCCACGTTCCGCCGCCCTGAACCGTAGCGTCAGCCGGGCACCTGATCGAGGAAGCCGTGCACCGTCCGGATCCGGCCGTCGTCGTCGGTCGCCAGCACGTCGAAACCGACGATCGGCGGCTGCTCCCCCGCCGGCCCCAGCCCCCACTGAAAACGGGCCTGGTTGTGGTGGCTGTCCGGACCGCTGACGAGCGAGAAGACGAAGCCTGGGAACTGGGCGTGGACCGCACCGATCACCCCGGCGATGGCGTCGTGACCGCCGACGTCGGCCATCGGATCGGTGTACGTCGCATCGGCGGCCCAGTGGTCATCCAGGAGAGCCTTCCGTTCGGTGGGGTCGGTGGCGTTCCACGTCTTCAGGTACGCGGTGACGATGCCGTTCATGCTGATGTCGTTCATGCTGACCTCTTTCGTGTCGGGTTGGTCAGCTCAAAGCTTGGCCGCCGAAGGTCACCAAGTCGATTACGTCACGGGTAATGATGTTCTGCTGCTTAGGTTTTCGTCGACACCGCCACCGTAGGCGTCATCGGGCCGGCGTTGAGCCTGGAGCTACGGCGCAAAAGGTCGAGTAGCGAAGACCCTCAGCGCAGCGTCAACACAAGACCAGCGTTGACCCTGCGGCTACGGCGCAAAAGCCGAGTAACCAAAACCCTCAGCGCAGGGTCAACCTGAAACGACGAAAGCCCCCTCCCAAAGGAGGGGGCTTTCGTATCTGTGCGCCGTCAGGGTTTCGAACCCCGGACCCGCTGATAAGTAGTCGACACTACTTAGCGCTACCTAACAGGTTTCGATAGATCACCATCTACCTGCGAAAACACACCCACCGACGGTTTTGTGCAAAGCGTTGACAATGAATGAAAACCGTCAATACCGGTGAATAAGCGATGGATCCACCGTCCGCGCCAATTCGGCACATAAAGTCACGTCCGTGCCTTGGATCCACCACGATGAGCAGAGAAGCCGCGCGTTCAATGATTGGAAGGCCATAGACGCCGACATCCGTTCTTACATACAGCTTTCTGAGAAATGGGCCTCGGTCGCCTACGCCCAATCCTTGGACGATGCCAGGAACGAATTCGAGAGGCGCTTCGATCCCGACAACGACGAGCCCAACGAGTATTTCTACGACTTCCTGAGCAGAGTGGGCTACCTCTGGGAGGAGGACTACTTTTGGATGCTCAGAACAGGGGCACTACGTGATGCGGTCACGGCGTTCGAAGTGTATGCCGAGAAGAGCGCCGGCGAGGCCTTAGGACGATGGCGCGGCGTCGACGACGTCGATGGCTCCGTCCGCCGGTTGACTCCGGTCGTTAGAAAAGGTCAGAACTCTCCCTCCTGGGGAACGCTGTGCCGTATACACGAGGCCTTGGGCAGCAATCTCGAAACCGATAACGTCACGTACATCCGCGAACTGAGACATCTGCTAGCCCACCAACGCGGTGAATTGCGCACAAAGGAACTCCGTGAGCAGTTCATGACGGAAACCGGACCAACGCGCGGAGGACCTTTCGACCCCACGGACGTTCCACTGACCTCGCTTCGGCTCCAGCAGATGTTGGACGACCTCGCGTCAGCCGTCCGAGCATGCGACGGCGCTATCTGGCCACAAACACACACAAGCGAGCCACCTGCGGCTTTGGGCGCGCTGCTGGACGGAAAGCGTGCAGCAATAACCCTCGGCCCGAAATGAACGGTGGCGGACGTTGCTGCTCTGTTCGACGGACTGCACATCAATTTCGTCGAGGTGAAGCGGTGCAAGCTGTACCAGCCCGAACAGAGCCACTCGCGGTTGGTCAAGTCCAGGGACGTGGTGTATGACGTCGTCGTGTGATTCTTCGAGGTAGTTGGGTCAGGCGGGCAGTGCCGCGGGGGTAGCCTCCTGTTCGGTTGGGGTGTCGTTGACGGTGCGTGATTTGCTCAGAACGTCGAGGCCGAGGTAGCGCCGCGACTCGGCCCATTCGTCGTGTTGTTCGGCCAGCACTGCTCCGACGAGACGGATCAGGGCCGCGCGGTCGGGGAAGATGCCCACGACGTCGGTGCGCCGGCGGATCTCCTTGTTGAGTCGTTCCTGGGGATTGTTGCTCCAGATCTGGCGCCAGATCTGCTTGGGGAACGCGGTGAACGCCAGCAGATCCGGCCGCGCCGCTTCGAGGTGATCGGCGACATTGGGCAGCTTGTCGGACAATGCGTCGATGATCCGATCATATTGAGCAGCAACGGATTCAGCGTCAGGTTGGTCGAACACCGAGTGCAGCAGGGTGCGCACCCAGGGCCACGAACTCTGGGAGTGACGGACATCAGGTTGGTCGTGTAGTGGGTTCTGCAGCGCTGCCACGCCGCTCCGGGCAGGGTGGCCCCGATGGCGGCGACCAGCCCGGCGTGGGCGTCGCTGGTGACCAGTTTGACCCCGGACAGGCCGCGGGCGGTCAACGACCGCCAGAACGTCAACCAGCCCGCCCCGTCCTCAGCGGTCGTGACATCGATTCCCAGGATCTCGCGGTAGCCCTCGGCGTTGACCCCGACGGCGATCAGGGCGTGCACGTTGACCACCCGGCCGGCTTCACGCACCTTGAGCACCAGAGCGTCCGCAGCGACGAACGTATACGGGCCGGCATCGAGCGGCCGGGTCCGGAACGCCTCCACGGCGGCGTCGAGTTCCTGGCCATCACCGACACCTGCGACTTCGACAACGACGTGATGCCCAGGGTCTCGACCAGCTTGTCCATCCGCCGCGTCGAGACACCAAGCAGGTAACACGTCGCCACCACCGTGGTCAGGGCCCGCTCGGCGCGTTTACGGCGCTCCAGCAGCCAGTCCGGGAAGTAGGATCCTTGCCGCAGCTTCGGGATCGCAAGATCCAAAGTCCCTGCACGGGTGTCGAATTGACGGTGTCGGTAGCCGTTGCGGGAATTGGTGCGCTCAGCCGAGCGTTCGCCGTAGCCGGCACCGCATAGGGCGTCGGCTTCGGCGCCCATCAGGGTGTGGATGAACGTGGCCAGCAGCTCGCGCAGCACGTCGGGATGGGCAGTGGTGAGTCGTTCGGCCAGCACAGTGGGCAGATCGATATTGTGGGCAGTGGTCATCGCGTCGATTCCTTTGCTCGAGTGACTTTGGACGGTCTCTCGAAGAATCACGCGATGACCTTCAATCACTCGGCTACGACACGCCGGTACCGCTGATCAGGTCCGACTCGTACACCACCTTGATGGACGCAACCTCGCGGTTCCGCACAAGGTGTTGAAAATCAATGAAACCGTCAACAGAGGTGACCAAACGATGAATCGATCTCACGCGATCGACGGTCGCCGAGGCCGGTTCGTCACTGCAAGGTCGAGCAAAACCGGCACACGCCCCTCAGTCTTCAACAGCGTGAAGGGGTACACGTGATTTGCCTCCACAGGAAGCCGCGCGACACGTTCCCGGATTGCCTCGCCAACGGTGTCCGCCATCCGTTCGCACTGCGCAACAATCCACAGGCAACGGCCATTCGCAAGCGGCATCCGACAAACCTCCCCCACATGGAAGTCGAGTGACACTGGACAGCAACCGGGTTCGCCGACGTAGAAATGGAAGCAAAGTTGCCAGGGGTGTGGCGGCGTAACCCACCACTGGATTGTCTCGGCTCTCTTGAGCGGCGGTGTTTCGTCGAACACGCCGAAGGTGGTAGTTGGAGTCGCGACGGTGAGTTCGTGCCGCCACCCAGGCGCTACCTCTGTCGTCTGACCCAGATTCAGCCTCCAGCGCTCTGAGAGCCCATTGGCGACGGAGAACTCCTTGGTGAACGCACAGACCGTTGCAGGTGGACACCCCCGCTCTCGGTCAGCGTCATGGAGGCTCACTTTGACCGCTTTCATGGTCTGACGGGTACCCACATAGAAGTCATCTCGTCCCCGCTTGTTGCTAACTCCCTCGACGCGCCAGGTGCTCGACCGCGGCCCCTCGGGGTCACCCGCCGCCCACCGGACCGTCCCTGGGCGGTCAAGGATCACTGGCGGCGGTGGATCAATCACCGTCATCGCGTTGCACGCGCTTTGCGGCGGTTCCGCACAAATCCAAACGCGCCGATCATCAAAGCGACCTGCAGCACCAACGCGATCCAGCTCCACTTGTCCTTCCAACCGAGGTCGCCACCCCACGTTGGTCCGTACCAAAACACCGCAGCAGCGACCACGCAATAGAGCACGAAGAGTGTCCCCGCCAGCAACTCCCGCCCAGTTGCCTTGGCGTATCCCGTGGACGCCACACAGATAGCCGTTGCGACGGCGTAGCCGAGCTCAAAAACAGCCACTGGAGACGGTGTGCCCACATAGCCGAGCGCCACAGCTCCCAGGTAAGCGAGCAGGGCCGCCAGTATTGCCGACAGCGTTCTGGTGGTGACGTCTCGGTAGAAGGACTCTTCCCGGAACCAGCCGCCAACAACGTCGCCGATCGATCGCGTTTCCGAAACTTCTTCAGCGGGATCAGGATTCGGCTTGATCAGCGCAGCTTGAGCCTGTGCGAGCGCGATGGCCTGATCGTCTGTCAGCGCCTCCAAATCGATCTTTCCGAGTCGCGCACCGACCGCCCCCAATGCATCCTGCGTCATAGCAATCCCTCCCCTAGTTGAATCCATTCCTGCTGACTGCGACTCCACGAATCGCCCGGCCTGACTCGATGGTGCCGCATTGGGGTGACAACTCTGTTTGCGCGCGGATGACCGTGAGACCGCTCGCTGTTGTTAGGTGCCGCGGCAAGCCACCGGCAATTGCTTTAGGGCGGGCTGTCGGACACTCCCTTACGAGGTGCCTCCTCCTGTCGGTGTCGAGTTAGATGATCGTCGGGTGAGCGTTGACGAAGGGGTCTGCTGCACGATCAGGTGACAGTTTCGGTCACGCGGCCTGACTGGCCGGTGTGGTCATGATTGCTTCGAATTCGATCGGGGTCAACCGCCCGAGGCCGGACTGGCGGCGGCGCCGGTGGTAGGTGCGCTCGATCCAGGTGACGATCGCGATACGGAGTTGTTCTCGGTGTCCCAGCGGCGGCGGTCGAGCACGTTCTTCTGCAGCAGGCTAAAGAAGCTCTCCATGGCGGCGTTGTCGCCGGCGGCTCCGACACGGCCCATAGAGCCGACCATCTCGTGTTGATTCAAGGCGTGTACGAATTTCCTTGACCGGAACTGAGATCCGCGATCCGAGTGCAGAATGCACCCCGCGACATCTCCGCGTCGGGCTACCGCGCTGTGTAGTGCCCGGATGGCCAGTTGTGACTTCATTCGGGAGTCGATGCTGTAGCCGACGATCCGGTTGGAGAACACGTCCTTAATCGCACAGAGGTAGAGCTTGCCCTCACCGGTGCGGTGCTCAGTGATGTCACTGAGCCACAACTGATTTGGCCCTTCAGCGGTGAAGTCACGCTCGACAAGATCGTCGTGCACCGGCGGCCCGACTTTGCCGTTCTTGCCGCGTTTCTTACCAAACACGCTCCACAGTCGATTCTGCGAGCAGATCCGCCATGCGGTGCGCTCGGCCATCGGCTCGCCGGCATCGCGCGCCTCCTCCACGAGGTAGCGGTAGCCGAACTCCGGATCGTCTGCGTGCGCGTCGAACAGCGCATTGGCGCGGTAGGCCTCGATGAGTTCGGCCTCGGTGATGGGGTCGGCCAGCCAGCGGTAATACGGTTGGCGGGAGAGCTTGAGTACCCGGCACGTCACCGCGACGGGGATCCCGTCGGCGGCGAGCTCTTTCACGAGCGGGTAGACCCTTTTCCCGGCAGATTGGCCTGCGATAAATACGCTGCGGCCCGACGCAGCACCTCGTTCTCTTGCTCTAGCAGTTTGATCCGCCGTCGGGCTTCGCGCAGCTCACCGGACTCGCTGGCGCTCTTGCCGGGCTTGGTGCCTTCGTCGATGTCGGCCTGACGGAGCCATTTCTGCAGCGTCATCGGGTGCACTCCGAAATCGGTGGCGATCTGCTCGATCGTTACACCGTCATCGCGGTTGCGAGCGACCCGGACGACGTCGTCGCGGAACTCGCGGGGGTAGGGCCTTGCCATGGGGACATCCTTCCAGCCCGCCCATGCTGGGCAAGCCAACTCAGATGTCACCTATTCGTGCAGCAGACCCAAAGCACAGACCCCACGGTCGTAAACCTACGTCTGACAAGCGACCTGAGCCGCGTTCTGTACCCGACGCTTTCAGCATTCCGCCTTATGGCTGAGGTAGTTGGGTTGCTCCAGCAGCGGTCTTCACCAGCCATTGACACTCGACGTTGATCGACGTGTGAAACCGACGGAAGGCGCTACTGCCGCCGGGGGCTGTCGGCGGGCCATGCGGGGACTACCTGCCACCCCAGGCTTCATAGTCGGCCGCGTCCAGAGTAGGACCCACGATTCTCAAAGGCCCTCGCATAGACGAGGCTCTAACATTCCCTGCCGGATCGGCGGAACAGAGGTGTCGTCGCGCTAGCTGTTGGGAGACAACTGCACAACGACAACCCCCGCTATGGTCTCTGGCATGGCGGCTGTCACGGCGTCCGTATCGACCCTTTCTGATGACACAAGTTCGAGCACGTAGGACGGCGGCGTGTGCCGCAATGGGTTAAGCACTTGCTCGAAATACGGAGTGCCCCAGTGGTCGTCGGGAAATTCCGAGAAAACTGACCCCAGCCGATCATGGCTACCCCCCAGTATTCCGCTCACAGCATTCGGCATCGCGTTGAACTGGCCCAGGCGCGCCTGAAGAACGCGATCGATCATCGCCCGAGATATCGCGCGCACCCCGCGCTGCGGCATGGTCAGAAAGTCCACAAGGCCTGGCGCAATCCCCGTCAGCGGGTGAATTGGCACGAATCGAGCAGATTCCGGTGTCCACAGATTTTCGAGGGCGATCGACCATTCGTACGTGGTCTTCGAGTCGATTACCAACGGTTCCCGGGCCAACAAAGCAGGCATCACCGAGAGCGATCGCCGAGTGCACTCTAGGCAGCCCTCGGCTTGATGACTATCTGAACACCGCTCCCACCTCCGATAGTTTCCCGTTCCGAGGTAGAGCGCGTATGCCGGAAACAAGCCTAGTGTCTCTGCCGTGGAGATAAGTTGCCTCCGCTGCCTGTCACTCCCCCTCGGGTAGGCAAAGTCAAAGTGCCACCGCCCCCCACTAACCGCCACGCGCTTCGCCTGCACGAGCATCCCGTAGGCAGCAGTCGCGTCGACCCACCACCAAATCCAGTCGGCACCGCTGATGAATTCAGCGGGCTGGCTAAACGGCGCTACCGTCACAGCCGGGGCGGCGCGAGAAGTCACAATTTCGGTGATCCCCACCTCGCCCCATCGGAGGGATGCCTGCTCGCACGCGGCCATGTGCCGCACAGAATCGACGCGCGCCAACTCGAACGCAGCTTTCACTGTCGTCATCGTCCGTATCCTGCCCGGCCGGGGAACGAGAAGCTACGCGGTACACGGTCGCCGGGAACGCCGTGCATCACTACGCTCTGATCGCGCCTGGCGGAAGCCACAGCGTCGCCGTCAACGAGGACCGCACGTTGCCGCTGCGGGCTGTCAGTTCGACAACCGCAATCCAAGAGCCGCCCGACCGTCTGATCCATGCCAGCTGGCGTCCGGGCATCCCGTAGTCAACCTGAAGCCCACCTGACTTGATCCACATGGCCAGCTTGTCGCGGCGGGTGCCCGAGTGGGGCAGCCAGCTGGTGTCGACGAAGACAGGACGGTCGCAGGGGTACAACGTCGGATACCCGTTGATGTTTTCCCATGTTTCGAAGACACGTTCGATTATGGCATTGTGGCGAACTTCCGACCCTCTGATCACCCGCAACCGGCTTCCCGGGGGCCGAGCAGTCGTCGCACCCGTAGTTACTGCGCCTGCAAGATTTTCGGGACGGGTAGGTCATCACGCTGGAGGTCGCCGGAATAGCACGGGGTGGTGCCGTTGACCGTTGGCGGCGAACCCGGTGGGTTAGCCGCCTCGATCTGCAAGCTGTAGCCATCTGGGGCGTAGCCGAAGCGGTTGGGTTTCTGAAAGCCGTCGCGCTCGATGACGTGCCAGCCCCAACTCTTCCAGATGTCCCCGATCTGAGCGATGGCGTCGTTGGGGTTGGTGCCAGCGGGCAGTTTCAGATCGCCGATGGTCGAGAACTCTGTCGGCGGCTTGCCCGGCCCCGTGGGGTTGTCCTGGCAGGGCGCGTTGCTCCCGGCACCGCCGTAGCGGGTGGCGTCCAGGATGGTGCCCGGCGGCAAGGCTGTGAGCGTCTTCTTCAGGTAACCCACGACGGTGTCTTGAGCCTGCTGCTGGCTGGTCGGCGTGATGGTGTGTGGGTTCCAACCGGCAGGCGGTGGGGGTGCCGATGTCATTGGGCTTCCTCCGATCTGTGTGGCCCCGGTAGGCACGCTCGGGCCCAGATCGCTGTGTTGTCCACACGCCACCAGCGCACCGACAGCGGCGACACCAACCAGCGACGCGGCGACAGTCCGCAGGCCTGAGGTGCATTTCATCTTCTGTCGCCTATCCACTTGGGTATCCGATCACAGGGGGCGGCTGACCGGCTATCACCGCACCCATGTTTCTCAACGCCACATTGCCGGGGCTCCAGTAGGAGCTGTGGGCTTCGACGGTGGGCAGGAGGCTGTACGGGTCCAGGCTGGGGCCTGGGGCTGCCATCAGGTCGGTGGCACCGAACGACTGGCCGATCGGGTCGGGCCCCAAGGTCGTGTCGGTGGCCAGTGAGATGACGTCGTTGAGGGCCTTGGTTGCGTAGACGTGCCCACCCGGATCGAGGTTGAGGTCTCCGGCGTGGTTGACGAGCATGCCGGGGCTGCCTACCGCGATGATGTTGTTCGCATCGAGGTGGTGCCCGCCGCTGGCGGCGGCACCGACCAACGTCGATCCGTAGCTGTGGCCGATGACGGTATTGATGGACGGGTCTCCGACGTGAGAGGCTCGCAACCCCGCCTGGAAAGCATCCAGATTGCCCGCACCTGATGTGGCGGGATCAGTAAACGAGGCTTCGGGCAGGTTCATTGGGCGGTCGTAGCCCATCCAGGTCGTCACGGACACGTCGCCGGGCATCAGGCTCTTGTCGGCGGCCAGGGCCGCCTGATACATGCGGATCGACTTCTCGTTGCTTCCCTCGAAGGCGTTGATGTTCTGGCCAGTGCCGGGTACGAACGTGGCGTCCCGTTTGGCCAGGTCGGGGTTCTGCAATGACACGGCAGCGTGCCCCTGATCGTCGAGCAGCCCCAGGAATCGAGGAATGCCACTGTTGGCACCACCCTTGGGTGGGTTCAGCGCTCCATTTACCGCCTTGTATCCATCGAGCTGAGACTTGGCGGCCTGCAGCTGAGGGCCAAGCGCCGCAAGAGCATTCCCCGTCTCACTGCTGTGGTCGCCCATGTACTGCTTCGCGGCCAAGGCATCGAACCGGCGCTGCAGATCGTCGACATTGGCCTGCGAGTTCTTCATCAACTCGTCCAGGTGCATCCGGTTGTAGTGGTCCTTGCCCAGATGATCGGCGGGGTCGAACGGCATGCCCGGATGGTTACCGACGTTGTGGTCCTGGGCGTACAGCCAGTCCTTCTCCTCTGGCGTGAGCTTGTTCCACAGCTCATTGAACTGTTTGGGGTCCTCCGGCAGTGGCTTCGACAACGCGGCCCGCACATCTGGCCGAGTTTCCGTCGGCCCGGTCGACTCTTTACCCGCCGCTGTGATGGCGCGGGCGAGGTCGGCGTCGGCGGTGTTGGCGTCGGCGAGCACCTTGCTGATCCGGGTTTCCAAGTCCACTTTCTGCAGGAAACGCATCGGGTCGCCGGAGTTGTCCTTATCGAGCGAAGTAACCGCTCCCGTCGCTGGGTTGATGTCGAATCGTTCCGCCTTGGCATCGCGGTAAATGCCCTGCAGGGTCTGGCGGACCGAGTCGATCTCATCGGCGGACTTCTTGGTCGCAGCTGATACCGCTGCCATCTCCTCGGCGTGAGCGGCCAAGTGGGAACTCAACTTGTCCAACGAGGCACGGGCGGCATCTGCACCAGTCCCCTGCCAGCTGGCGATCAGCGGCAGCTTCGACAGTCCGGCCTTCACCTCATCCGAACTGGCACCACGCTTGCCCAACGCATCCGAGACTTCCCGGACTGCCGACGGGTCCCAGCGTTCGATGTCGGCCAGAGTGACCGCCATCAGACCTGTTTGTTGATCGCCTGCGCGCCGTTCGCGTCAGTGCTGGTGTACTTGTGGGCCGCGGCGCTGAATGCCTCACCATGTGCAGAAATGTCACCGCACAGCTGCTCGGTGGTCGCCTGCCACTCAGCCAACTTCGCCTGCAGCGCCGCTGCTGAAGCACCTATCCAGCTTCCCTGCGCAGCTTCCATATCCGCATGAGCATCCGCGTGCGCCGTTCGCAGTTCAGCGTGGTGCATATCCATATGTGCTGACGACATGTGCAGATCAATCGGGTCGACCTTCAGATGATCAGCCATTTCTCCCCCAACCAAAATCCTGCACGCGGCCCCCGCCGCGTGCGCTCAGCCGCTATTCATCATATGGCCACCCGCGTGGCGGTAGCGTCGCCAAATTCTTCGCGTTAGCTGGTTACATAACCGACGCCGATGACCAGCTCACCACGTCCATCCGTCTGCTCATCAATGACGCAGTCCCGCGGCCCAGTGCACGCCGGAAATCAACCAGACGACCTACCTGACGGCCGATGACCACGACGAACTCGCCCAGATCAAAGGGCTGGAATCATGTACCCAAACCCGACAGCCTCCAGACCTTGATCAATCTCCCGGCCGATCTGACCACGACTACCCGAATTGTCGTAGCCGCTGTTTAGCGTGGCGCTATGAACATCCCGAATATGGGTTTGACTGCCGAGCAAGCCGAGGCCTTATTCAACTTCAAGCACAACGGCGTCCTTAGTCGCATCGACGAACGCGGCCAGCGTTGCGGTGACCTGTACCGGTGGGCGCTGAACCCACACACTGCCGAACCGCTGAGCCCACTTGCCGACGACGACGCGGCCTTCATGCAGGCATACCCTCTGACTTTGGCCGGACCGCAGGCAGTCACCGAGCACGCCCTGTTTCCGGCGATGAGCGCCGTCGAGAGCATAAACACCGTCGGGGTATTAGTGGCCCGCCGCAAGTCGCACCGGCAGCCGCACGTCGCCGAGGTGCTGCAACTGTGCCGGGTGGCAATGGAATGCGCTGCCCTGACCATCTGGCTGCTCAGAGACCCGTCACGCGAGGTCCGGCGAGACCGGTGCATGTCAGAGGAAATGGAGCAGCTGGAGCAGCAGAGTCGGTTCCTGTTGATCGGCAAGGAGGACGAGGACGGCAACCCGACCCGGTACCCAGCGCAGCTCCTGACAATGAACGCCGAGCATCGGCGCAAGTTCGGCGGGATGCTCGCCGAAGCGAAGACGGCGTACACCTTCGCCAAGCCGCCGTCGTTCACCAAGATGATCCGGGAATCCGCGCAATGGGTCGATGCCCACGTCCCGGCCCACGACAACGGCGAGATCGCCGACCACGGCTTGGAGAACCCGGCGCGGTCCCTCTACTCGTACGGCTCCAGCTTCATCCACGGCTACAAATGGATGACGGACTACACCCGGGGCGGCACCATTTTCACCTTGATCGCCGACGCCCTCGCCGTCACCTTGAACATCGTCGAATGCGCAGTGTGCATGTTTGAGGCGGCGGCGCGAGCCCCCGGCGGGGCGCGCCCCGCCGGGTCCCACCTTCCTGAGCGGTTCGAGCCCACCATCGCCGCGTGGTCTACAGAGCTATTCGAGTAATCGCCGACTCGACACCCGGCTCCGTGCTGGGGTCAGCCGACGAGACGCAAGATGTCGGCGCGGCTAACGCCAGTCACGTCACTGGTTTGCGTGCAGCGATCCACAGCCTGAGGGCTTCATTTCCGATGTCCTTCTTCTGTTTTCGGGTCAACCCTGTTTGATCGGCAAGTTGGCGGATCTCGTCGACAAGTTCAGGGGCAACGGGCCATGGAAGGTTTTGCGGGTTGCCCGGCTGCGCTCTCGTTGGTGTTGCGAGCAGGTCCTCGCGTGGGAACATCGTCACCAGCGACAGCATTCGCTCGGCCTGAATTTCGAGCCGTTTCCCTGCTCCGAACCAGGTGAGCAGACTGTTATCTGCGCTGGCATCGACGACGCCGTTCTTGTGGACGACATCATTCCGGATGTTGCGGATGTCGCCGAACAATTGGTGGCTGATGTCGAAACGCGTCCATGGCTCGCCGTCGGCGTCAGCACCATGGGCGTTCGCCAGTCGCAGTCGATATTGCTCCTCCCATACCGCGTACATGTACGTGAACCACTGGCTGTACAGCATCCGCTGAACTTGCGGATCTTTGTCGAAGCTGGAAAACCCCTTCCCGAAAAGGAAGGTCGTCATGCCCGCGTCGGTGGCCTCATGTACATCTCGCATATGCACCCGCCCAGGGCCACCGTCGCGAACTAGTCGGAATGTCGCAATGTCCAGATAATCGCCCTTGTTTCCGCCCTCCCACTCGAACAACTTTTGAGTGATGGTCCCTTGGCCGGTCAACGTCACCGCGAGTGAGAGCAAATAATCGCGTTCGAGTTCGTCCACCACGTCGGATGGCTTCTCGTCGTTCACTTTTACGCCCTCCACGGCATCAATCGACGCGTCGATCACAGGTACTGCGCGCGTTAGATCCTGAGCGACTTGCATCGTTGTCCACGGCTGAGGACTGTCGAGAAAGCTGCGGACCTCGTCGACGGCGCTGGACAACGCAGATGCCAGCTCTGGGCCCAGAGTCGCAGTTTCAGTCGCAGTTTCAGAATCGAACTTCCGCACGAGCCTTCCGGGAGGCACCTGCCACAGCGACTTCTGGGTACTAGGGGTGAAGGTATTCGGCCGTACGGCCTGACAAGTCTGATGGCGCAATGCGTCGAGAACGAACCGGGTTTCACGCAGCATTTCTAGCCACTTACGTTTCTCGACTTGCGTGATCGCCATTTGACGAAGTAATCGAAAGACCGCAGTACCGGGCGCTGTCAACACGCTCCAATACGTCAGCCAAATGGCCGGTGACAGTCACGCATGCACTTCCTCGTCGCCTGCGACAGCGGCCGGTCCGCTGGTCCTGCAGAAGTCCAGATGGTCGACACGCGGAGTCATCACTCGTCGCACTTCTCAATCGACGAGCGGAACTTCTCGTCACCGGGCTCCTCATCGACGTCCACGCGTGTGAGGAGGCCGACCTGCAGGCTCTCGAGAAGCCAGTCATTGAAGTTGAATTCGCCGAGCCGCCAGTTCTCGGCTGGCTCGTCGGCGGCTTCTGCCTCGATCTCGCGCTGCAGCTCGGAGCGGGTCACCACCTGGTCACCGCGCAGGAACGTCTCTTCATCGCTCATGGCGTTACCTCGTGTTCTCGCTGGTGAATGCCTAGGTGGCCGTGAGTGGATGGCGATGAGCCTCAGGGCCGCGGACCCGATCGGGCGCACATGAAATCGGAGCTTCCATCGTCGTCATCCGGGGCATCGACCACCGTCAGCTGGGGCCGATCTTCCGAGTAGTCCCACCCTGGATCTGCTGACCGGCTCCACTCGGTGATCTCTTCTTCAGCCTCTGGCCTCAAGACGTAATCCTCGTCAAGACAGTCGTAGGGTCCCTCGGGATCGGGCATGTACTTGCCTCTGCCGCTCATGAAGGCACATCAGCGCGCATTGACTCATCCTCGATGCAGATGATGGAGCCCATCGACAGTTCTTCGCCCAGCCATGCGTCGAAGTCGAACTTGCCACCGACGAAGTTCTCGGCGGGGACACCGGTGGCGTCGTCGAGCATCTCCTGCTCCAGCTCTTCGCGGGTGTAGACGTTGCCCCCCATGTCGCGGTACTTCTCTTTGCTCATATCAGCACCGCCGGTTCACAGTGGACGTCCTGGGGCATCACCGCGTGCGGGTTCACCACTCGTCGTACATATCAACCGGCGGTCGCCACTTGTCGTCACCGGGCTGGTGGTCGGCATAGGCGTCTTGCAGCCACTGCTCGTACGGACCCACGTCCACGGCGTCCTGCGGTTCGTTGGTCACATCATCTGCCGCTGATTTGTCACGCTTGGGCAGCATCTGGCGTCCACTTCTTGGCCGTGTTGTAGATCGTCGCCCGGCTGACGCCGTATTCATCCCGCAAGGCAGAGGCGGACTCGCCGTTCCTCAGTCGGCGAGCCACAGCAGCAGCCTCATCGGCGCCGAGAGACGGCTTGCGGCCCTTGTAGACGCCCTTGGACTTGGCGACGGCGATGCCCTCCCGCTGCCGCTCGCGGATCATCGACCGCTCAAACTCGGCGACGGCGCCCATGATCGACAACATAAGCACCGAACACGGGTCGGCGTCGTCACGCGTGAACGTCAGACCCTCCTTGACGAACCGCACCGCGACGCCCCGACCGGTCAGGTCATCCACCATCTGCCGCAGGTCGACGAGCGATCGGGCGAGGCGGTCCATCGAGTGGACGACGAGTGTGTCGCCCTCGCGGACAAACCGGAGGCATTCCTGCAACTGCGGGCGGCTGGTGTTCTTGCCGGAGGCTTTGTCCTCGAACCGCTTGTCGAGGGTCAGGCCGTCGAGTTGCCTTTCTGTGTTCTGGTCGACGGTGGAGACCCTCACGTAGCCGACGGTCTGCCCTTTGCCCACTCGCACCCCCGGTGTCTATTTAAGGTCTAAGATCTATTTTAGTCTACTGTCGATCAATTCGCAATAGACCCTATTTAGGCGGAGGATGCAGGCGAGCCGACTGTCTCAGATGGCTAGACCCGTGATAGACAGCGGCCCGAACGCTACGGGCATGGCCACTCGGCGAGTAGGCGCGGAGGCTGCCTCAAAAGTTCGCTTGTGGTCGCGGGGCGAACCGCGCTAGACCTGTACCCTTGATGGGGTTATCAGTGTGCCATTGCCGGAGTTGTCGATGTAGAGACCCTGGTATTGGTACGGCGCCTGAGGATCGCCGTAGTCGGCATAGTCGAACGGAATGATCCCAGTATTGAAATCGGAGCCCGAAACGACTATTGGTCCGTCATTGCTGCCCGTTGTGTAGGAGTAGATGGGGGCACCGCCAGTAGTGGAGACCGTGATGGTGTAACCCGCGGGCACCTGCGAACCGACACTGAGCCCCGGAACAAGCGACGACGCAATCGTTCCGACATTGCCGCCCGAATCGAAAATCGCTTCGATATTCGGTGTAAAGCCAATAACCCGGCCCGGTTTCGTGACCGCCACCTCCACCGGTGTAGTTGGGGCAGACTCCGCGCCGGTGACTGATCCGAGGCCAAAATCCTGCGACGTGCCGAAAGCGATGTAGTTGGACGATGCGGTCGTGCCGACTGCAATGAGTTCACCAGCGCCGAGATGACCTGGTAGCGCCGCCGTCACAATAGGACCTGGCCCGACTGCATTAGGTCCGATACCCATAATGCCGTCCGCGCCCGGGAATTGAGCGGACAGGGTCGTGTAATTCCTGAGGTGAACGGGGTTAAAGCCAGTGAAAATATATGGAATGAAATTAAAGAAGAAGTATTGTAGACCGCCCAATAAACCTGGGGAAGGAGCCATCGTCCAGACCTTGGTAGCAGCGACTACGTCGGTATTCCCGGTGGTAACCTGCCCCGGCCACTGGGAATTCCCGGTCGGCGCACCTCCGACAGTGACCGTCGTCGGTACCGTGTAGCCGCTGTAATATATTTGACTTCCGTTCTTCCCGGCATATGAATAGCCGCTCACTTGGAGGTTCGGATCTGCCTCACTCGCTCGTAGAAGCGCCGACGGAACGTACTTCGCATCCACAACCAGCCCGGCAGAGCCCGTGTCGACGATCACTGGTATCGACTGGCCACCGCCTGCGGAGATGTTGAGCTCTGGCTGGCCACCGCTTGGATCTGGCTTACCATTCTCGTACATCTGTAACGGCAGGAACACAGGAGCAGTTGTCGAGCCGCCGCTCCCCGTGTCGCCACTGGACGTACTGACGCCAGTTCTATAGATGTACAGTGCGTTGTTCGTGGTGTTCCCGGAGTTTGTAATTGCGTATAGATTAGAGCCGTCGGGGCTAAGGCCGATGAACGGTGTCGGTTGCGCGAAGTCGATGGGTGATGTCGTCTTCGTTGCGAGATTCACCTGCCAGACTGTATTCGGATTTGAATCCCAAAACCCAGGATAGTAAAGGTATGTTCCGGTCGGATCAGCAATAAGTTGGCCAATCCCGTTGCCAACCTTCGAGATACTGCCTGCGATGGTGCCCGAAGTGGTATCGATACTGTCTATATATATGCCTGAGTTCAGTCCGTCTTCCACGTAGACCGTTTTTCCATCGGGGCTGATCGCGCTCGGACCAGCAAACCCGTTCAGCTGAATCGTATCGGTAATAGCACCGGATGACAGATTGACCACTGAAACCACTGAATTGAAGTGACCATTTGAGGATTGGACGACATATGCTGTATTGCTGTCCGTCGGTGACGCGAGAATGTCGTACCCCCAGCCCCCAGACGGAAGGGTGACAGTCGAACTCACTACACGTGTTGATGTATTCACGACCGTCAGCGTGGGCAAATTAGTGTTACCCTGCGCGACGAGTAGTTTCGTGCCGTCCGTCGACACAGCGATAGTTGTGTAAGAACCGGCGTTGACGGGAAGCGTTCCGCTGTTGGGGAACGTCGCGGTCAGTGGGCTCACCGCGTAAGTGCCCGTATCAATGACGGAAATTGGACCGCCCGCGGAGTCGGCGACATATACTTCTTTGCCGTTGGGGTTAGCGTATAGCCCATAACGCCCGCTACCCGTCAGCGGTATAGTGGCGACCTGCGTGTTCGAGACGGTACTGATTACAGCAACATTATTCGCCGCTGTGGCGATATAAATCTCTTTTGATGCGGGGCTGGACACCGCATTTCCAGGCGCAGCCGACAGGTGAATGGTTGTCACCACGGTTTGTTTGGACGGATCGATCACATCCACCGAACTGGCGGTCGGCACGTACACGTAATTGCCGACCGGCACGATAGAACCGGCCGCGTAATTGTCGAGAGGCACAGACGCGGGCGCATTGGTTGTGCTTGCCGTGCTCGTCGCGGCTGTCGGCGTAACATCCAGTGCCGTCGTGTTCACCCGTGTGGGCGAAGATTGCGATCCAGTCGCGGCGGCCGACTGTGGTATGACTGTCGATCCAATCAGTGCGACGGTGGCGACAACTCCGGGTGCGGGGCTAGTCGGACTAGACGGAATAGACGGACTACCCGCTGTAGCCGATGCCGCGCTCGTACTTGGTGTCGTCACGCTCGGCTGTGACACTGTCGCGGTTGCTGGCGCCACTGCGGCTACTTTTGCTGGCGACTGTACTACTGCCTGCGATACTGCAGTGGCGGGCGTTGGTGATGTTTCGGATTTTGGTGCCACGACGGGTGCAGGAGAAATTGCGGGCGCGACTGCAGTGGCTGGCTTTGGTGTTTGGACAGTCTTTGGTGCGGCTGTTGTATCTTTAGTCGCCGTGCCCTTCGGAGTCGTTGCCAGCGATTTTGGTTTCGGCGTCTTCAGGTTCTCCGCTGTCGTGCCCTTCGGTGTGGTTGGCGTTGGTGCTTGGGTGCTCGAATCCGCTACTGCAGGGCCTTCTGTCCTAGTTGACGTCTTCTTCGGTGTGGTCGCCGGAGACGGTGACGCAGTCGCGCCCTTTGTTCCATCAGTGGTATCTGCATAGGCCACGGCGGTGCCACCCGCCACGGCAGCGCCTATGCCGAGAGTGATCGCGCCAGCACCGAGCCAGAGATACGGTTGCCGAGGTGACTTCTGGGCACGGTGGCGACCCGTGGACTGACGGGAAGTGCGCACGGAACGGTTGGCAGCCACAGGTTCCCCAATATTTCGTGTTGTCTGCCAGGCCGGTAGCTAACACCTGACAGTTCGCTAGACGTGACGGTCAGCACAATACAAGCTATGAGTGATCTATGCGAGAGAAATGTGTCGTCCGAACGGATTAATCCGTACGCCATCGCCATGACTGACAGTGAATCCGCAGCACTATTGCAGCTCTCTGTCAAGGTTGCTGAATGTCAGGCTCGCCGCTTTCCCTGCGAATTAGCTGAGAGGCAGACAAGGCCGTCTAACGGCACGTAAGGTCATCCCGACCGAATTTACCGGGCGCTCTCCGCGACAAGAGCAGCCGTTGCGGCGGGCAACTGCTCAGCGGCCCAGGGGAAAATCGCTCCCATTTTCCCCGTCCGGCGCAGGCCGTACGGCTCGTTCGACAAGATGGTCTCACCCGACTGGTCGTCGGCGTAGTCGTAGCTGATATGTAGGCATCGTTTGTCAATAGGCAGGTGAAAGCCGCCCCAGTGGTGTTCTGGGGCGGCTTTCGTTTGATCGGTGTCAGCCGGTTCGTGGCGGTCGTTGGTCAACGACGGTTGGTGTCAGACTGATATGCGCGGGTTGGGTACCGCAAGACGATGGTTCGGCGCGAACGGTGGCTGCTCTCTAGGGACGGGCGTCACATCAGCATTCGCGTGAATGTTGGTGTTGCTCATAGCTACAACGCAGATCTCGGGTTCGCCTACCTCGCCGTGGCCGGTGCCGACACCGATCAAGTCATCGGGGCCGGTTCACTGCAGGGTCGCCAGTGACCAGCACCAGCCGGCCAGCTGGCGAGCGACCGCGACGTTGGCGACCACATGCGGCTTTTTGCGTTCGTTGAACCGGCACCATTGTTGGTGCAGGCGCCGGTTGCCGGCATGCCCACGCGCTTTGAGCGCCGGATCGACCTTGGCCCAGCGGGTCCGCATCGCAGGACCGGGATTGCGGTAGTCGGTCCGGTGATGCCACGCCGCTTCGATCAACAATCGACGTACGTGGGCGTTGCCGGCCTTGGTGATCGACCCCTGCACCCGAGAGGCCCCCGAGGAGTATTCGGTGGGGACCAGGCCGACGTAAGCGCCGATCGAGGCGCCGGTGAACCGGGTCCAATCGCCGATCTCCACGGTCAGCGCCAGCCCGGTCAGCGCTGAAATGCCGCGCAGACACCCCAGCCGATCGACCGGATCAGACCATCGCGGCGAGGCTGCGACCGTGACGATCTGTTCATCGAGACGATCCCTGGCTGCAGTCGCTGACAGGACCGCGTCGAAGTGGTGGTCGAAAGCCGCGGCGGTGTGGGAATCGTCGAATCGTTGACGCCGCAGCCAGGTTTCGTGGACTCCGGTCCAGGCGTTCCCGCCCGAGTACACCCGGCCCTGGCGCAGCAGTAGCTTCGAGAGCCGGTGCCGTACCCGCATCAGATCGGCGCGGGCGTCCTCACGGGCCCGCACCAGATCGCGGACAGCCTCCACTTCCTGTTCCGGGACGGTGACCGCGGTGATCTCGCCCAGGCGCAGCAGCCGGGTCAGATGCGCTGCATCACGGGCATCAGTTTTGACCCGATCCCCGGACGGACGGATCAACTTCGATGGCGCGGCGACCATGCAGTCGATCTGGGCAGCGGCCAGCGCACGCGCCAACCCGAACCCCGTCGGCCCCGCCTCATACGCAACTCGCACCGGTGCTCTCAGGCGATGCAGCCAATCGATGATCTCGCCGTGATCGGGGCACAACCGGGCCCGCTCAACACGCCCTGATTCTTCATCGACCGCATGCGCAACCACCGAAAGCGCATGCACATCCAACCCGACACTCGTACCGTGAAAACTCACCGGAGGCCTCCTGATCTGCAACTGTGGCTCTACCGATGCGAGTGTTCACCCGTGATCGGCAACCCACGTCCGATTGCAGCCCGAGGCCTTCGGCCTCAAGTCGCCTCCATACCGTCTAGACCGATTGATCGCAACGTCGAAATAGATGTCAGCGGATGATGGTTCGGACACGCCGATTATCTGCAAAGCGTGGAGGGATGGTCCAATTGCGTACGCCTCTCTTATCGTCGCGAGAAGGTGCGCGCCGAGAAGCTGAAGCTACGACTGCATCTTCCGCAGATCTTCCTGAGCCAAGTCAATGAAACGATCCAACGCAGCCTCGGCGTCTCGAGATCGATCTGCGGGAAGTTCATAGGCCCTCTTACGGTCGACATCCGACAATTGACCACTGAAAAACGCCAAGTAGAGCGAATCAATATTGGTCACTAACTGACCGTGGCTGAGCCAAACATTGTATGCCGCCGCTACAACATGTGGCGCGTCGAGACTGATCAATTCAACTGCGACGTAGTCGGCACGTATTTGTCGCATGTCGTCGTACACATCCAGCTGACGTTTTCTAAATTCGACGGATTTAAGGTCCTCGACACTGGAAGAAGCGAATTCGTAAGAGTACTCAGCAGTGGGTTGTCCTACCGCCATCGCGTCGGCGATCAACTTCGTGTACGCCGCCTGCTTCTGCGTCAGTAGAAATTGCACAGTCGATTGGTGCGCTGAGCCTTGTATCTGTTCTCTAGCTGCATTTTCAGTGTAACGGCCGCCCAACCAGCCACCAGCCAAAGCGCCAACAATTGCAAAAATCCCGCCGATGTAGACCAAACGATGCTGACCATGTACACGATTGGCGCGATGTCGAACCATAGTCCGCCATTTTGCTCTCCAGCGCCCAATGCGCTTCGGCAATCGCAGTGCAATTCTCCCGATGCGAATCTCGCTTGCCCAGGTGGGTTGCCGCAAGCCCAATCGGGCGACCGACCTCCGACACTTCTGCGCCATCGATGGAAGTCTTGCACACGGAAACATACCTTCGTGGGCCGATTAGTGGGATCGGCAACGTCCTCACCGAGCACGTCACGGTCGAACCGCACCGAAGTGGGTACGGTTCACACCCATCTGGTCAACGAAGGCTTCCTGGTGCAGTAGACATTGATGGCCGACTGGACGAAGAATGCCGCCGAAGGTGCATCGAGGTTGGTCGACCCGACAACTGTTGTTACCACTTGCAAGCGGGTCTGACCTGCACCACGAACTCTCACGTTGCCCGACGCGTCGGTGACCGTAGCGGTAGCTGTTGCATCAAACCCTTGACCGACAATGAATGTCGCGCGCATGGCCGCGCCGCCACCACCGTCGGGCCACCACACGATGGAATCGTCGGCGGTATCGGCGATGGCGCTGTGAGTCTGGCCGGTCGCCGACATGTAATCCAAGCCTTGATTCGCTGCCAGAAGAGCGGCCAAAAACGCACCGGTGTGGTTCACCGCCGTCGACGGGCCAGTAGTCACCACGGCCTTCGATCCGGCTACCACCGACGACGTCCACCCGTTGAGCTTGACCACCGCGTTGCGTGCTGCCGGGTGTCGGAGGAGGAATACACCCCCGGCGCGCCAGGTATCTGCATCGTCTTGTAGTGCCACGCCCGCGTATTCGCCGACCGTCATGCTGCGCTAGACCTCACAAGTTGACACGTTGCGGACCTCAATCACCCAGGTAGGGTCAAACTCGCACACCGTCCTGAGTCCGTCGCCGGTAGCACTATCCCAATCGATTTGCGATGCGTCGTAGCCGGTGCAGGCCAGATCAATTAGCTCATGGCCTCGACCTAGCCGGTCACGCCAGTGTTTGTCCCGCTCGCGTGTGTCTGCGCGGCGATTCGTCCAGATAACCCCGCCCAGGGCAATGAACGCGACGCCGACGGTTCCCCCGGGCGATAAGACCGGTGCCCACGGGGAGAGGTCCATGAAGCTCAACTCCCCCTCGATCCATCAGCGGCGGGATTGCAGCCCGATTCCGCTTCAGCTTGCTCAGTCTCGTCCTGTTCGGGTGCAGGCGGTTCGCCGACATGCTCGGCAGCGTTCCACCACCCCTCAGCGATCTCCCGGATGCGGTCGGCAACCTCGCCCGTCAGCTGGGTCATTGTCGTGGGCTTGCGGCCAACGCCTTCCAACGAACACCCGAGCGTGAACACAGCGGTGTCCCCGACGATGTACCGATCGTGCAGGAGCTTGCGATCCGCGACGCGCACCTCAACCTTTGTATCGGGCATGGCAGTGCACACCTGCCACGCCACGAGGTCGCGCTTCTTGTCGGGCCGACGCATGAGAACGCGGGCCGTGTTGGTGTACTGAAGGAGGTCGAGGAATTGTTCGATCTTCATGTACGGGTCGACGATCATGCACTCACCGGCATCAGCGATGGCGGCGACGGCGTTACTCCAGGCGAGGGGCCCATCACCGTCGAGGACGACCACCTCCGAGCCCACCATCTGCGCCGTGTCCGCACGTAGGAGCGCACGCCCCAGATCGGTCAGTACGACGCCAGAGCCGGTCGGCGTCCCCGCGACCCACCCGAACCGCTGCGCCTGCTCAACCAGGGTCTCGTCGGCCTCACGCTCCTCAATGGTGCGCAGCCCGGGCCTGAGGAGATCGTGCAGGTTGGCGGTACGCATCTCGTCCACCATCCGCATCGTCTCGTAGGCGGTGGGGATGCCATAGGTCCTCGTTGTGACCTTCCCCGGCCTTAGACTCGGGCGCAGGACCCATTCGGTCACCTGGCGGTCAAGTCCAGGGACGTGGTGTATGACGTCGTCGTGTGATTCTTCGAGGTAGTTGGGTCAGGCGGGCAGTGCCGCGGGGGTAGCCTCCTGTTCGGTTGGGGTGTCGTTGACGGTGCGTGATTTGCTCAGAACGTCGAGGCCGAGGTAGCGCCGCGACTCGGCCCATTCGTCGTGTTGTTCGGCCAGCACTGCTCCGACGAGACGGATCAGGCCGCGCGGTCGGGGAAGATGCCCACGACGTCGGTGCGCCGGCGGATCTCCTTGTTGAGTCGTTCCTGGGGATTGTTGCTCCAGATCTGGCGCCAGATCTGCTTGGGGAACGCGGTGAACGCCAGCAGATCCGGCCGCGCCGCTTCGAGGTGATCGGCGACATTGGGCAGCTTGTCGGACAATGCGTCGATGATCCGATCATATTGAGCAGCAACGGATTCAGCGTCAGGTTGGTCGAACACCGAGTGCAGCAGGGTGCGCACCCAGGGCCACGAACTCTGGGAGTGACGGACATCAGGTTGGTCGTGTAGTGGGTTCTGCAGCGCTGCCACGCCGCTCCGGGCAGGGTGGCCCCGATGGCGGCGACCAGCCCGGCGTGGGCGTCGCTGGTGACCAGTTTGACCCCGGACAGGCCGCGGGCGGTCAACGACCGCCAGAACGTCAACCAGCCCGCCCCGTCCTCAGCGGTCGTGACATCGATTCCCAGGATCCGCGGTAGCCCTCGGCGTTGACCCCGACGGCGATCAGGGCGTGCACGTTGACCACCCGGCCGGCTTCACGCACCTTGAGCACCAGAGCGTCCGCAGCGACGAACGTATACGGGCCGGCATCGAGCGGCCGGGTCCGGAACGCCTCCACGGCGGCGTCGAGTTCCTTGGCCATCACCGACACCTGCGACTTCGACAACGACGTGATGCCCAGGGTCTCGACCAGCTTGTCCATCCGCCGCGTCGAGACACCAAGCAGGTAACACGTCGCCACCACCGTGGTCAGGGCCCGCTCGGCGCGTTTACGGCGCTCCAGCAGCCAGTCCGGGAAGTAGGATCCTTGCCGCAGCTTCGGGATCGCAAGATCCAAAGTCCCTGCACGGGTGTCGAATTGACGGTGTCGGTAGCCGTTGCGGGAATTGGTGCGCTCAGCCGAGCGTTCGCCGTAGCCGGCACCGCATAGGGCGTCGGCTTCGGCGCCCATCAGGTGTGGATGAACGTGGCCAGCAGCTCGCGCAGCACGTCGGGATGGGCAGTGGTGAGTCGTTCGGCCAGCACAGTGGGCAGATCGATATTGTGGGCAGTGGTCATCGCGTCGATTCCTTTGCTCGAGTGACTTTGGACGGTCTCTCGAAGAATCACGCGATGACCTTCAATCACTCGGCTACGACACGCCGGTACCGCTGATCAGGTCCGACTCGTACACCACCTTGATGGACGCAACCCACCTGGCTCGGCGTCGGCGAGTACCCACCATGGTTGGACGCCCGGACGTAGCTGAGAAGCCGTCGCTGGTCGTCGTTGAGGATGGCCATCAGCTCAACCCTGAAGCTTCCCGCATGACAGGAGCCTATCGGCGACAGCGTACAAACAATCCGAGGCCGGAGTGCAGCTGCAGTCGTCGCACGCCCAAATGGTCGGCGCCGTCGAAAAAGCGCGAGCCTGGATGGTTGCCGACGTTGTGGCCCTGGGGGTACAGCCAGTCTTTCTCTTCTGGCGTGAGCTTGTTCCACAGCTCATTGAACTGCTTGGGGTCGTCGGGCAGCCGTCTCATGCTCCGTCAGTGTCGGCGGACCCGGAATCGCGCACTGCGCTAGTTGCCATCTATCCCGATCTCGTGATGGACCGCATCGCGAAACTCCGCGCGTCGAGCATTGGCCTCGTCGACGGCAGCCCTCCATTCGGGCTCGCCAAGTTCAGGCCGGTCGAGGAGAGCGCGCAGATCGTAGATCTTGGCGACCCATGCCTTAGCGCAGGTCGTGATCGCGTCTGACCGAGAGATGAGCAGCACACGCTCGTACACCTCATCACGACGATGAAATGCCTCCGCTAACAGTGGCAACGCAGCGTCGAGCGCGAGGGATTGCGCGGACGAGTCGACGCCGCGGTGTCCAGCAACCCGATACAAGATCGCGACGTACCGCTTCGTCGCAGCCGCGAACTCGACGTAGGTGCCGAGGCGCTCGGTCCGCCAGAAGACGACGTCTTCGCGTTTGGACTTCCTGCTATCGCCGATCCAGGCGGTCAAGGCAACGCCAGCGGCTCCGACAACAACGCCGATCATCGGCGCGAATTCTGCCAATGTAGCCACGGCTCATAGGATCGCAGACCGCGGTCCATCGGCGACCGAATTGACGGAAGCAAGGATCAGCCTAACCGGAAACCTTCGTTCTGCACGATCCCTGACAGTCATGGCCAACGTGGAGACCGCGGACCAGTTACGTGAACCGCCATTTCTTCTTTTCGGAAAGATTGTGAAGATCGCACTTGAACGCGCCCAGCGCCACAGCCCCTGCACCAACAATGATCGGTCCTGTGACGTGGTGGGACCGCAGTGAAGATCAGGCCGCCGACCGTCATGCCAGCCGAGATACCGCAAAGTATGTTCTTGAAGAGATCGCCGTCGCTTGTTTCACCGGTGAGGAGCCGAGCCAACTCCTGGACAAGTGCCCTGCGCTGATTCCCGAGGCCGCTACTAAGGCTGCGATAACAGTCTTCTGTGAATTGCCCGAATTGCTCACCGTACACAGCATCGACATCCTCGATCACCGACGCGATGCCATCGGGTAGATCTTTCGCCGCCGCCAAAGCGGCGTCGCGCACTCGACCAATTCCCCGTTGCACCACAAAGTCTTGCAGCCAGGCGGCTCCCACGAGCGCGTGCTCAAGTTCTTGCAACATTGATGCGACTAGCGCGGCCAGCACCGCCTGATCCTGATCTGTCGCTTGTTCGATCGAGTCCGCGGTACTTGTCCATGCGTTATCGAGCAGAATCAGACGTTGGAAGCTCGAAATTGCCTGCGCGAGTGCGAGATTCTCGTTAGCCCCGAGCTGGAATCCAGTCGCAGTGGTCATGAGCCACACCGCCCTATTGGTCGTGTGCATGAGCCCCCGAGCCCCCCGAGCTCCCTGGGCGGATGCTGCTTTGATGCTAGCCGACACCGCGACGGCGTATACCCAGATCGCTGACACAACACGCCCCGAGGGCAACGCATTCTGCTCAAAGACCACAGCAATCCCGTTAGGCAACATCATCGCCGAGATACCGGTACAACGTCGCCCGGCTGACACCGAGATACTTCGCGATGTTCTCGGGGATACTTCGCGATGTGTGGGGCGTGTGGCCGTCGCCCTTCATCCCGAATGGCGGTGGCCACATCCTGAAGGTTCTGGACCTTCCGGGGCCGACCGAATTTGGTGCCGTTGGCCCGGGCGGTGACGCGCTTCAGGGCCGTGCGCTCCTTGATCAGCTCCCGCTCGTACTTGGCCAGCGCACCCAGGACGCCGATCATCATGCGCCCGGCGGCGGTCGAAGAGTCGATGCCGTCGGTGACCGACACCAGGGTGACGCCCCGGTCGGTCAGCGCCTTGACGGTTTCCAGGATGTGCAGGGTGTTCCGGCCCAGCCGGTCGAGTTTCTACACCACCACGATGTCGCCCTCACGCACGTAGGCCATCAGCTCAGCCAGGCCCGGGCGGTCATCACGGGCACCGGACATCACGTCCTGGAAGGCCTTCACCACACCGGCAGCCTCCTGACCTAGTATCGGCGAGTCGCAGATGCTGGCGGCTGCCCATAGTCGGAGCGTATGGTCCACAAGATCGTCGTAGCTCAACGGATAGAGCGCCCTTTTCGTAAAGGGGAGGTTGCGGGTTCGAGTCCCGTCGGCGGCTTGAGAAGAGGCACGTCGAGCTGCATACCCGCGCTCCGTGCCTCTTCTGTTTTGAGCCAATCGTGAGTGCCCCGGCACCGCGCAGTCGGGGCACAGGCCCCGGATGCACATGGCGATTGAAGCTGGCCACCTTGTCAGGCCCTGAAGATACCGTGAAGCTTATGGCGTCAACAGCTATTGAGCGGTGGGACAAACTCCTTGGCGAGATCGAGACCAAACGGCGATGCATCATGGTGCCTGTTGAATACATAAAGCCCGGGTATGCCCAGTTCAGACAAGCTTTTCCGATGATCGTCGATGTCCTCACCAAAGACTTCAATGACGCATGGGAATCCGACCTCCCTGTAGAAGGTTCCGACCTTTACTCCGTCATGGAGCGGGTCACCCGTGCAGCCAAGGAATTTGACTTCACCCAACCCGCAGGCCCCCAGGTAGATCGGTTTATGGGCGTCGTTATCGAGGCACGTCGCGAACTGGAGATCGGGTTGCGCACGCCGAAGGAGTTGGTCGCCGACCTTGAGAAGCTGCTCAAGACATCAGTTCTTGTGGCCCGCGTCGGTCATCAGGGAGCAATGCAGATCGTGGACAAGGAGCGTCAGGAGCGCACTCGGTCGATCAATAAGGCGACCGAACGCCCGGCACAGTTCCTGGACCTCGACAGCTTGAAGCTGGTTGAGAATCCGTCGAAAACAGCCATCAGCATGTCGGTCTTCCTGGCCATGGTTGATCCGGGCATCACAACCATCCAAGAGAGTTTCGGTCCAGGAGCTGAAGAAAATCAAGCACCGATCCTCAAGCAGTTCGCCGCACAGTGGGTGATACACATCTACACCGAGTGGGAGGAGTACTACAGGGACGCCTTGGCAGCAGCGCTTGGCTGCGATCGAGAGGCGATCCGGTCGGAATACTTCGCAGACCTCAAACGGATGCGCCAGGACTACGTCCACAAGATGCGCGGGATCGCCCGCAATTCGGCGAAGAACAAGGTGCTGAAGTGGTACCAAGACGGCGACAACATGATCCCCACCCACGCCAACTACCTGCAGCTGCTAACCGAATTTCCTGGTGACGCACTGCTGACACCGCAGCCCCTACCACCAGCGCAGCGTAAGCCGATCGCAGCCAACGCCGATCCCCAGCTGGTGCGCCAATTCGAAGAAGCCGCTGACCGTCTAGGGCTGAAGAAGGACAAAGCACTCGACCAGATGATCACCGAGTTTCTCGCCGCCCACTCCTAGCGGTGCTGTCGCCATCGTTCTTCAGGACGCCAGCCGAGAGCGCGCTGACGAGTGTCCAATCGCGAAGGCAGGAACCGCGACTCAGTCAGGTCGCGGCTCATTGAGCAGATCACGCTGGTCGACGCCGACGAATTCAGCGATCCTTTCCAGCGTCTTCAGCGTCAGGTTCCGCTCGCCGCGCTCGACCGCGCCGAAGTAGGCGCTGCGCATGCCATAAAGGCGCTGCCGCGCCGAAACGCCCGCGAACACGCTGGGTGTTCGTGCAGCATGCCCGGATGGGCAACAACGCGATTGCAATCGCAGGCCGCACCATGGGACTCGATGCTGCCTTGGCCCGGTTGGAGCACTACCCCGCTTGTACGCCCACCATCTACGACTACCCAGGTCCCGGCCACCCGACCGCAATCTCCGTCGACGAAATCCGGGGCACCCGGGCCGTCAGCTCACGAATCAGCGCCCGCGAAGGTGACTGGTTCATCTCCCAGGCTTCGACAGCGCCGTGGACTTCCACCGAATCCAGCCTCCATGAAGCCGACCCAGGAGAATCCGACGGCCTGTAGGGCTTTTACAGGCACTTCACCGCCGTAGCCCCCAAGGGTGTGGGCATGGCCAAGGTCAGTAAGGTGCTTCATCTCAAGCGGCCAGCACAGTTTCCGATCCTGGACAGTCGATTGGTCCGCACATACCGAGACGCCGCTACCCACGAGGCTAAGGCCTATGCGAACCGGGGTACCGCAAATGTACTGGGCGGCCATTCGGCACGATCTATTGAAAAGCGCCGACGCCCTGGCCAAGTTGCGGCAGCGTGTCCACGAGCACCCGCCATCGCGAGTCTGAGCGCTCCAGGCAGTCACCGACCTCCGATTGCACGACATGCTCACCTGGTAAAGGTTCAAGCCGGACTGACCACCCGGCGATGACCATGCCGCCCATGGACATGAAGACCACCAGCGGCCAGCTGTGCTGATCAGGAGCTACTAGTCCTGATTTCGATCCAACCGTGCGGCTACCTCGATCAAAGTGGTGCCGAGGGCCTCTGCAACATGCTTCAGTTCGACCACGTCGAGACGGCGCTCGCCAATCTCGTACTTGCTGACGAATGACTGCGGAACCTCGCCGCTCGGCGACGTCAACTTGAGTTAGTCCGGCCTCTCGGCGCAGCTCACGCAGCAGCGTGCACAGCTGCTGGTACTGCTCCGAGTAGATGGACTTCTCCACCCAGCCAGCGCACCTTGCCACCAGCAATATCCCAATTTAGGATATTGCTCTCGTGGTTTGCTGCGCGTTCGAGGAAGAGGTGCGGACACCGACGATCTCGCAGTTTCACACCAGGCTTCGGGCAGACGGCGTGGATCAACCGTGATTGCTACTGCCCGCGAGGAAGGCCGAACTGTGGACTGCCTGAAGTCGCCCAGCCCGAACCATCTGAAGGACCTGAAGGAGAAGTCATGGTCATGAATGCCCGAACCCGGAGACGGCAGTTCGTTGTGTGCGCTGTCAGCCTCGCGGTCGCCTGGGTGGGCTCGACGACGGTGGGGTTGACCGGCGTCGCGACCGGTGACTCCGATCAGTCCTACGACATCGGCTACTACGACGCGATAGGCCGACCCCTGGGGCCAGGGAAAACGTCGAAGTGGAGAACCTGGGCTACGCGTACCACCTCGTGGACAACGGGATGGAGCCCACTCAAGCGTGCATTCAGAATTGGCAGGCCGAACGCGTATACACGAATAGCCTTGTCCTGCATCCAGGACCTGTGCCGCACAATCAGGACAATTACTTGGCCGGTTGCCAACGAGGATTGGCCTCGCTGGGGAAATGGTGGGTCGGATCCTCCATCGTTCCTGGCAGATGAGGTGGTGAGAAAGGTCAGGAAAGCAGTGCAAGTACCGCTGGCACTCCGGTCAGGTGGCAGCGGTCCGGCTGACGCTGGCACTCCGGTCAGGATGGCCAGCGGAACCGCTAAATTTGGACATCGAGTCGGCGCTTTTCGACCTGGGAGTCGAGGCGCTTTCTACAGCGTCGGCGGCGTGCTGATTGCGGAGTGCCTCGAGGTCGGACCACCCCCCTAACCAGTCAAGCCGCCGGGGTCGTTCGGATCCATCGGATCGTTGAGCGAGTCCGGCGCGAATGCGGCCCAATTGATCACATCATTTGCAGGGTCGCTGGGGTTAGGAACCATCGAAAACCGGGTCGCTGTCGGGCTCGGCCCTGCGAACTCGGTGACCGGGTCCACCGGCGAGGTGCACGAAGGGACCACGGTGCGGCCATCGGTAGTAGTTGGGACAGGCGTCGGTGGCGCAGTGGGTGATTGGCCGAACAGCCTCGCGGGCAGGGCGTAGCGCCCGCGAGGCTTGTCCCTGTCGGCGTCGCGCTCCAGAGCCTCCTGAACGGTGTTGGCCCATTGCCGGTGCCTGATTATCGGTTTCATTTACTTGCCCTTATTGCTTTCCTGTTCGGCAATCCATTGGGCCACAGATGAACTCGTGTAACAGATTTTCCGGCCAACAGAGAAATGAGGGGGCCACGACTGGCCGCTCATCCTCTTACGGCGCTCTGTCGACGGGGACACCCCCAGGAAATTCGCCAGCTCCCGGCTTCCGACAATTGCTGCATTCACCTTGGCCTCCTTCGGTTCTCACCTTTATGGTTCCGAACGAGGCTGGCTGACCGTGTGTGCACCTCGGTGACAGACACTGCTCGGCAGCGGCTGCTCCCGTGGGATTTCATATCAGTTGGTTACACCACTGCTACGTCTAGCGGCCCGGCGGTCAATGCATTTGGGCTGGTCACGGTGTTGGGGAGTAGCGTGAGCGCTCACAACTCGGGCTCTTCATTTTTCACTTGGTCGTCGACCGGAGGTGAATTCGAAACCTTGTCAGCCATGCGCGAGGCGTGCGACTCATGCCAGTCGACTGTGGGCTGTGGTTGGCCGATCCAACCTCTCTCAGCGCTCATGATGCAGTCGACCGCGCGGGGTGTGCAGATGCGCAAACTTGCGCGCGACCTTCTCCGGGCTGGGCGCAGCTTCGAGGGCCTTGTTCAGACGCCGGTGGCGTCCGATGTCCTCGGGGTCGGCTGTTGCGGGCCAAAACCCAAGCTCTAGTGACAACTGCCTGAGCAATTTCATGTCCAGGGCCATAGTTCCTCCTCGCCACATCAGTAACTCTTGCTTACACCTTGGAAGATGGCCTGCCCACGATTGAGTAAAGGGTGAGCCGGAACAACGCCCACAATCCTCACGGAGGGCCAGCGATGACACCCACGACCAGGACGGCCGTCGAGATCGATGCACGCCACCGCAGAAGCGCCATCCGCTTCTTCTGGACCTGGCTGATCCTCACGACCTGCGTCTCCCTGGCAGGCAACACGACCCACGCCTGGCTCACTGCACCGCACGACAACCGGTGGCTTGCTGTGTGGGTCGCGGCGGTCGCGCCCGCCCTCGCCGTCGGTGCATTCGTTCTGTCGTTCATCGCGCTACGCGACCTCGCGGTAATCGCGGGCATTCAACCGCGCCTCGCCCTCGTCCTGCCGCTCGTCATCGACCTGGCGATCGGCGTTGCCACGCTGGCGCTCGTCGCGGTTGGCGATAAACCAGCAGGTCGGGTACCTACCGCAACTCGCAGCGCGACCGTGACCCCAGCTCCGCACCGCGACACCACCAAGGCGACTCCCGCGACTGCGGCAACGCGGGTGCGCGACGACGCGGCTCCGCCCAAGGCTCAGAGCGCAACGTCAATCGCGGACAGCTCAATCCGCGAACTCGCGGTTCAGCTCGTCGCACAGAAGGCGACTCGGAAGCCGGTGGATACCGTCACGGAGGTTCTTGCCGCCCACGGGCAGGGCCACCCACTGAATCGGATTGCCAAACAGGTCGGCATTCACCACAGCGTCGCGTCGCGGATCATTGATGCGGCCGCAGAGCACCGGCAGCTCGCCGCCGTCGCGTGACGATTCCCTAGACGGCCTCGGCTTCGCCGCCGCGCGGGCCCCAGAGGGCGCGGTCGTCGCGACAAGCCGGGGTGGGCGCGGTGTCACCGGGTGCGTTGGTAGCTCCAGATCGCATGGTCGAGCGCGGTCGCTGGCATGTCCAGCTCATCGGCCACAGCTGTCAGCAGTTTGACGCAGAACGACGGGGTGATCGTCTTGAGCGGAACACCCAATGCGTGGGCAACGAACCTCATGATCATCCGGTCGGGCTTGATGCCTGGTATGCCTGCCAGCATCTGGACGTAGTGCCATGTGACCCCAGGGCCTTGCCCCGGAACCTTGAGCCACTCCTGTTTCACCCGCGCGAGCTGGTCGGGGTCTTTGGCGGCCGTCCGCAGGTCCTGGACGGTGATGATGTCGACGTTGATCATTGCTCTGGCTTCGTTTTCGATCGCGTAGGCCTTCAGCGGAGCGCCCTTGGCTGTGGACGTTCTGTTGCCGTTGCCGATGCGCTTCGCCCAAGCCTCATGACCGTTCAGCTGATCGAAGGTAGCGGCGAGGTCAGCGGCGCTGTCCTTGTTCGGGTCACCGCCACGTTCGCGGCGGTAGGCGCGATAGTTGCTGATCACATTCTCGACAGTCGGGTACCTGACCATCGTCGACTGCACCGAGTCCACGATGCACAGCGCCAAACTGTCCGGGTAACCCTCCGGGGCCTTCGACTCCCGAAACGACTCACACCGGCTTGCCACCAGCCGGACATGCTCAGCGAACTCCGCCATGCCCGAAAGAATCGCACAATGGTCCGACAAGCAAGGGCGATACCAGCTCATCGATGGCTGCGGCGGGTCAGCTCAGCACAGGTGTGATTACACGCTGCCGGTCCGAATTCGCACAGTCAATTGTCGGATATGGCCGAGCAACTCACGGCTCCTGCACATCTCCACTCGAATCTTGCGTCCGGCGTACATGACGACGGTGTGGTCTCGATCGAACTCCTGCCCGAGATCGACCAGCGACGCGTCGGTGAAGATGAGGCATAGGTATATGGCGATTTGGCGAACGAGGGCGGTGTCCCGCGTCTTGATCGGACTGCGCAGAACCTCCACTGTGGTGGCGAAATAGTCGCCTACGACGGCGGCGATGGTGGGCGGAGTGACCGCCATCTGCCTCCCGTTGGCGGACAGGTCAGACAACACAGACTCCGCGAGACCGACGTCAATGGGAATCCCGCCGAGTATCGAACGTGCGTGGATCAGATCCAGCGCTCCGCCGAGCAATCGAACAGTCTCAAGATCGCTCTCAGCGAGGAGACGGAGGACTTCATTGGGAACGTCGATCAGATCCATGCGTGCTTTCCGCTCGACCTCGAGGAAGCGCTGGTGGTGCATTGCCAATTCCTACCTGAGGACTCCGACAGAGAATCCTGGCTTGGCGTGGGCAAGCCGTGCGTTCGGTCGGGCAAAGCCCTCCCTCACCGGCCCAGTCCTGCACCCTGCGGGCGCAGGCGTGATTGCAGCCCTTGCACGGCAAGAGGCAGCCCCTGCCGGGAGTGCCCGTGGGAGCGCGGGCTTCAGCCAGCCAACGAGTGCGCGCGCCGCCCGGCCGCACGAATCTCCAGTTGCCGATCACGGATGCGCGCGTATCTGTCCGGCAGGGCAGCAAGCTCGGCGTCGGTCATCCGCTCAGACTCGCTCGGTGGTGGCACCGGTGGCGGGGCGGGCTGCGCCTCGGGCGTTGAGCAGGTCAACCACTTGTTCGTGCAAGCGGCGATACTCGCGGCGCAGGTCAAATGCAAACTGGTAGCGGCTGTCATCAATGTAGGACTCCAGCGACCGCAGGTGGGCGATGACAGTCATGATGTCTCCGAACTCGTAGCGGTCGTGCTCCAGCATGATTCTGAAGGTCTTGCGGAAGCTCGCACGCCTCCAGTGGTCAGCGGGCTGAGATTGGAACTCGCAGAACGCGCGGGTCAATTCCTCGGCCTGGTCGTTGACGTTGGCGGTCAAAGGCAGGCTGTCACTGTTCATCGGCTGCTCCTGAAAGCAATGTTTGGAGAGGAACGATGGTTCCCAGCCGAGCTGGCCGCGATATCGGCAAGGCTGGGCGGCAGGCGGCATGGTGGAAAATATGGCTGCCTACGGGAAGGGGTAAACCCCGTCCAACTGCACCCAGTCCTATATAGGACTGGACTGGGTGTGCAAGCTCCGTCCAGGACTGGGTTTGGACGGGCTTGGACGGGGTTATCACCTGCAGTTTCTCCATCATGAACCCCGTCCAGCTGGGGTCGGCAGGTATTGGGGTTGGACGGGGTCGATCACATAGTGCTTGGTCGGCTTCCTGGACCTCCCGTATCACGGCACAGCTGACCCATTTCTTCAGCCTTCGTGATGGCGTTCCTGACGTCCTGAGTCTGGAATGCGATGGGTATCTGATCGGCCCTGCGAAGGGCTTGCAGATGGGTCTGGATGTTGCTCACAGCAGCGCCAGGGTTGGCCCTGACAAATTCACAGACAGACGCCATGAGAGCCTCGGCCTTATCCCGGCCCTGGGCTTGTTTTCGACTTCCGCTGCCCGTGAACGACAGGAGTCGGGTGTCTTCGTCGTAGCTGAGGCGGTCTTCATCAACAGCTACGTCCCGACCGATTGCACGCAGGTATCTGGACTTGTTGTCAGTGTCCAGCGTCAGGGTCACGATGGAGTCGGCCCAGTCCTCCAGCGCCGATGATCCCCGAACCCGGCCTTGATTCCCCCACCCCGCGTGGGCGGTAAGAATCAGCTCTCGAGCACCGGCCTCGTTGCGGGCAAATCGGTCTAGGTCCATGAGCCATGCCCCCACCTCCCCGGAGTCGTTCTGACTACTGCCCGTGTATGCCCCACTGAACGGGTCGACGATGACGACTTCGGCACCATGCTGGCGCAGCAGCTCTGCGAGAGCGGCACGATCTGCACTGTGCGTGAGCGGATTCCGCTGCCCACGCAAGTTGACCACCAGCAGTCTGTCGCCGGGAATCCCGACCTCAGCAGCCCACCTGCTCAATTGGCCACCAGAAACCTCGTAGTTGAGAATCGCTACCCGGCCAGACACTTTGCACGCCCAGAATGTGCCGAGGAATGGTTCCCCGGTCAGCAGGCTGCGAGCCATATTCAGCATGAGAGTTGTCTTGCCTGCCTTGCGCTGAGCCACCACCAGCATCGACCCGGCGCTCGGCAGCAATCCCTCAATGACGAATTGCTCCTGCATTGGCCGGGCAAGAATCTCATCGAGCAGGCCTGCATCGAAGCTGGAAGCTGGGCCTGCCTTCTCGGCGGTAAATCGCTTATGCGCCTCCTCCCGTACCCGCAAGCGGTGAATCTCACTTGCCACAGCCTGTTCGAGATCGCCTGCACAATCACTGGTGATGTCGGCAGTATGGCTGTGATCCCGCAGTTCCCCGCGGGTCTGCTCGTCGGTAAAGCTGGCCACCTTCGTGACAGCCCAGCGGAAGGCGCTGCCGACCTCGTCGTGGTGCAGTTCCCGAGGAACACCCGCTTGCAAGCACCAGTGCTCCAGCGCCTTCTCCAGGTGCTCCAGCGAGGCTTTGAGATCGTCCTCGGCGATGCATCCGAGGCGGTATGCGGCGGCTAGACGAACGGCGCAACTCATAGCCCACTGATGCCGCCCAGCTCGCGGACGATCGGACTCTTCGATCCAAGGGACGACCATCTCGACTACGTAGTGGCAGGGTCGCTTCGCCGAACTTCCAGCCCTCGGGGGGCGCAGACGATGGTCCCGGCCGCGGGGAGATCGGAAGCGATTTGAGGTCCAGCCCACTCGTCGAGGAACTCCTCGATACCGTCGACCGTGAGCGGGCCGCCGTCGCCGCGGACGGCGTACGCACGTACCGGTGCCGTCAAGTCTTTCCAGTTGGTCGTGTTGGGTGCTCGCAGGATGCGATCAAGGTTGAAAACCCCGTCGACGTTGGCCCCATGCTCCCGATTGGCCATCGCCTTCACCCAGCGACCGAACCTGCGCACCTCCCGGTATGCCCGTGCCCGTTTGGCAGCGTCGTCCAGTTCGCCGCCCTCAATGGTCCACAGGGGCTGCAGGCCGTGCCCGCTGTGAATCACCGCTGAAGGACGGCTTCCGATCAGGGCAGACATGGTGTCGACGAATGCAGCACACTCATCGAGGTCTCGAAACCCTGCGGGCTTGACGTCCAGGTCAGCCCAGAGCGCCGCCCAGCGCGCGACGTCACGTTCAATGCCGCGGCCCTGGCCATCCCGAGCCGGTCCGCGCGTTGGGTTCACCGAGAACCAGACATCGGCCTCTAGGGCCAGCTTGCCTACTGCTCTGCTGGCGTCGACCGACGCGACCACGCTGGTGGTGAACTGACCATCTACCGGCCTGTGGCACACCGCTGTGAACTCATCGTCGCCCCGATTCAGCGCGTCGAGCACCTCATCGACGGACAAGTGCTGCTGCGCAGTCGATGGACACAAGTTGTTCAAGTCGCCGACAGCCGACGAAGAATGATTGGTAGTACCTGTGGCAAGGGCTTCCTGGCGGGCCGTCTCGACGTTCACTGCGTCGGGGCGGCCTGTCCCACTCATTCGGCTTCCTTGCCAGTGATGTAGGTATCAGAAGTGGCGCACCCACGGGAGTCCGGCGAGGACTTGAGGCGTTCTAGCCAGGCCTCGACGGCCTTCCGCCGGTAGTAGAGCCGCCCCAGAATGATCCGACTCTCGGGCCAGTCAGGGTCGTCGCGACGATGGCGGCGAGCAGTACAAGGGGCGATGCCCCCGGCGTAATCGCGCCGAAATTCGATGTCAGCAATCCAGTCTCTGTCGAGCATGGTGCGCGCCTCCCAGGCGGCTAAGTAGATGGTCCATGGACCGGGCGGGAGCTGTGGCCCTACCAATTCATGGACTTCAGACGAGCGTCGTTGACCGGGTGCGCTCGGTGAAAATCCCGAAAACGTCACCGCGACCGGTATTGCACTTCATCCGCATGTCAGCTCGCGGCGACTGTGACAGGGCAGGTCGGTGTCGCCAGAGCTGGCCAGTGAGATGACCATCCAGCGGAAACACCCGCATACCTCGCAGGCGATCTGCACGGCCTGGTGACCATGCCG
Organism: Mycolicibacterium aubagnense; assembly: GCF_010730955.1. Lineage (NCBI taxonomy): Bacteria > Bacillati > Actinomycetota > Actinomycetes > Mycobacteriales > Mycobacteriaceae > Mycobacterium > Mycolicibacterium aubagnense. Next base: position 4,939,213 of record NZ_AP022577.1, on the reverse strand, counting down.
AGCGCGTCGGGTGTGCAGCACAGTGGGCGTCGTCGTGGTCATGGTGTGCCTGACGTCAATGCGGCAAACTCGGCGTCCAGATCGTCCACGGCGGGCCACAAGTCGCGAGGGCTATACCAGCCATCAGTCAGAGGGTCGTCGGTCGGCTCATCGAGCGCGACTCGGTAGATGACGCGGTCACCACCGACACCGTCCAAATGGAACCTCAGGTCAACCACAGTGCCGATGCCGTCGACACAGATACCGGCGATGGCGGCATGGACCCGATCACCGGGCCGGTACAGCAGCTCGGTCGACGACGGTAAGCCCAAGGCGTGGGCAACCGACGCGACCGGGGCGTCGACCATGCACTTGACGCAGTAGCCGACCCCTCGCGGGCAGCGGTACGCGACGAAATCGACAACGGTGTCACAGCCCCTGCAGAACGCAGGCAACTTCTTGCTCATGTAGTTTCCAGCCTTTTCCGAATTTGGGTGCAGTTGATCGCCGGAAATGCCGGTCGGCAGTCCCGTGAGTTCTGGCGGTGAGCTATTTAGGCGGCATCATGGCCGTGGCCCCGGTCTCCGAATTGTTCGTTTTCCCAAGCGATTACGTCAGCCAACCGGTACCGGGCATACCTGCCGAAGCGGGCATACCGGGGACCTTTTCCTGACATGCCCACTGGGCAAGCGTCGCGACTGGGATTCCTTGACGGCGAGCAACGTCCTCCCGCGATAGCCATACATTCCCAGGTTCAAACTCTGACATATGAGCAACCTCCAACGTTTGCCGATAGACTTCACCATACAGGAACACCCTCCGAAATAAACCTCTGACCTGCACGTATAGTTTCTGTATAGCAACGGCCTAGTGGATCTATAGTTTTGCTACAGCAGTTAGAACGGCTGTAGGGGCTCCACGAACGTCAGTGCCTAGCGCGACAATGAGACGCCGCAGATCCGAGCGGCGGAGCGAGGTGAAATTGATGGCAGGTAGGCCGCCGCTACGGATCGGCACGCACGGGCGGATCACCCGCTCAGCCCTCCCAGATGGCCGCTGGATGGCGAAATGCCGATACCGCGACGCCGACGGCATGACGCGCATCGTCCAGCGGTACGGGCCGACAGGAGACCGACACGGTCGGCTCGCCGAGGAGGCCCTTGCCGAGTACCTGGCCGCGCGCCGTGCACCCGGAGTCGGCGGCGAGATTACGCCCGCAACCAAAGTCGTAGTCCTATGCGAGGAGCACATCAATCGCCTGGAGGCCGACGGGAAGTCTCCAAACACCATCGAGACGTACAGGTCAGCGCTGGGCGGCCTGAAGAAGGTGATGGGCGGGGTGATGGTCGCCGAAGCAACCCCGGCACGACTGGACGCCGCGCTGCGGAAGTTCCGAGATGGCAGCGGGGCCGCGAAAGCTAAGCAGGCCAGGACGATCCTCAAGGGCGGACTCGATCTGGCCGTGATGGCCACAGTGCTGTCGACCAATCCCGTGCGTGACGTCCGCCCTATCGCTATCCCCGCGAAACCCAAGGGAGCCAACGCCCTCGACCGCGATCAGCTTCACGCTCTGTGGGTGAAGCTGCTGGAGTCGCCTGCATGCCGCAAGAAGGACCTGACCGATCCCATCATCATGTTCATCGCCACCGGCCTGCGCGAATCCGAGCTGTTAGCCCTGCGCTGGACCGACTACGACGTGGCGACCGGCACCATAGCGATCACCGGCAAAGTTCTGCGAGAGAAAGGCAAGGGCCTGCGCCGCGTGGATGTCACCAAGTCCGAAGCGGGTACGCGGGAGATAGCCCTACCAAATTCGCCCGAGACATGCTCGCCGCACGCCGGAAGCTGGGCTGGCTCGGAGAGCAGGAGATGATCTTCTCGTCGTCGGCCGGAACATGGCGCGACACCAAGAACTTCAACCGGCAGTGGCGAGAGGTCCGCGAGAATCTCTGCGTGCCGGGAGTTACCACCCACAGTTTCCGCAAGACGCTCGCGACCCTCATCGACGAGGAAGGGCTATCCGCGCGAGTCGGCGCGGACCATCTGGGCCACGCGAAAGTGTCGATGACACAGGATCGCTACATGGCACGAGGCAGGGTGCACAGGACTGTCGCAGACCTCATGGACCGCGCAATAAACGATGAATAAACGATGAATGCCCCCTCCCGAAGGAGGGGGCACCCTGTCTGAAGTGCGCCGTCAGGGTTTCGAACCCCGGACCCGCTGATTAAGAGTCAGCTGCTCTACCAACTGAGCTAACGGCGCGCGAGAGAGACATTAACAGCCCGATGGCTGCAGGGTGAAATCGTATGGTCAGCGCCGTTTTCAACGTCGTCACTGCGGGTAAGAGCACTGGGTCGAGACCCGCGACCACCACGCAACCGTACCGCGCTGTAGCCAACGTCACACCCCGAGAGGCCCGTCGGGTCCACCAGCCGGAAATCGGTGCGGGATTCGACCAGTCCGTCGCGCCACCGTTGCCAGCATTGCCGCGCCGCGTCCCGACATACCGTCAGCGCCGTCAATAGCGGCCCACGTCCAAGTATCGCGAAAAATCTGATGGACCTGCCATTTTGTGATGCGCCACGCAAAAATAGCGTTAGCTGAAAGCGTGCACGATGGTGTAGAAATATAAGTGACGACGCCTGGAGGGAGTTAGCTGATGACACCCATCGCCAGTGCCGCCTACGCAGCGCCCAGCACCGACGTTGTGACAGCAGCCGACGACACCCTGGTCATCGTCCATAACTGCACCCGGCTGGGCCGGGTCGCGAATCCTCCCCGCAGCTGGCTGCCAGGCTGGCTGACGCCGCGTCGAGGGAACTACAAAGGTCGGGTTATCCGCGGATCTTGCGGATAACCACCACCAGTACGACAACGCCGAGCCCGGCGAACGACGCGATCACCGCCGGCGGAGACGATCGCAATGGCCTTGGCCTTTACGTCGTCCGCCAGCCGCTGGGGATTTGCCCGCTCCGCGAGGGCGTCAACCGTCAACGCCAACTGATCGCGTGCACGATCGATTTCCTGCTTGATCTCGTCAGGATTCCGGTCAGCCACTTCAGCCCTCCAGCTCGCGTTGCTCCTTGGCGCTCTACCCTAGAGCAGCTTGCCGTAACAGCAACGCTTGGCCGACAGAAGGGACACCCCGGTGGCACCGACACCGCGACTCGAAGTGGGCGCCAAAGCCCCCGCATTCAGCCTGCCCGACGCCGACGGAAACACGGTGAAGCTGTCGGACTACAAGGGCCGCAAGGTCATCGTCTACTTCTATCCCGCGGCCTCGACACCGGGCTGCACCAAGCAGGCCTGCGATTTCCGCGACAGCCTGGCCGAACTCAACGAGGCCGGACTCGATGTCATCGGCATCTCCCCCGACAAGCCGGAGAAGCTCGCCAAGTTCCGCGACAACGAAGGATTGACCTTCCTGCTGCTGTCCGACCCCGAGCGCAAGGTGCTGAGCGCCTACGGCGCGTTCGGCGAGAAGACGATGTACGGCAAGACCGTGCAGGGCGTCATCCGGTCGACGTTCCTCATCGACGAGAAGGGCAACGTCGAGGTCGCGCAGTACAACGTCAAGGCGACGGGCCACGTGGCGAAGCTGCGCCGGGACCTGTCCGTCTGACCACCCGCGTCGTCGCCGGTTCCTGGCTCGGCGAGCCCTGAGCCAGGAACGGTGTGGCGACCGGCCCAACCACGCGTGACAGCTGCGTGGCCATTCGGCCAATCGTTGTGTTTATCAGTGTTCCGCAAACAGCCGCAGATACGTTCAGGTGCAAGACTTTTGGCGTGACGCACAACATCCACATCCGCACTGTCGACAGCAGCATTCGCTACCCCCAGGCGCTGAGCTATGGCGAGAAGGACCAGATTCTTTGGGTCCAGATCGGCGACGACGCCGACCATTCAGACACCATCTACTTCAGCCCGTCCTACTGGCAGCAGTACTCCGTGGACCCCCACAGTGAAGACCCGCTCGATCTGGACTTCGATGAGGACGAAGACGACGAGGACGAGGACGACGACGAGTAGAACGCCGGCGCCTGGGGGTACGACGTTTCGTACCCCCGGGCCACACCGGACCGGTCGGGTGCCGACTTCGGTCACCGTGGCGCCCCGCTCTGGCACACTCGACCCGTGGCCGCGCCTGACGTCCGTTTTCGCCGCCTCGCCGAACAGGTGGCCGACGAGTTGCGCCGGCGCATCCTCAGCGGCGATCTCGCCGACGGCAGCGTGCTACCCACAGAAGACGAGCTGCTGGTCCAGTTTCCGATCAGCAAGCCGTCGCTGCGCGAGGCCATCCGCATCCTGGATGCCGAAGGACTGCTCAGCGTCCGGCGCGGCAAGCTTGGCGGATCGGTGGTCCACCGTCCCAGTGCGAGCAATGTGGCGTACACGATGGGCTTGGTGCTCGGCGCGAACCAGGTGAGCCTGGGCGACGTCGGCGCCGCCCTGCAGCAGGTGGAACCGGCCTGCGCGGCACTGTGCGCCGGGCGCACTGACCGCAAGACCGCCGTGGTGCCGATACTTCGGCAGCTTCACGCCGAGTCGGTGGCATCTGTCGAAGATCTCGTTCTGGCGACTTCCGCCAGTCGGCGGTTCCACGAGGCGCTGGTGCAGCACTGCGGCAACGAAACGATGATCATCCTCGCCGGGGCACTAGAGGCGCTCTGGTCGTCGCACGAGCTGAGCTGGTCGCGGCAGTTCACCGACCACGGCAGCATCCCCGTCGACGAGCGCCGGGCTGCGCTGGATGAGCACCGCACGCTGATCGACGCCATCGAGGCCGGTGAGGCTGAACGGGCACGTGAATTGGCTGCCACGCACCTCCTCGGCGCCCAGCACTACCCGGGGTCGGCCGGGGTGGTCGACCCCGCCATGGTGCGCACGCGCACCCGATCTTCGTGAATCCTTGACAACGCACACCCTTATTTTCATATGATTTGAAAATGTGGCCGGCAAAGGCGACGACCATGGAAACCGCGGGAGTCACGAGATCGCCCGCATTCACCGCCGAGGACGTGGCGCGCTTCTACGCCAACGGCTGGTGGACCGCCGCCACGATCTCGGATGCCGTCCGCGCCAACGCGATTCACACCCCCGACCGCACCGCATATGTGGACCATCCGAACCGGTCGCTGACCTGGCGTGAATTCGATTCCGCCGCAACCGCTTTGGCCGGCGAGCTGGCGGTCATGGACGTTCGCCCGGGTACCGGATCGCGGTGTGGCACGGCGACACCACGGCAATCCACGTGCTGTTCGTCGCGATCGAGCGGTGCGGCGCGGTGGTGGTCGGCGTCGGCGCACGTGCGGGAATCCGCGAGGTGACGGCGATTCTGCAGGGCGCGCAACCACAGCTGCTGCTCACCGATCCCCCGCGCCAGGATCAGGCCCAGACCGTGGCCACTGCCATCGGCTGCCCGGTCCTGACGCTGGACGACCTCTCCCTGGGTACCGACGCCGCCGACCTGAGCCCCGATGCGCGGCTCGGTCCCGACGACGTCTTCCTCATCAACTCGACGTCGGGGACCACCGGGCTGCCCAAATGCGTCGTGCATACGCAGAACCGTTGGTATTACTTCCACCAGCAGGCCGTCGCCAACGGACTGCTCGCTTCTGACGACGTGTTCCTTCCCGTCATCCCGACCCCGTTCGGTTTCGGGCTGTGGACCACCCACATCACCCCGATCCTGTTGGGCTCCACCGCCGTGCTGTTGGACCGCTTCACCGTGGCGGCGGCGTGCGCGGCCATCGAGCGGCACAAGGTCACCGTGTTGTGTTGTGTCAGTACTCAACTGACCATGATCATGGCGGACCCGGTCGCCCGCGAGTACGACCTGAGCTCACTACGGGTGGTGTTCACCGGTGGCGAAGCCCTGCCCTACCGGCCCGCGCACGATTTCGAAAAGCTCACCGGCGCAACGATTCTACAGTTCTACGGTTCCAACGAGACCGGCCTGCTCAGCGGCACCACGGTGCACGATTCCCTGGAGCACCGGCTGCGCACCGGAGGTCGGATCGTCGCCGACATGCAAGTGCGCCTGTTCGACGGCGACACCGACGTCACCGACACCGGCCGGGGACAGCCCGCCTGCCGCGGCCCGGCAACGAGTCTCGGCTACCTGGGTGGCACCGACCACGACAAGCTGTTCACCGCCGACGGCTGGATGCGGATGGGCGACATCTGCGAGATCGACGCCGACGGCTATCTGAGTGTGACGGGCCGCACGTCCGACTTCATCGTGCGCGGCGGCAAGAACATCAGCGCTGCGCAGGTCGAGGACGTCGTCATGATGCATCCGGCGGTCGGCCTTGCCGCCGCGGTGGCCATGCCTGATCCGGTATTCGGTGAAAAGGTCTGCGTCTACGTCGAATTGATCGACGCGGCGGCGCTGGAGCTCGGCGAGCTGTGCACGCACCTTCTGGCGTTGGACGTGTCGAAAGAACTGCTGCCCGAACGGTTGATCGTCGTCGATGAGTTGCCCCGTTCCTCGGGTGGCAAGGTCGCCAAAGGCCGACTGCGCGAAGACATTCGAGCCCGGATGGGAGACGGACATGACCGCAGCTGAAAACCGCGCCGCGGCGGACTGGAGGTCTGGGCACCCTCGGTGACGCCACCGATCGGCGTCGACCTCACCGACGAACAGGCCATGGCCGTCGCCTTCCGCCACCTTGCGAGCATCGGGTTCGCGGAGAACCTGGCCGGGCACATCACCTGGCAGCCCGACGGCCGGGCCGAGATGTACGTCAACCCATGGGGCCTGTGGTGGCAGGAGGTCACGGCCTCCGACATCTGTGTGGTCGACGAGAACGCTCGCGTGCAGCGGGGCCGCTGGGACGTCACCCCGGCCATCCACATCCACACCGAGCTGCACCGCGTCCGCCCGGATGCGCGCGTGGTGATCCACAACCACCCGTACTACGTCTGCGTGCTCGCCGCGTTGGGCCGGCTACCCGAGCTGGTACACCAGACCGGATCGCTGTTCCTCGACGACCTCTGCCTGGTCGACGAGTATGACGGTGAGGTCGACAGTCGCTCGCGTGCAGCAGAATTGGCCGCCCGAATCGGAACCGCGAACCTGACCATCCTGGCCAACCACGGGGTCATCGCCACCGGCCGCAACCTGGCCGAGGCGGTGTACCGGGCCGCCTCCATCGAGCGGGTCTGCAAGCTGGCCTACGACGTGTTGCTGACCAACCTGAAGCCGGCCGAGATGAAATGGTCCGACATGGTCGGTATGAAGGCCTCCCTGATCGAGCGCGCGGCCGACGTGTACTGGGCCGGCGCGGCCCGCATGACCATCAAATCCGATCCGTCCGTTCTGCAGTAAAGGCGTTGTTACGACATGGAATCCATCGACGAGCTGGCCGCGAACCTCGACTTCACCGTCGCCAAGACGGGTGCGGACCGCACCGTCACGCTGCTGCCCGACCCGCCGCGCGCCCCGCGCCGGTACACCGTGATCTCGGTGGACGACCACATCGTCGAACCTCCTGACACCTTCACCGGACGACTGCCGAGCAAGTTCGCCGACCGGGCGCCACGCGTGGTCGACACCGACAACGGCGGCCAGACTTGGGTCTACGACGGCAAAGAACTGCCCAACGTCGGGTTCAACGCGGTGGTCGGCCGGCCGGTGTCCGAATACGGCTTCGAACCGGTCCGGTTCGACGAGATGCGCCGGGGTGCTTGGGATATCCATGAACGCGTCCGGGACATGGACCTCAACGGGTGTACGCCTCGCTGAACTTCCCGTCGTTCCTGCCCGGGTTCGCCGGCCAGCGACTGCAGCAGGTCACCACCGACCGCGACCTGGCGATGGCCTCGGTGCGGGCCTGGAACGACTGGCACTTCGACGTCTGGGCCGGCTCGTACCCGGACCGAATCATCCCCGCCAGCTGCCGTGGCTGCTGGACCCCGAAGTGGGCGCCAAGATGATCTACGAGAACGCCGAACGTGGTTTCCACGCCATGACTTTCAGCGAGAACCCGGCGATGCTGGGACTGCCGACCATCCACTCGGGGTACTGGGATCCGATGATGGCGGCGTGCGCCGAGACCGGCACGGTCGTCAACCTGCACATCGGGTCGTCGGGCTCCTCCCCGTCCACCACCCTGATGCGCCGCCGGACGTGCAGGGCGTGCTGTTCTTCGCCTACGCGATCTCAGCGGCGGTGGATTGGCTGTATTCCGGTCTGCCCAGCCGGTTTCCAGACCTCAAGATCTGTCTATCCGAGGGCGGTATCGGCTGGGTCGCCGGACTGCTGGACCGGCTGGACCACATGCTCAGCTATCACTCGATGTACGGCACCTGGGACCGGCTGGGCGAGAAGCTCACTCCGGCCGAGGTTTTCACCCGCAACTTCTGGTTCTGCGCCGTGGAGGACCAGTCGTCGTTCGTGCAGCGTGACCGCATCGGTGTCGACAACATCATGCTCGAGGCCGACTACCCGCACTGCGATTCGACCTGGCCGCACACCCAGGCGACCATCCACGACGAGATCGGCAGTCTGCCCGCCGACGTGATCCGAAAGATCACCTGGGAGAACGCTTCTCGGCTCTACCAGCACCCGGTTCCGGAGTCGGTTCAGCGCGATCCCGAGTCCTTCTGACCGACTGATCAGCGTCGCGCAGCCCCTCACCTCGACATCTTCGAGCCAGACCTGTCGCAAATCGTGACATTGTCATCCGATGATGACGAGTCCAGATCGAACATGGCACAGCGAGACTCGCATCGGATGTGCACACAGCCAGCGGATCTCGGCGGATCCATGGTCCCCGCGCACATTCGGGTCGGCAGGCGACGCAGGTGCGACGACGGCTGCCACACCTGCACTGCAATAACGTCCTAGCGCGCAAGCGCGTCCAAGAGCAGCGCCTCAGAGATTGCGGCCTTCTCCAGCACGCCGAGGTGCAAGCTCTCGTTGACGCTGTGCGCCTGCGTGCCGGGGTCCTCGACGCCGGTCACCAGAATCGTTGCGTCGGGGAATGTCTCGGCGAACTCGGCGATGAACGGGATCGACCCACCCATTCCCATGTCCACCGGCGCGGTCCCCCACGCTTGTGTGAACGCCGACCGGGCCGCGTCGTACACCGGGCCGCTGGCGTCGATGGCGTACGGCTGGCCAACGTCACCGGGCGTGACGGTGACGCGCGCGCCCCACGGAGCGTGGCTCTCCAGATGCCGGGTCAAGGCGGCCAGGTGTGCCAGCGCGTTCCCGCCCGGCGCGACCCGCATACTGACCTTGGCCCTCGCCCGCGGAATCAGCGTGTTCGACGCCTTGGCGATCGACGTGGTGTCGATGCCGATGACAGTGATCGCCGGCTTGGCCCAAAGTCGTTGCACCACAGAGCCGGAACCGATCTGCTGCACGCCGTCGAGCATGCCGGTCTCGGTCGCCACCCACTCCGGACCCCGGTCGACGTCGGCCGCGGTGCCCTCGTAGAGCCCTCGACCGCGACGTTGCCGTCGTTATCGTGCAACGTCGCCAACAGCCGCACGAGAGCACTCAGCGCATCGGGCACCACGCCACCCCACAGCCCGGAGTGCAGGCCGTGGTCCAGCGTCGCCACCTCGACGACGCAGTCGGCCAGGCCCCGCAACGACACCGTCAGCGCCGGAATCTCGGTGCTCCAGTTGTCCGAGTCGGCGATCACGATGACGTCGGCGGCCAGCAGATCCTTGTGCGCGCTCAAGAGCGCGCCCAGGGACGGCGAGCCCGATTCTTCTTCGCCCTCAACGAAAACCGTCACGCCGACGGGCGGATTGCCGCCGTGCGCCCGCATGGCCGCCAAGTGCACGGCGATACCGGCCTTGTCGTCGGCGCTGCCGCGGCCATAGAGCCGGCCGTCCCGCTCGGTCGGTTCGAAGGGAGCCGATTCCCACTGCGCGACATCGCCCTCAGGCTGCACGTCATGGTGCGCGTACAGCAGCACCGTCGGGGCGCCCTCGGGAGCGGGATGACGGGCGATCACGGCCGGGGCGCCGCCCTCCTGGACGATGTGGACCTCACCGAAACCTGCCTCGGACAACAGCTTTGCGGTCAGCGCGGCGCTGCGGTGGACCTCGTTGTGCCGCGCCGGGTCGGCCCACACCGACTGGATGCGGACCAGGTCCTCCAGGTCGGCACGCACCGACGGCAGCACCTCACGGACAGCGGCGACGAGATCACTCATGCGCCCAAGGCTAATAGCTCGCGAGCGTGCGCGTCTGCGAGCAACACGCCGCGCTGGGCGTACATTCTGCGCACATTCGCGGCCGGCCAGCGCGCGCAAAATGACCGCGCAATACGGCGTGTCGGGGACAAACACGCACGCTCGCGGCAGAAGGAAAAGGAGGAAAAAGGGGCCTAGTCCTGCTCGAGGATCGCGACCGCCGCCGCGGTGTCGCCCTCGTGGGTCAGCGACACGTGGATGGCCACGCCCTTGAGGTGCTCGGCGATCTCGCCGGACAGCCGCACCTTGGGCCGGCCCCACATGTCGGTGACGACCTCGATATCGCGGTGAATGCCCTCGGGCAGCACCGGACGCTTCGAGAACCGCGAGCCCGACCACGCCTTGATCACGGCCTCCTTGGCCGCCCAGCGGGCCGCCAGGTGCCGTGCCGCCGACGAACTCTTGTCGGCGGCGTCACGGCGTTCACCTGGGGTGAATGTCTCCGCGAAGACGGTGCCCGGCTGGTCGACCTGCTCGGCGAAATCCGGAATCGAGACCAGGTCGATGCCCACGCCCAGGATGCTCATGGGCAACAACCTAGCCTGTCGAATCCGCGCACTGCGCGACGGCTCACGACCGGGCGTACCAGCCGTCTTCGCCCAGGCGCGCATCGGCGTCGAGCAGCATGTCGGCTTCCTGACGCTTCTCCGGCGCGTCGTGGTTGAAGCGACGGTCGGCCGGCTTCTCGTACAGCGCACGCCCACCGGCGATGGCCGACGCCAGCCGGTGCTGACCGGCCAGCACCCGCTCACCGGCGCGGCGCAGGTAGTCCTCACGCTCTGCCGGATCGAGGGCCGCCACCAGCGCCTGCGGGTGCACCAGAGCGATGAGGCCCGACACGTGACCGAAGCCGAGGCTGGTCACCAGACCGGCCTTGATCGGCAGGCGGTCGCCGAACTTCAGTGCCTCTCGCACCCACACGAAGTGTTGTGCGTTGGCCAATTCGTCGTCGACGCAGTCCAGGCTGCGGTTCGGCGGGATGACGCCGTCGCGCAGCACCTGGCACAGACCCAGCATCTGGAACGCCGCGGCGCCACCCTTGCTGTGTCCGGTCAGGCTCTTCTGGCTGACGATGAAGAGCGGGTTGCCCGGGGACCGGCCCATCGAGGCGGCGAGCCGCTCGTGCAGCTCGGTCTCGTTGGGGTCGTTGGCCAGCGTCGAGGTGTCGTGCTTGGAGATCACCGCGATGTCGTCCGGGGTGACGCCCAGCTTGGCGAGGTCGCGCACCAGCTGCGACTGGCGGCCACCGCGGCCGGCACCGAGAGCACCCAGACCCGGAGCCGGGATCGAGGTGTGCACACCGTCAGCGAACGACGACACGTAGGCGACGACGGCCTGGATGGGCAGACCCATCTTGACCGCGAGGTCACCGCGGGCCAGCAGGACGGTGCCACCGCCCTGGCCTTCGACGAAGCCGAGACGACGACGGTCGTTGGCGCGCGAGAACTTCGAGTCGCTGATGCCACGGGCCCGCATCATCGCGGTCTCGGCAGTGGCCGACATGTCGCCGAAGCCGATGATGGCTTCCAGCGTCAGGTCGTCATACCCGCCGGCGACCACGAATTCGGCCTTGCCCAAACGGATCTTGTCGACACCTTCTTCGACCGACACCGCGGCGGTGGCGCACGCGCCGACCGGGTGGATCATCGCGCCGTAGCTACCGATGTACGACTGCACGACGTGACCGGCGAAGACGTTCGGCAGGACTTCCTGCAGGATGTCGTTCGGCTTGTTCCGGCCCAGCAGGTTGCCGTGGTACATGGTCTGCATCGAGGTCATGCCGCCCATGCCGGTGCCCTGCGTGGAGGCGACGAGGCTCGGGTGCACCCAGCGCATCAGCTCTTCGGGCGAGAAGCCGGCCGACAGGAATGCGTCCACGGTGGTGACCAGGTTCCACAGTGCCAGGCGGTCGATCGAGCTGGCCATGTCCGGCGTGACGCCGTAGACCTGCGGGTCGAAGCCGGTCGGCACCTGGGCGCCGACGGTCCGCGACAGCTCAACCTTGCGCGGCACGCGGATCTCGGTACCGGCCTTGCGGGTGACCTGCCAGTCGCTGCTGCCCGGCACCGGCGCGATGACGGTGTGCTCCGGATCGAACTGGTGGAACGCGCGGGCGTCGGCCTCGGCGGACACGACGAAGGAGAAGTCCTTGTCGAGGAACACCGAAACCAGCAGCGGCGACGCGTGATCGGAGCCGAGGGCGCCGTCGTCCACCCACTGGCGGATGCCGACGCGCTCGAGCACGGTCTCGTGGTAGCGCTCGACCAGCTCGGACTCGTCGACCAGCTCACCGGTGTTGGTGTCATACCAGCCCGGCTTCGGGTCGTCTTCCCACTTGACCAGACCGGTGGTCCAGGCCAGCTCCAGGACGCCCGCGGCCGACAGCTCGCCGGAGACCTCCATTTCGAAGCGCGTGCGCGACGAGCCATACGGGCCGAGTTCGGCACCGGACACCAGCACGACCATGTCGGCCGGGTCGATGTCGAGGTCGGCCCACTCCGGAGCCGGCGCGGCCTGGTAGCCCCGCGGCGGCGACGGCAGTGCCGAGATGGTGCGAGCTGCGTCCTCGGCCTCATCTTCACCGACGGCAGCCTCGGCCACCATCTCCTCACGGGCCTTGGCGGCCAGTTCGGCCATGTCGAGCTCGATGTCGCCGAGGCCACCGGTCAGGTCGACCTGGATGGGCTCACGGGCGGCCGACACCTTGGCGTCGATGCTGCACAGGTTCAGCAGCATGGAAGCCATCTCTTCGGTGGTGTACGTGATGACACCGGCTTCCTCGACGGCACCCACGATGGCGTCGTTGTGGCCCATCAGACCAGTGCCCTTGGTCCAGCCGATCAGCGCGTGTGCCAGCGAAACTCGCCCGGACCACGAGGTTTCCGCCTTCCAGCGGGCGACGACCGCGTCCAGCGCAGCCTTCGACTCGCCGTAGGCACCGTCGCCACCGAACATGCCGCGGTTCGGGGAACCGGGCAGCACGACGTGCAGACGCGAGGCGATGTCACGCTCGGAGCCGATGTGCGAGAGCCCGCCGATGAGCCGCTGCACGGCCCACAGCAGCACCTTCATCTCCATCTCGGCGCGGGCGCCGGCCTCCGACAGGTCCCCGGCCACGCGCGGCGCGGCGAACGGGAACAGCAGCGTCGGGGTCTGCGCGTCCTTGAGGTGGATGGCCTTGGGGCCCAGGTTCTCGACCTGCTCGTTGCCGACCCAGTCGACCAGCGCGTCAATGTCGTTGTAGGAGGCCATGTTCGCGGGCACGACCCACAGCTGGGCACCGAAGCGGGCGTTGTCGCGGTACAGCGTCCGGTAGAACGCCAACCGGTCGTCGTCGAGACGCGATGTCGTGGCAATCACGCTGGCGCCACCGGCGAGCAGCTGGCCCACCACGGACGACGCGATCGAGCCCTTGGAGGCACCGGTCACGACCGCCACCTCATTGGCGTAGCGGCCCTTGTCCGGGTTCTCGGCACCGGCGGCGGCGCGGCCGTACAGCGCAGCGTGGAGCGTGCGGCCGGCGGCGAGCGCCTTGCCCTGCCACCAGCTGGCCTGCGTGGCCACGACATGTCCGGCACCTTCGAAGCTCTCGGAGAGCTTGGCCCAGTCGCGGTTGACGTCGTCGTCTTCCAGCAGCCAGATGCGCGCCAGGTCCTCACGGGCGCTGGCCCACCGGTCGTCGAACAGCACAGCCTTGCGGCCGTCGAACGACGGAGCCACCAAACGCGGCCAGTCCGAACCCAATTCGGCGGTCACGAGGTCGATCAGCTCGGAGTCGGTCGCGTCCGGCACCGACACCGGCGCCTGCAGACCCAGCTCGCTCAGGATCATCCGGGCGGCCCCGGCCAGCACACCGTTGGGGCCGGTGACCTTCTCGGCGAACTCGGTGAGTGCGGCCGAGTCGACCACACCGCCACCGGCACCGCCGGCGGACGGCAGCGACACGGCGATGCCCTTGCGCGCACCGACCGCGGCGACGGCCGCGTCGATGACCTTGTCGACGGCGCCCGCGTCAGCCAGCGCACCCGTGTGCAGGCCACCCATGTCGCCGCCGCGGACGCTGCTGCCCTCACGGGTGCCCAGCGCCACCTCGGCGGTGACGTGCTTGGCCCAGCCGGGGCCCAGTTCCCAGGCCTTGCTGACGCGCTCGGCGATGTACGCCGGACGCTTGCCCGAGGGGCCGAGCACCGTGCGCAGCTGGTCGTTGATCGCGTCGGACAGGACGGGACCGAACGGCTTGTAGGTACGGGCCAGCTTGGTGACCTGTCCCTTCAGGCCGGCCAGGTCCGCTTCCGCGGCACCGTCGATGGCGCCGAGGTTCAGCTCCGAACCCAGGTCGACGAGCAGCTGGTTGCGTCGCGACGACGCACCATCGGTGATCGACTCGATGGAGTCCAGCGGCTCGATCTGGTCGATGCGCATCTTCGCCGACAGCGCGATGAGCGCCATGGTGGCGTCGGCGGCGTCGTAGGTGATGTCGTCCGGACGGGGGCCACCAGTGGCGGCGGCCGGCGCGGCGGCGGAACCGGTGCTGCGGCAACGGCTTCCGCCGGCGCCTCCGCAGCGGCGGCCGGCGCGGCGGGCGCGTCGTCCTCTGGCTCCGGGTCGGTGTCGGTGGCGAACAGCACCGCGGCGTCGCGCTCGACGTTGAGCACCTCGGTGGTGTTGTGCGAGTACTCCGGGAGCTTCAGCGTGTTGGTGGCCAGACCGGCAACCGTCGGCGCGGTCTTGACACCGACCTCGACGAACCGCTCGACCCCGAGGCCGCCGGCGGCTTCCTCGATGAACAGCAGGTCCTGCGTCTCGATCCAGCGCACCGGGCTGGCGAACTGCCAGGCCAGCAGCTCGATGACGGTCTTGCGCATCAGCTCCGACGGGTTGTCCCGGCGCCAGGTGTCGTAGTCGGCGAGGATCTCGTCGAGCGGCTCGGCCGGCACCAGGTCGCGGATCTCCTGGATGAAGTCCTTGTCCAGGGTGAACGGCCGCGGCACCAGGTTCGGGATGTACTTGCCGACCAGCAGCTCCGGGTCCTGCCCGTGCGGCATGACGCGGTCCAGCGCACGGCGGAAGTCGGCGACACCGACCCGCAGCACCTCGGAGTGGAACGGCACGTCGATGCCGGGCACGAGGATGAACGACCGCTTGCCACCGCTGATTTCGCGACGACGCTCGATCTCGGCCTCCAGGGCCTCGAGGCCGCGGACGGTACCGGCGATCGCGTACTGCGAACCGCGCAGGTTGAAGTTCACGATCTGCAGGAATTCGCCGGTCTCTTCGGCGATCTGCGCGACGAAGTCGGTGACGTCGTCATCGTCGAGATCGATCTGCGACGGCCGGATGGCGGCCAGCCGGTAATCGGACCGGCCCTTGGCGTCACGCGGCACGATGTCGTGCATCTTGCTGCCGCGGTGGAACACCACCTCGAGCAGTGCCTCCAGCTCGTAAACGCCGGACACACAGGCCAGCGCGGTGTACTCACCGACGGAGTGGCCGCAGGCGATGGCGCCCTCGACGAAGGCACCCTGCTCGCGCATCTCGGCCACCTGGGCGGCCGCGACGGTGGCCATGGCCACCTGGGTGAACTGCGTCAGGAACAGCACGCCGTCCGGGTGGTTGTAGTGCACGCCGCTGGCGATGATGCTGGTCGGATTGTCCCGGACCAGGTGCAGCACCGAGAAGCCCAGGACGTCGCGGGTGAATTTGTCGGCCTTGTCCCAGACCTTGCGGGCGGCCTTCGAGCGGGCACGGACCTCCATGCCCATGCCCTTGTGCTGGATGCCCTGACCCGGGAACGCGTAAACCGTTTTGGGCGCGGCCAATTGGGCGGACGCGGCCATCACCAGTTCGCCGCCGACCTTCGCGGTGACCTCGATGATCTCGGCGCCGCGGTCGATGCCGACGCGGTCGACGCGGAACTCGATCTCGTCGCCGGGCAGCACCATGCCGAGGAAGCGCGAGGTCCAGCCGACCAGGCGGGCCGGCGGGGTGGCGCGGCCGTCGGTGGCGGTGACCACGTGCTGCGCAGCGGCGGACAGCCACATGCCGTGCACGATGGGCGATTTCAGGCCGGCCAGCAGCGCTGCGGCACGGTCGGTGTGGATCGGGTTGTGGTCGCCCGACACCACGGCGAAGGCGCTCATGTCGACCGGCGCGGTGACGGTGACATCGCGACGCCGACGACGCGGGGTCTCGGTGGCGTTGTCGGTGATGGCACCGCCGGCGCGGACCGGGTCGGTCAGCTCGGCAGCACCGCTGCGGCCGCGGATCGCGAATCGCTCTTCCAGGCGGGCCAGTTCGGTGCCGTCGGCGTCGGCGATGCTGACGGAGACCGGGACCACGCGGCCGACCTCGGTGTCGTACGCGGCGGAAGCCTTTGCGGTGACGGTCAATTCGGCCCGCTCGGTGGGCATCGGGGCCAGCAGGTGTGCGGCGTGGTCCAGGTGGACCAGGCTCAGCAGGCCTTCGACAACCGGGATGCCGTCGTCGGTGACAGCGGCGCCGATGACCGAGAACACCGCCGGCCAGCAGCGGCCGACGAGAGCGTCGGGCACCAGGGTCAGGCCCGGCGCCAGCGGGGCGCCGAAGGTGGCGGTGACGCCGGTGTGGTCGGCGACCTCTTCCGGGTCCCAGTCGGCGGTGACGGTAGCGACGTTGTCAGTGACGATCGGCAGGGCGTCGACGCCGTCGGCGCCCGCGGCGATGGCGAGCACGGCGCGCATCGCGGCCGAGGCGTCCTCGGTGGTGACGACGGGCATGCCGCCGTTGACGGTGGCGGCCGGCAGGGTGAAGCGGATCGCGATCCAGATGTCGGACAGCGGCACGTTCAGCACCACGGAGTCACCATCGAGCTCCAGCCGGGAGCCGGTGGAAGGGTGTGTGGCCGAACGGTTTTCGTTGACCTGCCATTCGCTCGGCGCGCCGATGCGGTGCACCGGGTTGATGGCGGTGCGGCCGGCCCACAGCACGTCGGGCGAGTCCAGGACGACGGCCAGCGGGCCGGTGATGTCGGCGCGGGCCTGACGGCGGGAGACGACCGGAACCGGCTTGACACCGGCTGCGAGCACCTCGTCGATGGCGGCCTGCTCGAAGCGGTCCAGCAGCTCGCCGACGGGCTCGTCGACCCGGGTGATGCCGGCGACGGCAGCGGTGCCGGGGATGACGCAGACCTGGTCGGCGTCGTAGCGGGCGTCGTGCGCCTGCCACAGCGAGTCGCTGCGCCACCAGCGGCGCACGTCCTTGTCGATGACCGGGACGAAGTTGACGGGCTTGCCCAGCGTCTTGCACAGCGTGACGAAGAACGGGACGTCCGCCGGGTGCAGGCGCAAGGTCTGCGCCTCGGGGTACCGGGCCAGCAGCTCGGCGATGGCGCGCTGCGGATCCTCAAGCAGCGCTTCACCTTCCGCGGTGGCCGGGAACAGCGTCTCGATGCGGCCGGCGTCGGCGGGGTTCAGGCGGGCCTCGGCGCGCTGCAACATCTCCTCGAAGCGGTCGCGCCAGGTGACGTCGAGCCACGGCGAGTGGTCGCGCTTGGTGTCGGCGGTGCTGCTGCCGTCCCCGATCGCGAGCTCGACGTAGCGCTGCAGCCACTGCTGGTAGGTCATGTCCGCGACGTCACCGAAGTACGGCTTGGCGGTGTTGGCCATCGCGGCGATGATCTCGTCGCGGCGTTCGGCGACGGCGTCGGCGTCACCGGCGACCTCGTCGAGCAGGCGGCCGCACCGCGACGCGGTGTTGTCGATCTCGTGGATGTCCGCACCCAGCTGGCTGCGGCCGGAAGCCATGCCGCCCTGGGCCTTACCGGCACCGACCCAGTGCTCGGTGCCCTTGGTGTCGACCAGCAGCTGCTTGACCTGAGGCGAGGTGGTGGCCTCGAGGGTGGCCATGGCGGCGGTGCCGACCAGGATGCCGTCGACCGGCATCAGCGGGAAGCCGTAGGTCTCGGCCCAGCGGCCGGACAGGTACTCGGCGGCGCGCTCGGGTGTGCCGATGCCACCGCCGACGCAGATGGTCAGGTTGGCCTGCTTACGCAGGTCCGAGTAGGTGCTGACGAGCAGGTCGTCGAGGTCCTCCCACGAGTGGTGGCCACCGGCGCGGCCGCCCTCGACGTGGACGATGATCTCCCGGTCCGGGACCTCTTCGGCGATCTTGATGACCGACTTGATCTGGTCCACGGTGCCCGGCTTGAACACCACGTTGGTGATGCCGATCTCGTGCAGTTCCTCGATCAGCGCAACAGCTTCTTCCAGCTCGGGAATGCCGGCGGTGACGACGACGCCGTCGATCGGGGCGCCCGACTGACGGGCCTTCTGCACGATCCGCTTGCCGCCCAGCTGCAGCTTCCACAGGTACGGGTCCAGGAACAGCGAGTTGAACTGGATGGCGCGGCCGGGCTCGAGCAGCTCGGTCAGCTCGGCGACGCGGCCCTCGAAGATCTCCTCGGTGACCTGACCGCCACCGGCGAGCTCGGCCCAGTGGCCGGCGTTGGCGGCCGCCGCGACGATCTTGGCGTCGACGGTGGTCGGGGTCATGCCCGCCAGCAGGATCGGCGAACGGCCGGTCAGGCGGGTGAACTTGGTGGACAGCTTGACGTCGCCGTTCGGCAGCTCGACGGCGGTCGGCGCGAAGCTGGACCACGCGGGCTGCACGACCGGCGCGGCACCGACGGTGAACAGCGAACGCTGGCCGGCGCGGGTGGCGGCGGGCACGATGCCCACGCCGAGGCCGCGGATGATGGGCGAGGTCAGGCGGGTGACGGTGTCGCTCGGCCCGAGGTCGATGATCCAGCGGGCACCGGCGTCGTGCATGCGCTCGACCTCGGCGACCCAGTCGATGGGCTTGACGAAGATGGCTTCGGTCATCGCGTGGGCCAGCTCGGTGTCGATGCCGCACTTGGCGGCCCAGCGGTCGACGACCTCGATGCCGTCGGCCAGGCGCGGGGTGTGGAAGCCGACCTCGACCTGCACGCCCTGGAACACCGGGCTGAAGACGGCGCCGCCGCGCAGCTTGTTCTTGCGCTCGGCCTCGTCCTTCTCGGTGATCTTGCTGCAGTACAGCTCGAAGCGGGCCAGCTGCTCCGGGGTGCCGGTGATGACGACGCTACGGCGGCCATTGCGGATGGACAGGACCGGCGGCAACACGGTGCGCACGTCCTTGGAGAAGTCCTCGAGCAGCTCGGCGATTCGCTCGGGGTCGACGTTGGTGACCGAGACCATCGGCGACTTGTCGCCACGGCCGACCATGCCGCGACGCCGCGACACGAGCGAGCCGGCGGCTCCGATGAGCTGGAGCAGCGCGAGGAGCTCGGCGTCGCGGGTGCCATTGGCCTTGAGCGCCTCGGCGGCGATGATGCCCTGCGAGTGGCCGGCGACCGCGACCGGCGGGGTGCCGGCCAGGTCCAGGCCCTGGCGCTGTACGGCGCGGATGGCGGCCATCTGGGCCAGCAGGATGCCGGGGCCGGAGATGGCGGCGGTGGTCAGCTGCTTGGCCGACGGCAGCGGCTCGTCAGCGGCGAGGGCGCGCACCCACTGCATGGGCTCGAAGCCGATGGGCCGGACGACGACGAGCTCGCGCGCGACGGGCTCCAGCAGCAGGGCCGCTTCGCCGACGATCTCGCTGAGCTCCGATTCGATACCGGCCGAGCTGACCAGCTCTTCGAGGTTTTCCAACCATGAGGCGCCCTGGCCACCGAACGCGACGGCGTACGGCTCGCCGGCATTGAGCAGGTCCACGAGAGCGTGAGCGCTCGCCGCCAAGGCCTCGGTGTTGCCACTGGTCACATTGCGGTGCTCATTGATCGTCACTACGTCTCTCCTCTTTGCCGCGCGAACCGGTCAGTGCTGCATGGTCTTGGTAGCCGGCCCTGGGGCGACGCGATGCGACGTCGGATCACGTCAGGCCCGTGCTACGCGTGGCGACCGAAGTCTTCGGGTGCCAAATGAGCCGGGCCGACTGCACTAAGAGTGTCATAAGACTCGCGGTATTTTTCGGCTGGAAATGGTTACCAACGAGTTCTACGGATGGGTAACCACCCGCCTGGGTAACACCGGCTCCCGAGACCGCCCACACCCAACAGGACAAACGTCCTGTTGGCGGCTGGTTACGGTCGAGTAGCAACAACATCGCTGATCAAAGCGGTATTGTTATCAAATCGTGACCATGCTGGTGACGATTCCGCACCTTACTAATGAGTAGGAAAAGACCCGTTCCAGAAAACGCTCGACAATGACGGTCCGTATGTCTATACGGGCGGTAAGTTACCGGGCCGCCATTTGCTGGGCTTGAGTTTCATTTTCTTAGAACTGGGCGCCAGCTAACTACTGAGCAGTAATCTGCGTGGCCATCAGTCCCACTGCCCGAAGCGGGGCTTGAGGATGTGGTTGATGTCGACCCCGACTCCCCCGACGTGTTGCGAATCGATCTCCACCTGATGCAGCGCCGCCGCCGGATGCGCCGCCCCGCCGGGCGAGCCCCAGTTGTGCTGCCAGAAGTACGACCCCAAGCCGTCCTGCACGGCCCACTCGATGGTCTTGGAGTTGGCGTAGACCCCGACCCGCTGGTGACCCAACACCGATTCCCAGCCGCGAAGGTAGGGCGCAACCTGCGCTTTGTACTGGGCGGGAGTTGGGTCGTCATCGATTGATGCGTAGATCGGCGCAGCGATGGGGCCGCCCGCCGCGGTGTGCAACTGGAATCCGCGCTGGGCGTGCTGCACGCCGGCGGCTTGCCCGCCCAGCCAGTCGGCGGTGGACTCCTTGCCGTACTGGTAGCAGGAAACGATCTTCAGTCCGCCCTGGTACAGGTCGCGGGCCTCGGGCAGCTGGATGGGCTTGCCCAGCATCCACTCGCCGCCCGGTCGCCGGTCCGAGACATACCTGATGGCGCCCACCGCTCCCGCCGACCGGATATCGGCCGCTCTGATCACGCCCGCCGCGTAGTCCAGCAACACGCCGTACGGAGCCGCCGAGGCCGTCGTCGCACCGAGCACCGATTGCAAGCCGGCGCCGAGCCCGACCGCCGCAGGCGCGGCGGCGGCGTATTTCAGCAGGTCACGACGCGAAATGGCCACGCGTCTCAGGATATGACAGCTACCCCTTCCGACCCGTCAGCGCCACTGGGCACACGAGCACCAATTATTTGGCGCAGAACCGAAATTTCAGTTGCCGGCGGCAGCTTCGACGGCCGCTGCGGCGTGCCGGTGCCCGATGATCTCGAACCCGGCCACACTCACCATCGGCGCCAGACTGGCCACCAACAGACAGACCGACATCGGCACGCCGACCTGCGCCAGCACAACAGTCGCCGCCAACACAGCGGCGGTCAGCACCACCAGCAGCAGGTGCAGGCCATCGACCGAACGCAGCATCAGCGCGTACAGCAGGTAGATCAGCGCGATGTACATGCCCAGCGGGATGACCACGGCCCACACCGTGCCGACCGGCCCGAGCGCGGTGTGCCCCTGGATGGTCAGCGCGGCGAAATCCAGTCCCGCACCCGTCGCGACGATGGCGCCGAAGATCGGCATGTGCAGATAACCGAACCAGAACGACCGTTCGCGGTGGGCATGCAGCACGTCCGCCGCCGGCACCATGAAGTACACCCACCACATGCCGAAGGTCAGAGCCGTCCCCGCCACCGCGAGCGCGACCGCATCGGCCGACCAGCCCTGCTCGCCGATCGTCGCCGACAAGGTCGCCACCGTGCCGACCACGCCTTCGCCCAGCGCGATGATCGCCAGCAGGCTGTACCGCTCGGCGATGTGATGGGCGTGCCACGGGGTGCCGCCGCAGCGTCGTTCAGCCAGGCCCGGGCCCGTCAGCTCGATGGCGATCAGCACCGCCCAGATCCCCAGCGTGACCGGCACCGACGTCCGCAGAAAGACTGTCCCGATCCACCCGAGCTGTACCAACGACACATTCGTGACGTACGTCATCGCAGCCGCCCGCCGGGCCGGGTCCTGCCGCGCGGCCCGTAACCACTGCCCCACCAACGCAATTCGCATCACCACGTAACCCGCGACCAAGACCGCGTTGTCGACGTGGTGGCCGTGCTCGATCGAGGCGTAGAACGCGGGCAGGCCGAGCGCCAGGATCAGCACACCGACCATCTCGACCATGGTCATCAACCGGAACACCCAGTCGTCGGTGTCGTAGGCCGACGCGAACCAGGTGAAGTTGATCCAGGCCCAGCAGATCGCAAACGTCGCGAACACAAACGCGGTGATTCCGGCCGCTACGTGACCAGCGGCCAGCATGTGCGCCAACTGCGATGCGCCAACCCCAAAAGCCACGGTGAAGGTCAGGTCGAACAGCAGTTCCAGCGGCGTCGACACCCGGTGCTGCTCATACGGATCGCGTCCCCGCATCGGCGTCAACCGATGGGCCCGCACCGCGCTGTGTGCATCGGGAGCGTGCTCTTCAGCCCCGTCCATGCCGTGTCCCCTTCAGCCAGTCCTGGCCCCGTCCGGGCCACGTCACGGTAAGCCTGCCGCAGATCCCGGCTCCCGTCCCACTACCGTGAAGACGTGTCCGCATCCCCGATCGCCGTCGGCATCGTTCTTGCCGCCGGTATCGGCTCGCGGGTCGGGGCCGACGGCAACAAGGCATACCTGCAACTGGCCGGCCGCAGCATGGTGGCGTGGTCGGTGGCGGCAGTCGCCGCCAGCCCCCAGATCGCCCGCACCATCCTGGTGTTCCGGCGCGGTGAACGCGAACAGGTCGTACGCCTCATGGCCGACGAACTCCCTGGAACCACAGTCGAATTCGTCGAGGGCGGCGATACCCGGCACGGCTCTGAGCACAACGTCCTGAGTTACCTCGCGGCGGATATCGACGCCGGGACGGTCGATGTGGTGCTGATCCACGACGCCGCCCGCCCGCTGGCCGACGCCGAACTGATGGATACGGCTGTCAGCACCGCACGAACGCAGGGCGGCGCCATTCCGGTGCTGCCCGCTGGGGATGTGTTGCGGATGTCGGCAGACGGCCTCAGTGCCATCGACCAGTCGCTCGTCCGGGTGCAGACGCCGCAGGCCTTCCGCGCCGGGCCCCTTTGGCGGGCCTACCAGGACGCGGCCGCCACTGGCTTCGAGGGCACCGACACGTCGTCGTGTGTGGAGCGCTTCACCGATCTCGAAGTCCACGGGATCGCCGGGTCGGCCCAGAATTTCAAGGTGACCTTCGCGCACGACGTCCAGGTTGCCGAACGCCTGCTCAGCCGCCGGTAGCATAGGGCCCCTCAGCCAGCGGTGACGATCGCCTCCAGCAGTCCCCGGTCATGTGCCAGGTCGACGACGAACGCGTTGGGGTCTCCTGCGATGGTGCCGACCTTCAGATCAGCTGAGGTCAGCGCGGCGAGGTCGTCATGCGGGAACCGGGACAGCGCCGTCGCCGTGAAGCCCCGTGGGTACTGTGCGATGACGAGTTCCGACCGGTCGACGTTACCCAGGACAATGCCATGCATGGCAATGCTTTTCACGCTGTCGGTCATGGTCACGACCGGGATGACGGCGTCGTACTCGGCCAGCGCCGCGGCGACCCGCGCCGCCAGCTCACCGGGCGCCAGCGGGTAGCGCACGTCGTGCACCAACACGCCGTCCCCATCGCCGAGCGGGCTCGGGTCGGTGAGCACGGGCACGTCACTCAGGCCATGGGCCGCAAGGCATTCCGTCGCCGCACCCGCCAACTCTTCGGCGGTCACCACGGAAACCGGCGCCACGGCGCGTACCGCCACGACAGCTCGCACCAGCGCCGGCTCCCCCGCGATCGGCGTGGTGAAGTCGGCCGGCGCCAGGCCGGCCGGCACGGTCACGATCGCCGAAAGAATCACCGCGCCACTTTATCCCCGATTGAGCGGTCCCCCTGGCCGGTCCGGAGAAATGAGCCGGCGCGCGATCGCATCGAGCAAGAACCCCAGCGCACCGATCACCACGATCACCGCCACCACCTGGTCGTAGGCCAGCTGGTCCCGGGCATTGAGCACCTGGTAGCCCAGACCCGAACGCACACCGAGCATTTCCGCCGGCACCAGCACCACCCACGCGATACCCAGTGCCACGCGCACGCCGGTCTGCAGCTGGCCGCGGATCGCCGGCAGCACCACAGCCGTCACCAGTTCCCACCGGGTGGCGTGGAACGACCGCGCCACATCCAGGTAGCCCGGGTCGACGGCGCGTACGCCGGCCGCGGTGTTGATCAGCACCGGCCACACGGCCGCCACCGCGATCAGGAAGATCACCGGCTGGTTGCCGATGCCGAATACCGCCACGGCAATGGGTGCCCAGGACAACGGCGAGATCATCCGGACGAACTGGACGAGCGGCGCGGTGGCCCGCTCGGCCGCGGTGCTGAGGCCGAGCAACAAGCCCGCCGGAATCCCGACCACGACCGCCACCGCCAGGCCGATCACCAACCGCCACAGGCTGATCCCGATGTCGGGCAGCAGTACGCCTCTGGCGAACAGCTCCACCACAGCTGGGCCGACGCGCTGCGGCGCAGCGTGACGAAGCAGCGAGTGCGGGGCGGACAAGACGCTGGTCGTCAGCCACCAGAGACCGACCGCGACCGCGATGGCGGCGACGGGCGGAGCCCAACGGCGCACTGCCACCGGCGGATCGGTCGCCACCCGGACAGATGTTGTGGTCATGCCAGCTCCAGTTGCTCGGTTCGGGCGAAGTCACCGCTGAGGCCGAAGGCGGCCGGGCCGCCGTGGGCCTGAAGGGAATTGCGGACAAAGGTGTCGTCGACGAGATCGCTGTGGACGGTGGCGGGGTCCAGCCGCTCCAGGAATCTGCGGTCGCCGTCGACGATGGTGTCGTGCATGGCCTTCACGAGCTCAGTGGTGAAGCTCGGGAACGGGAACGGCTGGAAGCCCAGCCGTTGCGGCTGCCACTCCGGGTGCCGAAGTGGGTATGGCGGAGTGGGATAGGTCATCGCCAGCGCAACCGCAGGCACGGGCTGGGGCAAGTATCGCCCGCCGCCGAGTGTCGCGGCCGCTGACTTCCGGTCCTTCGACAGCGCGAGTTGTGCTGTCACCACCGCATCGGTGAGCTCCTGCACGGCCGCGGGACGGCCCGCGATCACGTCGTCGCGGGTCACCAAGGCGCAGCACGCGTGATCGCGCCACACATCGCCGAGGAAGGTGTGGATGCGCCCGATCTTCTTCGTCTGCGCCATCGCATTGAACGGATCGGCCACCACGTATCCGCCGATGGTGCCGGTGGCCAGCGCCGGCACCATGTCCGACGGACTCATCACGACGAGCTCGACGGTACGGGCCGCTCGAGAAGCAGACCGCCGGATGACTGGCTGCAATCCGTTGGCCCGCAACATCTTCTGCAGGACGATGTTGTGTATCGACCACCAGAACGGAATGGCCAATTGCGAGCCGGCGAGGTCCGACAGGTCGCGGATGTGCGGCGCGACGGTCAGCGCCGAGCCGTTGGTGTGGTTCCAGCCGAGCACCCGGACACCGCCACCGAGCGCGTACCGCAGCTGCACAGCCATCGGCATCAGCAGGTGCACCACATCCAGTTGCCGGTTCAAAAATGCTTCCCCCAGCGCCGCCCAACTCCGGAACAGCACTGGCTTGCCGACACCGGCCGGATACAGACCGGCGGAGTGGGCCATCAACAGCGGCGCCGCGTCGGTGATCGGCAGATACCCCACCCGCAGCGGGCCGGTCGCCGCCGAATCTGTTGTGGCGCTGTGCGCCAGGTCGGCCAGTCCGAAGGCCCCTCCGGCAGTCGCGGCCGCGGCGATCAGGGCCTGCCGACGCGAGATCGCCAGCCTGCTCATACCGCCCACAGTTCGGAAACCCGGTAATGGCTGAGGATTTCGTCGTGCAACCCTGCGCGATCCACCTCGCCCAGGTGCCATTCGCGCCGGATTCGACCGCCGTCCGCCAGCAGGACGACACGCTGCGCGAGGGTCAGCGCCTCGTCGACGTCGTGGGTGACCAGCAGCACGGTGATGCCCAATTCGGTTGTGAGGGTGGTCAACCACTGCTGCAAGTCGGCACGTGTCGCGGGGTCCAGGGCGCTGAACGGTTCATCGAGCAAGAGCAGCTGGGGCCGCGTTGCCACGGCACGCAGGATGGCCACGCGTTGAGCCTGCCCGCCGGACAGCTGGTCGGGATAGCGGTGCGCGAGCCCGTCGACGCCGAAGCGCCGCATTACTTCCGCGGCGTAGTCGGCGTCGAATCCGTTGCGCCGGTGGGCAAAGCGCCGAGCGTACGAGACGTTGTCCTGCACCGTGAGCCACGGCATCAGCAGTGGATCCTGAAAGACCACCCCGATGTGCGGCCGCGCGCCGCCCGCGGGCCAACTGACGGTGCCCGCGCTCAGCGATTCCAGGCCGGCCAGTACCCGCAGCAGCGTCGACTTCCCGCTGCCGCTACGCCCCAGCACCGCGATGAACTCCCCCGATTCGACCGTTAGGTCGATGCCGTCGAGTACGACACTGTCACCGAACCTCTTGACACCCGCGGTTATCCGTACTGCTTCAGTTCCCACCTCAGTTGTCCTTCCGATGGTGATTGCACGGGCAGAAAGGCTGCTTCACGGAAGCGGCGATTGGCCGCAGTCCCTGCGCGATAGCCCTGGCCACCGGCCAGAGCCGACTCCAGTCGAGTCGCCGCCCCGGCGACGTTGGCAGCGTCCAGCCGCAGCCGGATCACCTCGGCCAGATTGACATCGTTTGGCGCCGCGGCGAATTCGTAGAGCCGCCGACGGTTGCGGTCGGCGCGTGCCGCGAGGCCGGCAAGGTCACCGTCGAACTGTGCGGCGAGCGCGTCGGTCGCCCGCCCGGCCGCGGTCAGGGCCGCGCCGGTGACCCCGACGCAGAACGCGGTCTGCAACAACAGAAACGTCGGCTTGATCCCGCGGACGAACGCGGTGAGGTCCGCACTGATGATGCGCTCGGCGCCAATCTCGACCTCCTGCAGGCTCAGCGATGTCGAACCGGTGGCGCCCAAGGCCATCAGCGTGGGCGCTGGATCGACCACCATCCCCACCGCGCCGACGTCGACCGCGACGACGTACAGCCGCCCGGCAGCGGTACGCGCCGGCAGCACGACCAGCGCGTCATCAAAGACATTGGAGGCCCACCGGATTGGTCCATTGAGCCGCAGGCCGCGCCGCGTCTCCCCGGCAACGATCGGGAGTTGCCCGAGGCCTGCCGCATGCTTGAGCCCGGCGGCCATGGCGGTCACACCGGGACGGTGTGCGGTGAGCAACGCCTCCGACAGGTCCGGCCGGTCGCCGAGGTAGTGAATCGCCATCTGGTGTGCCCAGGCCGAGAATCCGGCCGCGAGGCTCACCGCCGACACCTGCTCGATCACGCGCACGGTGTCGGGAAGGTCCGGCAGCCCGAACAACCCGGCTGCGCCGAGCGCGCGCAGATCCTCGCGGACATCGGCATGTCCAGCGTCCAGGTCGCCGGCTCGGGCGTCCACCCCAGCGGCGACCCGCGCCAAGGCGGTCGTCATGTCGTCGGACACCAATGTCGTCATTGCCCGCCGCCTTCGAGTCCGTACAACCGGTCGATCGGCGTCTGGACCGCGACGCGGGCCCGCCGGACGGCGTCCTCGTCCGGGGCGTCGTAGAAACACAGGCACTTGTCCATGTCGACCCGCACATAGGTCCGCAGGAAGCTGACCTCCGGCACCTCCGCGTACTTCGGGGCGTTGGCCTTCTTGCGGCTGAGATAGCTCTCCATATCCAGCTCGGCGGGCAGGTCCCATTCGACCAGGTATCCGGCTGTCGGGCGGACGGCTTTCAGCTGGTCCAGTTCGGCACCGACCAGCCGCACCTCGTGCGGTCCGGTGAGTTCGGCGGCGCCGAGTACGGTCGCATCGATCTGCAGCGGGCCGTCAGCGAACTCGGCCACCACGAACAGCCGGTGTTGACCGGTCACCTGTGCCTCGACGAGTTCGCCGCCGGCCCGGTGCACTTCGGCGTCGAGCGTCTTGATGGTCTGGTCGACCTCGGCCCGGCCGGGCAGTCCTGCGATTTCGTAGAGGTACAGCGTCACGGTGTGTTCCTGTTCGTCGGGGCGTCGATGACAACACGACGCTCGCACGAACAGACCGGTCTGTCTATCGAGGTTCCTCGGCTATGGTGCACCTATGAGCGCGACCCGTACCCGCCACCCGGACCGACCGGCGCCCCGCACCGATACCTCCGGTCCGGCCCAACGGCTGCTCGACACCGCATCGAATCTCTTTGCCGCACAGGGAATCCGGGCGGTCGGAATCGACACGATCCTGCGGGAGGCGGGGGTTGCCAAGGCCAGCCTGTACAGCTCCTACGGATCGAAGGACGCGTTGGTGCTCGCGTACCTGAATGAATTGGATCAGGCTGATCGCAAGCGCTGGGAAGCGAAGGTTTCCGGGCTCGATGACCCGGTGGCGAAATTACTGGCGTTCTTCGACCTCGCGGCCGCCGCGGCCCGCAAGCGCCAGTTCCGCGGCTGTCTCTACGCCAACGCCGCCACCGAGTTTCCGGGCGACACCCTCGAACCGGTGCGGGCGCACCGGTCGTGGATGCGCCGGCTGCTGGGCGACCTGCTCCGCGACGCCGACGTGCCCGACGCCGCCGCGACCGCCCAGCGCATCCAGCTGCTCTACGACGGCGCCCTCACGGCGTCGAAGCTCGAACGGTCGACCGTGCCGATCACCCTGGCCCGCCAGATGGTGCTCGAGTTGGTCACTTCCCGCCGCGGGCAATAGCTCGCGGGAGAACAGTTACTTACCGGCTGCCGCCGGCTGAATTCCGATGGCCGCCAGCCGTCGTTCGGAGGCCTCCTGACGGACGCGCGTCGGCCACCAGAACCACCTGCCCAGCAGCGCCGCGATGGCCGGTGTCATGAAAGACCGGACGATCAGCGTGTCGAACAGCAGGCCCAGTGCGATGGTGGTGCCGACCTGCGCCATGACCTTCAGATCACTGAAGGCGAACGACGCCATGGTGAACGCGAACACCAATCCCGCCGAGGTGACCACCGACCCGGTGCCGGCCATGGACCGGATGATGCCGGTCTTCATGCCACCCGCCAGCTCTTCCTTGAACCGCGACACCAGCAGCAGGTTGTAGTCGGAACCGACCGCCAGCAGCAGAATGACCGACATCGGCAGCACCATCCAGTGCAGCTCGAGGCCGATGATGTGCTGCCACAACAGGACCGACATACCGAATGACGCGCCCAGCGACAGCAGCACCGTACCGACGATCACGCCGGCCGCCACCATGCTTCGCGTGATGAGCAGCATGATGATGAAAATCATTGATACCGCGGCGATTCCGGCGATCATCAGGTCGTACTGCGCACCGTCGTGCATGTCCTTGTAGGTGGCAGCGGTGCCGGCCAGATAGATCTTGGAGCCCTCCAGCGGGGTGCCCTTGATGGCTTCCTTGGCGGCCTGCTTGATGGGGTCGACGTGCGCGATGCCCTCGGGCGTCGCCGGGTCGCCTTCGTGCTGAATGATGAAGCGTACCGACTTGCCGTCCGGCGAGATGAAGTTCTTCATGCCGCGCTTGAAGTCCTTGTTGTCGAAGGCTTCCGGCGGCAGGTAGAAGCTGTCGTCATTCAACGAATTGTCGAACGCCTCGCCCATCGCCGCCGCGTTGTCCGACGACGCCGCGCGCTGATCCACCTGACCCTTCTGGGTCTGATACATGGACAGCATGTACTGCTTCATGTTCTTCATGACCTCGATCTGCGGCGGCATCACCGTCACCATCTCGGCCGTCAACTTGTCCATCTTCATCAGGTCCGGCACCAGCGTCTGAATGTCGTCGGTCATGACGTCGATACCGTCGAGGGTGTCGAAGATCGCGCGCGTGGACCAGCAGACCGGGATGTCGTAGCAGTGCGGTTCCCAGTACAGGTAGTTACGGATCGGCCGCAGGAAATCATCGAAATCCGAGATGTGGTCCCGTAAATCGGCGACATCGAGCGCCATGTTGGCGGTCTTCTGCGACATGTCGTGCGTGGTGGCGGCCATCTGTGTGGTGATGGCCTGCATCTTGGTCATCGTGTCGATGCTGACCTGCATGTCGTTGGCCTGCTGCAACATGTTGGCCATCGAGTCCAGCTGGTACTTCTCCGTCATCTTCGAGGTGACGGCCTGCATGCCCATGATGAACGGAATCGTCGTGTGCTTGATCGGTTTTCCGTCGGGTCGGGTGATGGTCTGGACCCGCGCGACGCCCTGGGTGTGGACGATGGCCTTCGCGATCTTGTCGATCACCAGAAAGTCGGCCGAGTTACGCAGGTCGTGATCGCTCTGCACCATCAGCAGCTCGGGGTTCATCCGAGCGGCGCTGAAATGCCTTTCCGCAGCGGCATATCCGACGTTGGCGCTCAGGTCCGCCGGCACGTAGCGGCGGGCGTCGTAGTTCGTCTTATAGCCCGGCAGCGTCACCAGGCCGACGAGGGCGAGCGCCAGGGTGGCGACGAGGACAGGGCCGGGCCAGCGCACCACCAGGACGCCGATGCGACGCCAGCCGCGGGATTTGATGGCCCGCTTCGGCTCGAAGCGCCCGAACCGGCTGCCGATCTTGATGACGGCGGGGCCGAGCGTCATCGCCGCGATGACGGCGACGAGCGTGCCGATAGCGCATGGCACACCCAGGGTCTGGAAATACGGCAGCCGCGTGAAACTCAGGCAGAGCATGGCGCCGGCGATCGTCAGACCCGATCCCAGGACCACATGCGCCGTCCCGCGGAACATGGTGTCGTAGGCGGTCTGGCGCTCCTCCTTGTCACCGCGCGCCTCTTGGTAGCGGCCGATCGCGAAGATGGCGTAGTCCGTGCCGGCCGCGATCACCATCAGCGTCAGCAGGTTCACCGCGAACGTCGACAGGCCGATGATGTTCTCGTTGGCCAGGAACGCGACGACACCGCGGGCGGCGCCCAGTTCAAGGAACACCATCAGCAGGATGAGGATCATCGTCACGATGGACCGGTAGACGAGCAGGAGCATCACGGCGATCACCAGCAGGGTGATGGCGGTGACCTTGGCGATGCTCTTGTCGCCGGCGTGGTGCTGGTCGGAGATCAGCGGGCCGCCGCCGGTGACGAAGACATGGAGGCCGGCTGGCGGCTTCGAGTCGGCGACGATCTGCCGGACCGACGCGACGGAATCGTTGGACTTCGTCTCCCCCTGATTGCCGCGCAGGTAGATCTGGACGTACGCGGCCTTGCCGTCGGCGCTCTGTGAGCCGACCGCGGTCAGTGGGTCACTCCAGAAGTCCGCGACGTGCTCAACGTGCGCGGTGTCAGCGGTCAGTTTGGCGACAAGGCCGTCGTAGTAGTGGTGCGCCTCGGCGCCGAGGGGTTGGTCGCCCTCCAGGACCACCATGGCGTTGCTGTCGGAGTCGAACTCCTGGAAGTTGGCGCCGATCTGCTTCATCGCGATCATCGCCGGGCCGTCTTTGGCGCTGAGCCCGACGGTGTGCTCCTCGCCGACCTTCTCCAGCGGCGGGACCAGCGTGTTGGTGGCGACGTTGAGGACGAACCAGCCGATCACGATGGGTATCGCGAGCACCCAGATCAGGTGACCGATCCTGGATCGCTCGGTGTTGGTGGTACTCACTCGGGGCACCCTTCCATCAGGCCCGGCAGGTCCATGGAAATGGAGCGCGGCGGCGTTACACAATCACTGTCGGGCGAAATATACCTAGCCCGCCAAACTTTTATCCAGCACCGCCGTCGAAAAACCCGCCTACCTCGCCTGAAATGCGACAAATCGGGGCCTTTTCGCCCGATTTCGGCCGTAGCGTTGACGGGATGGAAAATTCTCCGGCCGATACGTTCGGTAAGCGCTACGGCGAAGTGCTGCTGGTCTCCCCGACACCGGCGGGACCGCAGGTCGCGGTGTTCAACACCTTCCCGCTGAACGACTGCCCGCAGGATGCCTGGTCCGCGCTCAACCCACAGGCCCTCGCCAGTGAGAACGGCGTCGCGGCGGCCTTGCTCAACGGCCCCCGCTACTGGTTGATGAGTGAGATCGTCAAAACCCGAACGGACGTCGGTGAGAAAAGGATGTTCGGCGGCATCGAGATGCTGCAACAGGCGACGGTGGAACTGTCGTCGATGAACCCGGCGCCCTACAGCGTGAACAAGGTCAGCCGCCGCACGGTCTTCGTGTTCGGCGCCGGGCGGCCGGTCTTCGAATTACTCGACCCACAGGGACAGCGCTGGGTCATGCAGTCGTGGAGCCAGGCCGTCGACCCGACGCTGTCGTTGGCGGACCTGCCGCAGCTCGCCGATCGACTCCAGCTGCCCGACGGGTGGAGCTACCGGACATCGACCCTCACCAGTCCGCTGCGCATCGACACCACCACCGAGGACGCCCACGTCACGCAGGACAACCTCGGGAACACCTACTCGTTGGCAGTCGCTTAGCCCCGCTAGTCATTCCCAAACCGTCGCTGGTGCGTTACAAACGACAGACGGGTGTGTCCTGTCGCGGTGGGACCGAACTGAAGGAGTCCGAATGGCCTGGGATTTCGAAACCGATCCGGAGTTCCAGGAGCTCCTCGACTGGGCCGACGCCTTCGTACGCGAGGAAATCGAGCCGCTCGACCTCATCTGGCCGCACCTGCAGTACACCGCACTCGACGAGACCCGGCGGCGGGTCGTCGACCCCCTCAAGGAGCAGGTGCGCCGAAAAGGATTGTGGGCCACGCACCTTGGCCCCGAACTCGGCGGGCAGGGCTACGGGCAGCTGAAATTGGCGCTGCTCAACGAGATCCTGGGCCGGTCGCAGTGGGCACCGATCATCTTCGGTTGTCAGGCTCCCGACACCGGCAATGCCGAGATCATCGCCCACTACGGCACCCCGGAACAGAAGGACCAGTACCTGCGGCCACTGCTCGAAGGTGAGGTCTTCTCCTGTTACTCGATGACCGAGCCGCAGGGCGGTGCCGACCCGACGCAGTTCACGACGTCCGCCGTGCGCGACGGCGACGACTGGGTGATCAACGGCTACAAGTTCTTCTCGTCCAACGCCTCGACCTCGACGTTCCTGATCGTCATGGTGGTGACCAACCCCGATGTCAGCCCGTACCAAGGGATGTCGATGTTCCTCGTCCCGACCAACACGCCGGGCGTCGACATCATCCGCAACTCGGCGATCTACGGCGAATCCGACGGCCACGGTTCGCACGCCCTGATTCATTACGACAATGTGCGCGTGCCGAATTCGGCCGTGCTCGGCGGTGAGGGCCAGGCGTTTGTGATTGCGCAGACGCGCCTCGGCGGGGGCCGGATCCACCACGCGATGCGCACCATCGGGCTGGCGCAGAGGGCGTTGGACATGATGTGCGAGCGGGCGCTGTCCCGGCATACCGCCGGCAGCCTGCTCGCCGACAAGCAGGCGGTGCAGGGCTACATCGCCGACTCGTGGGCGCAGCTGCAGCAGTTCCGGCTGTTCGTGTTACATACCGCGTGGAAGATCGACAAGTACAACGACTACAAGTTGGTCCGCAAGGACATCGCCGGCGTCAAGGTCGTCATGCCCACGGTGCTACACGACATCGCTTGGCGCGCAATGCAAGTACACGGCGCGCTCGGCGTCACCAACGAGGTGCCGTTCCTGGGCATGGTCGCCGGCGCCGCGGTGATGGGGCTTGCCGACGGCCCGACCGAGGTCCACAAGGTCACCGTGGCCAAGCAGGTGCTGCGCGACTACACCGGCACCGACGAGCTGTGGCCCACCGAATGGCTGCCGGGCAAACGCGAAGCCGCACAGGCGAAATACGCCGAGTACCTGGAATTGGAAGTGGGTAATCTCTAGGGTCCAGTACGACCGGGGCAGCTGGCTGCTGCCTGTGCTGAGATCCGAAGTTGAGGATCATCTCGGCACTGGCGACCGCGATGCGTATCAACCGGCGTGTCCTCAGGCGGCGTGTCGGGCGCTCCTGCAGCACTTGCGATTTGGATCCGTCATCATGCGTTGACATCGTCAGCGCATGGTGACAACTCCCGGCCAAAGTGTGCCTACACCCAGGTCCACCCGCCCTGACATTTGACTGACGATCACGGAGAAGACCTTGGTGAAAGTCCCCCGCCCTGGGCCGGCTGACCTCCAGCCATACCCCTACTGCGTCAGCAGCCGCGCCACGCCCCGCATGACCGTCCTGCTGGCGGTGTGGCGAACCTGCTCGACCAGCGACGGCACTGCCGGTGGCGCCGCAGTACCGAGGCGCGGGAAGAGCGCCAGTGCGTTGGTGCGGTCGATCGCCTGCCGCCCCGCCGCATCCAATCCCCCGTACGTCTCCAACCCGGCCGCGAACAGTTGGCCGGCCTCGACCGGCGCGAACGGGAAGTCCGAACCGAACGTCACGTGGCCCGGTTTGGCGAAAGCCAGCAGTGACGGCAGCGCGGCCGCACTCGACGACAACGCGGTGTCGAAGTAGAAGCTCGCGAAGTCGTCGAGATGATCGGCCGGACTGCCGCCGACGTCACTGGTGATGGCCAGAGCCATCCGGTGTGACGCGTATGGCACGAAACCGCCGGCATGGCTCAGGATGAACCGGATGTTCGGATAGCGCCGTCGAATGCCGTTGCGCACCAACAGGTACGCGGCCCGAGTGGTGTCCAGCAGGAAGTCGGCAGCGAACGGCAACACGCCGTCGACCGCGGGCCCCGGCAGCTCGGCCGGGTGAATGAACACCACCGCCGACCGCGCGTCGAGCTCCGCGAACAAGGCGTCCTGGCCGGGCGCGCCAACGTAGGTCCCCGCACTGTTGGCCAACAGAAACACCCCGTCCGCACTCAGTTCGTCGAGTGCGCGCACCGCCTCGGCGACCGCCTCGTCCAGATGCGGCATCGGCAACGTGGCGAAGAACCCGAACCGATCCGGCCTCGCGGCAACCAGTCCTGCGCTGTAGTCGTTCAGGTCGCGGGCCAGTGCGGCGGCGTCCGCCGCGGCCGGAAGCATCGTCGTTCCGGGCGCGGATACCGACAGGATCGCGGTAGCGACACCGAGGCGAACCATCGCGTCCAGTGACGCCTCCGCAGACCAGCCCGGCATCGCCCTGCCGCCCGCGTCACCGATCCCGGCACGGTCCAGCACCTTTCGGTAGTCCGGCGGGATCATGTGGTGGTGCGTGTCGATGCGGATCATGATGCGTCCTCCGGTAGGTCAGTCGCGGATGCCGGCGCCCGCCAGCGCGGGGACCGTGTCTTCACGGTGCAGCAATGACCGGGCCGCGGTCGTGAACTGCTCTAGCTTGTCGGCGCTGCGCTGCATCTCGTGGCCCCAGATGCTGATCCCTTGGTGCGTCGTCGGCCGCCAGGTCGTTTCGTCGACGACCAGCGGATTCCAGCCCAACTCCCATTCGAAACCCGATGGCGTAACGGCATAGAACGACAGCTCACGGTCGTTGGTGTGCTGACCGATACCCAGAGCCATGTCGAACCCCAGCGCCCGCACGCGTTGATAGCTGTCCGTCAGATCGTCCAGCTCGGCGACCTGAATGTTGAGGTGCTGCACGCGGGTGCGAATCGGGTTGATCGGCAATCGGTTCACCGCGGCGATGGCCACCGAGTGGTGCCGCCGATTGACGCGCAGGAACCGAATCTTGACCTTCACGCCGCTCATCGTCTCGTCGATGAAGTCGCTGAGCCGCGCGTCGAGCAACGCGTTGTAGTAGCCGCGCACCTGGTGCGGCCTGGTGCTCGTGACGGCGACGTGGCCCAGCCCGAATTCTCCGGTGACGAAGCCCTTTCCGGCGACGGACAGGTGGCCGTCAACGTGCGCCCGGGTGTACAGCTCCTGCGCCAACCCGTTGGGGCCGGGAATCCGCACCAGTCGTTCGACGCCACGCAGCGCGGCTTCCTCGTCGGTGCCGACGGTGACGGGTACGCCGCACCGGTGCACGCGGCCGAGGATCTCGTCGAAGGTCCCGTGATCGTCGACCTGCCAGCCCAGCGTGGTGACATCCTCGGCAGGGCCGCGCTGCAGTAGGAACCGGCACTGTTGTTCGTCGAGCCGGAACCGGAGCGCATCGGTATCGAGGTCATCGAGGTGCATGCCGATGGCATCGCGGCCGAACCGCCGCCAGTCGGCGAACCGCTCCGTCTCCACCACCAGGTAGCCGAGCGATACCTGACCGAAGACGCTCATGGCCGGAATACCGTACTGTCCGAAAGGAATTCGCCGACGAATTGGTTGAACAGGTCGGCACGTTCCCACTGCATCCAGTGCCCGGTGCGGCTGGTCATCACCAGTTCGGCGTTGGGCATGATGTTCTGCAGCATGGGTCCGCCCGAGGGCCGGTTCACCTTGTCGTCGCGGCCCCACAAGATCAGGGTCGGGGTCTGCAGTGCTGCCAGCCGCGAGTCGCGCGTGAGGTCCATACGCCACAGCGTCCGCAGCGCGAACGGCCCCGACGGCCGGCTCAGCGGCGGATCGGCCACTACTTCCGGGTCGATCGATGCCGCGTACCGAAGGTCGATCAGCTCGTCGGGCACCGAATCGCCTTCGTAGACCAGGTAGTTGCGGATGAACGCGGCCAGCTTCTCGCGGCTGGGACCAGTGCCGGTGTAGTAGCCCAGCAGGCTGTTCAGGCCGGCGGTCGGCAGGCCGCGGGTGGTTCCGATACCGCCGGGGCCCATCAGCACCAGCTTGCCGACCCGGCCGGGGGTGTCCAGAGCCAAGCGCAGTGCGGCCGCGCCGCCATACGAGTTACCGATCAGATGTGCTGTGCTGATGCTCAATTCGTCGAGCAAGCCGCGCATCGCGTCAGCCAGGCAGCCGAAGGGATCGGATTTGTCGATGCCTTTCGACGAGCGTCCGTAGCCGGGCATGTCGGGGACGAGGACGCGGTAGCGCTGCGCGAGCGCATCGATGTTGCGGGAGTAGTTGGTGACGCCGGAGGCGCCTGGGCCGCCGCCGTGCAACAGCACCACCGCTGGGCCGGAACCGGCTTCGGCGACGAAGATTTTCCGGCCGCCGACGGTGACGGTGTGTTCGGTGAGGGTGTTTGTCATGCGGGTGCTCCTGTCAGGGTACGGAGGTTCAGTCCTGCCGGCGGCGCCGGTATCGGTTGTCCGGATGAGGTTGCGGCGTAGACGAATCCGTCGGGGCGCAGCACGACGGCGTCGGCCTTGCGGTCGTACAGCCACCGCACGAGACTGGGTTCACTGACGCGCAGGCTCGATACGCCCGCCTCAGCCCAGGCTGCTGCTCCGAGCGGAGCGGCGCCGGTGTGCAGCAGCGTCCAGTCGCCGCCGAGCAGATCGTCGAGGGGCACGCCGCCCACGGTCGGCTGCGGGATCTGCCAGCCCACCGCGGGATGCGCCGCGGCGAAGAAGCCGTCGGCGTACCGAGCATCGGGAATCCACCAGAACTTCTGCCCGGCGGCGTTGGCGCCGGGAATCCTGGTCACCGCGCGCACCACATGATTGCGAATGGCAGCCAGCCAGGGCCGCCGTTCGGTGATCACCCGCCCGACGAGGACCGCGCGCCGCGTGACCTCGGTGACGTGCGGCTTGCGCTCTGCCTCATAAGAATCCAGCAGTGCGTCCGGCGCCTGACCTCGCAACACCGCGGCCAGCTTCCAGCACAGGTTGGCCGCATCGCGCACACCCGCGGACATGCCCTGGCCGATCCACGGCGGCATCGCATGCGCGGCATCACCGGCCAGGAAAACCCGTCCGACGCGCCAGCGGTCCGCTACTCGCACGTGATGGCTGTAGACGACAGCGCGCAGGATCTGGACGTGATCGGGCGTGACGCCCTGCTCTCGCAACACCTTCCACACTGCTTCGTCACTGACGAGGTCCTTCTCGTCCTCCCTGCCCCTCGCGGGGTATTCCCACCGGTGATGTCCCAGCGGGGTCGGACAGTCCACGGTCGGACGCGTCGGGGTGCAGTGAAAACGCAAGCGGTCGTGCGCATCCCACTCTTTGATCACCTTGGTGTCGATGACGACCCAGCGTTCGCCGTAGGTGCGCCCGCTGTATCCGATACCGAGCACCCCGCGCGTCGCCGACGATCCACCGTCCGAGGCGATGACGTAGCGGGCCGTCACGCGCTTGAACATGTCGGTACGCAGATCGGCCAGCAGCAGTTCCGCGTCGTCGGCCCGGTTGGCCACCCGCAGGCACTCATGTTCCAGCAGCACCTCGACGTTGCCGAAGCGGGCGACCCCTTCGCGGAGCACCGAGTCGACAGCCGGTTGGTACAGAAACTGCTGCGATGGATGCCCACACCCGCGTCCGTGGATCACCGTTTCGATGAACGGCCGCCCGTCGGCATCGACGAATGCGACCGGACGGTCGGGCAGCATGTCGCGCTGGAGTCGGTCGGCCAAACCGACCGACTGCCATATGCGCAGCACTTCCTCGTCGGTCGAGATCGCCCGCGCCCGACTGTAGATATCCGGGTCGCGCTCGACCACCAGGACCTTCAGGCCCATCTGCCCCAGCAGATTGGCCGCGGTGGCACCGGTGGGGCCATACCCGATGACGGCGACGTCGTAGGTGTCTGTACTGCTCATTGCGGCCTCCGCTTGTTCTGTAGTGATCGCTACGGTACTGTAGTGATCGCTACAGCGTCAAGAGTCGGGAGCGAAAATGACCGAAGCACCCAAGGCCCGCCGCAGGCGCGCCGACGGCGAACAGTCGCGCGAGCGAATCCTGGACGCCGCCAACGAGATTGCCTCTGAACGTGGTTACGAGGGCACCAGCATCGGACTGGTCAGCAAGAAGTGCGGACTCCCCGCCAGCTCCATCTACTGGCACTTCAAGGACAAGGACGACCTGCTGGCCGCGGTCATCGACCGCAGCTTCGAGACCTGGCTGAAGGTGTGGAAGCTCCCCTCCGACGGCGAGCCGCGGGAACGCGTCATCGGCCTGGCCACGCAGCTCGCGAAAGGCCTACTCGACAATCCCGACTTCCTGCGCCTCGGACTCATGCTGGCGCTGGAGCGCCGGCCCGTGGAACCGAGCGCCCGTGCGCGGTTCCTCCAGGCGCGGACGCAGGCCTCCGAGTCGCTCACGGAAGCGCTCAGCGAGCTGGCACCGGGACTCACGGACGCCCAAGTGCGACTGTTGGTGAACTACTCAATTGCGGGCGCCGACGGCCTGTTCATCGCCAAGGAACTGGGCGGCGACTCGGTGGACCTGCTCGAACTGTTCGAAATGCACGCCAACGCCATGTACGACACGGCACAGCGGATGCTCGCCGAGACTGCAATCTGATGTCGCTCACCACTGGAGAGCTGCACGCCGCCGCCGATCTGATCCACGCCGCTCACCTCAACCGGGTCCCGATCGCGCCGCTGACCGCGCGCTACCCCGCGCTGAGCGTCGACGACGCCTATGCCATCCAGAAGATCAACCTCGACAGGCGGCTGCACCTCGGGCACGCCGTGGTCGGGCACAAGATCGGCCTGACCTCCGAACCGATGCAGGCCCTGCTCGGTGTCGACGAACCCGACTTCGGCTACATCCTCGATGACATGGTGTTTCCTGATGGTGGCGCGGTGTCGGCTGACCGGTTCTGTGCACCACGCGTCGAGCCCGAGATCGCCTTCCTGTTGCACACAGCGCTGCGCGGGCCCACTGTCACGGCCGACGACGTACGTGCGGCCACTCAAGCGGTGGCGGTGGCGCTGGAGATCGTCGACAGCCGCGTCGCCGATTGGCAGATCGCCCTGCCCGACACCGTCGCCGACAACGCCAGTTCGGGCGCGGTGGTGCTCGGCGAATGGGTACCCTTCTCCGCCGCGCTCGATCTGCCGAATGCCCGGGCATCGTTGCGGCTCAACGACATCGAGATCGACACCGGACTCGGATCGGCGGTGCTCGGCGATCCGGCCGTTGCCGTGGCGTGGCTGGCCAACGCACTGGCGCCTTATGACATCGAAATCACCCCTGGCCAGTTCGTCATGTCGGGTTCGTTCACCTCCGCAGCATTTGTCCACCGCGGTGACCGGGCCGATGCCACCATCACGGGCCTCGGCACCGTGTCCTTACATCTCGACTAGAGAACCGGAAAATCTATGCAGCACAACCCAACCTGGCCAGTTGCCATCATCGGGTCCGGCAACATCGGCACCGACCTGATGATCAAGATCCTGCGCAGCGACGGCCCGCTGCGACTCGCGGCCATGGTCGGGATCGACCCCGATTCCGACGGCCTGGCCCGGGCCGCACGCATGGGGGTGCCCACCACTGCGGAGGGGGTCGACGGCCTCCTGAAGATGCCAAACTTCAGCGATATCAAGCTCGTCTTCGACGCGACCTCCGCCGGGGCCCACCGCGCCAACTGGACACGCCTGCAGCCGACGGGCGTGCGCATGCTCGACCTCACCCCCGCGGCGCTCGGCCCCTACTGCGTCCCGGTCGTCAACCTCGACGAGCACCTCCACGCGCAGAACCTGAACATGGTCACCTGCGGCGGGCAGGCCACCGTGCCGATCGTCGCCGCGGTCTCGGAATGCGGCATCGTGTCGTACGCCGAGATCGTCTCCTCCGTCTCTGCGAAATCGGCGGGGCCCGGTACCCGGGCCAATATCGATGAGTTCCAGCGCGTCCAGTTCGAGACATTCACCAGCGAAAACCCGCTGTACATCCCCGAAACCGGCAAGTTCGCCGGCACCCGCGTGACCGCCTTGCTCGAAGTCACCGGCGCCGCCCACTACCTGCCCCCTTACGCCGGCAACCTCGACATCATGACCTCGGCCGCGAAGGCCGCCGCCGAAACCATCGCCCATCGCACGCGTGAAACCGCGGGAGCCACAACATGAGTCACGACCTGTACATCAGCGACGTCACCCTGCGCGACGGCATGCACGCAGTACGCCACCAGTACACCGCCCCGCAGGCCGCCGTCATCGCCCGCGCCCTCGATGAAGCCGGCGTCGATTCCATCGAGATCGCCCATGGCGACGGCCTTTCCGGCTCCAGCTGCATCTACGGCTTCGGCGCCCACACCGACATCGAATGGATCGAGGCCGTTGCCGCCGTGGTGCGTCACGCCCGGGTCGCCACCCTCGTGTTGCCCGGCATCGGCACCATCCGCGACCTCAGGGACGCACACCGCGCCGGCGCCACGGTCGTGCGGGTGGCTACTCATTGCACCGAGGCCGACATCTCCGCCCACCACATCGCGGCCGCCCGCGAACTCGGCATGGACACCGTCGGTTTTCTGATGATGAGCCACATGACCGGCCCGCAATCGCTCGCCGATCAAGCCAAAATCATGGAGGGCTACGGCGCCACCTGCGTCTACGTCGTCGACTCCGGTGGCGCGATGACCATGCGCGACATCGCCGACCGGGTTGACGCGCTGCGTCAAACCCTTGATGCGACAACAGAAATCGGCATCCACGCGCATCACAACCTGTCGTTGGGCGTGGCCAATTCGATCGTCGCAGTCGAACACGGCGCCAACCGGGTCGATGCATCGCTGGCCGGGATGGGCGCCGGCGCCGGGAACGCACCGTTGGAGGTGTTCATCGCCGCGGCCACCAAGCTGGGCTGGGAGCACGGGTGCGATCTACATGCCCTGCAGGATGCCGCCGACGATCTGGTCCGGCCGTTGCAGGAACGCCCCGTGCGGGTCGACCGGGAAACCTTGACGCTCGGCTACGCGGGCGTCTATTCGAGCTTCCTGCGGCACGCGGAAATCACCGCTGCGCGCTTCGACGTCGACGCCCGAACGCTACTGGAAGAAGCCGGCCGGCGCGGGCTCGTCGGCGGCCAAGAAGACATGTTGGTCGATATCGCCCTAGACGTGGCGTCGGCCAACACTGCTGAAACTCCATTGAGCTTCTCCGCAGTCCGCCGACCCTGACCACACGGCGATTTTCGGGCTCTTGTTCCGCCACTCAGTCAGTTTCGCGAGCCTGTCGCCAGAGCGAGGCTCTAAGCGACCAGTTCCACCAACGTCGCGTTGGCGGTGCCGCCGCCCTCGCACATGGTCTGCAAGCCGTAGCGGATTCCGTTGTCGCGCATGTGATTGATCATCCTGGTCATCAGCACTGCGCCGGAGGCGCCGAGGGGGTGCCCCAGCGCGATCGCGCCGCCCAGCGGATTCAGTGCGGCCTCGTCGGCGCCGGTATCGGCGAGCCAGGCCAGCGGCACCGGGGCGAAGGCTTCGTTCACCTCGAACACGCCGATCTCGGCGATGCTCACGCCCGTCTTGTGCAGCACCTTCTCGGTGGCCGGAATCGGACCGGTCAGCATCAGCACCGGGTCGGCGCCGCTCACCGCGCCGCCGACATACCGCACCAGCGGGGTGAGCCCCAGCTGCAGCGCGTTCTCCAGGGTCATCACCAAAAGCGCAGCCGCACCGTCGGAAATCTGCGAGGAGTTGCCTGCGTGGATCACGCCGTCGTCCTGAAACGCCGGCTTGAGGCCGCCCAGCTTCTCGACGGTCGTCCCGCGCCTGATGCCCTCGTCCTCGTGCACCACGCCGCCATCGTCGGTGAACACCGGAACAATCTGCGTGACGAACGCGCCCGAATCCTGTGCCGCAGCGGCAAGTTCGTGCGACCGCGCGGAGTATTCGTCCAGCCGCGCCCGCGACAGACCCCACTTCTGCGCGATCATCTCAGCCGAGATGCCCTGGTTGAAACTGAAACCGTCATACCGGGCAAGCGCTTTCGGCCCGTACGGCTCGCCCGTCTGACGGGCCGCGCCCAAAGGCACCCGGCTCATCACTTCGACGCCGCCGGCCACCACGATGTCCTGCTGGCCCGACATCACGGCCTGCACCGCGAAATCCAATGCCTGCTGCGACGATCCGCAGGCCCGGTTGACCGTCGTACCCGGAATCGACTCGGGCCAGCCGGCCGCCAGCACCGACCACCGGGCGATGTTGCTGGACTGGTCGCCCACCTGCGAGACACAACCCCACACCACGTCGTCGACGAGATCCGGCGCGACGCCGGACCGTTCCATCAGCTCATTGAGCACCACCGCGGACAGGTCGGCGGCATGCTCGCCGGCCAGTCCCCCGTTGCGCTTGCCGACGGCGGTCCGCACGGCCTCAACAATGACGACTTCACGCATGGTCGCTCCCTGCTCCGTAGACATCTCCGATGGCACCGTCGGCCCGCAGACCGGCGATATCCTCAGCGCTGTAACCCAATTCGCCGAGTATCACATCCGTGTGCTCGCCCAGTCCCGGGATTGCGCCCATGCT
Source organism: Mycolicibacterium aubagnense (assembly GCF_010730955.1). Classification (NCBI taxonomy): domain Bacteria; kingdom Bacillati; phylum Actinomycetota; class Actinomycetes; order Mycobacteriales; family Mycobacteriaceae; genus Mycobacterium; species Mycolicibacterium aubagnense. The sequence goes on along the minus strand of NZ_AP022577.1, from coordinate 4,895,855 downwards.
CAGCTCGAGGCCGCTGATCACCGGTGGCGGCAACAACGCCTCGATGGGGCCGCCCGGCGTACCGACCTGACGCCATCGGTCGCGGGACGTGAGGTGCGGATGGGCGATGACTTCACTGGGCAGGTTGTACCGGGAGTTGCCGATGCCGGCAGCGTCGGCCACCTGCTGAATGTCATCGAGATCGCGCTCTGCGCACCAGGATTCGATGGCGGCATGGAGTTCGTCGCGGTGCGCGCAGCGGTCGGAGTTGCTCGCGAATCGGGAATCCTCGGCGAGGTCGGGCCGGTCGATGATCTCCCGGGCCAGCCGCTGCCACTCCCTGTCATTCGTGGTGCCGAGCACCACCTTCTGCCCGTCCCGGGTTGCGAACGCGCCGTACGGCGCGACAGCCGGCGACGCCATGCCGAGCGGCTGCTGGTTCACGCCGGAATGCTGGGTATAGGTCAGCGGGTAACCCATGATGTCGGTCATGGTGTCGAACAGGCTGACCGCGACCGACGGCGCCGCACCCGTCGACACGCCGCGCGCCCGGCCCAGCAACAACGCCATGATCGACAGCGCCGAGTACAGGCCTGTGCTGATATCGGCGACGGGTGGGCCCGGCTTGGCCGGCATCCCCGGAAAGCCGGTAACGGCGCAGGACCCCGATTCGGCTTGCACCAGAAGGTCGTACGCCCGCTTCTGCGAGAGTGGGCCGGCGGCACCGTAACCGGAAATCTCGACGGGGATCACCTCTGGATGCCGCTCACGCAGCTCCTCCGGTGACAACCCCAATCGCGCGGTCGCACCAGGCGCCAGATTCGAAACGAATGCGTCAGCGCCATCGAGCAACTTGTGCAGGACCGCAATGCCTTTGTCGGACTTGAGGTTCAGGGTGATCGACTGCTTGCCCCGGTTGGCCCAGACAAAATGGGCGGCCTGGCCGAGCACCACGTCGTCGTAGTCGCGGGCGAAGTCGCCACCCTGGGGGTTCTCGATCTTGATCACGCGGGCGCCGAAGTCGGCGAGCACGCGCGTGCACATCGGCGCGGACACCGCCTGCTCCATCGCGACGACGGTGATCCCGGCCAGCGGCAGCGACGACGCTTGGGTCACACCCTCACATAACCATGCCGCCGCCGGCCGGCACGCTGCGCCCCCACTCAGGAGTCCGACGCACAGCTGACGTCGACGTACACGTTGTTGACCATGCGAGTATCCGCGCGCTGGGTCGGGTCCGCAGGATTCGGCAGCCCGTGCACGTCGGTCACCGTGCACGCGGACAGCGGTGCGCTCGGGGCGCCGTCGACCTGCACGTTGTAGCCCTCGCTGCGCAACGTCGACACCACGTCGGCGCCGTTGTTGCCGGACACGCTGGCGGCCTGCGCCGGGCCGGCGGTCATGAGGGTGGCAGCGGCCAGAGCCGCTGCTGCGGCGGCGGTCGAGAAGAATGCGCTCTTGCTGATCATTTCGATGTCCCTTCACGGTGGGTTTCTGACGACTTCCAGCCTCGAATCGGCCGACAAGGGTTCCCCGGAGGAACGATGAAGATTCGTTAAAGAACGCGGCGCTGACCAGGTCATCCGGTCGACCAGGTCTTCGCGCGGGTGCACTATGAGCAGGTGAACGGCACTGAACCCACGCCGAGCCTGCGCGCGCTGGTCGTCGACGACGAGACTGCGCTGGCCGACGTCGTGGCCAGCTACCTCAAACGCGAACAGTTCGAGGTGCGCGTCGCTGCTGACGGCCCGTCGGCCCTGTTCGTGGCGCGCGAACTCGACCCCGATGTCGTCATCCTCGACATCGGGCTGCCCGGGCTCGACGGCATCGAGGTGTGCCGACAGCTTCGCGTGTTCTCCGACGCGTACGTCGTGATGCTGACCGCGCGTGATACCGAGATCGACACCATCGTCGGGCTGTCGGTCGGCGCGGACGACTACGTCACCAAGCCGTTCAGTCCCCGCGAGCTGGTGGCCCGCATCCGCGCGATGTTGCGCCGGCCCCGACGGGATCCCGATCCAGTCCCGGCGACCGGGACACCACCACGCGTGTTCGGTGACCTGCACATCGACACCGACAGCCGTCAGACCCTCCTCGGGGGCGCGCCGATCATGCTCACCCGTACCGAGTTCGACGTACTGGCGGCGCTGTCGTCGCGGCCACGACAAGTGTGGACGCGGCTCCAACTGCTGGAAGCCGTCTGGGGCGAGTCGTGGTTCGGCAATGACAACGTCGTCGACGTCCACGTCGGCCATCTGCGCCGCAAGCTGGGCGACAACTCGACCGAGCCGCGCTATGTCACCACGGTGCGCGGCGTCGGATACCGAATGGGAGAAGGCTGATGGCCCAGAATCATCCGCGCAGCAAGCACGGAATCCGCAGCCGCCTGCTCGTCACCAACGCGGTGGTGGTGGTCGCGGCGATCGTCACCACGACCACCGTCGCCCTGATCATCGGTCCACCGATGTTCCGGAAGGTGATGCAGGACGTGCTCATCCCGGGTCGCACCGGCCCCCACCCGTACGAGCACGTCTTCCGGCAGGCGACCGCCGTCTCGGTCGGGATGTCGCTCGCGGTGGCTGCCACCACCGCCCTCGCGCTGAGCTGGTATCTGAGCCGACGGATGCACCGTTCGACCGCCGAACTCGCCGCCGCGGCCACCGCCGTGGCCGACGGCAACTACGACATCCGGGTCTCGCCGCCGCACCTGGGCACTGAATTCGATGCCATCGCGGACGCTTTCAACACCATGGCCGAGCAGCTGGGTTCTGTGGAGATGACCCGGCGCCAGCTGCTGGCCGACCTGGCACACGAGCTCCGCACGCCTGTCTCCGTCATCGATGCCTATCTGGAGTCGATCGAAGACGGCATCCACCCACTCGACTCGACCACGATCGGTGTGCTGCGCGACCAGACCCGCCGGCTGGCGCGGCTCAGCTCCGACGTCCGGGCACTGTCCGATGCCGAACGCGACATGGCGCTCATCGATACCCGGTCCGTTGCACCCACAGCGGTCATCGCCGCCGCCGTGGACGCCTTCGCGGCGCCTTACCGCGCGAAAGGCGTTGCGCTGACCTCAGATATCGCCCCAGGACTGCCGGACCTGTGGGCGGACCCTCAGCGACTCGACCAGGTGCTGGCCAATCTGCTGACCAACGCGCTGCGGCACACCGAGCCCGGCGGCACCGTGCGGGTGATGGCGACCAACGCCGGTGCGTCCGTACAGATCCAGGTGTCCGATGACGGCGACGGTATCGCCGCCGAGCATCTGCCACGGCTGTTCGAGCGGTTCTACCGAGCCGACTCGGCGCGCGACCGGGCGCACGGCGGTTCGGGTATCGGACTGGCGATCGCCAAAGCCCTGGTCGATGCCCACCACGGCCGCATCAGCGCGGCCAGCGCCGGCGTCGGCAGCGGCGCGACGTTCACCGTCGAATTGCCCTGCCGTGCAACGTCGCTCGCCGCGTCGCGCGAGCCCTGATCCGCGACGGACGCCTAGTGGGGGTAGTTCGGGTAATTCGGGTTCGGTGGGTAGCCCTGGTTGGGATACCCGGGCGGCGGATAGCCCGGATAGCCCCGGTACGGGTAACCGGGATACCCCCGCTGCGGCGGCATGGGATACGTCGGCCCTGGCCCGCCGCTCTGACCGCCACCGGTCTGCCGGCGGCGCAACACCACGACAACGAACACCACCAAGCACGCCGCCGCTAGCACAGCGAAGACCACGATCGGCCACGACCAGCCGTTGGGCGGTGCACTCACCCGGATTTGGCTCGCGCCGGGACACCGCACGGTCACCGGCCCGCGGTCGCGTGGCAACTCCCCGACCGCCCGGAAGTCCCTACCCCGGGAGAACAGAAGACGCCGTTTGCCGCCGAATCGTTTCTCGGGGTGCGCACCGGTGAAGGGCGCCAGCGCCTGCGTCGTCCCGTCAGATGTCGTTGCCGTGCAACGAATGTGGGATTGCGACGGTTCGAGATAGACGACGTAGCTGCCCTTTGTGGGCGTCACCACGTCACCTGACCGGATCAACGCGCCCGGTTCGCTCTTGGACCCGAGGAAGATCACCACCAGCAGTGCCAACATCCCGAAACCGAACAACGTACCGATCACTCTGCCGATCGGACTGCGTCCCCCTGCGCTCCCCATGTCCCGATTCTCACATGGGCCGACCAACACCTCCGTCAACTGGCGGGGCCTGCGCGGCGGCCAGACGGGTACCCGCCCAAAATCCAGCCAGCTAATTTCAGCGGCTAAATAGATCTTGACCCAGCAAACATACTGTGCGTATTTTACTTGTGGGGCTCAATCGTTGGCGACCATGGCATATGGGGCGGGGTTGGTGCGCCTGCTGTTAATGACGTTGTGGCCGCTGGCATTAACGATCACGGAAGCGGGGACCAGATCATGCCGGCTGCACATACCAGGAAATCCACAGCAAATACACAGAAGGTGGCGGTGGCTCTAGTAGCTAGCGCCGCCGCAGTGAGCGCGAGCTTTGTCGCGGTCAGTCCACAGGCCAAGACGATGGCGGCTCAACTGCCAGAAATTACGAGGCAGGTGAAGCTGACAGCGGGTTCGGACCCGATCTCGCTGATCGAGGGCCTGCTGGCGCTACCCACGTCTGTCGCACAAGAACTCCTCGGCAACGGGCAGTGGATCAACAACTTGGCCTACCTCGTGGCGCAGCCCTTGGCGGCCGCCGACGGCGTGCTCTACGGGCTGGACACCGCGGCCGCGCCGGTGGTCATGAACGCTGTCACGACGTTGCTGTCGCCGATTGCCACGACACCGTTGGCGCCAGCGGTGGAGGCCGCGCTGCAGGAGTACTTCAAGAATGCGGCCTTCCCTCCCACGGGTTTCGCCGGCTCAGGTCTCACGGGCCTCAACTTTCTCGATATCGCCTTGGCTTCGCTCGTCGACTTCAGCGCCCCGGCAACCGCGCTCTTCCCGGCAGCCGTGACGTTGTTGGAGAAACTGGGGATCCCTCTGCCCTTGCCTGGCAACCTGGTGCCCAATGCGGCGACCAATGCCGCGCTGTCGCCCGCCATCACCCCCGCGGCCGCGACTCCGCAGGACCTGATCGGTGGCCTGGGCGGCATTTTGACCAGCGCGTTGAGCACTGTGTGGAATGCCGGGGCCTACCTCGCAAGCATTCCCATCAACATCGGGGCTCAGACGGCAATAACACTCTTGTATTACGGCGCTGCTGCCGTATTCCACCCGGATCTGCTCTTCAGTCTGCTCACCAGCTACATCCCGAACTACGTCAGCCAATACGTCCAAGGTGGCATCAGCGGATTCATCAGCACCACAACGCAATTCCTGTCCAGCCTCGCGGGCGCCCTCGGCGGCCTCCTTCCAGCGGCCGCGGCGCCACTGGCGGCTACCAACGTGTCCAAGTTGCAGACCAAGTCGGCGGTGACGCCCTCCATCAGCCCATCGGTTCCAGCCCCGCAGGATCTGGTCGGTGGTCTGGGTAATGTGGCGTCCTCGGCAGTGTCGATGGTGGCGAACGACGTCGCGTATGCGGTGAACTTGCCATTGGCTGTTGCGGCGCCCGTGGTTGTCCCGCTCGTGGCCGGTCTGCCCTACACCCTCACCCCACAGGCCCTGCTCGGGTTGCTCACCACCAACCTGCCCAACGCGCTACGGTTCGGCCTCACGAATACCGTGAATGAAATCGTCTCGCAGGCTGGTCAATTCGTCTCCAGCCTGGGCGGCCTCGTCCCGGCGGCAGCGGCACCACTGGCCGCCACGAGTGTGCCCAAGGTGCAGACCAATCTGATCAAGGTCAGCAACCCGACCGCGGCGTCAGTGCCCAACAGCGCTGTCGGTTCGAAGCCGGACAACGCCGGCACCGACAAAGCAGGCACCGACAAGACGGGTTCCGACAAGGGCGGCAAACACCGCAAGTCGACTGACTCCAGCCAGACCGACAGCGGCACGAGCGGCGGCAGCAGCCTTTCCGGCGCCGGCGCCGGAAAGGCTGGTGGCGGAGAGAGCAAGAGCGGCAACGGCTCTCACGACAACGACGGCTCGAAGCACTCGTCAGACAAGTCGGAGTCGAGTAGTCACGGAACCGGGGATGGTCACGGTGGCACCGGGAGCGGCGGTGGTGGCGGGGGCCACCGCAGCGGCAAGTAGCCTGTCCGGGAACCGGTTTCGCCGGGTGGCTTCATTGGTGGCAGGTGTGCCGCCGATGAAGCCACTGGCGCGATGCGACGCAGATTGACAAGAACCGCCTAGCTACTGAGTGCGGCTGCTACGCCAACCCTCAGACGCCGCCCGCCCGCCGGTTCCGCTTCTCCACGTCGGCAAGTACCTCGACCTGCTCAGCCTGTTCGCGTTTGGCAGCCGCGGCGGCGCGCTTGTCTTGAGCATCATCGAGCGCGGCTTCAGCCGCAGCTGCCGACTTGACTTCGGCCATGTTGATCCGTTGCAGCCGTTGCTGTTCGGTGGCTTCAGCGGCTTCGCGCTTGCGGTCGGCCTCGGCCCGGCTTGTCCTGGCGGCCTGGACGATGCGCTTGTCGGCGTTTTCCGCCGCCTGCCGCTTACGCTGCTGCGCGCGCTCATGAGCATCGGCCACTGCGTCCTGCTTGGCGGCGATGGCTTCGTCGCGGTCGTCGGCGGCCTCTTCCAGCGAGTCCTCCAGCTGGGCGCCGGCCTTTCGACGCCGTTGGGCAGCAGCCAAGCTGCGCACGGCGGCTTGGCCGCGAACTTCGCTTCGCCGGGCCAGCACCGCGCCCTGCCTGCGCAGCGCGGAATCACCGAGCGCTCTGCCGACCGCCGCGTCCAGCGTGCCAAACGACCGCTCATAGATCAGGCGGGCAGGTGCTTCGGCGTCCAGGCGAGCCATCCACCGCTCCTCGATGAACTGCAGAGGGAACCGGGCCAGACGGTATTGCGCTCGCAAAAGCTGTAACGGCAATTCAATGATGCTCACGATATCTCCTTGGTTCTCAACATCTCTCAGGGAAGGTCGGTTTGATCGGTGAGGGTCTGAGCACGCTCGCGAAGGCGCCGGGCCTCGGCTTGTTCCTCAGCAGCCTCTCCCAACGCGGCGCGATGTTCGGCGAGCGCTTCACCCGCTTCCCTGCCTGCGGCCGCGGTGTCGACCGTTTCTCGGGTCTCCGCCTGGCGTTCCTCGCGCTGCTCCTCGACGCCGGCGCGGACCTGTTCCTCGGCAGCGCGGTGCCGCGCTGCCTGTGCGGCGTGCTGCACGTGGGCCACCTGTTGTTTCTGCGCAGCGTGTTCCGCGGCCTCGGCGCCCGACCGCACCATGTCCCGGGCAATCGCTGCCTGGTGGCGCGCTTGAGACAACAGATCGGTAGCGGCCTCGGCTTCGGCATCAGCGACTGCCTCGATTGTGTTGGCTTCCCTGCGGGCCCGCGCCTGGGTCTGCTCCAGCTGTCCTTCGGCGGTCAAGGAATCGTTGCCGGTCACTGCGCCGGCGATCTCCTTGGCCTTGCCTTTGATCGAATCGATCAGGCCTTTGCGTGCCTCGTCAGCTTTCTCATGTTCGCCCATGTCTTCTGGCATGCTCGTTTTGCGCGCCCTTGAAACCACCGACCGGTCCTGCCTCGGGTCGTCCGGGGACAGCACAGCGCGCTGAACAGGCACAGGCCATTCGTGAGGGCTCTACATCCGGCCAATGTGATTTCGGTCAACCCTTACTTCAGCGATAGCCACAAGGTCGTCGTGCCATCAACGGGCGGCGCCCAGCACCTCGATCTCGTGAGCGGGCAATCCATGCCCAGGTAGTACATGTTCCACGTGCAGGGAGCGCAGGCGCGCTGCGGTGCGGGCGCTGGCCGCGGCATCGATGGTGTCTGGCGCGAACCGCGGGCGGCCATACATGGTGATGACCGCATCGCCCGACAGGAGCGTCCGAGAGTCTTTGTGCCAGAACGTGATTCAGTCATCGGTGTGACCGGGCGCGGCGATCACCGTCCACGCCGAGGCGCCCGGTAGTCGATCGCCGTCGTCAAGGGCGACGGTGGGCTCTGGTCCCGGCCACAGCATGCCGCGCGTGGTGCCGAATCCGACCGTTGCCGACGCCGCGACGAAACCGGCTGCGGCCTTGGCGTCGAAGGGTTGGCCGAACAGGACCGGCCACGTTCGGGCGAGCTTGGCGACGCTCGGTGTGCGGGGTGTGGCACTACCGTCGATGTAGGAGACCGTCTCGGCCGCCAGGTGAATACCGGCTCCGTACCGGTCGGCGATCGCCGGTGCGCCGCTGAGGTGATCGGGATGGCCATGGGTGGCGGTCACCGCGACGGGCCGGCGGTCGCCCAGCAACGGGGCGAGGTCGGCCACCAGTTTCGGCATAAAGGCATCGACCACAACGACATTCCCGTCGTCGCCGTCGATCAGATAGCAGTTGAAGCACCATCGGGACACCCGCGTCACGGGTGAGTCCGCAAACCGTTCTACTTTCACACCCATCTGTCCCCCTCCGCCGCAGTCAGGCTACCGACGAAACGATGGACCGTTCAGGCGACGGTGTTCGGGATGGGTTGGTCGTCGTCGCGGGGACCGAAGTGCCCGAAGTGCTCGACGATGTGCGGGGGCGGTGCGGGTGTCCAGTCCCACGCGGCGATCTGTCGCCGGGAGCGCCGACTGTAGGCACCGCGCAGCAGTTCGTAGCCGTCGGCGCGCAGGAGAAGGGTGGGTTCGCCTGCGCCGCAATGCCATTGCCTGTCGTTCTCGTCATGGATCACCATGGCGGTTGAGCCCTGGGACCGACGGTGCATCAATCGCATCATGGTGTCCAGGAACGGCTGCCAATGTTCGCGGTCGACGCGGTCCAGGCCGAGTGCCTCGTGCAGGTCCGCTTCGTGGCAGATGGCGTCGGCGGCGAGGTTGGGTCCGGTGAAAGTCGGATTCGTCAGGGATGTCTCGACGGTCGGGCCGACGCGGTGCCATTCGGCCAGGAGTTCATCGATCGACCGGGTGCGCCGTTCCCGCACGTGGAGCTCTGTCCATTGATCGCTTCCCGCCACGTCGAGCCTGCCGTTGGTGATGTCGGCGGCACCACCGACCAGATGTGTCAGAAGGTCGTGGACCGTCCAGCCGGGCGTCGCGGGCACCGGGATTGCGAACTGGTCGGCGCTCAGGGCGAGGGCCAGCTCGGCGATTCGGCGGCGAGCGAGCCTGTAGGCAGTATCAAGCATGGTCGTTGTCCTGACTGACTGGGGGCATGGTCATTAATGGGCAGCTAGGACCTGTTGGCCGTCGTTTGACCGTTGTGATGCTGAACCGTCTCGGACGGGGATGTTGGCCCTTCGTGCAGCCCCCAGATGGTGTGCCAGCGGGCCAGTGGTCCCGGCGCCCACCAATTGACGCGGCCCATCAGTTTCATTACAGCGGGCACCAATACGGTGCGGACGACGAACGCGTCCAGCAGCACGGTGATGGTGAGCCCGGTACCGAGCATGCGCATATTGGATTGCTGAGACGCGATCATGGCCACAAAGACGATGGCCATGACGGTCGCGGCGGCGGTGACGATCCGGCCGGTGCGGGCCAGCCCAACGGCTACAGCTTGGTCATTGTCGGAAGCGGTCTGTCGAGGCGTGCGGAGCCACTCTTCGCGGATGCGCGAGAGCACGAACACTTCGTAGTCCATCGACAGACCGAACGCCAGGCAGAAGATCAGCGGCGGGAATGCGGCATTGATGTTGCCCGTGGTGGTCGTGCCGAACCCACCGAGATGACCTTCCTGAAAGATCCACACCATCGCCCCGAACGAGGCGGTCAGCGACAGGGCGTTCATCAGCACGGCTTTGACCGGGAGCAGCATGCTGCCGGTGAACAAGAACACCAGCACCAACGTGGTGATCGCGACCAGCGCCAGCACGAGGGGAATGCGGCTGGTGATCCCGTGGACGTCGTCGATGTTGCGTTGCGCGGTGCCGTCGAACAATGTCGGGCCGGGCGCGGAGATGGCCTTGAGCGCGACGAGTTGGCCTTCGCCAGGCGGCGAGAACGGGTCGAGGGTGCTCGAGACCGTGAGATACGCTGCGTCCCGGCGTATCTCAGCGCCGTATGGATCGGTGCTCATGCGGGCTCCGGCGACGTAGGTTCCATCCGGTGCGGCGACCGCGGCGACATCGCGGGTTCTCGAGAGGGCGGCGGCGTAGTGCGACAGGCCTGCAGTTGAGCCGGCGTCCGTAGGCAGGACGATGCGAATGGCGTTGCTGCCGTACCGCGGGAACTGTTCACGCAGGACATCACCGGCTTGGCGTGACGATGCTGATGAGGGCAATGTCCTGTCGTCGGGATAGGCGGTCTGGATCCCGCGGAACGGCGCGCCCAATCCGGCGAATAGTGCTGTCACGGCGATGATTACCGGGACCGCGTAGCGCATGCAGAAAACGGCTGTTCGGTAGAAGAAACTGTCCTGCAGAGGGCGCCGGCGAGTGTTCTGGCGGCCGCACAGCCGAAGAATCGGAGTGCGGATGTCCCACGCATCTATGCGGGCGCCGAGGACGACCAGTAGTGCCGGCGCCACGACCAGTGCCCCCATTAGCGACAGTCCCACGCAGATCACTCCGGCGTAGGCCAGCGATCGCAGGAAGTACATCGGGAAGACGGCCATGGTGGCCAGGGACAGCGCGACCGTGATCGCTGAATAGGTGACGGTGCGGCCTGCGGTGTTGAGGGTGGTGATCAGTGCTTGTACGGCTTGCGCGCCGTCGGTGATCTCTTCGCGGTAGCGCTCGATGATGAACAGCGTGTAGTCGATGGCCAGGGCCAGGCACAGCGCGGTGGTGAGGTTGAGCGCGAACACCGAGACATTGGTGAACGCGAAGATCAGGCGTAGCGCAGCGGTCGTTCCGGCGACCGCGAATGCGGCGACGAGGAGAGGCACCATCGCTGCGACAGCACTGCCGAAAACCCAGACCAGGACAACGAAGGTGAACGGGACTGCGATGGCTTCGACGGTAACGAGGTCGATGCGCGATTGCCGGTTGAAGTCGTAGTACGCGATGGCCTGACCGCCGGCCTTCACAGTCACGCCATCTCGGGTGCCGACCAGGTCCTTGGCGATGTCATGCGCCCGCGGTGGTGCGTCACTATCACCGCCGGTGATCTCGGCGACGACCAGGCCGGTTCGACGGTCGCTGCTGAGCAGTGAGGCCGCGGTCGCTGATGCTGCCGCGGTCCAGTAAGAGTTGATTTGTTGTGCATGCCCGGACGCGGTCAACGCGTCGATCACGTGGTGGGCGCGGTCACGCACGTTGGAGGCGTCCGGACCATTGGAACCGGTGATTTCGAAGACGATGGGCATGCCGCCGACATCGAAGGTGTGGTTCAGGATCGCTGTTGCCCGGGAGGATTCGGAGTCGCCGACCTCGTATCCCCCGGAGGGCAATTGCACGGCGACGGGGGCGCCGAAAATCCCCGCCAGCACCAACAGCACAAGCGCCGCACCGAGGATCGAGCGTGGGTAGCGCAAGCCGAGTTCGCCGAGTTTGGTGAACATAGTCGAGTTCTCTTTTCTGCGAAGCGGTGACGGTGGTGGCGACACGCGGGGTCACGGATGCGGCAATCCAGTAGCGGCACCACGTATTTCAGTCCGGCGCTAGCCGACTTTCTGAGCTGTGCGCGACACTTCAGAGCCGATGCATTTCACGTTTCATGGCGGCATCTGCCATGAACGCCGGGCGGCGCGGCGGGTACTGCGGCTGGTCGGGTTTGCGGCGGCGGGGACTGCGCAGCGCGTTGGTGATTCGGGTCCACACCCCGGTCCGCCCGGCAGGTTTACCGGCCGCCGCTGCGGCCTCCCGCCGAGGTGCAGGAGCGCGCACCGACGGGGCACGCAGGCGGTTGGTTGATCCGGCATAACTCGAATGTCTCTTTCCAGCAGCTTCTTTCGGCACATCCGATGCGCCCGAGGGCGCATCGATCGGGACGGTTTCGAGTGGAGGGTCGGGGGTCCTGGCGGTCGGCGCCGCCGTTCGTAAGTTCATAAACCGGACGTTACTACTTACTAATTCTGAAGTACATACTTCAAATGATATGATGGGCGAGACATGACGAAGAGGTCTTACGACGAGTACTGCGGACTGGCAGTCGCGCTCGACCTGTTGGGCGAGCGTTGGACGATGCTGATCGTTCGCGAACTGCTGATGGGCCCGAAACGATTCACCGACCTGCTGACCGGATTGCCCGGCATCGGGACCGGACTGCTCACCCAGCGACTACGCGAACTCGAAGAAGCTGCGGTCATCGAGAAAGCCGTGCTACCTCCCCCGGCCGCGTCAACGGTGTATCAGCTCGCCGCAGATGGCCAGGCGCTGCGGCCGGTGCTGCTCGGCCTGACCCGATGGGGACTGCGCCGCCTGGGCACCCCGGCCGAAGGCCAGGCCGTCAACACCAATCTGCTCGCGTTCGCGATGGCCGCCAGATTCAATCCCCAGAGCTCCCCCGCGGCGGACGGCGATTACGAGCTACGCGTCGACGGCAACGCTTTTCACGTCGCAATCACTAACGGAGACATCAACATCCAGGCCGGCACCGCGCATCAGCCTCGGGCGACCATCAGCACAGACATCGCAACACTCGTCGGGATCAACAACGGCTCGAGCACACTCGTCGAAGCCCTCACCCGCCAGTCGCTGGTCGTCGACGGCGACCCCGAAGTCATCGCCAACCTGGCCACCGCCTTCGAACTCAGCGCCCCAACTAACACATAGCCACACGCGAAACAATCACGGCGGCCCGATAACGACACCAGCGATACTGGACCCTATGGGGGATCGGGATCTATCGCGGGACAGATATTTTGGGCACAACTACCTGAGTGGCGGTGAAAAGTGACCCAAGTGCTCATCGCCGCAGCCATCGCGTTGGTGGTGGCAATCCTCGTGACCGCGGTGTTGATCCGCGTATTTACTAGACGGGGCCTCGGCCAACCTATCCGCGACGAGGCCCCGCAAACCCACCAACGCAAACGCGGAACCCCAACCATGGGCGGTATCGCGATCCTCATGGCGATCTGGGTAAGTTACTTGGCCACCAACCTCATTGGGCTAACGCAGGATGGCGATGGCCCATCGGCGTCCGGTCTACTCGTCCTGGGTCTGGCCACTGCATTGGGCTGCGTCGGATTTACTGACGACTACATCAAGCTACGACGGGTCCGCAATCTCGGACTGAACAAGCGAGCTAAGTCCGCTGGCCAACTGCTCGCGGCCGTACTGTTCGGGGTACTTGCCCTGCAGTTCCGCAATGCTGATGGCCTGACCCCCGCCACCACGGAGGTGTCCTTCGTACGTGGCATTGCCGCACTCACTCTCCCGCCCGCGTTGTTCGTGGTGTTCTGCATCGTCGTCGTCTCAGCGTGGTCCAATGCCGTCAATCTCACCGACGGCCTGGATGGGCTCGCCGCTGGTGCCATGGCCATGGTGAGCGCTGCATATGTGCTCATCACGTTCTGGCAGTACCGAAACGCCTGTGCGGTCTCACAAGCGGCCGGTTGTTACCAGGTACGTGACCCTCTCGACCTCGCGGTGGTTGCGGCGGCGACCGCAGGTGCTTGTATCGGATTCGTCTGGTGGAACGCAGCACCGGCCAAGATCATCATGGGCGACACGGGTTCACTGGCGCTTGGCGGCATCGTCGCCGGCCTGTCGGTAACCAGTAGCACCGAGATCCTGGCGGTCGTCTTGGGCTCTCTGTTCGTTGCCGAGGTGACCTCGGTCGTTGTCCAGGTCGCATCGTTCCGCACCACCGGCCGAAGGGTATTCCGCAACTCCCCGCTGCACCACCACTTCGAACTAATGGGCTGGCCGGAAACCACACTCACCATTAGATTCTGGCTCATCGCCGCGGTCGCCTGCGGACTCGGCATCGTGCTGTTCTACAGCGAATGGTTATCGGCGGCGGGCGTCTAAGCAGCCCCAGGCACACCACCACTTTCCTGGGTGTCCCGTCTTGCGACCCGTCTGGGCCGAAGCACCGACCGATGCCGAGTGGGCACACTCAGTGCACGAAACCGCAAGCACAACCGCATATTTCGATGATTGCCCGGAGGCAGACGCCCGACGCTGCCGCGTTGCGTCAATGACACGGCCGCCCGGGCTCACTTGGTGGTGATGCGGCCGCCCGGTTCGAGCTGGCCGGCCAGTTCCTGTTGCATTGCGGGCCAACTGGTCTCATCGACCTGCAACGCGGTACGCAGGTAGGCGGTGGTGACGCGCTGCACGAGCGCGACGGTGGCCGGGTTGTCCGAATCTGACTGCGGCACTGTTCCGTAGGCGTGGATGCCACCCTGAGCGTGGTCAGCTCCGAACAGGGTCAGCAGATACTTGACGCCCGGACTTAGCGCGTAGGCGTCTTCCCACCAGTCCGGGCCGCGGGTGGACAGTGGTGACTGGTCCGCATCGGCGGCGGTGATGAGCGCGGGGGCGCTGAAGTGCTCGAAGCTGGGATTCATGAACGGGAAGAACTGGGTCGCAATCGGTGTGAGGTCGTTGCCGGCCAGCCCGGCCAGGCTCAGCAGTACGCCGGCGCGGATCCGGGAGTCGGTGAAGTCTTCCTGCGCATCACCCGCCGGGGGCAGAACGCGGGCTCCCAGTAGTGCGCTGGCGGTGGTCGCGCCGTAAGAATGCCCGGTCGCGGCGATCCGGCTGCGGTCCACCCGGCCCGGCAGGCCCGGCACAGCCGCGATGACCGCGTCGAGATTATCGACGATGGTCACCAGATCCTGGATCCGGTAGCGCCAGATCTGCGGCCCGCGCGGGTCGGTGGGAGCCAGACCGAGCGACGCCGAGTCCAGGTGGGTGGGCTGGATGACGACGAAGCCGTGCGATGCCCAGAAGTCGGTCAGGGGGCCGTAGGCGTCCATCGAGAAGCCGAACCCGTGCGAGAACAACACCACCGGCAGACCCTCGCCGCTGCCCGGTGCGGTGACACGGACTTGCAGGTCATCGCCACGTTCAGGGGCAGGCAGGATCACGGGCCTGGTGGACAGCGTCGCGGTCGGCGGACCGATGACACTGTCGGTGGGTGCTGGGGTGCGGATCATGACAGATCTCCTGTGCGATGCGGCGCTACCGGGTGGTGGCGCACGGGGCGGGATGAGTATTGTCGAAGTGGACAGGGTGCCCACTTCGACAATACGGAGACCCTCCCCACTTGTCGACCGTGGCGTGGAAGTGCGAGGTGAGAGACATGACGACCAACGAACGCGCAACTCCACCCGCCACCCGGCGGGTGGACGCACAGCGCAATCGCGACAAGATCCTGGCCGCCGCCCGGGCCGCGTTCGCCGACCCCGACGCGGACGTATCGATGGCCGACATCGCGCGCCGCGCGAATATCGGCTCGGCGACCCTGTACCGCAACTTCGCCGACCGGCGCACGTTATTGGAAGCGCTCTACAGCGAGGAGATCGCCACGATCTGCCAGGCTGCGCAGACGTGCGAGGGCGCCACCCCGGGCGCCAGACTGCAGGCCTGGCTGCGCCGCTTCTACGGTTACTTCTTGCACAAACGCGTTCTGGCCAGCGAGCTGCTCCACCTGACCGACGCCGAAAGCCCTGTGTTCCGTGAAGGTTTCGCCCTCGTACTCGACGCCGCCGAGTCACTGGTGCAGGAGGCACACCGATCCGGCGAGCTGCGCAACGACCTCGATGCAACGCAGATTCTCGCGCTGATCGCCTCCATCGCCTCCATCCCGGGAGAGCCAGTCTTCCGAACGCCCATCCTCACCGCGGCACTCGACGCGCTGTGGACACCGAATGCGGCACGCTGACTCGCATGAGGACAGTCCTGCGCGTTCAGCTCAGGCTGGCGGTCGACGATCACACCGGGTTGCACGACGGTCTGGACGAAGCCGGCCGCACCGACGCTACCGCTGATCCCGGTCAGCGGTAGCCCCGCAGAGCCCGCAACACCGCCGGCGTCCCCGCGCTCAATGCGGCCGCCAGCGTCGCAGCGGCAGCGATCCGGGATATCGATGTCCTCACTACATACTCCTCGACTCGTGAGCTTGAGGTAGCGCGATTGTGGCGACCACGCCGCCGCCGGGCGCGGGTTCGATGGTGGCGGTGCCGGAGTGGAGTTGGGCGACCCAGGCCACGATTGCCAGTCCGATGCCGTGGTGGCCGTCGGGGCCGGTGACGCCTCGGTCGAACGGATTGCCGCGTATCGCGGGATCGATGCCTGGTCCGTGGTCGCGCACCGCGACGCGGCCGTCGGCGACGGTGACGTCGATCTGGGCCCGGCGGTGTTCGGGGGCGCCGTGCGTAATGGCGTTGTCGAGGAGGTTGCGGATCGCAAGTCCGAGCAGGTCCGGGTCCCCGGTGACGATGGTCTCGCTGGTTGTCAGGGTGATGTCGTGGCCGTCGCGCACCTCCTCAACGATCGACTCGGCGAGCTGGTCGAGCCGCAGTGGCGTGGTCGCAGTGTGAGCGACGCCGGTGCGGGTACGGGTGCGGGCGAGCAGACCCGTCACCAGACGGGCCATCTGGCCGGTGAGTCGGTGCGCATCTTGGAGTGCGAGATCGGCTTCGGCGGTGGTTCGCGCATGGGGTTCGGTGACCAGTTGCAGCGTCGCCAGTGGTGTGCGCAGTTCGTGTGCTGCGTCGGAGAGGAACCGTTCCTGTTCGTCGAGCATGGCCAGGGCCGGGCGCATGCTGCGGCCCGATAACAGATGGCCGGCGGCCGCGGCTGCCGCGACGAGGGTTCCGCACCCTACGACCAGCGCCTCCACCAGTAGTCGATGGTCGGTGCGACTCGGTGTGGGATCGGTGCCGGCGATCACGGTGGCGATCACTTTGGATCCGTCGTCGATCGGTTCGGCGGCGAGGCGAACGGGTGCACCGGTGGTGGCGATGGCTGTGGCGTAGGCCGTCACGCCAGTAGCAACGACGCGATCTGCGATCGCCTCGAGCCCCATTGGGTCGGGCAGCGCCGATCGTTGGTGTACGAATCTCTCCCGCCAGTGCCCGTCGGGGTCGGTTTCAAGCAGAGCGACCGCGGTATGCCCTTGGGCGAGGTCGTCGGTTCGTAACCCGTCGAAGTCGAGTGCACCGGTTTCGTCGTCGCGATAGACCTGGCGAGCGAGCCCGGTGACGACTCTGTCCACGTGGTTGTCGAGGGCGCGTTCGCGGGAATGTGAGTCTATCGAGGCGGCGACCAGACCGAGCGCTACGAGGCATCCGGCGGTGATGGCGGTGAACAGGGCGGTCAGGAGCCATCGGGTACGACGCAACCGCGCAACGGCTGGACGCGGATCAGCGGGGTGCCTCACACCGGCGTCTGCTCGGGCATCAGGAATCCGGCGCCGCGCACCGTCTCGATGAGCGACGGCGAACCGAGTTTGCGGCGCAGTTGGGCAATGACGACGTCAACCACATTCGATGCCGGCTCCGCCATCTCGTCCCAGCAGCTCTCGACCAGTTCGGTTCTGCTCACCACATTGCCCGCCCGAATCGCCAGCGTTTCGAGCACCGCGAATTCCTTGGGCGTGAGGGTCAGCAGAATCCCGTCGCGCAACACGCGCCGTCGCGGCAGGTCGACGATGAGATCGCCGACATTGATCCGCGCCGGCGCCGGTCGTTCCCGACGGCGGCACAACGCCTGCACTCGAGCCGAAAGTTCGGCCAGCGCAAAGGGTTTGACGAGATAGTCGTCGGCGCCGTGGGCGAAACCGTCGACGCGGTCGGCAAGCGCGTCGAGCGCGGTCAACATCAGTGCCGGTACGGTCACTCCCTGGGCGCGCTTGCCGGCGATCAGGTCGAGTCCGTCGCCGTCGGGCATCGCGCGGTCCATGACAAGGCAGTCGTAATGATTCACCGTGATTTTGAGGTCCGCGTCGGCGAGATCGTGGGCGACATCGACCGCAAAACCCGCCGAGCGCAGTCCGGCCGCGATCCGGACGCCCAGTTCGATGTCGTCCTCGCACACCAATACCCGCATGGGATCACACGGTAGCGCTACGGCCGCACTCACGAGGCGATCACGCCGGCGATCGGTTTCGGGGAACCCGGCAGTACGAGGTTCTCGGGGACACCGAACCATCCCTCGGCGATCGTCGCATAGAACTCGGTCATGTTCACCGTGGCTCGCAGGTTGTCGTCGACATCGAGCCGGGTCAGCGACGGCGGTTCGCCGAAGATTCCCGGGTTGGTCGGGCCGAGCAGCAGCACCGTCGACGCCGCGCCGCGGTCCAAGCCCGAGGATCCATTGTCGGACACCCGGCGGCCGAACTCTCTGAACGTCGCGACGAGCACCCGGTCGAAGTCGGCGACCATCGGCACATGCACGATCCGCAGGCCGAGGTTGTCGTCGGCGAGCAGGCGCGCCGCGAGCCGCAACTGGGCACCGAGATCGGTGTTGGGATAGCCATCCTCGGCCGCGGCCGGCAGGGTCGCGACGACGTCGGAGAACCGAAGGGCGGCGGCGGTCGCGGCCACTCGTCGGGCTGTCCTCAGTTCATGTTCCATGATTCGCCGTAAGTAGTGACCGAGTCGCCGGTTTTAGAGATGAGACGGGCGAAGGGACGCAACAGCACGCCACCGGCAGCGCCTGTGACAGTGCCGTGCGCGTTGGATACCGCCACGGTGCGATGTGGACCGGCGACGTGAACCGAGAAGGTCGCGACTTCCTGGATGCCGGGGCCGTTACCCAAGTTGGCGGAAATCGACACACCCGGCAACAGGTTCGGCGTGATGATGCCGCCGGCACTGGCACCGCGCATCGTCCCGGGGTTGACTTTATCGAGCAGGATGTTCGGTGTGGTGTATCTGAAGTTGATGCCCACACCCAGCGACCACGGAAACCCGATCTGATAGCCCATCACCAAGGTTCCGGCGAAGTCGTCACACCCGGCACCCTCGCAGGAGTAGTTGGCCGTGCCGGAGTGAAACCACTCCCGGGTCAGCCGGTTGCGGTCCAAGGAAGATACGCCGTTGAGGAACGTATCCCATTGCTGCACAGTCAAAGTACGGTCATGTCCATCGACCAGGCTCAGTTCGTTGTCCAGCCCGGCATGCGAAATGCCGGCGACCTGCAGTGCGAGCAGTACCGTACCAACGGCACCCGCGAGGATGCCTCGGATGCTTACCCGCACTTTAGGTTCCGCCTTCCTGGTGGGTGGGTGGGCCGGTCTCGTCGGCGCGATTGGAGGCGTATCGCCAGGTATCGCGCTCGGGTCGGCCAGCTGAACCGACCGAGCAAGGCCCGCAGACCGGCCGAACCACCGGAGTGCATTCACGAACCCCCGACCGGAGCGGGGTGTGGAGGCCGACCGTCTGCCGGAATACCCAGTTGGCCGGCCAGCCACGGCAAGATCAATGCGAAGGCGCGGCCGGCGTAGGGCCAGTCATGTCTGCCGGTCAGTGCGACGATGTCACAGTGGATTCCGTTGGCGGTGGCGAGGTCGCGAAGCCCGGTGGCCGTGCCTTGCTCGACGGGGTCCGCGCCGACAGCCCTGTTCTGGTTGTCCAGGCTGGCGCCTGACACGGTGAATACGCCTGAAATATTCTCGTAGTGACCATGTTTGGTGATCACGGTGCGCGGATCGAACGCTTGCCACGCGGCCACATTGCCACCGAACAGCCGAACGATGGTTTGCGCGGTGGTGCCCGCGTTGGGGCTCGCATCGCCAGAAATGTCGCCAAAGGTATGGATAAGCTCGGGGTGCATCACAGTCAAATCGATCGCACAGGTGCCCCCGGCGGAGAATCCGACGACCGCCCACCGGGAAGGGTCCTTGCTGACCCCAAAACTGGACTCCACAAAGGGGATAACGTCTTTGGTCAGGTGGTCGGCGGCATTGCCGCGTGAACCGTTCACGCACTCTGTGTCGATGTTGAATCCACCACCGGAGTCCACGAACACCAACACCGGCGCCTGACCGTTATGCCGTGTGGCGAATGCGTCGATGGTGGTGATCGCGTCGCCGGCACGTATCCAGTCCGTGGGTGTGTTGAATTCACCGCCGATCATCATCACCGCCGGTAGGGCCGGAGGCGGGGTTGCGGTGAACCACACTGGCGGGGCGTAAACCAACTCGTTGCGATGTTTGAAATGTGACGCCGCCGAATCGATGGTGACCGAGATCAGGACACCCTTTGCGGGCACGTGTCCGCTCAGTTGCATGGCTGCGAGGCCGGCGCGATCGGTCAGGTCCGGCAGCGGTCGGGACATGAGCTCTGTCCATGCAGCGCCCACGGTCGGAAAGTATCCGACCCAGCCGTTGACCATCGCGGCCACACACGCCGCCGACAACGGCACCGCCACCAACGAAACGCCACGTCTCCACCACCGGCTGGTGCGCCAACCAGCGACTGTCGCCACGCACGCGCCACCGAGCACGGCTACCCACACCCACAGCGTGAGCGGAGCTGGACCACCCGTGATCCCTGCAGCACTGACAAACCAGCGGGCGACGGCTGCCAGGACCACGCCCACGACGATCGCCACGGGAACCCACACCGTCCGCCAGCGGCGCGTCCGCCATCCGACCGCGACGATCACGGCCACCAGCGCCGTCATCGTCAGCAACACGGGGACCCAGCCGTGCATCAAGGACAGTTCCTTGAACCGCGCTGCGGTCACGCCCTGATACCTCTCCGCCGGCCGGCGACAGGTCGGACCGCGGCCTCGTGGGGACTCCGAGCCGTCGATGTGCTGCCGTGCACTCGCCCGCCCGGCCACGGCTCCGTCTGGCCGAGATGCTGACCAAAAGTGCTGCGTCGCAGAACATGTGCGCCGGTTGTGCAATCATCGGGCAGTCGTGTGTCCGAGTTCTGCGGCATGCGACTACCGTCGCACCCACACCATTAAGAAATCGTGAAGGTGCTCGCCGCCCGGCGAGCAGACATGCCTAGGTCGGTCCAATGCCACGCCTGCCAGCCACAAAAGTGCCGCCTCGGCGTCACAGTGCCAGTTGCTGACTGCACAGGTAGTAGTACAGACCCTGTCTGGCCATGAGTTCGTCGTGCGTACCGCGCTCGACCAGCCGGCCCTTCTCCAGTACCAGGATCACGTCGGCGTCGCGGACGGTGGATAGCCGATGGGCGATCACGAAGGACGTGCGTCCTTCGAGGAGCTCGTCGAGGTTTTCTTTGACCGCGCGCTCGGATTCGGTGTCCAGTGCGCTGGTGGCCTCATCGAAGACCAGCACCGGCGGCCGCGGGTAGACGGCCCGCGCGATCGCTATCCGCTGGCGCTGGCCACCGGACAGCAGCATCCCGCTCTCGCCGATCTTGGTTTCGTAGCCCAGCGGCAGGCGCTCGATGAACTCGGCGGCATTGGCCACCCGCGCCGCCCATATGATCCGCTCGGAGTCCGCGTCCTCGTCGCCGAGCGCGATGTTCTCGGCGATCGACGCGTCGAACATGTGGTTGTCCTGCAGTACGAACCCGATATGGCGGCGCAGTTGGCGCAAATGCAGCCCAGTCAGATCCGCCCCGTCGAACAGGATCGTCCCGGCGGTGGGCAACAGCAGCCCGGACAGGCATTTGACCAGTGTGGTCTTACCGGAGCCGCTGCGCCCGACGATGGCCACCCGAGTACCCGGTTCGACCTCGAAGTCGATCTCGTCGAGTATCGGCGTCGTGGCTGGGCCGGGGTACTCGAATGTCACCCGCGCGAACCGAACTCGACCTGACAGCGTCGGCACCGGTGTCAGCGACGAGTGATCCTCGCCCTGCTCGGGTTCTTGTTCGAGGATGTCGTTGAGTCGGTCGAGAAGGATGGTCGAATACTGCAGCTGGTCCCACAGCCACAGCAGGCCCAGGACCGGACCATTGGCCAGCAACACAAGGGCGTTGAAGGAGACCAGCTCGCCGATCGTGAGGTGGCCGCGCATGACTTGCAGGGCGCCGATCCACAAGAACAGCACCAGAGACAGGAACGTGACGACTTGAACGAGCGCCTGATAGGTCATCACCGTCAGGTCGGCCCGGTACAGCTGTGAGGAAAGGCCGTTGAACTGCCCGAGCAGCAGCCGGCGAAGCGATTCTTCGGCGCCCATCGCCTTGACCGTCTCGATGCCTTTGATGGAATCGATCTGGCGTGACTGGTACTTACCCCACGACTCCTCCAGCACATCGAACGCCGGGCGAAGACGGTTGCGGGAGAACCACATCAGCCCCCCGTACAGCGGAGCGGTCGCCAGATACACCAGCGCGAGCCGCCAGCTGTAGACGAACATGATGATCACCGCTACGAGCAGTTGGGCGGCCGAAGCCAGGCCCGCGACTCCGTGCTCGACGATGAATGTGCGCACCTGTCGCAAGCCGTTCAGGCGCCGCGAGATGTCCCCGGTGCGGCGCGCGTTGAAGTAGCTCATCGGCAAGGCGAGCAGTCTTTCCGACAGCGTGTCCAGGCTCGCTCGATCGATGCGCACCGCGATGCGGCTGAGGAAGTATCGCTGCGCCAGCGTTACCGCGACGCTGAGCACCAGCGCACCGAACATGCCCGCCACCAGAAGTGTCAGCAGGCTTGCGTCGTGATATTGGATCACCCCGTCGACGATGTACTTGCTCAACACCGGGATGAGCATGTCGGCACCGGCGGCCAGCAGGGCCAGCACGAGCGCCAAGACCAAGACGCGGCGATACGGCCGGAAGAACTCGACCAGCCAGCCGACGCGCGAGGTCGCCTGCGGGGTCTGCGCGAATGCGTCGGTCGGGGTGAAGAACGCTGCGAAGCCCGACCACTTCGACTCGAACTCCGAGCGTTTGACCTTGCGGCGGCCTCGGGCGGGGTCGGCCAATCGAACATGCTCCGCGCCAACGTCATACAGGACCAGCCAGTGGTTGGCATCCCAGTGCACGATGGCCGGCAGCGGCATCTCGTCCAAGCGCGTCTTGGACACCTTGGCGGTGCGCGCCGCCAGCCCCAGCGCCTCTGCGCCCCGCGCGATACCCAGCAGGCTCGTACCGTCGATGGCGGTATGGACCGCTTCACGCACCCGGGTGATTGAGACGTTGCGCCCGTAGTAGTGGCAAACACTGGCCAGAGATGCTGCGCCGCAGTCCATTTCGTCGACCTGCAACACAGACGGAAATCGGCGGATGCGCCGCCGCGAACTGATGGACCCGTCGAGCTGTTCGTCGCCGCCGTTGGTTTGAACGTCGGCTTGCGGGAATTCAGCTGTGGCGGTGCGGGTCTGGTCCGCGGCCAGCGCGTCGGGTCCGGCTTGTGCGGGTAACAGCTCCTCGGCGAAATCGAGCGGCACCCGCGCCGTACGCAGGTAGTCGTAGGACGAGATGCGTTGCTCGATCTCCTTGCGGAACGCCGGGAACTCCGCGGAGAGGCGGACGAAAACCGCTGGGGGCAGCGTCCATAAATCGGCGTCGGTCACTGCCTCGACGGTTGCCGTGCGCGTGGAGCCGCGCAGCAGCGCCACCTCGCCGAAGAAATCACCCTGGCGTAGGTAGGCGCGCTGTTCCCGCGCGGCGTTGGTTTCGAAGTACGCACGCAGCCGGCCGGCGCGCACGATGTACATCGGCCCGGGCGGGTCGCCTTGGCGGATCACGATGTGCCCGGCGGGCACAGTCATCGGTGTCAGGCCCTCGAGCAGCAGTCGCATGCCCTCGGCGGGAAGACCCGAAAAGGCCGTGTAGGCGCGCAGGAAGTCGCGCAGCTCGTGGCGACGCACGTGCAGGTCGAGGTAATGGGCGATGGCAGGCTCGCTGAACACCAGCGCGTCGAACACCGCCTTGTCGAGCCGCAGCGCCACCACCGCGCCGGACGCGCGTACGGTCGCGGTGCGGGTGCCGCCGGGTGCGAGCAACGCCCGCTCGCCGAACGCGTCGCCGGCGTGCAGCACGTTGAGCGGGACCTCCTCACCCTGATCGCCGGTCTTGATGACACGTGCGGTGCCCGACTCGAGCATGTACATGGCGTCCGCTGCGTCGCCCTCGGCGACGATCACCTCGCCGAACGAATACGACTCACGATGGAACGAGGCCTCCACCAAGCGCCGCACGTCCGCGGGCATCAGTTCGAGCAGCGCGAAGCGGTGCCGCTCCCCCGGTACGCCAGGAGCCGGCGGCTCAGAGATGCTCATGCCAGTGGACATGTCGGTTGACCTCAGCGGACAGGGCGCGATGGAGCACGGTGGCTGCGGCGCGGCGGCGCACCGCGGGATCGTCCAGGCTTGGGGTGCACCGTTTCAGGACCACCGCGACGCAATGATCTGCTCCGGTGGACAACGGCCCGACGAGCTCACCAGGGTCGGCCGCCAGCAGCCGGGTGCGCAGCGCCGGGTCGGCGTCGTCGAGCAGCAGGCAGACCGTCTGCAGCTCCGCGCCGGCATCTGCGGCGACATCACCCAGGTCACGCCCGTCCACAGAGATACACATCGCCGCTTCGCGCATCACCGCCTCGTCGGGGTGGATCAGCATCTGTAGTTCGAGGCTGGTCCACCCAACCCTGTTGGTGTGGACCTCGGCAGCCAATAGCGGCTCACGCAATTGGGCCGTACAGAAGCGCTCACGGGCGCCCGGCAGCGCGGCCAGATCGTCCCACGGCGTAGCGCCCGGCCGTTCGGCCAGCGCCACGGCGACCTCTTCGGCCAGCGTCCGCGCATATTCGGCCAGCACGCCCGAGCACACTGCGTGCACCCAGCAGGCCCGGTCGAGTTCATTGTCCGACGCCTGCGTGAGCCCCTCGGCGGGATCGGTCAGTGAGCGGCGCATCTCCGCCATCCATTCCGGCACGGTGACGCCGTAGCGGGCGAGCCACTCCACGAGTTCATCGGCGCTGAGCAGTCTGTGCCGATATCGCCAAGCGGTAGCGGCCGCTTTCGTCGCATCCGCGGTCGGCAGTGAGTCGGTGGCTGTGAGGTCGGCCTCCCGAGCAAGTAGCCCGGCGACCCGGCGCTCGAGCGCCTGCCACTGGCCCCGCACCCGCGCAGCATCGATCACCTGCAGCCACGTGAACGGGTGACCGGCGGCGCTGAACACCGTCGTATCAGCTGCACCGCCCGGCGTGGTCATCGCGGGGATGGGTCGGTACGACGGGACGTGGCGCCATCTGTGGGTGTCGGTTGCTGCGCAGCGGCAGCCGCGAGGACGGGATAAACGGTCTCCAAACCCTGCCGCCCCTTGAGCAGAAGCTGCTCGGGTGGGCCCCAAGCGAATCTGTCGCGGACCGCATGTTGAACTGCGGCCGTCACCATCACCGCCGCGCGCCCGTCGCGCCCGGCCAGTCCCGACAGCCGAAATGCGACGTTGGTGGAATCGCCGATCACCGCCTCGACGGAGCGGGTCATCGCGGACAACGCGGCTTCCCCCTGCACGATCGCCCAACCCATTTGGATCGGTGATCCGTCCGGATTGCGCAACGGCAGCGCGGGGCCCAGGACGCCGACGCGCTCGTTGGCGACCAGCGCGAACGTGATCGCCAACGCCACCGCATCAGGCACGGCGCTCGGCTCCCACACCGCATACAGGGCGTCCCCGGCGTAGTGGTTCAGCGTGCCGCGATGCGCGCGGAGGATGGCACTGAGATCACCCCACAGCACGTTCAGGCCCGACGCGATCACCGCCGGGTCGGTGACCTCCGAGAGGGTGGAGTAGTTCACGATGTCCCCGACCACCATGACCATCGGAGTGAGGTCGATCCGCGCACGCGTCAGGCCCGGGTCGGCATAGCTCGACCCGGTAAACCGGGCGGAATCGAACCTCAGGGTCAGATCGCCCAAACAAATGACGTCGCCGGACTTGATCGGCATGGGCACCGCGCGCTCGAGCCGCATCCCGTTGATCCGCGTCCCGTTTGTGCTGGTGTCGATGACAAACGCCCGCGTCGTCTCGGCATCAAGGCGGACCTCTAGATGGTTGCGAGAAATCTGAGGATCATCGACCACCATCCGCCGCGCCGGCGTGATCCCTGCACACTCGCGGCCCACGAAGAGCTGACCGAAAATCGGCACCCTCCGCTGCGGGACGCCCGGCGCCGATACGTCGAGGTATCCCAGTGGTCCCTCGACGGGCGCATCGGACACCGATTAAATCTAGAGTTCCTGGGCGGGTCGAGCCAGCAACACATGTTCTCCACAGCAAGCTGGCAGTTTCCGTGAACTGAGACCCCCGGTCAGGCGGCCACCGCCGGGCACCCGCGAGCGGTGGCCGCTGAATCAAATACCCGGACCCTTTACATCTATTGGTGCGACGCAGGCTTTCCCGGTGGTTCAGGTTGCGGATTGAATCCGCCCTTCACCGCATCCGCATCGGCCGGCGCCAAATCTTCGATTGTGTCGACCTCAGCGGCTGTCGCCGACGGATCGCTCTCAGAGCTGGACATCATTTCCTTGATTCCTTTCGCTAACATTCCGGACTGGCTGCACCGACAGCAGCTACTGGCCCTTTCCGGCGCCGCCGCCGCTGCCATGCCACGTGCCCACTTGTAGCCCCCCACCCTTCACGCCGACCGACTCCTCGTGGCTGGGCGCCAGATCCCCAATACTGTCGCCCTGATTCGTGCGATCGTTGCTCGCGTCGGCTGCCGTCTGCTGTTGTTGTTCGTTGCCGCTCATCTCATTGATTCCCTTCGGTGTCGTCAGCCCGTCGTGGGCTGGGCTGGATAGAGGGTGCTTCAGATGTCTTGGCGAATTCTTGAGGCGCAGATCAAACCCGGTATCTGATGATTATGAGCCGCCAACTGACCGCAAGGAACCCCAGAAGATCACGCGGCCGGCGGCATCTCGATGACGACGATGTCGAGATGCCGCGCAGATTGACAAGACACGCCTGGCTACTTTGACAAGATTCGGGCGTGTCGCGAGAGCTGGTTAATCTTCGTCGCAAACGCGCAGGTCAACGTACGCCGAACGAGGAGATCGGCGGCTGGTATGCGAGTCATGCGCTGCCCGGTGATCTCGCCCCCTCACACTTAAGGTCGGTCCGCCCGAAGCGGAGTACGGCGGCGCCGTCGGCGACGGGCCAATTGTCGGGGTACAGCGATGAACATTGCGTCTAACACGACGGTGTTGCGGACTAATTGAATAGTGCGGCAACGGAATTGGATGGCTGCTACGCCTGCGTCCCTGAGCGCGCATGGCTACGAATGCGTCAGCCGCGACGCGATCCCGGGCATGAGCTCCGTCCTCGTCGCAATCCTGCTGCGCGAGAGAGCCGGGCAGAGGCCGCGCTCGAAGATCCGGGTGATCAGGAGCGCGACGGTGTGCCGCGGCAGTACACCGACCTTGGCTTGCTCACCGCCCTCGCAGGATCAATCCGCAGCGTGGATGCATTTGGCCTCGCGGCGAAAGGGCATCGCATGCGGCGCACTGAAATGCATGACAGGCGATCGGGGTGAGACCACGTTGACTTTCCTGTCAATTCGCTTGTACGAAACTCCGTCTTCCCGCACATAGATGTACATTCACGGTATCGCCACGATGCAAGGGGCTTCGGCATGCGTGAACCAATATCGGCGCATATTCATCTGTCGGCGGGCATCCTGAAGGACCGCTCATGAGCGGCAACGCATGGCAGCCGATCCAAGTGCCGGATCCTGATCACGCCATCATCGGCGCGCAGCGGCAGATCA
Organism: Mycolicibacterium aubagnense; assembly: GCF_010730955.1. NCBI lineage: Bacteria > Bacillati > Actinomycetota > Actinomycetes > Mycobacteriales > Mycobacteriaceae > Mycobacterium > Mycolicibacterium aubagnense. Next base: position 4,868,349 of record NZ_AP022577.1, on the reverse strand, counting down.
CCTACCTGCCCGACGGCGGTGTGCAGACCAGTACTCGGATCCAATACAAAAACGGTTCCACGGTGACGGATACCGACATCGTGCACGAGACATCCGGGCGCGGTGTAACGACAACAACCACTGACAGCACCAAACATATTGAATCGAAAGACACCACCGTCACGATTGATTCGAGTAGCCACACGGTGCTGGAGCAATACGCCCATACCTCGAACTGGACGACCACCTTGACCCCGGCCGACGGCCCATCGACGACGGAGCAGGGGCAGACGATCTGGGACCCGGAGACCGACACCAACACCGAGACGGTAACCACGACATATCCGGGCGGAACGATCAGGGCGGTTACGACGGTCTGGTCCGACGCCGCTGGCGGCGTTAACGACGCGCGTCAGCACACTGACGAGTACGACGAAAACGGCAAACTGACCGACTCGACCGATCAGACGGTATGGATGGCTCGCGACGGGAGTTGGGAGCCCAAACCAACCACATCGGCACCCACTGACGGTCACACCACGGACGACCCCACCCAAGAAACCGATGACGGGGAGGGCAACGACGCCTCCACCGATGGCGAACCGACCGACGATTCAGGCACTTACGGCCCGCGCGGTCCCGTCACACCCGCCGATATCGATAGCGGCGGGGGTGGCGATGGGGACGGCGACGGGTCAGGCAGTGGGGACGGCACAGGCGAAGGGTCCGGCGAGGGCGAGGGCGAAGGGTCTGGCGAAGGGTCCGGCGAGGGCGAAGGCGAAGGGTCCGGCGAAGGCGAGGGCGAAGGGTCCGGGTCTGGGGCCGGGGCCGGCGACGGGGATAGCGGTGGGCCCGGGGCCGACAACAACCCCTTCGAACACGCAGTGTGAGTGGAGGCCGACCGGGTGATCACGACACACGGGCTCGGCTCCGCGACACACCTTGAGCTGCGGCCGGCGCACCTACGACAACCGCGAGCATGACCGATGGACCATCGAGCGGATCTCGGCGCGGGCAGCACGGATGGACAGTGCAGCCCCTCGTATCAGGTTGCCGGTCACGGGTCCAATTCTTCTCCGGCGCAAATGCTTTCACCATTTCCGGATTTGAACTTCGACCCGTCGCCTGACCTGTGGAGAGCGTTGGAATTGCCTGGCTGCCCAGCCCCCAGCGGCCGTCCATCTCGGTAGGCTAGAACGCCTACAGGTCAATCTTCGTTGCGTCTCGACAAACGGGACTGCACACATCCACGCGGGGATCTTTCAAAACATCCTCGTCCGATTGTCTCGCGAGCAGCAGCGGCCCGGTCGGAATCAATCCGCCTTGACATGTTGTCTCCCAATGACTCTCGTGACCAGACGGATGAATCGGGTGAGCCCGAATATGCATGAATCACAACTCACTTGGCGGATCTCAAGCAAGACCTCGGTCCGTTGAGCGGACCCACCACCCCATTTTTGATATCCCAACCGGATGCCGGCCGGCCGCGTCGCCGGTTGCGTTTCGCAAACAGGACCCGGATGCCTGCGGCCCGGTCCGCTCATCGGACCGGGCCGTTGCACCAGACGTCGCCGTGGATGCCCAATTGGTTGACCGTCGAAATCCTTTGACAACGAGGTGATTTAAAGTGACCGACACAGATACCGACACCGTCGACACGACTGCCGCAGATACCAGCGGCTCGGATGGCACCGACCCAACTACGGGCACGGAACCGAGTGGCACCGACAGCTCGAGCAGCGGCACAGATCCGAGCAACAGCACCGAAGACCCCAGTGCCGGCTCCGACCAGGGCGGCGGCGCAGACAGCCCCAGCGGCGGCACCGACTCAACCGGTACCGACCCCAGCAGCAGCACCGACTCAGGTGGCACCGATTCGGGCAGCACTGAGAACCCCAGCGGCAGCGCGGATCCAAGCGACAGCACCGACAACTCCACCGGCGGCACCGACCCAGGCGGTGCCGACCCCACCGACAACGCCGGCCCGGGCAGCAGCAGCGACCAAGGTGGCACTGACGGCTCTACTGGTGGCACCGACCCAAGTGGTACCGACTCTGGTTCCGGCTCAGGTTCGACTTCGGGTCCCGGCACAGGTTCGGGCTCGAGTTCGAGTTCGAGTTCGGGTCCCGGCACAGGTTCGGGCTCGAGTTCGAGTTCGAGTTCGGGTCCCGGCACAGGTTCGGGCTCAGGCAAGTCCGGTTCGAGCACCGGCGGTTCGGGAAGCCAGCCGTCGACTTCGGGCAACTACATCGCCACCTTGTTCACCTTCAAATCCAACCCCGGCGAATCTGTAGGAGCCCGAATTGTGCGGTGCTGCAATCAGGCTCTGAGCGCCGGACCGATGGGCCAGACGCAGCGAAGCGACTTCTACCGCGACTTCATAGCCTGCAACCAGGAGAAGACCCAACAGGCCGCCCAGGCGCTGACCGGTGTGAAAACCAGCTGCGCCATGTTCGTTCGTGCCGTCAGAGAATGGTGCGGCGCGCCCGCGGTCGGTCCGTACAAACCGGGAACCGGAATGTTCGTCAGCCTCGGCAACGTCAGCTTGGCGAGCCCCGCTTTTGTGAAGGCCTCCGCCGGCGCGAAACCGAACCCAGGGGACTACTTCTACCTCGCCTCCAGCCAGACCAGTAACGACGGCCACACAGGGATCTTCGTCAGTCAGAACTCCGATGGGAGTTGGCAGACGGCTGAAGGTGGCGGCGCTCCCGACGGCACGACGTGCCGCCTGACCTCCCGCACCATCTCGGGCACGAAATTCACGAATGACGCCCGGACGCTGTGGGGTTGGTTCGACTGCACCAAAGTGGGCCTGCCCACGTCCTAACCCGCCGCCGGCCGCGCCGGTAGCGACACTTCGATACTCAGCGGCTGAACCACATCGATCAGCACTGACGCCCAACGCAATTGAACACATACCTACCTGAGTGCTCCCGGACGGGAGTGCCGGGTTGAGAAACCGACACCACACAAGACCACACAAGATGAGGAGCACCCCATGACCTCCGGAGTACAGCAGATCGGCAACGTCGGCTGCATCACCAAAGCCCTGCTTGATGCCCTGAACCAGATCGAAAACCAGGTTGCCTCAAGCCAAATCGGCCCCGACGGCAAGCCGCTCGGCACCGCCGTCTATATGCACCAGATGACCGGCTACCCGATCGATCCGAAGGACTACGCCCACGCGTGGACGCCTGGCGGCGGGGATTCGGCGGCCAGCTTCGGCGATGACGGCACGTTCAACGCACCTGCCCAGGCCAGTTCGTCGACTCCGGCCGCGGGACCGCCCGGATCGGTGTACCCGCCGCCGGCGGCGCCCGATCCGCAAATGGAGGCGTCGATAAACGCGGCGTTCAACACGTCACAACTGGTCGATCACATGCTGGAGGTTACGCAGAACGGAGTGGCGACGGCCTGGCCCGATCGAGACGTGAGCGTCGAGTACTACACGATCATCACCGGCATGCAGCCCATTGATCAGTCGCCGCCGGCGCAAGACGTGCTCAATCGCGTTGCGGCAGCGCAGAACCTGCTCTACTTGAAGGACTCGAACGGCAACTTCATCGGATACACGCCGCTGTACGCGCAGTTCCGGCGCAATCAGCAGGCGTGGACCGACGCCATCGCTGCACAGGCCCAGGCTTATGCGCAGGCGATGGCCGACCCGGTCGCCGGTCAGTCCTGGCCGATCGTGGCGGAAAGCTACGCCAGCAAGGTCACTGCGGCACTCAACGACTTCAACAGCATGGGTCGCCAGCAGGTGCAAGACGCTCTCGACATCATCGCAACCGAAGGCGAGGGCGCGGTCACCGCTCTGGCGGCGATGGCGAAACAAATGTACGGCGCCTATCAGGTCCAGCTGGCCGGCGGCATCTCGGCCAATGTCCCGTGGTCCTACATCAGCCCGTCGTCGTGGTGGGACTACGCCGACGATTCCTTTGGCGTGCAGAAGATCACGGGCACGAGCCAGCACCACGACGCCACGACGGGCACGGCCGCGGGTTCGTTCGCCGACAATTGGCAACACCAGCAGTCGCAGTCCAACAGCGGCAGCGGCGGGTTCAACATCGGCTGGTTCGGCGCATCGACGACCGATAGCCACAGCGACGCGAACAACGCGTCCGGCAGTCACGCGAACCAGTACAACTGGACGAGCCACGAAGACAATTCGAGCTCGGCCAGTGTGCAGTTCGAGTACTTCGTCGCGACCATCGAGCGGCCGTGGTTCCTGGGTGACCTGTTCAACATCAAGGGTTGGTACATGGTCAAACAACGGGCGAACTGCATCAGCGACGGCACTGTCGCCAACCAGATCGGCGACAAGACCCCCGCTCTCTTGCCGATGGTCCCCAAAGCGTTCCTGATCATCCGGAACGTCAACATCACCTGCGACGACTGGGGCGATTTCGGGGACGCCTTCAACAAGGCGAACCAGGCCGCCCAGAGCTCCGGACAATCCAGCTCCAATCAGGTCGCCGTGTCCGCCAGCTATATGTTCTGCGTCGCCAACGCCTCAGCGCAGCACCAGGATCAGCAGTCCTCGGGCGCATTCGGGTCGCAGCAGACATCATCGGGATTCACCTTCACCTCCGACGGCAAGAAGGGCGGAACACTGCAGCTGCTGGGTTCCCAGATCGCCGGCTGGATCGGCCAGATACAGCCTGCAGCCCCGCTGATGGACGACCCGACGCTACCCAAGCAGAACTCGACCAACTCGCCACAGGCGATGGCAGGTGGTGCCGCGCCGGCCGCGGCAGCAGCTGTGGGAGCCGCAGCGGCACCGGGGAGCTGAGCACCGTGGCCGACGACACCCTGGCGACGCTCGGCCAGAAGGTGACCGACGTTTTCGTCAACGCCTTCGCCAGCGGCAACCCGAACATCTCGCTGGTCTTCCTGCCCTTCGCATTGCCGACGCCAGACGACATCGTGCAGGACGGCGTGGTCAACCCGACCCGGTTGGCATCATTTCTGCTGCCGAATTTCGATGCGCCGTACCTGATGTCGCCAACGCAGTACTCGGTGAACGGTAAGGATCTGTACTACGGCTCGGCGAGCCAGATCTACAGTCTGGCGGTCACCGCTGCGCAACCGACAGCGGCGGCGGGCAGCGACGCCTGGAAGCGACTCGACGCCGAAATCGCCATGGCGAAATCGGTGTTGAGCCCGCCGGGAGTCTCTCCGGAGTTGGCTTGTGTGCCCGATGACTGGCCGTTGGACAACACGAGTTATTGGTCGGTGTTCGACTCCACCCAGGTGCAGTCGGCGCCGACGACTCCGGCGGGCGGCACCTCGACGGGAGGCCGCGTACCGATCGCTCCGCCGGTGCTCAATCCCTCGCTGTGGACGATCAAACCGGCTGAGGCGCAGCAAGCTCCACTCCCGAGCCTGGCATACCTGCACGAGGTGAGCCCGGCGATGGCCACCCCCCTGCTGGCCCGAACCTCCGCGGTAACCGCAACGCCGGAAGCAACGATCAATCCCACGATGATGAAGGTTGCTGTCGCTGAACCAGTTTCACTCAGGCCGAAGTTGTCGATGAATCCGGCGCTGGCCGCTGAGGCAGTACAGGTAAGCGGGCAAGGTCCCGTCGCCAGGGATTGGGTGATTCGTCGCCCGCTTCCTTTTCCCGTGCCGCCTCCCGCACCCCCGCTGCCCCCACCCCCGCCCCCTCCGCCCACGTCGAGCATGTCAGTGACTTTCGACTACATGTCGGCGACCATCGGGTTCACGTCGGCAGGCATTTCGATCTGGGATGGCGTGTTCCTCGCCGATCCGAATTGGTGTGTGCCCGGCATGCCGCGCGGCGGGCTGTTGCCCGCCCCGAATGTCGCTGCGCCAGAGGGGCAGGCGCCTCTGGTCTATGGGCTACCCACCTCCATCGTCGTGGTGAAGAACCTGAACATCTCGGTGCAATGGAGCGGCCAGGACCAGGAAGCCCTGAGCGGCAACGGGTTTATCGGCCCGTTCTCGCTCGCGGGTGGTCTGCCGCCGACCGACTCAAACGGCACGTGGACATACTCGCGGCCGGGTATGCAGGTCATCGCGCTGTTGTGCAGTCACCTTCCGGTGTTGCCGCCGGCCGATGCACCGGACGTCGCGCAGGCACCCCCACCTGCTCCGACAACCTCGACTCCGTCAACGCCTTCGAGCAACGGCACCGCAGCCTCTCCGGACGGTGGCGCTGGCGATACCGACGGCTCGGGCAGCACTGGCGACGACACCTCTGATTCGGGCACCGGTAATTCAGCGGCGTCCTGAAGCCTCACGGCGGCATTACCGAGACACACGCCATTCGTGGGCGCCAAGTGAATATCGAAATCCGTTGATTCTCAACGCCTAACCATAAGGAGGAAGAAATGCAACCGAGCGTTCAACAGGCCTTTGTTCCGTTCAGCAAGCGCTTTGAAGGGTCTGTGCCCTACATGTACCTCGACATCCTCGGGAAGGTTACCGTCGGCATCGGCAATCTCATTGACTCTGTAGCGGCGGCGTCGGCCCTCCCGTTTGTTCACAACTCCGACAACTCAGCTGCTTCGCAGAGTGAGATCCAGGCCGAGTGGAACAAGGTCCATACGACCGCCAGCCTTGCCCAAAAGGGATACAAGGCGGCCGCACCGCCCTTCACCACGCTGCACCTCACCGACGACGCGATCGCCCAACTGGTTGCCAACGTGCTCAACGCCAACCAGGCCATCCTCAAGCGGACGTTCCCGGACTTCGAGAACTGGCCTGCAGACGCCCAGCTCGGGGTGCTCAGCATGGCCTGGGGTCTGGGCGCCGGGTTCCCCGCGACCTGGCCGAAGTTCAAGGCGGCGTGCCTGGCGCAGGACTGGGCGTCGGCGGCGCAAAACTGCCAGATCAACACCGCCGGTAACCCCGGCGTCATACCGCGCAACACCGCAGATGTCCTTCTGTTCAACAACGCTCAAGCAGTTGCCGCCCAGAAGCTCGATGTGTCGGTGCTGCACTGGCCCAACAGCGTGCCGACCGCGGCGTCAGATTCAGGCACGCCCGGCAACAGTGACAACAGCGGGTCTGGGAGCGACGGAGCGTCGGGCTCGAACTCGACAACGGATCCTGGCACAAGTGACAGCTCCACCTCGTCAACCGGAACTACCGATCCGGGTACCACCGACCCCTCGAGTAGCTCTGACGCAACCACCAACGGCGACAGCACAACCACACCAACCAGCGACAGCAGCGACTCGAGCACCGCCGACCCCTCGAACAGCTCTGACGCAACCACCAACGGCGACAGCACAACCACACCAACCAGCGATAGCAGCGACTCGAGCACCACCGACCCCTCGAACAGCTCTGACGCAACCACCAACGGCGACAGCACAACCACACCAACCAGCGATAGCAGCGACTCGAGCACCGGAGTCGACTCAGGTGGCGCTGTAACAAGCTCGCCTGACGGTTCCGACGATGTGGAAGTCGCGCCAGATGCCACCGCTGTGGCGGCGTCGACTGCATAAAATGTTGTGGTCGAATCGGTTTCGCCGATGGCCGCCTGATGGCGGCCATCGGGGGGGACGATCGTCGTACAGAAGACGACTGCTATCGCAATCCAGCACCGATACTGCGCGCGGCACGCACCACCAGGTCACGCAGATTCGGCGCGGGCTTGGCCGCTTGCATCAGGACAGTGACCGCTCCCGCACACGTACCGTTGGGCCACCACACCGGCGCCGAGACGCAGCAGATTCCAGCGAAAGCGTCCTGCTGGTCAACCACTACAGCGTGGTGGTCACGAATAGACTCGCGAAGCCGCCGCCATTCCAGTCGCGTCCAACAGTCAGGCAGCCCAACGTCGTTCTGCCCCTTGGTGGCATACAGCACGCGACCAGACGCAGTACGGCCGGTCGCTTCTCGGCTCGCGGGGGTGGGCATATAGCCACGGCCGTGCGGCGCGGCGGTACAGATCGGCCGCAGACGGTCCTCATGCAAAATCCGCAACGAGGCGATCGCGCGTGATTGAGCAGCCAACGTGCGCACCGGCCCCTGCCCGGCCTGGCGTAATACCGGATTGGGTTGCCAACTCTCCCCGATCCGCCCGATGCGTGCACCGATGTAATAGCGGTTGTTCACTCGCTGAAGTGCTCCGAGGGCCACAAGTTGTTCGGCGAGCCGAAAGGACGATGTCTTCGCCAACCCGCATGCACCCGCCAGCGCGGTCAATCCCAGTCCGCCTTCGGCGGTGGCCAGCGCCTCCAAGATCGCGAACGCGCCATCGAGCACTCCCCTTCGGCTCACAGACGCCGGGAGCGTCACTGTCAGCTTGTCTTGCGCCGCACCGTCGGGGTGCGACAGCAGGCCGGTCGCCGCAGCCAAGCGTTCATCCAGGACGTTGCCGGCTGTCGCAAATTCGCCCATGGTGACCTACTTCGTTTGACATTGAGATATTTGGTCAAACGCACGTTAGGTCGCCAATTGACGAAGAACCCGAGTAGTCAACTACGCGGGTTCTTACGGTCCGGCACTCGGGATTCAGGTGAATTACGCAGTTGGGTCAATTCAATCGCTGCATCACGACAAACGCGCCCGCCGCCACAAGACACATCTATGCGTGCCGGGACGTCACTCCCCCGTCGACCACAATCTGCGTACCTGTGATGAACGACGCCTTGGGCGACATGAGGAACGCGACCGTCGCCCCGATCTCCTCGGGCTGCCCCAGCCTCCCCAACGGCGCGGCCGCCACGAACGCGGTCTTCACCTCCTCGACCGCCAGCGCATCAGCGAGCATCGGGGTTTCGATGAAGCCGGGGCACACGGCATTGACGCGAATTCCCAACGGGCCCAATTGCCCCGCCATCGACCGGGTCAGCCCCAGCAGCCCGGCCTTCGACGCGCAGTACGCCGGGATGAACGGATTACCCACCAGCCCTTCGATGCTCGAAATCCCCACGATCGCCGGCGCGGCGCCCGCAGCCAACGCCTTCTCGAAATGCGGCAGCAGCAGTTGGGACAGCAGCGCCTGCGCGCGCAGATTCACGTCGACCACAGCATCCCAGGATTCGACGGTGAACATCCCGACCGGTTCTGGCAGCACGCGGCCCGCGGCATGCACCAAACCGTCGATGCCGTCCATGGCCGCGGCGGCCTGCTCGACGGCGACGGCCATGGAGTCGGTGTCAGTCACGTCGACGACGACGCCGTGCGCCCCGAGCGATTCCGCCACCGTCACCACCTGAGGCGAAATGTCGAACAGCGACACCGCACGACCATCGGCGATCAGCGCCTTGGCCGACGCCAGACCGATGCCGGATGCGCCACCGGTGACCACCACACCACTCATGCCAGACCCCATTCATCAAATACGCTCCGCCGCGTAGTGGAATTGTCCACTGACAGGGGACGCTACTGGATACGTGCCCACCCCAGCGTTTCAACGCCGGAATTCATAGCCACTCATGGTTGGCTCGAAGGGTCATGACGAAACGTACTGCGCTGCTGCTGACCTGCACGCTGCTCCTCGGCACCACCGGATGCTCGATGTTCAACGGCCCGGAGCCCGAGGACGCCTTCAACGCGTTTGCTGATGCGTTGCACCGCAAGGACTCCGGCGCCGCCGCCAAAGACACCACCGACACCACCGCGTCCGAACCGGCCATCAAGTCCATGTTCGACGGTATGGGCAAAAACGCCACGCTCGACGTCAAGGCCACGCCCGGAGACGGCGACAACAAGTCGACCGCCAAACTGGCCTACACCTGGTCTCTCGGGCCTGGCCGCGAATTCCGTTATGACACAACAGCAATCGCCACCAAAGTCGGCGAGGACTGGAAAATCCGCTGGGCCCCGGCGCTTTTGCACCCGAAGCTGCGGCAAGGCGGCACGTTCCAGTTCAGCGAAGACAAGGCACTGCTGACGCCCGTCGTCGACCGCAACGGGCAGCCGCTGCTCAACTGGCAGACGGTCGGCGTCGTCACCTTGAGTCGCGACCACCTCGACTCCGCCGCCGCGCTGGCTCCGGTGGTTGCCCGCTTCGACGACACCATCACCGCCGAGTCGATCGCAGGCGAGTTCAACGGAAATCAGGACGACCGCGTCACCGTGGTCAAGCTCCGCGAGGCTGACCTGGCACAGGTCGCCGACGAGCTCACCCAGATTCCCGGCGTCACCGTCACCAAGCAAGGCGCGCTGCTGACCGCCGACCCGAACCTGCACTCACCGGCCATCAGCGGACTGCCCGAGGTATGGCAGAAGGCCATCGACGCGACCGCGGGGTGGTCCGTGGACCTGGTCGACGAACAGGGGCAGCCCACCGACGAGCTCGTGAAGAACGAGCCCGGGGACACCAAGCCCGTTCGCACCACCCTCGACCCGCGCCTGCAGCTCCTCGCTCAGCACGCCGTGGCCACCGATCCCCGGCCGACTGTGCTCGTCGCGATCGCACCGAGCACCGGCGCCATCCTCGCGGCGGCGCAGAACGACGCCGCCAACGCGCAGGGACCCATCGCCTTCACCGGCCTGTACCCACCGGGGTCCACGTTCAAGACCGTCACCACCGCCGCGGCCCTGGAGAAGGGGCTCGCGACCGCCGATTCCCCCGAGCCCTGCCCGGGCACCGTGACCATCGAGAACCGCACCATCCCCAACGAGGACAAGTTCGACCTCGGCACCGTGCCGCTGGCGCAGGCATTCGCGCATTCCTGCAACACCACCATGGCGGCGCTCGCCGACAAGCTCCCGGCCGACGCCCTGCCCAACACCGCCAAGAACCTCGGCATCGGCGTCGACTTCGTCACCCCCGGCATCACCACGGTCACGGGCAAGGTGCCCAACGCCGACACCCCGGCGCAGCGCGTCGAGAACGGCATCGGCCAGGGCACCGTCACTGTCAGTCCGTTCGGCTTGGCGGTCGCCGAGGCCAGCCTGGCGCATGGGTCGACCATCACCCCCACGCTGTTGCCCGGTCAACAGACCACGGCCAGCTCGCCGTCGGCCCCTGTCGACAAGCCGACCGCGGACGCCCTGCGGGCCATGATGCGGCTGACCGTCACCGACGGCACCGCGACCGCGCTCAAGGACATCGACGGACTCGGCGGCAAGACCGGGACCGCCGAGTTCGGCGACAACACGCACTCGCACGGCTGGTTCGCCGGGATCGTCGGGGACCTCGCGTTCGCGACACTGGTGGTCGGCGGCGATTCGTCGGCACCCGCGGTGGCCGTCAGCGGGGACTTTCTGCGTGCCGCCGCCTCCTGACCGCCGAAACTGGGGGCACCTCCCGCTTGCGGGGGACATTCCAGCAGTGAAAATTCGAGTGGGCGCCTGCCGGAATGCGGTTTCGGCGGGTTCGCGGTGTGTCGGCGCGCCAATTTCCCCAACTGACCCGGTACTTGGGATTCTGTGCTGATGCGGGTTGACGGACGCGAGGTCGCGGTCTCGGGCAGCCTGCTGCAACCGATCACCCGCAGGACCAACGACATCCTGCGGCTCGTGGCCGCGACGGCCTTCCTGGTCACCGTCGTCACCAGCTCGCTGATCACGCGTAACGACTGGGTCCGGTTGGAGCGGTCGGTGTCGCGGATCGTCGGGGTGCTCACGCCGACGCAGTCGAACCTGGTCTACCTCGCCTATGCCATCGCGATCCTCGCGCTGCCGTTCGTGATCCTGCTGAGCCTGCTGGTCACGCGGCAATGGAAACTGCTGGGGCCGTATGCCGCTGCCGGGCTGATCGCGGTGCTGTCGCTGTCCATCAACTCCACCGGCATCGCGGCGCCGAACTGGCATTTCGACCTGTCCGACCGGCTCAACACCGTCTTCTCCCAGTTCCTCGACGACCCGCGCTGGATCGCGCTGCTGGCCGCGGTGCTGACGGTGTCGGGGCCCTGGCAGCCGGCCCGGCTGCGCCGCTGGTGGTGGACGCTGCTGCTGGCGTTCGTGCCGATCCACCTGGTGGTCAGCGCCATCGTGCCGGCCCGGTCGCTGCTCGGTCTGGCCGTCGGCTGGTTCGTCGGCGCGCTCGTGGTCCTGGTCAGCGGCACGCCGGCGCTGGAGGTTCCGCTGGCCGGCGCGGTGCAGGCACTCGCCCGGCGCAAGTTCGAGGTGTCGGCGCTGACGGTCATCCGGCCGGCCGGCACCGGACCGCTGGTGCTCAGCGCCGATTCGAACGCGGGCACGCGAGCCGTCGTCGAGTTGTACGGACCGAACCAGCGGGTGGGCGGCGCCATGAGTCAGCTCTGGCGCAAGATCACGCTGCGCAACGACGAAACCGCTCCGCTGCAGACCTCGATGCGCCGCGCCGTCGAACACCGCGCCCTCATGACCATCGCGGTCGGCGACCTCGGGCTGGCGAACACCCGGACCGTCGCGCTGTCGGCCCTCGATCGCGGCTGGACCCTGTACGGGCACACCCCGGCGAGTGGCGTTCCGCTGACCAACGAAACCCCGGTCGAGGCCGTCTGGCATGCACTCGGGTCACTCCACGAACACCAGATTTCCCACGGTGACCTCCGCACGTCCCAGATCACCGTCGACGGCACCACGGTGTTGCTCGGCGGGTTGGGTAGCTCGGAGTACGGCGCGTCCGATGTGCAGCTGCAATCCGACGTGGCTCAGCTGCTGGTGACGACAACGGACTTGTACGACGCCGAGCCGGCGGTGGCGGCGGCCATCGAGCAGTTCGGCGCGGACGCCGTGCTGACCGCGTCCCGTCGGCTGACCAAGTCGGCGATGCCGTTGCGGCTGCGTGAGTCGCTGCCCGATTCGCGTGCCGTGATCACCGCGGCCCGCGACGAGGTGAAGCACCAGACCGGCGCCGACCGCATCCAGACCGAGACCATCACCCGCTTCACCCGCAACCAGGTGATCCAGCTGGTCCTGCTCATCGCGCTGGTGTACGTCGCCTATCCATTCATCAGCACGGTGCCGACGTTCTTCTCCGAGCTGCGGTCCGCCAACTGGTGGTGGGCGCTGCTCGGGCTTGCGGTCTCGGCGCTGACGTATGTCGGCGCGGCGGCGGCGCTGTGGGCCAGCGCCTCGGAGTCGGTGAACTTCGGGAAGTTGACCATCATGCAGGTGGCCAACACCTTCGCCGCGACGACGACGCCCGCCGGCGTCGGCGGCCTGGCCCTGAGCACCCGGTTCCTGCAGAAGGCGGGGCTCGGCGCGCTACGCGCGACGACCGCGGTGGCGCTGCAGCAGTCGGTGCAGGTGCTCACGCACGTGGCACTGCTGATCTTCTTCAGTGCGGCCGCGGGTGCGTCGGCCGACTTGTCGCACTTCGTCCCGTCGTCGACGATCCTCTATCTGATCGGCGGCGCGGCGCTCGGGGTGGTGGGCACGTTCATGCTGGTGCCGCGGTGGCGGCACTGGCTGGGGACATCGGTCCGGCCGCGACTGACGGAGGTGTGGGCCGACCTCATCGAGCTCGGCCGCGAACCCCGGCGCCTCGGGTTGATCGTGTTGGGCTGCAGTGCAACAACTCTGGGCGCGGCGTTGGCGCTGTGGGCGAGTATCGAGGCCTTCGGCGGGTCGACGTCGTTCGTGACGGTGTGCGTCGTGACGATGATCGGTGGCACACTCGCCTCGGCCGCCCCGACGCCCGGTGGTGTCGGCGCTGTGGAGGCCGCGCTGATCGGTGGTCTGGCCGCGTTCGGGCTGCCGGCCGCGATCGCGGTGCCGTCGGTACTGCTCTATCGGGTGCTGACGTGCTGGCTGCCGGTGTTCATCGGCTGGCCCGTCATGCGCTGGTTGACCAAGAACGACATGATCTGAGTAGCGGCTCCGGACATCGAAGCTTGAACACAGTGTCAGCCGCGTAGCGCGGCGTGTCGTCGTCGGCGTGTCGTTCTGTCTTGTGACACATGCGATCTGGAGCTGTCAACTTTCCCTGACGAGTCAGGGAAAGTTGACGCTTCCCAGCGAGGGTCGCCTACGGACACCGGTGCTGAAGTAACAGTTCTGACCGCCCGCATCGGCGGTCGTCGGCTTACATCGTGGCGAGCATGCCGTTCATCGTGCTGATCTCGGCCTGCTGCGTGGTGACGATCGATTCGGCCATCTTCTTGGCGTCGGCGTTGGTGCCGTTCTTCAGCTCATCGCCCGCCATGGTGATGGCACCCTGATGATGCTCGACCATCATCTGCAGCCACATCTTGTCGAACGCCGCGCCGGACAGGCCCGTCAGGTCGGTCATCTGCTGCGGGGTCATCAGACCCGGCATCGAGTGGCTCATGGTGGCCGACGGCGCGGGCTTGCCGAAGCCGGCCAGCAGCGTCGTCATCTGCTGCATCTCCGGAGCCTGGGCCTTCTCGATGGCCGCGGCGAGATCCTTCACCTGCTGGTTCTGCGAGCGGGTCGGGACCAGCTTGGCCATCTCGACGGCCTGCGCGTGGTGCGGATACATCATCTGCAGGAATGTCACGTCGGCGTCGTTGAAGTTGGCGCCTGACATCCCGGGCATGTTGGTGCCCGACATCCCAGGCATGTTGCCGCCCGACATCCCCGGCATGTTGTGGCCCGACATCGGCATGGACGAGCTGGTCGGGGGCAGGGTCGAGTCGTGCTGACTCGGCGGGCTACAGGCGGCCAGCGCGATGGCAGCAGCGGTTCCGGCTACAGCAACGGTGGCGATAGATGTGATTTTGAACATGGTTGGACTCCTTGGGAATTGGATGGGGTGGACGCGGAGCGCGGCCCATCAGATTCGGAGTAGAGACAGTTCCTCGAGGGTCAGCACCGTCCACGGCGGGGCTCGTTGCCTGCGCCGCAATGCTTGGCGAATCTGGGCCTGCACGGTCTCCTGAGGCGTGACGCCCAGCCAGTACAGCAAAGCCAGACCCAGGATGGTCAGCAGTTCGGTCATGACGAAAACGCAGGCGTGAAAGCCATTGTGCCCGTTGCAGTTGCAGGCATCTGACATGGATGTTTGCCCAGCCGGAGCGCTGGCGGGTTGATGAACAGCCGACTGCGGGTGATGCGACGGCGCGTGCGCCGGCGTGACGATCAGCGAATGCATGCCGATGATGCCCACGATCAAGAACAGCAGTCCGACGACCCAGCCGATGACATGGGGGCGCGTGCTGCCATGCGTCACGTCGGCCTCCGGTTCAGGTGTCGGTATCGTCAGCCATAGTACCCGAGGGGGGTATATATCCGGGAATAAATTTCGCAGTCGACGCCAGCGGGACCGCATCCCACGACCGATTACCAGTGGGCTGCGTCACATCACCGTTCCCGCAGTGGTGACTTTCATAATTGTCCGACTCGTCGATTAGTTAGATCCGCTACTAGTGTTGACATATGGGTCGGGAAGCCTTGAGTCACAGCATTATTGGGGCGGCGGAATCGCTGGAACAATACGTCCAACCGGACGGCAAGATCGTCATACCTGACGGCATCACGCTGACGTCGTTCCTGGAGCGCAACCGCGCGGCGATGGGCGATCAGCCGTCGTATCGCTTCATCGACTACGCGCAGAATCCCGACGGCGACATCATCGAACTCAGCTGGAACGGGCTCTGGACTCAGGTCAATGCCGTCGCGGCCCGGCTGCAACAGGTCACCGCTCCCCGCGACCGCGTCGCGATCCTCGCGCCGCAGGGCGTCGACTACGTCGCGGCGTTCTTCGCGGCCGTCCACGCCGGAAACATCGCCGTGCCACTGTTCGCACCGGCCCTCGCCGGCCACACCGAACGCCTGGCCGCCGTGTTGGCGGACGCCAAACCGTCCGCCGTCCTCACCACGACCGCTGCCGCCGAGGCGGTCCGCGCGTTCATCAAGACGCTGCCCGCCGCCGAGCGACCGCGCGTCATCGCCGTCGACGCCGTGCCCGGCACGCTGGCCGAGATGCACGTCGACCCGGGCGCTCGCACCGACGACGTGGCGTACCTGCAGTACACCTCGGGCTCGACGCGCACCCCGGCCGGCGTGGAGATCACGCATCGCAACGTGTGCACCAACGTCATTCAGATGATCCTGGCCGGCGGGCTGGACACCGACATCCGCAGCGTGAGCTGGCTGCCGCTGTACCACGACATGGGCCTGATCATGATCATGTTCCCCGCGCTGTGCGGCGGTCAGATCAGCCTCATGGACCCGATGGCGTTCGTCCGGCGGCCCTACCGCTGGATCAAGCGGCTGGCCGACGAGGCCGCGCACGGCCGGACTTTTGCCGCGGCACCCAATTTCGCGTTCGAGTTGTGTGCGCAGCGCGGCCTGCCGCCGGCCGGTGAGTCCCTCGACCTGAGCAATGTGGTGACGCTGCTGAACGGGTCCGAGCCGGTGACGCTGCCGTCCATCGAGCAGTTCATGGAGGCGTTCACGCCGTACGGACTGCCCGAGACGGTGGTCAAGCCGTCGTACGGCATGGCCGAGGCCACCCTGTCGGTGGCCAGCATCGCCGCCGACGAAAAGCCGTGCGCCACATATCTGGACCGCGCGGAGCTCGCGGCGGGCCGCGCCGTCGTCGTGGGCCGGCATGCCGAGGGTGCGGTACCGCAGGTGTCGTGTGGGCGCGCCATCCCCGACCAGTGGGTGACCATCGTGACCCCCGACGGCGACGAAGCAGCCGACGGAGTGGTCGGAGAAATTTGGTTGCATGGCAACAACATCGGCCGGGGCTACTTCGGCCGGCCGGAGGAGTCGGAGCGGGTGTTCGGCAACAAGCTGCAAACTCGCCAGACCGTCAGCCACGCCGACGGCGCCGAGGACAACGCATTGTGGTTGGCCACAGGGGATCTCGGCGTGTACGTGGGCGGCGAGCTGTTCGTGACCGGCCGGATCAAGGACCTGGTGATCGTCGACGGGCGCAATCACTACCCACAGGACATCGAGGCGACGGTCAGTGGTGCGTCGCCGGCCGTGCGCTCAGGTTACGTGACAGCCTTTGCTGTGCCGGGCGATTCGGGTGAACAACTGGTTGTGGTCGCCGAGCGCGCGGTGGGTGCGGGCCGGGCCGCGTTGGAGCCTGTCGCCGAGGCCGTGCGGGCCGCGGTGTCGCGTCATCATCAGGTTCGCGTCGCCGACGTGCGGCTCGTCGCCGCGGGGCGCATCCCGCGCACAACGTCGGGCAAGCTGGCGCGCACTGCGTCGCGGACGGAGTACCTGGCCGGGCAGTTCGACTAGGTAGTGCTCGCCGCTTCCCCTGCGGCACTTCAGTTTTGGGCTGTCCGGACACAGCAAGGCGTTTGGGCGCTCCGTTTGCCGGGTATGGCTACTGCCTCATCTGCGCTCCTGGGAGGCCGCCATGACCGATACCGCCAACACCGCGAACCAGGGTGCTGAGTTACCCAGCGACGTATCGAAGGACGTTCCGTTCTTCGACCGGTTCGCGACACAGGTCTCGAAGTGGGCTTCCAAAGCGTGGTTCTTTGCCGCCTGCGTTGCCATCGTGGTGATCTGGGCGCCCACGTTTCTCTTCGTGAACTTCGATACCTGGCAGCTGATCATCAACACGCTGACCACCATCATCACGTTCCTGCTCGTGGCCCTGCTGCAGAACACCGAGACTCGCTCGACCGATGCCCTCCAGCAGAAACTCAACGCCATCGCGGATGGCCTGGCGGACCTGATGCGCGAAATTGACACCTCCGGCAAACTGGAGAAAGACCGGAAGGAATTGCTGGCGGCGGTGGGGCTCGAGGAGCACGAAAGTACCAGCTAATTCAGGAAAAAATCGACCACAGAGGTTGTCTGCCGTTTCACTGCGCAGCCGCGATCAGTGGTGTTTCATGGCGCTGTGGAGCAGCGCCCCGACATCGTCATTTTGATGACCGACGAGGAACGTGCGGTCCCGCCGTACGAGTCCGACGACGTCCTCGCCTGGCGACACCGCACTCTCGGCGGGAGGCGCTGGTTCGACGAACACGGCGTGCACTTCACCCGGCACTACACCGGCTCGCTGGCGTGTGCCCCCAGTCGGCCGACGCTGTTCACCGGTCAATACCCGGACCTGCACGGCGTCACGCAGACCGACGGCCTCGGCAAGCGGTACGACGACTCACGGCTGCGCTGGCTGCGCCAAGGCGAGGTACCGACTCTGGGCAACTGGCTGCGCGCCGCCGGCTACGACACGCACTACGACGGCAAGTGGCACATCTCGCACGCCGACCTGGAAGACCCCAAGACCGGCAAGCCACTGGCCACCAATGACGCCGACGGCGTCGTCGACCCGGTGGCGGTGCAGGCGTACCTCGACGCCGATCCGCTGGGGCCGTACGGCTTCTCCGGCTGGGTCGGACCGGAGCCGCACGGAGCGGCCATGTCCAACAGTGGTTTTCGCCGGGATCCGTTGGTCGCCGAACGCGTGGTCGCCTGGCTCGAAGACCGCTACGCGCGGCGGCGCGCCGGCGACGCCGACGCGCTGCGGCCGTTCCTGTTGGTGGCCAGCTTCGTCAATCCCCATGACATCGTGTTGTTTCCGGCGTGGGTACGGCGGAGCCCGCTACTCGACTACCCCGTGCTCGAACCGCCACATGTGCCCGCGGCACCTACGGCCACCGAGGACCTGAGCGACAAGCCGGCCGCGCAAGCCGCCTTCCGCGAGGCCTACTACTCCGGCTACGGGCCGGCCGCGGTGATCGAACGCACCTACCGCCGCAATGCGCAGCAGTACCGCGACCTCTACTACCGGCTGCACGCCGAAGTCGACGGTCCGCTGGACCGGGTTCGCCGGGCCGTCACCGAGAACGGGTCCGAAAATGCTTTGCTGGTACGGACTTCCGATCACGGCGACCTGCTCGGCGCGCACGGCGGGCTGCATCAGAAGTGGTTCAACCTGTACGACGAGGCGACGCGCGTCCCGTTCGTCATCGTCCGGATCGGCGCAGACACGACCACTTCCCGCGAAGTCGACGCCCCGACCTCCCACGTCGACCTGGTGCCGACGCTGCTGGGCGCCGCCGGCGTCGACGTCGCCGCCACGTCCGAGACGCTGGCCGCCTCGTTCACCGAAGTACATCCCCTGCCCGGCCGCGACCTCATGCCGGTGGTGAATGGTGCTGCGGCCGAAAAGGACCGGCCGGTCTACATCATGACCCGCGACAACATCCTCGAAGGCGACACCGGGGCGTCGGGCGCCGCGCAGGCGATCGGAGCCAACACGAATCCGCCTGCGCTGCTGCGTATCCGGGTGCCCGCGAACGTCGCCGCCAACTTCGAGGGACTGGTGTCACGGGTCTCCGGCGCTGTGGTCGGCGGCGCCGGTCACCTGTGGAAGCTGGTCCGCACGTTCGACGATCCGGCGACGTGGACCGAACCGGGGGTGCGGCACCTGGCGGCGAACAGCCGGGGCGGCGATACGTACCGCACCGACCCGCTCGACGACCAGTGGGAGCTCTACGACCTGACCTCCGACCCCATCGAGGCCGTCAACCGCTGGGCCGATCCCGCGCTCCAGGAGGTGCGCCGATACCTGCGGACTCACCTCAAGCAGGTCCGCACAGAGTCCGTTCCGGAGCGCAACGAGCCGTGGCCGTACGTCAGCAGGCGGCCGCCGGAGCCCGGCAGCGCCGTCCAGCGACTGCTGTGCCGATTCCGGCCGTAAGCAAACCCGCTGGTCACGCCGTCGCGATTACAGGTTTTGCCTGGTCGGCCAATAGCATGTCTGGTGCCATGACCGACACCGCCCCCGCCACCAGTTCCGCCTCAGCTACCGGCTCCACCAGCCGGGTCGCCACCGAAGCCGCCCGTCGCCGCACGTTTGCCGTCATCAGCCACCCTGACGCCGGTAAATCGACGCTGACCGAGGCGCTGGCCCTGCATGCACGGGTGATCACCGAGGCGGGCGCGATCCACGGCAAGGCCGGCCGCAAGTCCACGGTGTCGGACTGGATGGAGATGGAAAAGGCCCGCGGCATCTCCATCACGTCGACGGCGCTGCAGTTCCCGTACCGCGACTGCGTCATCAACTTGCTGGACACCCCCGGCCACGCCGACTTCTCCGAGGACACCTACCGGGTGCTGACGGCCGTCGACTGCGCGGTGATGCTCATCGACGCAGCGAAAGGCCTTGAGCCGCAGACCCTGAAGCTGTTCCAGGTGTGTAAGCACCGCGGCATCCCGATCATCACGGTGATCAACAAGTGGGACCGCCCCGGCCGGCACGCGCTGGAGCTGATGGATGAGATCCACGAGCGCATCGGGCTGCGGACGACGCCGCTGACCTGGCCGGTGGGCATCGCCGGCGACTTCAAGGGTGTGATGGACCGCCGCAAGGGCCACTACATCCGCTTCACCCGCACCGCCGGTGGCGCCACCGCCGCGCCGGAAGAGCACATCCCCGCCGACAAGGCGCACGATGCCGCCGAGGGTGACTGGGACACCGCCGTCGAAGAGTCCGAACTGCTGTCGATGGACGGCTCGGACTACGACCGCGAGACGTTCCTGTCCGGCGAGTCGTCGCCGGTGCTGTTCACCTCGGCGGCGCTGAACTTCGGCGTGAACCAGCTACTCGACGTGCTGGTCGACCTGGCGCCCTCGCCCGGCGCGATCGTCGATGTCGCCGGCCAGCCACGTCCGGTGGATTCGCCGTTCAGCGCGTTCGTGTTCAAGGTGCAGGCCGGCATGGACAGCTCGCACCGCGACCGGATCGCGTACGCACGGGTGTGTTCCGGCACGTTCGAACGCGGTGACGTGCTGACGCACGCCGGGACCGGCAAGCCGTTCGTCACCAAGTACGCGCAGTCGGTGTTCGGGCAGCAGCGTTCGACGCTGGACGACGCGTGGCCCGGTGACGTGATCGGCCTCGCCAACGCCGCGGCACTGCGCCCCGGCGACACGCTGTATCGCGATGTGCCCGTGGAGTTTCCGCCGATCCCGAGCTTCTCCCCCGAGTACTTCTCGGTGGTCCGCGGCAAGGATCCGAGCAAGCACAAGCAGTTCCGCAAGGGCATCGAGCAGCTGGACCAAGAGGGCGTCGTCCAGGTGCTGCGCTCGGACAAGCGCGGTGAGCAGGCACCGGTGTTCGCAGCCGTCGGCCCCATGCAGTTCGAGGTGGCCGCGCACCGGATGGCGACCGAGATCGGCGCGGCCATCATGATGGAATCGCTGCCGTACCAGGTGGCGCGGGTCGTCGACCCCGAGGACGCCGAGTTCATGAGCAAGCAGGTGTCGTGCGAGGTGCTGACCCGGACCGACGGCGTCCTGCTGGTGCTGTTCTCGACGCCGTGGCGACTCGAAGGGTTCCAGCGGGACAACCCGAACGTGAAGCTGCGGTCGTTGGTGGCGGCGGCGGAAAGCTAGCGGCACGTCCTTCTCGAAGGTGGGCACACCTCGGCGCTCAGCGCTTACGGTGTAGAGCACCCAAGAGAGAGGACCACGAGTTGGCCACCGCCACTCCAGCGACCCCCGCCACCCCGACGCTGCGTGAACTGACCGTTCGCGGCATCCTGCTCGGCGGCGCCATCACGCTCGTGTTCACCGCCGCCAACGTCTATCTCGGACTCAAAGTAGGCCTGACGTTCGCCACCGCCATCCCGGCCGCCGTGATCTCGATGGCGGTGCTGCGCAGCTTCGCCAACCACTCGATCGTCGAGAACAACATCGTGCAGACCGTCGCGTCGGCGGCGGGCACGCTCTCGGCGATCATCTTCGTGCTGCCCGGGTTGATCATGATCGGCTGGTGGACCGGCTTCCCCTACTGGACCACCGTCGCCGTCTGCGCGGTCGGCGGCACCCTCGGCGTCATGTACTCCATACCGTTGCGCCGCGCGCTCGTCACCGGCACCGAGCTCCCCTACCCCGAAGGCGTCGCCGCCGCCGAGGTGCTCAAGGTCGGTGACGGCACCGAAGGCGCGGAGGCCAACCGCACCGGACTTCGGGTGATCACGTTCGGTTCTTTGGTGTCGGCCGGCTTCGGACTGCTGGCCAATCTCAAGGTGCTCGCGAATTCGGTTACCGCATATACCCGTATCGGTGCGGGCGGCACGATGTTCAGCGCCGGCCTGTCGATGGCGATGATCGGCGTCGGGCACCTGATCGGTATGACGGTCGGCATCGCGATGCTCGTCGGGCTGGTCATCTCGTTCGGGGTGCTGCTGCCGATCCGCACCATCGGGACACTCGGGACCGGTGAGCCGATCGGCGACATCATCGACGGCGTCTTCGTGCATGAGGTGCGGTTCGTCGGCGCGGGAGCTATTGCCGTCGCGGCGATCTGGACGCTGCTGAAGATCCTGCGCCCCATTATCAAGGGCGTCACCGATGCACTGGTGTCGGCGCGCGACCGACGGCAAGGCCAGGTGGTCGACCTCACCGAGCGCGACATCCCCTTTCCCATCGTCGTCGGCACCGTCGTGGTGATGTTGCTGCCGATCGCCGTGCTGCTGTGGGATTTCAGCCGCGGCACTGTGCTGCAAGGGCATTCGGCTGGGATCATCGCGGCGAGTCTGGTGTTCATCTTCGTCATCGGACTGGTCATCGCGTCGGTGTGCGGGTACATGGCGGGGCTGATCGGCTCGTCGAACAGCCCGATCTCCGGCGTCGGCATCCTGACAGTGCTGATCGCCGCGGTGTTGATCAAGGTGGTGTTCGGGCCTGCCTCCGGTGGGCAATCCACCGCACTCGTGGCGTTCACGCTGTTCGCGGCGGCCATCACGTTCGGCGTGGCGACCATCTCCAACGACAATCTGCAGGACCTCAAGTCCGGTCAGCTCGTCGGAGCGACGCCATGGAAACAGCAGGTGGCGTTGATCATTGGTGTGGCGTTCGGGTCGGCGATCATCCCTCCGGTGCTCAACCTGATGCAGCGGGCGTTCGGGTTCCTCGGTGCTCCCGGCGCGGGCGACCATGCGCTGGCCGCGCCGCAGGCCGCGTTGATTTCGTCGTTGGCCAAGGGCGTTTTCGGCGGATCGTTGAACTGGGGCTTGATCGGACTCGGCGCGGTGATCGGCGTCGTGGCGATCATCGTCGACGAGACCCTCACCCGCACATCGCGATTCGCGCTGCCGCCGCTGGCCGTCGGGATGGGCATGTACCTGCCGATGAGCCTGACGCTGATCATTCCGCTGGGCGCGCTGTTGGGCTGGTTCTACAACCGCTGGGCGGACCGAACCGGCGGAGACGTCGAGCGCAAGAAGCGTCTGGGTGTGCTGTTGGCGACGGGCATGATCGTCGGCGAGAGCCTCTATGGCGTCGTGTTCGCGGGTTTCGTCGCCGGGACTGGTTCCGATGAGCCGTTCGCGCTGTTCTCCGGCTTCGGCGGGTCTGCTCCTCAAGTGATCGGCGTCGTAGCCTTCGCAGCGGTGCTGGCGTGGATGTACAAGCGGACGCAGAAGATTGCGGGGAGTGAGCCGGTTTCGGTTGAGCGCTGACCCGCCCTGCCGCCGGTTCGCGCGTCGGTTTCGTGGTGTCTGCGCGCGCTGTGACGCGCCGGCCAGCTCTCCTGACATGTTCGATTTGGAGCCGTCAAGTTTCCTTGACGGCTCCAAATCGTCTGTGCCCCAGGAGAGGACCGACTGCTAGCCGGCCTCGTCGTATCCCCAAAACTCTCGCGCCTCGCCCAGAAGTTCGTGCCTGTAGCTAGACCGCAACTCGTCGATCACGGCGAGGGTTCGCGAAGTCAGTTCATCCCCAATCCCACTCTGCGCGTGTGCATATGAAATGAATGCACGAAGCAGGTCGGGCACATTCAGCGCGACCTCCAACGGAATGTCATCGCCGTCGTCGTAAGAGTAAGCCGGGTTGCGCATTACGTCTCGGACGCGTTTTTCACTCCACCGCAGCGGGTCCTCTGTGCCAGTCTCGAAAAGTTCGAGCAGCTGATCCCGATACATGGGTCCTGCGAACGGACCAGACAATCTGCTGGCAAAGAAAGCATCACAAAGCTGTTCGGCAACTTGCCAATCCATAGCAGGGGGCCGATGTTCACCGCCTTCGGGCAGCCGGGTTACCAGCCACTGAACCAACGGTTCGTATAGCGGCCAATCATAGGCCTCGTATGCGAACGTCGGTCTGACGAACGCATCTTCAATCCATCTTCGGGCGTCAGCCGACGACATCTCGACGACCTCGAGCTCGTCATCGGATTCGG